>JBEBGD010000150.1:0-10427 GCA_040081625.1 Chthoniobacteraceae bacterium
CCGGCAGGGAGCTGTGGCGCTTCGAGGAGCGCGAGGCGCACAGCGCCGCGGGGCGGCCCGTGGTTGGCGGCGGCATCGTTTACATTCCCGCGGGCTTCGGCAAGGCGGGCCTGCTCGCGATCAAGCTCGGCGGCAGCGGCGTGCTCGCCGAAACCGATCTCGCGTGGCGCTACAAAAAAGGCACGCCGCAAAAGCCCAGCGTGACGCTCGTGGGCGACTCGCTGTTTTTCGTAAACGACGCCGGCATCGCCAACTGCCTCGACGCGAAAACCGGCGAAGTCGTGTGGACCGAGCGCGTCGGCGGGAACTTCTCGGCCAGCCCGCTGTTTGCCGACGGGAAATTCTGGGCGTGCAACGAGGAGGGCAAAGTCGTCGTCTTCGCCGCGTCGCGGAAGTTCGAGAAGCTCGCCGAGAACACGCTCGCCGACGGCTTCATGGCCAGCCCGGCGGTGAGCGATGGCGCGCTCTACCTGCGCTCGAAGACCTCGCTGTATCGGCTCGAATAGCGCGGCTCAGTTCCAGACGAAATGCTCGACGCGCAGTTGCTTCGCGCGCGTCTGCGCCTCGGCGGCGCGCGGGCCTTCGATCTTTGCGATCTTCTCGTAGATGGCGATGGCGCTCGGCCACGTGGACTGCTGCTCGTATCGGCGCGCAGCCTCGAAGCCCGCCTTGTAAAACCAGAAGAACTCGCGCTCGACGGCGACGAGATTGCGGTCGAGCACGTCGTTGAACACGGCGATCGCCTCCGCTTTGCGGCCGACCTGGTCGAGCGCGCGGCCCTTTTTGTAGAGGGCCTGGAAACGCCACGCGACACTCGCCGTGTCGTCCGCGCCGAGCTGGCCGAACACCGCGATGGCTTCCTCGATTTGCCGCGACTCCTTGCGGCTCAGGATGTCCCCCTTGCCGATGAGCGCCGCGGAGCGCAGGTCCGCATCGGCGGGTGGTTTCGCCGCGAGGATCAAGTCGTAAAGCGCGACCGCCTCCGCGTCCTTGCCGAGTCGGCTCTGGACGATGGCCTGCTGCTCGCGCGCGTGCAGTTTCAGCGCGCCATTGCGCTTCGCGACTTCGTCGAAATATCCCAGCGCGCGCTCGGTCGAGCCGGTGTTGATCGTGCGCATCGCCGACTGTCCGGCGAGGAAGAGTGCCGTCTCCGCATGTGCGCTCTGCGGCGTTTCCTGCGCGAGCGTGGCAAATTGCGTCTCCGCGTTCGGGTAATCGGTCTGGCGGAAAAAAACCTCGCCCAGTTTCATGCGCACTTCCGGCACGAGCGCGGACGCGGGCCGCGCGCGCAGGAAATCTTTCGCGAGCCGGATCACCTCGGCGTCGTCGCGCGGTTTCTTCGCGTCGGCGAGGAAGATCGCGAGATACGCAGTCCGGTCGTCCACCTCGGCCGGTCGCGGCTTTTCATTCGCGACGCGTAACAATCGGGCGGTTTCATCGAGCCGATCGGCGGTGAATGCGATCTCGGCGTCCGCGAGCCGCGCCTCCGCCACGCGGGGGTGCGAGGGAAATTGATCGACGAACCGGCGAAGCGTCTCGCGCGCGGCAGGATCGCGAAGGCGCGCGCGGACCAGTCCCTCCTCGAGGATCAAGTTCCCGCGCAATTCTCCGCTGGCGGCCCGCTCGCCCAGCCGCCGATAGGCGTCGAAAAAGCGCTCGTAGTTCGCCTGGTTCAACCACGCGAGCGCGGCATCATAGAGCGCCACCCGACCCGCCGGCCCCGGGCGTTGCGCGGCCTGCTCGAGGCTCGTCGCGGCGAGCACGAACTCGCGCTGCCGGAACTGCACGAGCCCCGTGCGCAATTCCACTTCCGCGCGCAGCGCTTCGTCGCGACCCGCGATTCGCGCCGCCGCCTCGAGTGCGCGCACGGCGGACTCGAAGTCGTCGCGCTCAATGAAAACGTCCGCCCGCAGGAGCTGCGCGAACGGCGCGAAGGAGTGAGTGCCGAAGCTTCCCAAAAAAGTATCCAGCGACTTGAGCGCCTTGTCCCATTTTCGCTCACGGACCTGCAGCTTGCCGACGTAGAACTGCGCGAGCGCGGCGCGGCGTCGCTGCGGTTTGATCGCCCATTTCTGAAGCTCACCTTCCTGCGGGTTGCGTTCGACGGCGTAGATCTGGTCGAGCCGGCGGAAGACCAGCTCGAGCCACGCACTGTCGGGATACCTCCAGATGAAAGTCTCCAGCTCCTTGTCGGCGGCTTCATTGCCTTGCAGCGCGATCTTCGCCTCGACGGCGCCGAGCGTCGCGGCGACGAAGAGGTTTTCGCTCATGTGCTCCTGCGTCGCGAGGATGTCCGCGAAAACGCCGCGCGCGTCGGCGCTCTGGTTTTCGAGCAGCAAGAGCCGGCCTTCGATGTAGCGCGCCCACAGCCGATCGTCGGGTGTGGCGAGCTTGATCGCCGCCAGCGCATCCCGCGCGCGTGTCCCCAGCCCGGCTTCAACCTGGAGTCCCGCCAGTCGCAGTCGCACGGCCACCGGCGCACCGTCTGCGCGTGCGAGCGGTTCGAGCACGGCGATCGCCGCGGCGGTGTCGCCGAGCGCCTGGCAGGATTCGGCGACGCCGAGCTTCGCGGAAAGCGGCGCGTCGGCCTCGCCGGCGATTCGGGTGTAAGCAGTGCGGGCCTCGGACCAGCGACCGGCGCGGGCGAATGCGTGAGCTTGCAGCAAGGCGGCGCGCGGGTCGGTCTTTGCGATGGGCGCGAGCGCGTTGAGCGCGGCGACTGGCTGGCCGGCGGCGAGATGCGCTTCGGCGCGGAGGCAGACGATGTCGGGGCTGGCGGGGGTGGCGGCGAGTTTTTGGAGCGCGATTTGGGGGAGGTTTTCGGCGAGGGCGGCGCGGGCTTCAGCGAGCAGGGCGTTGTCCGCGGCGGCGGTGCCTGCGGCGCTGAACGCCAAACTCCAAACTCCAAACGCCAAACGCCAAATGAACGTGGCAGCGGATCGCCCGGGCCGTTTGGAGTTCGGCGTTTGGAGTTTGGCGTTTGGAGTTTGTTTCATCCCAGCATCCTCCGCAGATAACTCCCCGTGTAGCTCCCCTCGACTCGCGCCACGTCCTCCGGCGTTCCTTTCGCCACGATGCGTCCACCGCCGCCACCGCCCTCGGGGCCGAGATCGATCAACCAGTCGGCGCATTTTATGACCTCGAGGTTGTGTTCGATGATGATGAGTGTGTTGCCGGCGTCGCGGAGTTTCATCAGCACTTCGAGCAGCGTGTGAATGTCGGCAAAGTGCAGGCCGGTGGTCGGTTCGTCGAGGATATAGACCGTGCGGCCGGTGGCGCGCTTGGAGAGCTCGGCGGCGAGTTTGATGCGCTGCGCTTCGCCGCCGCTGAGCGTGGTGCCGTTCTGGCCGAGGCGGACGTAGCCGAGGCCCACGTCCAGCAACGCGGCGAGCTTGTCCCAGATCTGCGGCACGTTGCGGAAGAAGCGCGCGGCTTCATCGACGCTCATGTCGAGGATGTCGGCGATGTTCTTGCCCTTGTAGGTGATTTCGAGCGTCTCGCGGTTGTAGCGCCGGCCGCGGCAGATCTCGCACTCGACATACACGTCGGCGAGGAAGTGCATCTCGATCGTCTTCACGCCGTCGCCCTCGCACGCCTCGCAGCGGCCGCCTTTCACGTTGAAGCTGAAGCGCCCCGCCTCGTAGCCGCGGATGCGCGAGGCGGGCAGGCCCGCGTAGAGATCGCGCACGGGGCCAAACGCGCCGGTGAAGGTCGCGGGATTCGAGCGCGGCGTGCGGCCGATCGGCGTCTGGTCGATGACGATGACTTTGTCGATCTGGTCGAGCCCGAGGATGCGCTCGTGTTTTCCGGGGCGGTCTTTCGAGCGGTAGAAGTGGCGGAAGAGCGCGCGGCGCAGGATGTCATCGACGAGCGTCGATTTCCCGCTGCCGCTGACGCCGGCGACGCACGTGAGGCAGCCGAGCGGGAAGCTGACGGTGAGGTCGCGCAGGTTGTTTTCCGCGGCGCCGACGAGCGTGAGCCAGCCGTCCTGGTGTGCGGTTTCGGGTTTCGGGTTTCGGGTTTCGGGGGCGACGTATTGCGGCTGCCTGCGCGTCTTCGGGACGGGGATCTTTGTGCGGCCGGCGAGATACTGGCCGGTGAGGGAAGTCTCGTGGGCGATGATGTCCGCGGGCGTGCCTTGCGCGACGATGTGCCCGCCGCGCACGCCGGCGCCGGGGCCGAGGTCGAGCACGTGATCGGCGGCGCGGATGGTGTCCTCGTCGTGCTCGACCACGACGACCGAGTTCCCGAGGTCACGCAGGCGGCGGAGCGTGCCGATGAGCCGGTCGTTGTCGCGCTGGTGGAGGCCGATGCTCGGTTCGTCGAGCACGTAGAGGCAGCCCGCGAGGCCTGAGCCGATCTGCGTCGCGAGCCGGATGCGCTGCGCTTCGCCGCCGCTGAGCGTGCCGCTCTCGCGATTGAGCATGAGGTAGCCGAGTCCGACTTCGCAGAGGAAGTTGAGTCGGTTGCAGATCTCGCGGCGCACTTCGCAGGTGATGATCTGCTGCTGCTCGGTGAGCGTGAGCTTCTCCATGAACTCGCGCGCCTCGCTGATCGGCATCCGGCAGAAATCGGTGATGCTCGTGCCCTGGATGGTGACGGCGAGGATCGCCGGCTTGAGCCGCGCGCCTTCGCACACCGAGCACATGCGCCGGCTCATGTATTGGCGGATGCGCTGGCGGCTCAGCTCGCTGTCGGTCGTCTCGTAGAGGTGCTGGAGCGCGGCGATGACGCCCTCGAAGGGCTTGGTCGTCGTGGTGCGCCTGGAGTCTTCGCCCCACGTCATCTCGATCTCGCGCTCGCCGGTGCCGAAGATCGCGGCGTCGCGAAACTTCTCCGGCAATTCCTGCCACGGCTTGTTTTTGTCGGCCTTGAATGCGCGGCAGAGCGACTCGAGGATGCCGACGTAGTATTGCTGCATCCGCTTGGCCGCCTTCGCCCACGGCACGATCGCGCCGTCCGCGAGCACGCGCTCCTTGTCGGGCACGACGAGGTCGGGGTCGATGAAGGATTCGGTGCCGAGCCCCTGGCACGCGGGGCAGGCGCCAAAGTGCGAGTTGAAGGAGAAGTGTTTCGGCGTGAGCTGCGGCAGCGTGAAGCCGGTGTCGGGATTCGCGAAGTCGGTCGAGAGTTTGCGCTCCTCCCACTGCTCGGGCTCGATGCCATCGACGCGGCACAGCACCGCGAGCTTCCCGCCGCCCCAGCGCAGCGCGGTGTCCACGGAGTCGGCGAGGCGCGGGCGCAGGCCGTCCTTGATCACGAGCCGGTCCACGACCGCCTCGATGCGATGCGCTTCGCCGCGCTGGAGCTTCACCGGCTGCGGCCCGGCCAGCTCGACGATCTCGCCGTCGAGCCGCGCGCGGACGAAGCCCTCGCGCTTGAGCTTCTCGATCACGTCGCGAAACTCGCCCACTTCGCTCTGCACGATCGGCGCGAGCAGCACGACTCGCGAGTCCTCCGGCAGCGCGAGGATGCGGTCCACGATATCTTGCGCGGTCAGCTTGAAGACCGGCTCGCCGGTGGCGGGGTCGTGCGGCTGGCCGATGCTCGCGTAGAGCAGTCGCAGGTAATCGTAGAGCTCGGTCGTGGTGGCGATGGTCGAGCGCGGGTTGCCGCCGGAGCTGCGCTGCTCGATGGCGATGGCCGGCGAGAGGCCCTCGATGAAATCGACGTCCGGCTTCTGCATCTGGTCGAGAAACTGCCGTGCATACGCGCTCAGGCTCTCTACGTAGCGCCGCTGGCCCTCGGCATAGAGCGTATCGAAGGCGAGCGACGATTTTCCTGACCCACTGAGCCCCGTAATCACGACCAGATTCTCCCGGGGAATCTCGAGGGTGAGATTCTTCAGGTTGTGAGTTCTGGCCCCGGTGATTTTGATGACTGCGGCTGGCATCTTTCCTGCACTTGTCGAAACCGCTAATCAGAGCAAACCCCGAGGCTTAACGCCAAGGGAACTTTCAAAATCACCACCAAATCCAATGCCTGACCCCATCTCTTCCGTTAGTCGCGAGGACCTCCAGGAACTCAATGATTACTTCCGGGAGATCAAACACGACATCAACAATACGTTCGCGGTCGTCATGGCGCTCGCCGAGTTGGCACAGCGAAACCCGGCGCACTACGAGAAGTTGACCAAGGAATTGCTCCGGCGCGGGCCCGAAGTGGTGCAGGCGATCCAGGAGTTTCACTCGAAGCTCACCGCGAAACTCAAGGAGAGCGAAGCCGCGCAGACTGCGGCGGCTGCGTAAGACAGAACGGACGGCGGTGTGCGGCGCGCGCCCGCATGTGGAATTCGGCGCGCAACCTTTCGGCGGGTCGGCGGTTTCAACGCGCAGATCATTCCCGCGACCATGAACAACGCCGACAACTCCTGTGGACACATCACGCCGCTGCTAAACCGCCGCGACGTGCTTAAAAACATCGCCTGCGGTTTCGGTTACCTCGCCTTTGCCGGCATGGCGCAGCGGACGCTCGGCGTGGCGGCGAACCCGCTCTCGCCGAAGGCGCCGCACTTCGCGCCCCGGGCCAGGCGCGTGATTTTCCTGTGCATGCGCGGCGGGCCGTCGCACGTCGATACCTTCGACTACAAGCCGAAGCTCACCGCCGACACCGACAAGCCCGGCAAGCGGCCCGGCACGAAGCTGCTCGGGTCGAAGTGGAAGTTCGAGCAGCGCGGGCGCAGCGGGCTGTGGATCTCGGAGCTTTTCCCGGAAGTCGCGAAACACGCCGACGAGATGTCGCTCATCCGCTCGATGCAGACGGACCTTCCGGCGCATCCGCAGGCTTTCGTGAAGATGCACACCGGCAACTCGCAATTCGTCCGCCCGTCGCTCGGTGCGTGGACGCTCTACGGGCTCGGCTCGATGAATGAGAACCTGCCGGGCTTCATCACCATCTCGCCGTCGAGCCAGGTCGGCGGGGCGCAGAACTACGGCAGCGCCTTTCTCCCCGCGATTTATCAAGGCACGAAGATCGGCGCGGAAGGCCCGCGATTCGGCGACAGCGAAGTGCGCAACCTCGAGACTTCCCTCAGCCCCGGTGCGCAGAGGACGGAGCTCGAACTCATCCAGGCGCTCAACCGCGAGAAGCTCGCGCGCGATCGCGTGAACCCGGATGTCGAGGGCGTGATCGAGTCGTTCGAGCTCGCCTTCAAAATGCAAACGCAGATGCCCGCGGTGATGGATATCAGCAAGGAAACCGAGGCGACCAAAAAGCTCTACGGCATCGGCGGCGGCGCAACCGACGACATGGGCCGCAAATGCTTACTCGCGCGGAAATTTGCGGAGGCCGGCGTGCGCTTCATAGAAGTCACGCACGGCAACTGGGATCATCATTTCGGCATGCAAGCCGCGCTCTCGCGAAGCTGCGAGTCCGTGGACACGCCGATCGCCGGCCTGCTCACCGACCTCAAGCAGCGTGGTCTGCTCAAGGACACGCTCGTCATCTGGTCGGGCGAGTTCGGCCGCACGCCGCACGCGCAGGGCGGCGACGGACGCGATCACAACAACAAGGCGTTCAGCCTCTGGATGGCCGGCGGCGGCGTAAAGGGCGGCTTCAGCTACGGCGAGAGCGACGAATACGGCTACGAAGCCGTCGAGGGCAAAGTGCCGATCCACGATCTGCACGCGACGATCCTCGCGCTGCTTGGCCTCGACCACGAGAAGCTCACCTTCCGCTATGCCGGACGCGATTTCCGGCTCACGGATGTCGAGGGGAACGTGGTCAAGGCGATCATGGCGTGATTGTGCGGCGTGCGCTCCCATGAGCGCGCGGTCGCCCCGCAGATCCGACGCTACACCTCTCCTGGCAGGGCGTTCGTCTCGATCAGCGCGCGCAGT
This sequence comes from Chthoniobacteraceae bacterium, assembly GCA_040081625.1. Classification (GTDB taxonomy): domain Bacteria; phylum Verrucomicrobiota; class Verrucomicrobiia; order Chthoniobacterales; family Chthoniobacteraceae; genus VFJQ01. Next base: position 7,839 of record JBEBGD010000150.1, read on the forward strand.
TCGAATGGCGTGAGCGGGCGGTCGGCGAAAATCAACCGGTCCACTTCGTCACCGACCGACACGACTTCGCGCGCGTCGCCCGGCGCGTCAGACTTGCGGCGCGCGACCTGGCCGCTGCCTTCGAGCCGTCCATCGACGTATTGCTTCACCTCGAAGCGACCGCCCTTCTTGCCCACGAGCATCACGGCCACGTGATGCCACTTCCCGTCGCGCAATGACGTGCGACCGACGATTGCATCGCCCTCCTGCTCGGTGCGCAAGGCACCCATCGGGCCTTGCTCCGGCGCGGTGTTCCAGCCGATTCGCAGCTTGCCCGACTTCTTCCCGCCGAAGCCGACCATCGACACCTGCTCGCCGGGCGCGGCGTCGGGCGCGATGCGCACCCACATGGCGACGGTGCGCGGATTGTTGCCGCCTGCCTTGTATTCGGCGGGATCGAAGCGCGCGTATTTCACCGGGCGCCCTTTGCGCTCAAGGCCGGCGCGCAGCGAGAAGCGGGAAAGTTTTTTCTCGAGATCTGCGACGGGCGAGACGAGGCCGCTCGCGAAGAGATGCGCCTGCTTGCTCTTGAGCACGAGCTTCTCCGTGCGGCCCGGCGCGGAGGCCTCGGTGGTGCCATTGATGGCGACGACTTCGACTCCCCCGCTGCGGTCCGCCTCGATCCGAACTTCGCCGCCGAGGCTGGTCACGGCGACGGCGGGATTCCCGACGCGGAAGCCGGCGGCTTCACGCGATGCAGTCGCGGTGAGCGCGCCGGACTTCAGCGACGCCCCCCATGCCGACTCGACCTCGATGGATGCAGGGCCTTCGAGGACGACGCGCGCGCCACTGTCGAAGGTGACTTCCGCAAGCCCACTTTGCAAATCGAGCCGGCGTCCGCGCTCGATCGCGTCGCCGGTTTGAGGCCCGGCCGGTTCATTCCATCGCGCATCCGTCGCGCCGGTGATCCACGCGACCGATGGCGGGACTTCCGGCGGTGGCGTGTCGCGCGGCGCAAAGACGATCGCGATGCCCGCAGCGACCGCACCGATCCCCGCCCACCACGCGAGCGGATGGCGGATGATCTTCGGCTTCGGCGGCGCGGGCGCCTCGCTCTGCAATTCGGAGGCGTAGCTGCAAAGGCTCGCGTTCATGCCGGCGAAGCGGACGTAGAAAACGCGCGCTTCCTCCGACGCGGCGAGCCGTTCATTCAGCCGCGCCCGTTGTGCGTCCGTGAGGCAGTCGTCGGCGAGCGCATTGCATAGTCCGGTCAGTTCGAGAATCTCGGTGTCGGTCATGGCGTGGCGGTGGCGAGGTGATTGGTCACGCAGTCGAAGAGCAGCTTGCGCAACCGTGCGAGCGCCTTGTAGGCCGCTTCGATCGAGCGGCCGCTGCGCCCGGCGGCTTCCTCCACCCGCGCGCCGGGTTCGTAGCGCGTGAGCAGTAGTTCACGATCGCGCGGGTGCAGCCGCTTGAGGCAAAGCGCGAGCGCTTCGTGCCGCGCGCTCACCTCGGTGTGCATCGTCGCCGCCGTGTGCGCGACCGATTCGAGCACAGTGTCGTCGAAGACGACCTTGCTGCGCGCGAATTTCTGCCGCGACGCGCGCACGCGCCACCAAGCGATCTGGCACGCCCACGCGACGAAATCAGTGCCCGGCTTGAACTCATTGAATTTCTCCACGATCACGAGGCTCGTGTCCTGGAGGATGTCCTCCGCGTCGGCGCGCTGCGGCACGAGCGTGTGGATATAACCGAAAATCCGCCGCTGATGCTGCGTCATGAGCAGCATCAGTTGCTTCTGCTGTTCGAGCGAAGCCTCGGCGGATTCGGCCATGGCGGGCGCGGCTTACTTGTTTTTCTTCTTCTTCTTCTCGCCACCGCGCGCGGCCATCTTGGCGTTGATCGCCTTTACTTCGTCTTCGGTGAGCTTGCCGTCGCTGCTCTTGGCGAGCGCCTTGAGCGGACTGTCGGCGCCGGCCTTGCCGATCGCTTCGCTGAGCGCTGCGACTTCTTCGCCGTCGATGGTGTGATTGCTGTTCTTGTCGGCGGCCTTGAGGGCTTCGCCGACTGCTCTATTTCCGCCCTTCTTGCCTTCCTTGCCGGGTTTTGCGGCAAACGAAGATGCAGTGAGGGCGAGACCGAGGGTGAGGAGGATGGTGAGTAGTTTCATCAGCGAGGTAATCGCACACGCCCGTCGTTTTCGGACAGAAAAGTTTACTCCGATCTAGCGATGCTCCGTGCGCGCGCGATCTCTAAACGCAGCGGAGTCTTGTCGGGGATCATACCGGCGCGGTGAGGTGCTGCAGGTCGTCGAACACCAGTTTGCGCACCTCGACCGGTGCGAGTATCAGCGCGGCCATGCCTTCACCGTCCGCTGCCGTTTCGCGTGAGTAAGCGCGCGTCCCGACTCCCATCCGACGAGTCGAAGCGCGGGCGCGGTCGGGTGCTCGCGGCCGTGCTCGGCGTGCTGCTCGGGTTGAGCGCAGGCTGGTTCTTCGCCCGGCGGCCGGGAGCGCCGCTGCGAATCGAGAAAAGGCGCGAGCGCCAGCGGAGGATCGGCACCGAGCCACACCTGCGCATTCGGGTGAAAGCAGCGCCCATAGGCATCGA
>JBEBGD010000052.1:0-36508 GCA_040081625.1 Chthoniobacteraceae bacterium
CGCGCGGCAGCTCTCGCTCGATCGCGTCGTCGCGCTCAAGGTGCTGCCCGCGCAGTTCGAGCAGGACGAAGACTTCGTCGCCCGATTCCAACGCGAGGCCCGCGTCGCCGCCGGTCTTCACCACGCGCACCTCGTCCGTGTCTATGCCTCGGGCGAAGCCGATGGCTGTCACTTCATCGCCATGGAACTGGTCGAAGGCGAGAACCTCCGCCAGCGGCACAAGCGCGGCGGCCTCACCATGACCGAGTCCCTGCGCATCTGCGCCGACGTCGCCCGCGGCCTCCAATACGGCTGGGAGCACGGACAGCTCATCCATCGCGACATCAAGCCGAGCAATATCTACCTCTCCGCCGCGGGCGAGGTGAAGCTGGGCGACCTCGGCCTCGCCAAGAGTCTCCTCAGCAATACCACCGGCCTCACGCAGAGCGGCGTGATGATGGGCACGCCCCACTACGTCAGCCCCGAGCAGGCGCGCGGCGACAAGGCCCTCGATTTCCGGGCCGACATCTACAGCCTCGGCTGCACCCTCTACGAACTGCTCACCGGCCGCCCGCCCTACGAGGCCGGCGATCCCCTGACGATCATGAACATGCACGTCAACTCGCCGGCTCCGGCGATCCTGAGGGTGCTGCCGAACTGCCCCATGCTGCTCGTCCGGCTCGTGGGCCGGATGCTCAAGAAGCGCCCGCGCGAGCGCCACGCCAGCTATGCGGACTTGATCGCCGAGATGGATTGGGTGCGCGAGGAGATCGAGAATCCCACGGAGCGCACCGGATTGGGAATGCGCGGAGCGGCGACCTCCCGGCACCCCGTCGGCGAGACGCCGCCGCAGCCTGCCCCCGCGCCGCCACCCGCACGCAAGCCGAACCGCCGCCAGCGGCTAGCGCTCGCCGCCGGCGTGCTCGTGCTCGGTGTGGTGGCGTGGGTGGTGGTGAAGCCTGCGAAGCCCAAGCCGCCCGCAGCGGCGAAGCCTGTAGCGTCCGCTGTCCCAGCGGAAAAGACTGCCACCCACGCCACCCCCTCGGCTGGGACAGCCGACGCCACGCCTTCACCCGCCCGCCTCTTGCCCACCGCCGAGCCGTGGCAGGACGTGCTGCGCGATCCGGCGATGCTCGAGCTTTCTGGCGGGGTGAAGCGGACACCGGAAGGCTTGCGCTTAAGCGATCTAGGTGGGGCCTTGGTCCGTGCCGAGCCCGGCCCACGGCGCAATGGTGCGATCCGGGTGCGAGCGACCTACGGTGGAATGCGCCCACAGTTGCGCGTCCGCGATAGTGCCGCCGGCGCCTATCTCCTCTCAGTGAGCGCCAAGGACGATCAGCTCGTCGTGCTGGCCCGCTTGGGCGGCGCCACCCGTAAATCCGCCAACTTGGGGCAGGTCCGTCTGGGCGAACGCCTTTCATCGGGGCAGGATTACGAGCTCGAATTGCGAATCGTGGAGCAGACCCTCACTGTTAAGTTCAATGGGGCGGCCCTTCACTCCGTCGTTGATGCGACTCACCGGGAGGGCAGCTTCGGCCTGCGAACGCATGCCGACGATGGCCTCCCGTCGCTAGTCAAGTCCCTCGAAGTCCTCGACCTCGATGCGCCCGGCGGCGCGAGCGCCACCACCACCACCGCGACCAAGGACGCGCCGTTCGTGAACGGGCTCGGCATGAAGTTCGTCCCCGTGCCGATCACCGGCGGGCCGACGGACGGGCAGCGCGTGCTCTTCAGCGTGTGCGAGACGCGGGTGCAGGACTATGAGGCCTTCGCCACCGAGACCCAGCGCGAGTGGCCCAAGGCCGACTTCGAGCAAGGCCCCACGCATCCGGCGGTGAGCGTGAGATGGGAGGATGCGACGGCCTTCTGCGCGTGGCTCACGGAGCACGAGCGCAAGGCGGGCAAGCTCAGCGCAGGCGAGCGCTACCGCCTGCCCACCGACCACGAGTGGAGCTGCGCGGTGGGCATCGGCGAACGGGAGGACGCAGCGAAGCTCCCCGAGAAGAAGAACGGGAAGCTCGCGGATGTCTTCCCGTGGGGCGGCGCGTGGCCGCCGCCGGCGGGCGCGGGCAACTATTGGAGCGAGGAGTTGCGCCCGCTGCCGGAGAAATACGCATGGATCAAGGGCGAGTTGCCCGGCCGCAGGGATTGCTTCAGCGAGACCTCGCCGATGGGCAGCTTCGCAGCGGATCGCTTCGGCCTCTACGACATGGGCGGCAACGTGTGGCAGTGGTGCGACGACTGGTATGATGCCTCGCGGAAAGACCATGTGATGCGGGGCGCGTCGTGGGATAGCTGCGACCGCAGCTATCTGCTGTCGTCGTCCCGCCATCACCGCCCTCCCGGCTTTCGCGACAACGGTATCGGCTTCCGCCCCGTCCTCGCCCCCGCGCCGTAGCCGCACCCGGCGCAAAGTGACCTCGGCGCGGAGCGCGCTGACTGGCGCCTACGCAGGGGTCCGCTGTGCCACACGCCATCCATTCACCGTCCGCAATCATCGGGCCCCTTACAGCACCAGCCGCACGACTCCGCCGCCCTTGACGATGCCGCCGATCACCGTGCCGCGCGTCTTGCGCTGCACTGCCGCAACGTCCTTTTCCGCGACGACGATGGTCATGCCTATGCCCATGTTGAAGACTTGATACATCTCGGCGCGATCGACTTTCCCGCCTCGGCAGATGTGCTCGAAGATGGCGGGCACTTTCCACGCGGAGCAGTCGATGACGGCGTCGCAGGTCTTCGGGAGGACGCGCGGGAGATTGTCCACTAGGCCGCCGCCGGTGATGTGGGCGAGGCCTTTGACGACGCCGTGCGGGAGCGTGGCGAGGAGGGGTTGGTAGTTGCGGTGAACGCGCAGTAGTTCGTCGGCGAGCGTGCCTTTGACGCCGTCGAGCTTCGCGTCGAGGCCGAGGCCCATCGTGTCGAGGAGGACTTTCCGCGCGAGGGTGTAGCCGTTGGTGTGGAGGCCGTTCGAGGGCAGGCCGAGGATCACGTCGCCGCGCTTGATCTTCGAGCCGTCGATGAGCCGCGGGCGATCGACGACGCCGACGATGGTGCCGACGAGATCGTATTCGCCGGGGTGATACATGCCGGGCATCTGCGCGGTCTCGCCGCCGACGATGGCGCACTTGGCGGCTTTGCAGGCTTTGGCGAAGCCCTTGAGGAGCTGCGTGAAGACTTGCGGCTCGAGTTTCTCCGCGCCGATGTAGTCGAGGAAGAAGAGCGGGCGCGCGCCGATGACGGCGATGTCGTCGATGCAGTGGTTGACGAGGTCCTGGCCGACGGTGTCGTGCCGGCCGGTGGCGAAGGCGAGCTTGAGTTTCGTGCCGACGCCGTCGGCGCTGGAGACGAGCACGGGGTCTTTCATGCCGCGGAAGTCCGGGCGGAAGAGGCCGCCGAATCCGCCGATGCGGCCGAGCACCTCGGGGCCGTGCGTGCCTTTGACCAGCGCCTGGATGCCGCTCTTGACGCGGTTGCCGAGGTCCACGTCCACGCCCGCGGCGGCGTATGCTTTTTTCGTCTTGCTCATGAATCAGCGGATCGCGTCGAAGAGCTCCGGGTGTTCGTCCTCGGGCGCGATGAGGTTTGCGCGCTGCTTGCGGCGCTCCATGATGAATTTGTCCACGGTCGGGTCGAAGGCGACCGGGTAGTCGCCGGTGAAGCACGCCATGCAGAAGGACTGCTCGCTTTGTCCGGTGGCGCGGACCATGCCGGGGACATCGAGGTAGCCGAGGCTGTCGGCGCCGAGGTATTCGCAGATCGCCTGGTGGGAGAGTTGGTTGGCGAGGAGCTTCTCGGGGTCGGGGAAGTCGATGCCGTAGTGGCAGGCGTGCCGGTGCGGCGGGCAGGAGATGCGCATGTGGACTTCCTTCGCGCCGGCTTCGCGCAGGTTGACGACGCGGGCCTTGGCCGTGGTGCCGCGGACGATGGAGTCATCGACGACGACGACGCGCTTCCCTGCGACGAGTTCCTTGATGAGGTTGAGCTTCACGCGGACGTTGAAGTCGCGGATGAGCTGCGAGGGCTGGAGGAAGGTGCGGCCGATGTAGTGATTGCGGACGAAGGCGTGCGCGTAGGGGATGTTGAGTTCCTCGGCGAACCCGAGCGCGGCGTAGTTGCCGGAGTCGGGCACGGGCACGACGACGTCGGCCTCGACCGGGTGGAGGCGCGCGAGTTCGCGGCCCATCTGCGTGCGGACGCGGGCGACGTTGATGTCGCTGATGGTCGAGTCGGGCCGCGCGAAATAGACATACTCGAAGATGCAGAACGCGCGGCGCTCCTCCTTGAACGGGAACTCGGAACGCACTCCGTTTTCATCGATGATGACCACTTCGCCCGGCTCGATCTCGCGGACGAATTCGGCGTGGATGAGATCGAAGGCGCACGTCTCGCTCGAGAGCACCCACGCGCCCTCGAGCTTGCCGAGCGAGAGCGGGCGGAAGCCGAAAGGATCGCGCACGCCGATGATCTCGCGCTCGCTCATCATCACGAGCGAGTAGGCGCCCTGGATGCGGCGCAGCGCGGCGAGTGCGCCGCCGGGGCCGGGCGGCTGCGCCATGAGATGCACGATGATCTCGCTATCGACAGTCGTCTGGAAGATGGAGCCGCGGCGCTCGAGTTCGTCGCGGAGGACGGCGGCGTTCACGAGGTTGCCGTTGTGGCCGATGGCGATCTGGCCGCGACCGGTGTTGGCGACGAGGGGCTGCGCGTTGATGAGCGTGCTCGAGCCGGTGGTCGAGTAGCGCACGTGGCCGACGGCGCGCGTGCCCTTGATCTTCTCGAGATCGTCTTCGTTGAAGACCTGCCCGACGAGGCCCATGGCGACGTGGCGGCGGAAGTTCGGGTCGGGCTTGCCGTGCTTGTCCACGCCGCCGTGGGTGACGATGCCCGCGCTTTCCTGCCCACGATGCTGCAGGGCGAAAAGCCCGTAGTAGGTGAGGATGGCGGCGTTCGGATGTCCGAAGACGGCGAATACGCCGCACTCGTGGGTCGGTCTGTGGTGCTTCACGCGGGGCGCGCAGACTAGCGGCGCGCTCCGGTCGGTCAAGGCGCAGTGCCGGTCATCGCACGATCGTCGCCGGATCGCTTCGACGCGGGCTTCCGCGCGCCCATCGCAACGGCGCGCGGCAGGTGCCATTCGCAGCGCGGGCAGCGCCACGGCGAATACCGCGCCACGATGACGACCGCCACCCAACTCACCAGCCACAGCCCGGCCGTGAGGATCGTGAGCACGAGATGCCAGAGGTGTTCCGGCTGGATCCGGCGGAACAACTGCACGTGCTGGCAACGATGACAGTAAGCGCGGAGTCGGTCGGAACTCATAACCTTTGACCGAACGATAGTGGGACGGCCTTCCGAAGCACTATCGGGTGATGTGTGCAATTTATCCTCGGGAGAAGACACCGCGCAATCCGCCGCTACGACGCGGCGACAATGTGCTCCCGCACTGCGTAGCGCACGAGCTCCGCGAGCGACCGGATGGCGAGTTTCTTCATCAGCCGCGCGCGGTGCGTCTCGACCGTCTTGATACTGATTCCAAGTCGCTCGCCGGTCGTCTTGTTCGTGTGCCCCTCGGCGAGGAGCTGAAGCACTTCGATCTCGCGACGCGTCATGCCGCCAGTGCGCTCGACCTTGCGTCGGCCGCGACGCTTGGCCAGCAGCCGCTCGGCAAACGGCGCGAGCCGCCGCGTGAGATACTGTTTACCATCATGCAGCGCCTTGACCGCCACGACGACTTCCTGCGCGGCGTCGGATTTGAAGACGTAGCCTTGCGCGCCGGCTGCGAGCGCCTCGGCGGCAAAATGCTCGGATTCGTGCAAGGAAAGCACGAGCACCCGCACACTTCGGACGCTGCGGTGAATCTGCCGCGTGGCCTCGATGCCGTTCAACCCCGGCAAGGCCAGGTCCATCACCACCACATCCGGCTTTAGACGCTCGGCCAGCTCGACGGCGAGCCGCCCATCCGCCGCCTCGGCGCATACTTCGAACTCCGGCTCACTCTCGAGCAGGGAGCGAATGCCGCGACGGACGATTTCGTGATCATCAACGAGAAGAATGCGCGTGGTCATGGTGCGGGTATAAGAGGCAGCCGGACACGGACCTTTACCCCGGGCTCGGCGGATTCAAGGTCTAAAGCGCCTCCGAGTTGCGCCACCCGCTCGCGCATGCCCGCGATGCCGACGCCACGCAACTCGCCCGGATCGGCCGGGAGGCCGCAGCCGAAGTCGCGCACCGCCAGCTCGATCCAGCCCGCACCGGCGCCGAGCGCGATCTCCGCGCGTTCGCTCTGCGAGTGCCGGTGCACATTGCCGAGCGACTCCTGCACGATGCGAAACAGCGTCAGCTCCTGGAGCGAATCGAGCCGCGCGAGCCGCTCCGGCGCCAGAAAATCCACCGCGATGCCGGAGCGATCGACAAATCCATCGATGAAAAAACGAAGCGCCGCGACCAGGCCACGCTCCTCCAGCAGCGGCGGGTGGAGCAGGTAGCTCTGCGTGCGCACCTCGACCGTGGCGCACTCGGCCAGCAGGCAACTCTCGGCGAGCAACTCCGCCCGCTTCTCGACCGACAGCTTGCTGTCCTCCATGCACACGCGGTTGAGATTGATCGACAGCGCCACGAGCAACTGCGCCGTCGAGTCGTGCAGTTCGCGCGCGATCCGGCGCCGCTCTTCGTCCTGCGCGCCGAGCAGCCGCTGCGAGAGCTGGCGCAGCCGCCCCTCGGCCTTCTTCTGCTCGCGCAAATCGCGCAGGATCGTCGCGCTGCCGAGGATCGACCCCGCCTCACTACGCAGCGGAAAAACCGACAGCAGCACCGGGATGCGCCGGCCGTCCCGCGCCATCCGGGTGACTTCGCGCTGATGGACCGGCTCGCCGAGGCGGACGCGCCGCTCGATCTCGATCGCCGAGCCCTGCTCTTCGACCGGCGTAATCGCGAGCAGCGATCCCCCAACCACATCCGAGCGCCGGTAACCGAAGAGCAACTCGGCCGCCTGGTTCCACCCGACGATGCGCCCCGCGACGTCCGACCAGACGACCGCGTCGTCCATCACCTCGACCACGAGCGCAATCTCGCGCAACTGCTGCGTGCGCTCCACCACGCGCTGCTCGAGCCCCTCATGCGCAGCGGCAAGCTCGGCGATGGCCCTGGCGAGATCGTTCCGCGTGTTCTGGAGTTCGGTGACATCCGTCACCGAGCCGACCCATCCGACTGTCTTCCCCTGTCCATCGAGTTCGGGAACGGCATCAGCCTGAACCCAGCGAACCGTGCCGTCGCGCAACACCACTCGCGCTTCGACCCGATACGGCCTCTGGCCTCTACTCGCGTCCATCCACGCACGGCCGACCCGCTCCTTGTCCTCCGGGTGAAGGCAGCGGTGCCAGCCGCTGCCCATTCCCTCGTCGTGCGACAGACCGGTGACCTCGCACCAGCGGTCATTCACATAGGTCTGCGCGCCGGTATGGTCTGAACGAAAGATCCCCACCGGCGACACCCGGGCCATCAGGTCGAGGCCCGGCGCTGCGGACGGGTCTCGGGGCTGCGGCGCGTCAGGCCCGTTCATGACCCCGATACCACGCATACGTCTGCGCGATGCCTTCGCGCAACGCGATCCGCGGCCGCCAGCCGAGCGCCGTGAGCCGAGCCGTGTCGAGCAGCTTGCGTGGCGTGCCGTCGGGCTTGGTCGCGTCGAAGACCAGCTCGCCATCGAAGCCGACCACCTCGCAGATCAGCTCCGCCAGCACGCGGATCGTCACGTCCTCGCCGCAGCCGACATTGATGATCTCCGGCGAATCGTAGCCCTCCAGCAGAAAGCGGCACGCGCTCGCGAGATCATCGACGTGCAGAAATTCGCGCCTCGGCGCGCCCGTGCCCCACACCTCCACCTGTCCGGCGCCCGCCAGTTTCGCCTCGTGAACTTTGCGCAGCAGCGCCGGCAGCACGTGCGAACTCGCGAGGTCGAAGTTGTCGCCCGGCCCGTAGAGATTCGTCGGCATCGCGCTGATGAAGTTGCGCCCGCACTGCCGGGCGTAGGCCTGGCAGAGCTTGATCCCCGCGATCTTTGCGAGCGCGTAGGCTTCGTTCGTCGGCTCGAGCGCGCCGCCCAGAAGCGCTGATTCCGGGATCGGCTGCGGCGCGAACTTCGGGTAGATGCAGGAGCTGCCGAGGAAGAGCAGCTTGCGCGCGCCGAAATCCGCCGCCGCCTCGATCACATTGTTCTGCACCTTCAAGTTCTCGAGGAGGAACTCGACCGGAAAATCGTTGTTCGCCTTGATCCCGCCGACCTTCGCCGCCGCCACGATCACGACCGCCGGCTTCTGCTCCTCGAAAAATCGCCGCACCGCTGCTCGATCCGTCAACTCGAGTTCGCCGCGCGTGCGCGTGAGCAGACTGCCGTAGCCCGCGCGCTCGAGTTCGCGCAGGATCGCGCCGCCCGCGAGGCCGCGGTGGCCGGCGATGAAGATGGATTCCTGGTAAGTCACGCGCGGGAGAATGTGAGGAAAATGGCGGATGTCGAATTACGAATGCACCGCTGATCGCCTGCTTTCGCGTTTGCTTCACGATTCGTCATTTGTCCGCCTGCGAGACTGTTGAAATGGTCCACAGATTCCACGGATGGGCACAGATTCGTCGCGGCAATCCGTTCAGCTCCTCTGTGAAAATCGGTGCAATCTGTGGACAGCCACCGAGGCGCCGAGTTTTTTCAACAGGCTGCAACGCCTTGACCGTCCCGCTTCGCTCGGCTGTCATTCGCCTTTCCCATGCGCCTTCCCATCCTCAAGACCTACAAGCTCTACATCGGCGGAAAATTCCCGCGCGGCGAGAGCGGTCGCGTGCGGCCCGCCTGCTCGCTCGATGGGAAAACACAGATCGCCAACTACTGCTCCGCTTCGCGAAAGGACTTCCGCGATGCAGTCGTCGCCGCGCGCAAGGCGCAGCCCGGCTGGGCGAAGGCGAGCGCTTACAACCGCGGCCAGATCCTTTACCGCGCCGCCGAGATGGCCGAGCTGCGCCGCGCCGAACTCGAAGCGGAGCTGCGCCGCGCAGGAGCCCGCGATGCGGCGGGTGAAGTCGATGCCGCGATCGACCGCCTCGTCCACCACGCCGGATGGACCGACAAGTTCCAGCAGCTCTTCTCGACGGTGAACCCCGTCGCCACGCCACACTTCAACTTCACCTTCCCCGAGCCGACCGGCGTCGTCGTCGCTCTCTGCCCGGACTCCCCCTCCCTGCTCGGACTCGTCTCGCTCATCGCGCCCGCGATCCTCAGCGGCAACACCTGCATCGCCCTCGCATCGGAGATAGCGCCCCTCGTCGCGATCACCTTCGCGGAGATCCTCGCCACGAGCGATCTGCCCGGCGGAGTCGTCAATATCCTCACCGGTTCGCGCGTGGAACTCGCGCCGCATTTCGCCAGTCACATGGACGTGAATGCGATCACCGACGGCGGCGGCGATGAGGCCGTCGGCGCGACGTTGCGCGGCGGCTGCGCGATCAATCTCAAGCGCTATGCCGCCCGCTCGCTCGCGCCGAAGGAATGGTTCACGGCCTCGGCGGAGGATCCGTTCTGGATCCTCGATACCGTGGAAATGAAAACGGCCTGGCACCCGATCGGCCTTTAGTGAAGCTCCGCAACCAACTGCTCGCTCTCGCCTGCCTCGCGCTATTCGGCGCGCTCGGCGTGTTCTATTTCCGGTCATGGGTCGCGCCGAAGCCCTTCGGCATCATCGTCTTCATCAGCGACGCGCTTTCCACCCGCCAACTCACCGCCGCACGGCTCTATGAAGGCGGCGCCGATCACCGGCTCGCGCTCGACGGCTTCCCGAACGCGGCGCTCGTGCGGAATGCGGCGCGCGACTTCGCAGTGCCCGATGCAGCCGCGGCTGCCAGCGCGATCGCCACCGGCCAGCGCGGCGCGCACCGCCAGCTAGCTCTCGATGCGGGCGGCGCGCCGCTGCGCACACTCGCCGAGATCGCCCGCCGCGAAGGGCGCTCGGTCGGCATCGTAACCAATGGCCGGCTGACCGATCCCACCGTCGCCGCCTTCTACGCGCACCTCGCCGACAGTCGCGACAAGGCGGCGGTCGCCGCGCAGTTCGCGCTACAGACGACGCTCGATGTCGCGCTCGGCGGCGGCGCGAGCGACTTCCCGCCCGACGCGCTGAAGCAACGCGGTGCGATCTTCACGACGAAAGCAGAGCTCGAAGGCGCCGCGAATTTTCAGGACCGGCGCGTCGTCGGGCTCTTCGCGCCGGGCGATCTGCCGCACGCCGATCAAATCGAAAGCGGCAGCCAGCAGCCAAGCCTCGCCGACATGGTCCGGCGCGCGATCGAGTTTTTGCAGACCAACCGCAGCGGCTACCTGCTCGTCGTCGATACCGCGCTCGTGACCCGCGCAGCGGAAGGAAATGAAGGCGAACGCACGCTCGTCGAGACGCTCGCGTTTGACCACGCCGTCGCGACCGCCACGCGCTACGCCGGGGAACGCTCGCTCATCGTCGCCGCGGGGAAACACGCGATCGGCGGCCTGACGCTGAACGGCTTTCCACTGCGACAGGATCACGGCATCGCGCTGCTCGGCATCAATCCCGCCGGCTACCCCACACTGACGTGGAGCACGGGCCCGAACGGTCCGCAGCCAAACCCGACACCCGCGGCTCGCAACGAACCCGCCGCCTTCGCGCAGCCAACCGCGCTCCTCACTGCCGAGGACATGGTCGTGCTCGCCCGCGGACAGGGAGCCGACAAGCTGCACGGCATCATCGACGCGACGGAGATCTTCGACCTGCTGCGCGGCGCGCTGTAGCCGCGGCTACAGCGCTTCGAGAGCTGCGTGATCGATCGTCGTGAGCCGCTTGCGCCGCTGGCCGAGCTGCGGGATGCACTCGATGAGCGCACGCGTGTAGGGGTGCTGCGGGTTGCGCAGGACTTCCTCGGTCGCGCCTTGCTCGACGATCTTCCCGCGAAACATCACCGCCACGCGATCGGCGATGCCGCTGATGATTCCGAAGTTGTGCGTGATCAGGACGATCGCCATGTCGATCTTCGTCTTGAGGACCTTCAGCTCGTCGATGATCTGCGCCTGGATCGTCACATCGAGCGCGGTCGTCGGTTCATCGGCGACGAGCAGATCCGGGTGGCACACGAGCGCCATCGCGATCATCGCGCGCTGCTGCATGCCGCCGCTGAGCTGGTGCGGGTAGTCGTTCATGCGCTGCGCCGGATTCACGATGCCGACGAGATCGAGATACCGCACGATCTCCGCGTCCACGTCGCTCACGTCGGGCCGGTGCAGCCGGATCGCCTCGGCGATCTGCCAGCGGATCGTGAAGACGGGATTGAGCGAGGTGCTCGGCTCCTGGAAAACATAAGCGATCCTCCGGCCGCGAATCTTGCGCAGCTCGTCCGGCTTCATCTTCAAGACATCGCGGCCATCGAGCAGGATCTCGCCGCTCACATAACGCGCCGGCGGCTCGGGCAGCAGCCGCGTGAGCGCGAGCCCCGTGACGGATTTGCCGCTTCCGCTCTCACCGACAATCGCCAGCGTCTCGCCCTTTCGCACCGTGAAGTCGATGCCCTTGAGCGCTTCGACGACGCCGGTCTCCATTTCAAAGTGGATGGCGAGGTTGCGGACTTCGATCAGCGGGGACATGCGGTTGCCTTTTAGATTAGCAGCGGCTCAGCGCAAGATCGCAGCAGCCTCATCCGGCGACGGCAGCCCCCACACCTTCCACTTCGCCGCATACTCCTCGCGCGGCAGCAGCGCGTAGTGCGGGCGCTTCGGGGCGCGCAGCCAGCTGATCAACTCCACGAGGTTCTCCTCCGCCATCGTGGTGCAGCCTGCGCTCGGCCGCTGCGGCCCGCGGCGGATGTGGAAAAAAATCGCGCTGCCCGCGCCGGCGAGCGGCGGGTCGGAGTTGTGGCGGATCTCGACGAGCCAGCGATACGCGAAGTCGCCGTGCCGCATTTTCTGCTTCGCGAACCAGGGCGGCGGCCTCGCCGGATCGATCGTCACATGCTTGTTGTAGTCGGGATGATTCACGTCGTCGATCCACGCGTCGGCGATGGTGACGGTGTGAAACGGAAAGTCCGCACCCGCCGGCAGCTTGGCGTCGTAGGTGTAGATCTTTCCGATGCGGAAGACGCCCGCGGGTGCGCGGCCATCGCGCTCGATCTTGTGCCGGCCGGGTTCATCCGTGCCGAGCACGCCGCGGCCCCACACGAGTCCGCTCTTTCCGTAAAGGACCGGCACCGGCGGCGCGACCGCCTTCCACCCTCGGCCTGCTTTCTCAAAGCGCTGCAACTTCCCGCTCGTCGAATCCCACGACGGCGCGACGGAGACGACAAGCTGGTCCGCGCCGTCGAGCGGAGCCGCGTGCAAGCTTGCGGCGAGGGCCACGAACGCGCACACGATGGCGGCGTTGAAATTCATCCATCGCTTCGGAGCCATATTTCTGATCATCGCGGCGACGTTCGTCGTTTACGCGCCCGCGCTCCGCAACGGCTTTGTCTGGGACGACACCGCGCTCGTGCTGCGCGATCCGCTCGTCCGCTCGTGGCGGCTGATCCCGGAAGGGTTCGGCCATTTTCTGTTCATCGATGCGACCGGCTCGAACTTCTATCGCCCGCTGCAACGGCTCACGTTCACCGCCGACTACGCGGCGTGGGGCTTCGGAAATCCGGGTGGCTGGCACTTCACGAGCATTGCGATCCACGCCGCGGCGGCGGTCGCGCTCTACGCGCTGCTGCGTCGGCTTTTTGGCAAAGACCGCTGGCCGGTCACCGCCGCGATCGTCTGGGCGGTGCATCCGCTTCACACATCAGCCGTCACCTACGTTGCCGGTCGTGCCGATCTGCTCGCGGCGCTGTTCGGATTCACCGGGCTGTGGCTGGCGCTGAGTGAAAACAAACGCGCGCACATTCTCGCCGCGCTGTGCTTTCTCGGCGCGATGCTCTCGAAGGAAAGTGGCTCGATGTTTCTCGTCATCGCCGGCGTGGTGCTCGCGTGGCGCCGCGCGCCGTGGGTGCGGTGGTCGGTGCTGCTCGTCGCCGTGCTTTCGATCTACGGCACGCTGCGTTTCACCGCGCACAAGACTCCGCCACCACAGCCGCGCCCGTCGCCGCTCTACGCGCGACCGGCGCTCATCGCGCGCGCGGCATCCGAATACGCCGGACTCATCATCGCGCCCGTGACCTTGCGCATGGAGCGCGACGTCCGACCCGGCCCCGCGCCACTGCTGCTCGGCGTGCTGCTGGTCGCCGGCGGGCTCTGGTGGTGTCGCCGCGCCGACTCCGACACGCGCCTCGCGCTGACCGCCGCGACGGTCGCGTATTTGCCGATCAGCAATCTCCTCCCGCTCAACGCCACAGTCGCCGAGCACTGGCTCTACGTGCCGGGCGCCTTCCTCGCAACCGCCGCAGCGCTCTCGCTGCGCCGACTCCCGCGAGCGCCGGTCTGCATCGTCCTCGCCGCATGGACGACACTCCTCGCCGTCCGCACATGGACGCGACAGGCCGACTGGCGCGACCAGCGCACCTTCCTCACCCGCACCATCGCCACCGGTGGCGACTCCGCTCGGATGCGCGTGAACCTGGGCAATCTCGAAGCCAGCAAAGGCCGCCACGAAACCGCGCTCGCGGAATACGCCATCGCGCTCGAACACCGGCCCGACCTCTCGTTCGCCCATCTCGGCGTCGCCGCAGCACAGATCAACCTCGGCCATTTCGCAGACGCCCGCGCCGCGCTCGATCGCACCGCCGGACTCGAAGCCGAGAAACTCCAACTCCGCGCCGCGCTCGACTTCGCGGAAAAGAACATCGATCCCGTCCCGTCGTATCGCGCCGCCGCCGATCTTTCGCCGCTGAACTGGCCCCTGCGCCGCCGCGCGATCACCGCGCTCGCGCAGAGCGGCCGCCTGCCCGACGCCATCCGAGAGCTGCACACATTTCTCGCATCGCAGGATTTTCGCGCGGACTCCTGGCTGCTGCTAGCCGACCTGCTCACGCAAGCCGGCCAGCCGAAGCTCGCGGACGCAGCACACGCCGAGGCCCACCGGTGCGATGTGCGGCTCGCGCGCTGATACGACGAAGCGGGGTCGCCTTCTCCCAAGCGTTGCTGGATTGAGCCAATGCGCGCGTGCAGGAATCCCAACTGGCGCTCTAGCCCGGATACGGCTTGAACTTGAATCGCCGCGGCTTCTCGTGCCGCAGCTTCGCGTCGAGGAAGCGCAGCAGTTCGTTCCATGCGTGGCGGGTCGAGCGCGGTTTGCCGTCGAGATAGCAACCGCTGAGGACCGAATGAGATCGCGGATTCATTTGATCACCTTCGACGTAAAGGCTCGCGGGGATGGTGCCGTCGATGATGCAATCGCTGCCGAGTTCGCACTTCAGCCGCGCGAGCCGGACGGAAGGCGACGCGCTGTCGCACTCGAAGCGATAGACGAGCACTTGCGGTGCGTCCCCGCGCCGGGCGAGCGAGCGAATGCGCTCCATGTCCACGGGCGAGATTCCCGAGTCTGCCTTCGGATAGAATGGACTGGCCGGCTGGCTCAATACCGGCGCCACGACCGTGCGCGGCATGCGCGCCGCAAGCGCGAGGGGAACAGGGCCGCTGATGCAGTTACCAATCACGCTGATCGGTTCACCGGGGTGATCCCGTGCGATGCGATTGACGATGAGCGCGTGCATTTCGCCGACGATGCCGCGATCGACGCGCCCGCCGATGGTCCGCCAGTCGCGACTGAAAACCGACCAGGCGAGGCGCCGGATCGCGAGCGACTTGGACCGGGCATCGTCGTCGATGGATCCCCAGAGCAGCGGGACATACACGTCGTAACCCTTGCCGCCTAGCCGGTCCGCGAGATCCAGGACGCTGCCGCTCAGTGCGGGAATCTCGTGGAGCAGGAGCACCGGCGGTCCGGACCGCGAGCGACGCGAGCGATACACGTCGAAGCTCCGTGTGAGTGCCTTCTCGCTCGACTTCTCGAACCGTGGAAGCAGCGCGGACTTCAGCTTGGTGTCGCTGCGCTTTGCATCGCACGGATGCACACACGCCGGGATCGTGAGCGCCGCCAGTGCCACTGAAACGAGGCGAAGCAGAAGTCTCACGGCGCGCGCTGGAGCATTTGCCGCAGACTCGCGGCTGCCTCGGCATCCTTTAGGATTCGCACGGGTTGCCGCTTTTCGCCCCGGGCGAGAGGCAACTGCTGGCGGAAGAGCGCGCCGATCAGCGCCACGGATTGATCGCTCCAGATGCCTCCGTGATCGTCGATGATTTCCTCCGGCACGTTGATGACCTTGTAGAGCGAGCGGCGGCTTTCATCGAAAACGAAGCGCCACCGCCTCCAATCTCCGCTGGCTGCGGCCCGGCTCGCAGGATCGAAGACGTCGTCCTTGCACTCGATCAGCTCGTGGCCATCGTTTTCTCCACGCGTGAAGAAGACGTCGCCGACGAGGTCGCGCCCGACATTGAGTTCGAGCGCGCTGGCATCCCTGTAGATCTGCGGAATGTCGGACGGTTTTGCGAAGCCAAGTGGTTCGACTCGCATATTGATCAGGTCGCGATTGTTCGTGACCGAAGAGGTGTTGAATTCGCCTTCCCAC
Organism: Chthoniobacteraceae bacterium; assembly: GCA_040081625.1. Classification (GTDB taxonomy): domain Bacteria; phylum Verrucomicrobiota; class Verrucomicrobiia; order Chthoniobacterales; family Chthoniobacteraceae; genus VFJQ01. Next base: position 15,580 of record JBEBGD010000052.1, read on the forward strand.
GCGGTTCGTCCGGGCTCGTAGGGGATCGGGCGGCGAGTAAACCAGTTCACCGGCTTTCCACCGAGCACGTCGTCCTCGAAGAGACCGAACATCTGGAGCTTGAAGACGGAACCGAGCCAGTTGCCGAGGGGCAGCGCAACTTTCGTCGCCCGGTCGTTTGCCGCACCGACCGCAATCAGCACGGAGCGGTGCGCGGGGATGACGACGGAGCGCTGCTTCCGGGCGACGAAGCCCTTTCCCGCTTCGTAGGTGAATGCCTCGTCGAGCTTTTCGAGCAACCCACGACTGTAGGCGGCCCGGTTGGCGCAGTTCAGTGTGATGGCGAGATCCCACGTGATCGCGTCCTCACTGCCGGTTTCGAGCCCGTCTTCGATGGCCTGACCGATAGTCTCCTCAAGGACGAGGCCCCCAAATGAGTGGCCTAGAAGCACCGACTGGCACCCGACTCCGCGGGCACGCACCGATTCCACCTCCCGCCCCAACTGCCTGACAGCAGCGAGCAATGATGTGCCGGCGCCGACCTTCTTCCCGTTGGCAAGCAGGTGCCCGGCATCCTCGCGATCCCAGTAGGAGAAGGTATTCACGAACGAAAGCTTCCCAAGCCTCTCGGCATCCACGCTCTCACCGCGCCAGCCCACATAGACTCCCACGATTTCGTGGCCGTGCGCACGGACGATCGGCGTATTCGCCAGGCCGTGGATGAACCGCTCGAACCGGCACACGTCCTTGGATTTCGAGCTGTTGTGCCAGCCATGCACATAGACGACCACGATCGGCTTCCTGGCCTTGCGGATGAGCTTGCCCGCCTCCGCGAGCTGCCTCTCGTCCTGCGCGTATCCGTCCTCGTGAAACTCGACGAACGCGAGATTGTAGTTGTGTTGCACGCCGTTCCGCACCGACTCCGCGGGCGGCGTTTCGTCGTTGCGATAATACGCCGACTTCGTCGTGCAACCGGTGATGGAGAGCGCGGCGGTGATGGACGCCGCGAGCAGTGTGCGAGGTTTCATGGCAGCGGGTGAGTTCGAGTTAGTGAAGGCTGAGGTTCTGCCGGTCTTTGTTGAGGAAATCCGCTCCGTCGAGACCGATGCGGATTCCGCCGAGGATGAATGTTTCGTCCTTCCTGGCTCCGTCGACTTCTTCGCCGGCGGAAAGCGTGAACCCCATGGTGTCGGAGATCTGCTTTTCCGCCGAGGTCGAGTAGCGGATCGCATCGTCTCTTCCTCGCTCCTCCTGCCGAAGCTTCACGTAGCCAACGCTCGCGGTCACATTGAAGCTCCGCGCGCCGAACTGAAGTCCTGCGACCGTGAGCAATGAATCCTCGTGGACGAAGCCATTGCTCGCACGGCTCACCGCCCCGCCCGGCAGCGGCAGCGCGTCGGCTTCGGAGATCATGAAGCTGTCCTGATACCGGCCGTGGAGCAGGAAGGAATGGTTCATCGGGAACGTAGCGTGCAGAGCCGCCGCGCAGATTGACAATCGGGTTCATTCCCGAAAACGAATGGGTGGAATCCCTCGCGTTCCGATACGCCACCTACGCCGCCTCCAGCTTTCGCTTGCACCGCGCGGCTAATCCGCTGTCCTACGCGCCTCTCCATGTCAGCTACTCTCGAAGAAACGAACGAACGCGTGCGGCAAGCTTCAGCATGGGTCACGCGTCTGCGCGAGACCGTGGGGCAGGTCGTCGTCGGCCAGCAGGCGCTCATTGACCGGCTGCTCGTCGGCCTGCTCGCCAATGGCCACGTCCTGCTCGAAGGCGTTCCCGGCCTCGCCAAGACGCTCTCAGTTCGCACGCTCGCCGCGGCAATCCACGCGAGCTTTTCGCGCATCCAGTTCACGCCCGATCTTCTGCCCGCCGACATCACCGGCACGCTCATCTACAACCCGAGCGACCATCAGTATCACGCGACGAAGGGCCCGATCTTCGCAAACATCGTGCTCGCCGATGAGATCAATCGCGCGCCGGCGAAGGTGCAGAGCGCGCTGCTCGAGGCGATGCAGGAACGACAGGTGACGCTCGGCGGCGAAGCGAACCCGCTCCCCACACCCTTCCTCGTGCTCGCGACGGAGAACCCGATCGACCAGGAAGGCACGTATCCCCTGCCCGAGGCGCAGGTCGATCGCTTCATGCTCAAGGTCATCATCGGCTACCCGACCTTCGAGGAGGAGCGCCGCATCCTCGACACGATGGCCTTCACCCGGCCGAACATGGAAGTCGAGCGCGTGATCGACCTCGATGAAATCATCGCCGCGCGTGCCGTCGTCGATTCGATCCATGTGGATGAGAAGATTCGCGACTACATCGTCCACGTCGTGTTCGCGACGCGCGACCCGAAGAAATACGGGCTCGAGATCGCACGGCTCATCGAGTTCGGCGCGAGCCCGCGCGCGACGATCAACCTCACGCTCGCCGCGAAGGCCTGGGCGCTGCTCAATGGCCGCAGCTACGTGATCCCCGACGACGTAAAGGCGATCGGCCTCGACGTGCTCCGCCACCGCATCATCCCGAGCTACGAAGCCGAAGCGCAGGGCCGCACGACCGATGAACTTGTGCGCGCGGTCTTCGACCACGTGCCGGTGCCGTAGGCGATGCCGGATTCCGCCGATCTGCTCAGCCGCGTGCGCCGCGTCGAGATCACGACGCGACGCGCGGTGAACGACATGATGGTCGGCGCCTACCATTCGCAGTTCAAAGGTCGCGGGCTCGATTTCGAGGAACTGCGCGAATACATCCCCGGCGACGACGTGCGCTCGATCGACTGGAACGTGACCGCGCGGATGAGGCGGCCCTTCGTGAAAAACTATCGCGAGGAGCGCGAACTCACGACATGGCTGGTGGTCGATGTGTCCGCATCGGGCGAGTTCGGGTCGCAGCGCGTGAGCAAACGCGAGTTCGCCGCCGAGGTCGCGGCGACGCTCGCGGTCTCCGCGCTGAAGAACGGTGACAAGGTCGGCCTGCTGCTTTTCACCGACGAGGCGGAACTCCTGGTCAAGCCGAAGAAGGGCCGGCGCCACCTGCTGCGAATCATCCGGGAGTTGCTCGCCTTCGAGCCGCGGCATCGCCGCACCGACATCCAGAACGCGCTCGTTTATTTTAATCACGTCGCCAAGCGCCGAGCGATCGTCTTCCTCGTCACCGACTTCCTGCACAGCATGGGCCGCTCGTCGGCGACCGGGCGCGAGCTCTTCGACGAGATCGGCCAGACGAATGTGCGGCACGATCTCGTCGCCATGCACCTGCACGATCCGCGCGAGACCGAGCTGCCGGACGCGGGCGTGATCACGCTCGAGGACAGCGAGACCGGCGCGATCTACACGCTCGACGCCGCGCGCCCATCGCTGCGCTCGGCGTATGCGCGCGAAGCCGAGGCGCGGCTCGCAAGCCTCGACCGCTCGCTCGCCGAGTCCGGCGTGGACACGCTGCGCCTCAGCGCCGGCGAACAATTCGCGCCGCGGCTCCAGCGCTTCTTCGAACAACGCCGCCGCAGATGAGCGTCTTCGCCGCGATCAAGAAAGCGGAGGGGCCAATCCCGGAACTCCGCCCCCCGAAGGGCGAGATCGCCTTCGACATTCCCGAGGGCGCAATCCTCAACGCCGCCCTGATCTTCGCCTTCGTGGTGCTCCTCGTCGGGCGTTTCATCCACATGCGCCGCCCGGCGCCACCGCTGCCGATCGAACCGCCGATCCACGTCGCGCGACGCGAACTCGAGGCGGTCTCCGGTCCGTCGGCACTGGAGGAATGCGCGCGCATCGTGCGGCGCTACGTGCTCGACGCCTACGGGCTCGGGCCGGAAGGCGCGACCGCCGCGGAGCTGGCCGCGCAATTCGCCGCGCATCGGTTTGCGATCACCGATTTGACGATCGCTCTGGAGACCTTCCTCGCCGACTGCGACCGCGCGCGTTTTGCGCCGGAGGATGCGGAGCACCTCGCGGAGACATGCACCGGGCGCGCGCTCGCCCTCGTCGAGGCACTCGACCAGCGACGCCGCACCGCGGAGCCGGCGCCGCTACCCGTCGCGACATGAGCACGTCGTTCGAGTTTCAATATCCGTGGTTGCTCGCGCTGCTCGCGCTGCTGCCGCTCTATGCCTTTCTGCGCGGGCAGTTCGGCGCGGAGGCGGCGATCCCATTTTCCAGCGCGGAGATCATCGAGCGCCTCGGCACGCGGGTGCGCGCTGCGGGCGGAAGGTTGCTGATTTTTCTCCGGCTCGCCGTGCTTGCGCTCGCGATCGTCGCGCTCGCCGGGCCGCGCCGCGTGAATGACCAGACGGAGACGCAGTCGAGCGGCGTGGACATCCTGCTCGTGCTCGATCTTTCGTGGTCGATGATGGCGCTCGACATGGGCGGCGAAGGCGAGCGCATCACGCGGTTCGACATCGCCCAGAAGGTCTTGAAGGATTTCATCGAGCGCCGGCCCGCCGATCGCATCGGGCTCGTGTGCTTCAGCGGCGTGCCGTATTTCGTGAGCCCGCTCACGCTCAATCACGACTGGATCCGCATGAACCTCGATCGGCTCCACATCGGCATGATCCGCGAGCTCGGAACGGCGATCGGCGATGCGACGGCGATGGCGGTGAAGCGGATCGCCGGCGTGAAGGACAGCAAGAGCCGGATCATCATCGTGCTCACCGACGGCGATAACAACAAAGGTGAGCTCGATCCGATTCCCGCGGCGGAAGTCGCCCGCGCGATGAAGGCGCGGCTTTACACGATCGGCATCGGCAAGGACGAACCGACGCCGCTGCCGTCCTTCGACACCTCGACCGGTCACCTCCGGCTCGATGCATTCAAGCAGCCGATGCTGACTTCGACGATCCTGCAGCCGGCAAACTACTCGGTGCTCGGAAAGATGGCCGAGATCGGGAGCGGGCGCTTCTATCGCGCGACGAACCGGCAGGAACTCGAGAGCATCTACGACGACATCGACCGCCTCGAGCGCACCGAGGTGAAGCTCAAGCATCACCGCACCTACACGCCGCTGTTTGTCTGGCCGCTGCTCGGTGCGTTCGCGCTCCTGATCACCGAGCAAGTCCTCGCGCACACGCGCTACCGCCGCGTCCCATGATGGATTTCTCGGCCGCACATTTCGAAAATCCCGGCCGCCTCTGGCTCGCCGCGCTCGTGCTGGTCGGGCTCGCGGGCGTCTTTGTTTATGCGGCACTCGCGCGCAAACAGCAGCTCGCCACGTTCGCCGATCCGTCGTCGCTGGATCGCCTGCTTGCCACGCTCAGCCCGGTTCGCCGCGCGGTGAAGCTCGGGCTCATTCTGCTCGCGGTCGCATTCCTCGGCATCGCCTTCGCGCGTCCGCAGTGGGGCGAGGAGCGCGACACGAATGTCGGCACCGGCGAGGACACGATCTTCGTGCTCGACACCTCGAAGTCGATGCTCGCGACCGACGTGCGCCCGAACCGGCTCGACCGCGCGAAGCTCGCCATCCAAGACTACCTGCGCCGCCATGCGCGCGGGCGGGTCGGGCTGGTCGTCTTCGCCGGGCAGGCCTTTCTCCAGTGCCCGCTCACGCTCGATTACGACGCATTTTCCGACACGCTGCGGATGGTCGATGTAAACGCGATCCCCGTGCCCGGCAGCGACCTCGCGCGCGCTCTCGACGAGGCGTCGCGCGCGCTCGAGCGGAACGAAGGCCGCCGCCTCATGGTGCTGCCCACCGACGGCGAGGACCTCGCCGGCGCCGGCGTGAAATCGGCGCAGGAACTCGCGAAAAAGAAGGTGAGCATTTACACCGTCGGCGTCGGCACGGCAGCCGGCACCACGGTGCAGGTGCCGGGCGAAGGCGGCGCCATCCAGCCGTTGCTCGATGGCGAGGGACGCCCGGTCGTGAGCCGGCTCGACGAGAAGACGCTGCGCGCGATCGCCGAGGCGACCGGCGGTCAATACCAACTGCTCGGCACCGTCGGCGACGGCATGGACAAGGTGCGCCACGCCGTTTCCAACCTGACCGCCAGCCAGCGCGAGGCGCTCATCCGCACGCGCGGCATCGATCGATACCACTGGCCGCTGGGGATTGCGCTCGCGCTGCTCTTGATCGAACCTCTGCTCCGCGAACGCCGCCGCGCGAACGCCGAATGAACACCCAACACACTCTCCCTTTTCTCCTCGTCGCCGCCGCGCTCGCCGCGAATGCCGGCGCGAAAGAAATCTCGCCACGCGAGGCTTACAACCAGGGCGTCGAGGCATTGAAGAAGGGCTACTTGCGCGAGGCGGAGAGCTGGCTGCTGCGCTCGACGGCCGCGCAGCGCGAGTCGCTTCAGCCGCCAGCGCTCTACGATCTGGGCCACGTGCGCTTCGGGCAGGGCCAGGAGCTGCTGAAGGGTGAATCGCCGCGGCAGCCGCTGGTGGACAACGCCGACAACGCAAACGACGACGGGGTCGATGCGACCATGCGCGCAAATCGCGCGCTGAAGAAGGATCAGCTCAACGATATCCTCGAGGCGTATCTTTCCGGCCGGCCAATCCGCAAACAACTCCGGCTCGCGCACGAGGACGTGCAGCGCGCGCTCGATCTTTACGGCGCGGTGCTGGTTCGCTGGCGGCGCTCGGTCGGCGACTTCCGCAGTTCGGACGAACTCAAGGCCAGCGAGGACTCGACCTTCAACGCCCGCGTCGTCGAGCGGCACATCGAGGAACTGCTCAAGCACGTGAAGCAACTCGAGCAGCAGAAGGAGCAACTCGGGCAGACGCGCGGGGAGCTGAAACAGAAGATGGCGGAGCTGAAGGGAAGGATCCCCGACGAACTCAAGCAGCCCGGCGATGGCGACGAGGACGAGGATGAGGACGAGGAGCCGAACCAACCGAAGCCCGAGTCCGGCTTTCAGGATCGCGGACAAAAGGAAGGTGAGAAGCGCGGAATCACGCCGGAGATCGCGCAGCAGATCCTCGAGGCGCTCGGCCTCCGGGGTGATCGCAAGCTTCCCATCGGCGGCGATGAGCCGACGAAGCCGCGGGACAAAAAGGGCAAGGACTGGTGAGGATCAGACCGGTGAAGACCGCCGCGCTCAAAGCGGCCCTCCTGCTGCTCACGAGCACTGTCGCCCTTGCGCAAATCCCGCCGCTGCCTCCCGGGGTGCCGCAGGATTTTCCGCTCACGCCACGCTCGCGCGGGCCGGTGCCCATGCAGCCGCCGCAGACGGCGCAGCCGTTTCTCCCGGTCGATCCCCTCGCCCAGCAGGCACTCAGCGCGACGGCTTCGTTCGAGCCGCCGGTGCTGCGACTGATGCGCTTCGGCGAATACCGCGTCACGATCCTCGGCAGTTCCTCCGGCATCGAGCTACCCGATCCACTCCCGGCGCCGGACGGACTTATCCTCGACCTCACCGACAAGGCGCCCGGCACCTCGATCATCAACGGGCGTCGCGTGATGACGATGACCTTCCGATATACCGTCGCCGCGGCGCGACCGGGGACATTCCTCGTGCCGTCGTTCACCGCGACGGTCGCCGGCACGATCGTGACGGTGCCCGCCGCGCAAGTCATCGTGCAGACGCCGGGGCCGGCCGATCTGCCGTATCAGCCGGTGAAAGCGGTGCTCGATCTGCCCGCGGGCGATTACTTCGTCGGGCAGATGCTGCCCGCGCGCCTGCTCGTCTTCGACACGCCGGATGAGACCGTGCAAGCCATCGCGAACGTGACCAAGCCGAGCGGCGATTTTCTTTTTCAAAGCCAGAGCGGATCGCGGCGCGAACGGATCGCGTGGGAAGGCAGGGAGCAGAGCGCGCTCGTGACGCCGCTGCGGCTCACGCCGATCAAGTCGGGGGAGACCGACGTGACCCTCCAGGCGATCGTCTTCGTGAACAAACTCAACCTCGTGGGCCGCTCGAGCGGCAACACCGCGCAGGCGATGCTCGACACCGCGCCGGTCCGCGTGCGCGTCCGCACGCTGCCCGAGGCCGGGCGCAAGCCGGGCTTCACCGGCGCGATCGGGAAGTTCGAGCTCGGCCGTCCGGTGCTGTCGGCCGCGGAGGCGGTCGTCGGCGATCCGATCACGATGACGGTGACGCTCATCGGCGAGGGCAACCTCGAGGCGATCGGGGCACCGACGATCGAGACGAACGAGACGTGGCAGAGCTTCACGCCGACGATGAGCGTCGATCGCGATGTCTTCAGCGGACGCGGCACGAAGACGATCACCTACACGCTCATCCCACGCGTCACGGAGACGCGCGCGGTGCCGGCGATCCCGTTCAGCTACTTCGATCCCGAGCGGAAGGAGTTCATCGATCTGACCATCCCTCCGCAACCGGTGAGCGTGAAACCGAGCGGTGCGCCGCCAGTGCCGACTGCCGAAATTCCAGCCGCAGCGCCAGCGCCCGAACCTGAAGCTGCGTCGCCGAAGCGCGCCGAACCGATCCTCACCGGCCTCGCGGAGAAGCCCGGCGCATGGCGTCGCTCACCGTCGCCGATCGCCTGGAGGGGATGGTTTTGGGCCGGACAGGCGGCACCCGCGCTCGCGCTGCTCGGCTTGTGGGGCTGGAGGCGGCGTGTCGATTTCCTCGCCACTCATCCCGAGATCGTCCGCCGACGCGAGGCGCGCGCTGCGGCGCGCAGTCATCTTCGTCTCGCCCGCAGCGCCGCGCGGCGACGCGATGCCGATGCATTTGTCACCGCGAGCATCGACGCGATCCGCGCCGCCGCCGCGCCGCTCGACACGACCGAGGCGCAGAGCCTCGTGCTGCAGGAAGTGCTCGCGAAACTTCCGTCCGAGCACGACGCGACGGTGCGCCGACTTTTCGCGCACACACACACGAAGTGCTTCTCCGGGCACGGCGTCGAAGTGAATGGGGTGCTGGAACTGCTGCCGGAAGTGCAGCGCACTGTGGCAGTCATCGAGAGGCATCAGCCATGACAGCCTCTCGTTGGATCACCCTGGGCGTCCTCCTGCTGTTCATCGCTGCTGCGTTCTCCATCAGGAGCTCACGATCCGGACCATTCGTGGAATTCTTCCGGGCAAAGACCGCCATTGAGCGTGGCGACAATCAAGCAGCGCGCGATGAAACAAACGCGACGTCCGCAAGGCAGGTCGCGCCTGGCCTTCTCCACAACCTCGGCAACGCCGAGTTCAAGCTCGGCAAGCTCGGCCCGGCGATTCTCGCGTGGGAGCGGGCGCACGCGCTCGATCCGGGCTTTCGGAATACGACTGCGAACCTTCGCTTCGCGCGCGGGCAGGCGGGGCTGAGTGAGCCGGAGTATTCGTGGGAAGAGAAATACTCTGCGATGCTCGCGCCGGATTCGTGGCTGTGGATGGCGACTATTGCGTTCTGGACCGCCGCGGCGCTGCTCGCGCTGCCCGCATTGCTCAAGCGCCGCCGCACCGCATGGACTCAGGGTGGCGCGGTGGTGGCCATCGGCGTCTTCCTGCTCACTCTGCCGGCGCTCACGGGGATCTATTCACGCGGAAAGCTCGGCGTCGTGCTCGCGCCGGAAACGACGCTACGGCTCACGCCGACGAAGGAAGGCGAGATGCTCGGCAAGCTCGCGGAGGGCGAACTTGCGCGCGTCGAGAAGCGGCGGGGCGACTACGTGTATGTGCGCGCCGCGAGTGATCGCGCGGGCTGGGTGCGGAGCGGTGGGTTCGCAACGATCTGGCCGTAGCGAATCAGTCCGCCAGCGCGGGCGTGCCGCCGATCTGCATGCGCTGTGTGATCTCGCGCTGCGTGGCGCACACGACTTCCACCTGCTCGCCGGAGCGCGCGGCGAGGCAGCTCCGCACGGTGCCGACGGCGAGGTCGGGCGAATTGCAGTCGCGACTCAGGTGCCCGAGCACGGCGCGGCGCAGCTTGCCCTCGATCAAGTCGGCGAGCACGGCGGCAGCCGCGTCGTTGGAGAGGTGGCCGTGTCGCGACATGATGCGCTGCTTGATGCTCCACGGGCGGCGCGTGTCGGCCTGGAGCAGTTTCTCGTCGTGATTCGTCTCGATGACGACGGTGTGCGCGGCGCGCATCCGCTCATGCACGAGCTTGGTCGCGAAGCCGAGGTCGGTGAGGAAGCCGAGCGCGGTGCGGGCGTGGTGGAGGACGAAGCCGACCGGCTCGACGGCGTCGTGCGGGACGGGAACCGTCTCGATCTCGATGTCGCCGATTGTGAAATCCGAGCCGGTGATGAACATGCGGAAATCCTTCGATACTTTTTGGTCGCGGCGGAGCGCCTCGCCGGTGAGCCGGTTGCAATAGACGGGGGTGTGAAAGTTTTTGCACCAGACATCAAGGCCCCCGGCGTGATCGCTGTGCTCGTGGGTGAGCAGGATGCCGCTGATCTCGATCGGGTTCACTCCACATGCGCGCAGGCGCTCGACCATCTGCTTCGCGCTCAGGCCGCCATCGATCAGCAGGCGCGCGCCCGGCGTCTCGATCAGCGCGCAATTTCCCGCGCTGCCGCTGCCGAGGATGGTGAGGTGAAACATGGCGCGTCTTATCCGACGCGCGCGGCGGTGCGTCAATCCGCGGGGCGCGGCGTGTCCATCAACGCGAGGATGCGCTGCTTTTTCTCGGAGTAGTCGAGCGAATGGAAGACTCGGATTTCGTCGATGCGGCGCGCGCTGTTGAGGGCGTCGAGGCAGGCGGTGTAGTGCTTCGCCAGCTCGCAAGTCTCGGCGTAGCGGCCACGCAGATTCGGATCGGAGTAGGCGCCCTTGCTCTGGCTTGCGAACAGGTGGAAGCGCAGCCAGCGACGATCGGCGCGGGAGACACGCTGGCTTCGGCGGAAGAAGCCGACGAAGAGCAGCAGCACGAGATACGTATCGACCTGCGCCTGGAGTTCGAGATTGCGCGCGAAGTCCTCGCTCTCGATTTCGCGCACGCCGCGCCGGAAGGCGAGCGCCGCGTGGAGCGCGTGGTTGATCTCCTCCACGAAGGCGATGAGGTGGCGGATGTTTGCGTCGCTGATGCCGCGGCGCGGGTCGTGGCGCTCGAGTTCGTCGATGAGCCAGCGCGAGTAGTAGATGCCGATGTGGAGATCCTCCCCGACGCGCCGCAGGAAGGTGCGCGCAAGGTCGCTCAATTCGCGCGCAGCGGCGCCGGCGAGTCGCGAGAGCTGGCCGCAGCGGTGGCGGTCGATGAGGCAGTCTTCGAGGTTGATGCCCGCGATGGCGTAGGTGCGCTCGAAGAGGCGCTGGATTTCGCTGAAGAGCGTGGTGCTCATGGCAGGGAGATGATCTCGGGTGTGTCGAGGTGGAGCAGTGAATCGGAGAGCCGGTTCAGCGCGCAGCGCACGTCGTGGAAACGGTCGGAAAGCCGCTCATAGACTTCGCTCAGCGAGGCGGTGCGGGCGACGCGGTGCCCGGCGGCGGCGCGGTAGCTCGATCGGCCCATGTCTTCGTAGAAGGACAAATCCGGCGCGCCGCGCTGCGCGCGGTTTTCCACCGACTCGCGGAAGATGCCGCTGACGAAGAGCGAGTAATTGCCGATGTGCGCGCGGATGAGGAAGGTCTGCGTGGGCGACGCGCCGCGCAGGGCGACGAGCATGTCGCTGACGTATTGGATCGGCCCGGTAGAGCCGTCCGCGGGGGAGCGCATGCGGGCGCGATCGGAAAACGTCTCGAGCAGTGAGGCGACGTAATCGCTCAACGGGCGGCTCTCGATGCCTGTCTCCTTGAGCACATGCCTGGTCAAAATGTAGAAGTAGAGCTGCGGCGAAATGCGCAGCGGCGCGCCGTCTTCGAGCACGGTCGCGAGCAGGCGCGGGTGGTCGAGGATCGCGTCGCGTGTGTCGGCGTCGGTGAGCAGTTCGACGAGGGAGACACCGTCTTTTTCGTCCCTCGCGAGTGTCGCGACGACGAAGTCAAAATCCTCAGCGGTGAACCGGTCCCGACAATTCGCAGTGATCATCGGGAATTAACATAAAGCAGCGGCCGTGCCGCATTGCAAGCCGCGGCTCAGTGGCGGCCGTTGTGCGCGCTGCCGTTGGCGGTCTTGAAAAACTTCGTCACGAACATCGGCGGGATGTTTGCGAGGCAGTATTCGCTCTCGGTGCGCGGGAAGTAGTCGCAGTGGCCACGGTCGCGCAGCTCATTGGTGACCTGATAGATGACGAAGGCCGCGTCGTCGTGCGGCGCGAGCATCTCGAAGGTCGCGCGGAGGAGGGCGCGCTTTTTCTCCGGCTCGATGAGGCTGAAAGGAATGCCGGACACGACGTAGTCGCAGTGCGCGAGGCCGCGTTCGGCGAGCGCCTGCGGAAGGGTGGCGGCGTCGGCATTGAGCACGACCACGCGAGGATCGGCACTGAAAACTTCGCTGAGGTGCGCGGCGAGCTCACGGTCCAACTCGAAGAGCAGCAGCCGCGAGTCGCCATGCAACCCGCGGACGATCTCGCGGGTATGGCAGCCTTCGCCCGGCCCAAACTCGGCGACAATCCGAGGCCTGGAGAGGTCCATTTTCGCCACCACCTTGCGAACCAGCGTGCGGGAACTCGGCACGATGGAAGCTACCTGGCGCGGGCGGCTGAGGAAGCGTTTCAAGAAAAGGACACTCATCGTGTTGGTTCGCGGCGAGGCGAAAGGCGCGCAGCTTAGGGGGCATCGCCGTCTTGTCTAGCCACCAACGCGCCGGGCCGTCGGGAGGGCGCGCCTAAAAAAGTGCGCGCATCGCTAAACTTTGTATTGCCACGAGAGACTGCACTCAGTATGGAATTTCACAAACGGACGCCCATGCCGACTCCTCCTGCCTCACCGAATCTCATTACCGTAAAGGAAACCGCCGAATATCTGCGCATCCCGCTGCCTACGGTTTACTACCTCGTCCAGCGCGGACAGATTCCCGCAGTGCAAATCGGCGGTCGTTGGCGTGTTAAAAAGGATCTGCTCGACCGCGACGTCCTGCGGACCGAAGGCGGCGGCCAACCCACCGTGCTCGTGGTCGATGATGACGAAGCGCTCCAGGAGATGTTCAAGCTCTTCCTGAAGAAAGCCGGCTTCAGCCGCCTGATCGTTGGCACCGGCAAGGAAGCGCTCGCGGCGCTCGAAAAGCAAAAATTCGACCTCTGCTTCCTCGACCTTCAATTGCCCGACATCACCGGCGATGAAATCTACGCGGTCGCGAAGGACAAATACCCCGAACTTCCCATCGTCATCATCACCGGCTACCCGGACAGCGTGATGATGAACAACATCCTCAAGCACGGCCCGGTGACGATGCTGAAGAAGCCGCTGAAGGTCGAGGCCTTGCAGGAGACGCTGCGGCATCTCGGGCACAAGGCGCAGGCGGCAAAGGCCGCGTAACGCAGCGCGCGTCCAACCGGGCGGCGGCTCACTCGTCGCGCAATTCACGCAGGAAACACTCCTGCAGCCAGCCGTAGAAGTGCACCTGGAAGATCGCCAGCGCTCGCGCGTCGCCATCAGTCGGGATGGGGCCGTCCATGTCGCTCTCGGTGAAGTTGTGGTCCGCGGCGATCGCGAGCCGCGCCTGGTTGAGGCCATGCACCCACGCGTCGAGATGCCTGACCGACAGGTGCAGCGTGTGGTGATCGGCCGCCGGACGCGCCGGCGGAAATTCGGCGATGTCCTTCTGGATCACATCGATGCTCGTCGCGAAAAGTTCCACCAACTCCGGCTCGACGTAGTCGCACCATTCCGAATCCAACTCCGCATCGGCACCGGCCGTCGGCTTCGGAAAAAGCCGGTCATGCACCGCCGGATTCTCGTCAGGATTCACGCAAAGGTGAATCTGGTGAAGCAGTTCGGTGCAGAAAAGATCGAGAGGGCCGATCGCTATGGTTTGTTCGTCGAGGCGCGTGACTTTCACTCGCGCGTTTTCTACTCCCGCTTCTCCAGCGTGGCGAGCAAGAGATACCCGTGAAGCTGCTGGACGTAGGCCTCCGCGCGTTCGCGCTGGCCAGTCCAGACGATGCTCCGGCCCATTTGGTGCACCTCGAGCATGTGTTTCTGCGCCTTTTCCTTCGTGAAACCGAAGACCTTGATGAATACGCGCGAGACGTAGCTCATCAGGTTCACGGGATCATTGTGAACCACCACGTTCCACGGAACATCGAGCGAGGTTTCGCTCTCGGTTTTCTCTACGACGATCGTCTCCGGCATCGCCCCAAGATTAACGCGCCGCGCCCGGAGTGCCAGCAGCCGATCCAGCCGGCGAAGCCGGCGCGACGAACGTCTCGAGTTCGCCGACCCACTCGTTGAATCGCGGATGCTGCGGATTGGCGCGCAGGATCTGAAAAAGCTCGCCGATGGCCTTGTTGCGCAACCCGAGTCCACCGTATTCCTTCGCCCGGCTCCACAGCAACTCCGTGCGGCGCTCCTTCGCAAACTTGTCCTGGTCGAAGGCGGACTTTGTCTTCACGGCCTCGCCCTCCTGCTTGATCTTCATGTCCCAGTATTCGAGCACGCGTGCATCGCGCGCCCGGCGCAGCTCGGGCAGGATGATCGCACTATAAATACCGTCCACATCGCCTGGCCGCATCTCCCACTTGTCGATCCGCAGCAGTTCCTCCGCACGGAGCGCCTTCACCGGCGGGCTGCCGGGCAGCGGGCGACTGAGGATCTGGTCATGCTCACGCTTGATGCGATCGTCCTCGTTCGCGCTGCGGTTGCGCGCGTTGCCGGGCCGCGCCCCAGCCCGATCCTTTTCCTTCTGCGCGTGCTCCATCATCGCCTCCATCGTCGCCGCGTCGGTCAGCACGTCCTTCGTGTATTGGATGATGCTTGGGACAAGGTCCTTCGCCGGTGTGCCGAGCGCGTGCTGCGTGGTGAGCGTGAGCCAGCGGAAATACAGCACCGCCGCCGTCTGCACTTCCTTCTCGGCGAAGAGCGCACCCTGCTTTTCCTTCCAGTCGCGGAAGGCGGCGCCTTCCTTTTCCACGCCCTCGAACTGCGTCTGGCGCACCGCCTCGATCCACGCCGAAGCCGCAGCCGGCCCGCTCGCAGCGCCGGCCTGCGCGGCCTTGAGCACGGCCTGTCGCGAGGTCTTCGCCTGCAGCGTCTGCTGATCCTTCAATGCCTGGAGCGCCTGGAGAAGCTGCGCGGGATCGATCGCGGGCGCGTCCTGCTGCGCGCGGACGGTGGCGATGAAAGCGATGAGGGAGAGGATGATGGTGCGCATGATGATCAGGGTGTCGGAAGAAGCTTCAACACCTCGCGAAGCACGCAGTTCTGCGCCCGGCGCATCCGGGCCGCGGGCGCGGCGGCGAGGTCGTCGAAGCCGTTCAAGTGCAGGAGCCCGTGGATGCTGTAAAGCGCCAACTCGCGCTCAATCGGGTGGCGGTAGCGCTTCGCGTAGGCGACCGCCGTGTCCGCGCTCACGACGATGTCGCCGTGCTCGAAGGTGATCACGTCGGTCGGCCCCTCGATGCCCATGAAGTCCACGTGCACCTTTGCGATCGCAGTATCGCTCACGATCGCGACGACGACCTCGGGCAGCGCCCGCAACGCGAACCGGCCATCGTCGGAAAGCGCGGCGCATTTCGGGAGCGCGAGCGCGACGGCGCGGCGCAGCCAGCGCGTATCCAGCGCGACGCGTCGCTGGCGGTTGAGCAACTCGATCGTTGGCTCGCTCACGCCGCCGACATTGGCGCCCGCGTCTTCGAGCTCGGCGGCTGGTGCAGGCCGCTCTTGGTCGGCTTGGTGTCCTCGGGATACGCGATGCGGCTGTGCATCATGCTCTGGAGCGTGTTGCGGAAGCTTTCGCAGACTTCCTCCAGCTCGCGCATCGTCAGGTCGCACTCCTTGAGCTGCCCATCGACGAGCCGCTTGTCGATGATGTCGCGGATGAGCTGGTCGATCTTTTGCGGTGTCACGCGCTCGAGGCTGCGCGAGGCGCTCTCGATGCAGTCGGCCAGCGAAATGACTGCGCACTCGCGCGCCTGCGGCCGCGGCCCGGAGTAGCGGAAGCTCTCCTCACGCACGTCGGGGATGTCCTCCTCGCGGATGTTCATGATCTTTCCGCCGGCGCGCGCGTCCTCCTGCTGCTGGAGCGCGCGCTTGTAGAAGTAGAACACGAGCGTCGTGCCGTGGTGCTGCTGGATCACATCGACGATCTCCTGGCAGAGGTTGTATTTGAGCGCGAGGTCCACGCCTTCCTTCACGTGGGCGACGATGATCAGCGCGCTCATCGTCGGCGCGAGTTCGTCGTGCGGGTTGCGGCCATGCCGCATGTTCTCGGTGAAGTAGTCCGGTTTGATGAGCTTGCCGATGTCGTGGAAGTAGCTGCACACGCGCGCCATCGTGGCGTTCGCGCCGATCGTCTCGCACGCGGCCTCGGCGAGCGTGGCGACGACGAGCGAATGCTGATACGTGCCGGGCGCCTCGATCATCATGCGCTTGAGCAGCGGGTGATTGAGGTCCGCCATCTCGATCCAGGAAATCTCCGTCGTGATCCCGAACAGGCCCTCGAAGATCGGCAGCGCACCGCTGATGAGCAGCGCCGGCACCACGCCACTGAGCACCGCGGCCAGCACCTGCCACCCGAAGACCTCCCAGTTTGGAGCCACGACTCCCGCGAGCTGCACGACGAGGATTTTCCCAAAAAGCATCGCGAGCAGCAGCGTGGCGAGGCCGACAAAAAAGCCCGCGCGAATCAGCCGCGAGCGCCGCCTGACCTGCAGCGTGACGAAGACCGCGATGAAGCCGCAGATGAGGCTCATCACGAGCAGTTGCGGGTCGATCGCGAAGCCGAACATCGAACCCCAAAGGCTCACGTAGATCGCGGCGAAGATGCCATGATTGCGCCCAAAGAGCACCGAGAGCAGCAGCGGGCCGAAGGCATACGGCACCGCGAGATCCCAGATGTCCTTTCGCTCGAAGCCGCTCAGTTCGCCGCCGCTCATCTGGCCCTGGCTGACCGCGAAGCCGAGCGCGAACTTCACAAGCCCGAGGTGAAGCAGGATCACGACGAACATCAGCAGCAGCCGCGAATTGCGGTCGAAGGTCTTCGGGTGGTTGATCCAGAGTTGCGCGAGTGCCGTCAGGAAAATGAGCAGTGCGATGAGCAGCTTCTCCGGGCGCTGTGCGACCGGGCCCGTCAGCAGCAGCGCCGCGAGGCCGGTCAAAAATCCGATGCAGACGAGCGCCTTCGCCAACGGACCGTATTCGAGAGTCTGCTGCCATTCGCTATCCGTGCGCCTCCGGCGTTGCTTGGAGGCTGCGAAGCCCCGTTTGACGAGGCGCTGACGTTCAAAGAAGCCGAACATTGGGATGACGGGGGGTAGTGTCGGGGCGGACCGGGGGGTAGTTCAATGCCTGTTTTGAGTATCCGCGGCATCACGATGCCGGCGGTAGGCGCGCACGATCGCCTGCACGAGTTCGTGGCGGATGACATCGCGCTCTTCAAACCGACAGAAGGCGATGCCCTCGACATCGCGCAGCGCCTGGAGCGCCTCGACGAGGCCGCTCCGCTTTTTCGGGGGCAGATCGATCTGCGTAGGGTCGCCGGTGATGACGGCCTTCGACTCGCTGCCGAGCCGGGTGAGGAACATGAGCATCTGCTCGGTCGTGGTGTTCTGCGCCTCGTCGAGCACGACGAAGGCGCGGTTGAGCGTGCGCCCGCGCATGTAGGCGAGCGGCGCGACTTCGATGACTCCGCGCTCGACCAGCCGCTGCAGCTCCTCGGCATCGATCATGTCGTGAAGCGCATCGTAGAGCGGGCGCAGGTAGGGCATGATCTTCTCGGTCAGGTCTCCGGGCAGAAATCCGAGCGCCTCGCCCGCCTCGACCGCGGGCCGGGTGAGGATGATGCGCGTGACTTCGTCGCGCTTGAGCGCCGCGACCGCCATGGCCATCGCGAGATAGGTCTCGCCCGTGCCCGCCGGCCCGAGGCCAAAGACGAGATCGTGGCGCTGGATCGCGCCGATATACGCACGCTGGCCCTCGGTCTTTGGGACGACCGGCGGGCGCTTGGGCGAGCACTGGATCTTCGTCGCCGCGAGCTCATCGAGCGGGGTCACGCCTTCCTTGGTCACCGCCCGCAAGGCATAGCCGAAATCCGGCCTCCGGATCGACACGCCACTCGCGCGCGCCCGGTCGAGCTGACCGAAAAGCCGCCGCACGCGCTCGACCCCGTCGGCCTCGCCATCGGCCCGCAGCCAGCCCTCGCGCGTGGTCAGCTTCACGCCGAGCGATTCCTCCGCGGTCTTGAGCAGCCGGAGATCATTTGCGAAAAGCGCCGCCAGCGCGCGCGCGCTTTCGAACTCCAATGTCGCGGATTCGCTCATGGGCGCGGGCCGAAGCCCGCGATTGATTTGCTAGCGGAACCCATATGCGAGCGCCCACGTGGTGCGCTCCTGCGGCGACTTCTCGACTTCGACGATGAGGTAATACGAGCCCGTCTTCTTCGGCACCACGCGCGCGGCGCAGAAGTGCGGCTTCTGCCAGGCCTCGACTTCGACGAGGTTGCCTTCGCTGTCGTAAACGTGGACGGAAATCTTCGCGGTCTTCTCATCGGTGCCCATCCAGAACCAGTATTCGTTGCCTTTGAAAAGCTGATGGACGATCGCCTTGGTCGTCTTCACGGGCAGGTCGCCCCCCCAGTAGTCTTCGCGGACGGTGAAGCCTTCCTTCACATAGGGCGCCGCGGCCTCGAGCGCGAAAGCCAGCGCGTCGTCGATGCTCGAATAGGCATGACCCGGCGCGAGCAGCAGCGCGAGGGACAGCATGGCGGAAAGTGTCGCTTTCAATTGATTGGAATCCTTGGGTTAATGCTTCTCCCCGATCTTCTTCACCAGCCGGCTGGTCACCTCGCCCACCGCCTTGACTGACTTCTCGGAGATCTGCGTCCCGTCCTCGGCGCCCACCAGCGGCCGGATTTCGAGCACGCCCTTTTGCACTTCGGCGAGGAGCGGGTGCCGCTTGAGCTTCGCAGGCATGCCGCCCAGCTTGCGGTCGAAAAAGTCGAGCAATGCAGGCTGGTGAAGCAGTTCCGCGCCATCGCGGCTGAAGGCCCTGCCGACGACCTCCGTGAGCGCCTCGGTGCCGCGCAGCCAGCCGCCGATCGAAATGAGCTGCGAGAGTGGCTCGCTATTGAGTTCGACCATGGCCGACTTCACGTCCGACTGCGCCTTGTCGAGTTCCCGGCGGACTTCCTGCCAGTCCTTTTTTTCCGCGCCGTCGATGATCGCCCGGGCCCGCTCATCCACCTTCTTTTCGACACCGAGTGCCTTGGCCAGCTTGCGCACGCTCCCGCCGATCTTCTTGACCTCGTCGGGATTCTCCGCCTCGACGGCGATGAAGCCCTCGGCGATGACGACGCCCATCTGGAGGGCGATCTGCGCCTGCTCGGAAGGCACCTTCACGGTTTCCTTGGTCGGCCGCAGCACGTCGGCCCAGTTCGGCCGCGAGCCGAGTTTGTCGAGCACGTTGAAAACCTCGCTCGGCACGGGCACCAGCACGTTGTCGATCACCTTGGCCTGGGCGGGCAAGCCGCTCACGTCGATCTTCTGCGGAGTCTCCGCCCAGAGCGGTGCAGCCACCGCGAGCGCCAGCGATACAATTCGGAAGTAAGTCATCGGGACGCGGATGCTCCGCGAGAATCCGGGGCATTTCAACCCCGCCTTTTCCCCTCCGCTTTCCAGCCCGCGAGCGGTCAAAACGGAAGCCTCGGCTTCTTGAACGGCAGCTTTGGAATCGAGAACGGCGTCGGGCCGCGGGAAGGGCTCTTCGTCTTCGGTTTCGCAGTCGAGCTGGATTTCGGGCGCGGGGTGCTCTCTGCCGGGGGGCTCGGCGTGGCGACGGGCTCGGGCGCGGGGGTGGCCGGAAAGGGCGTCGGCATGGGGGTCGGCGCCGGAGTGGCTGGCGGCGGCGTCACCGGCGGAGCCGTGGCGGCGGCGGTTCGTGGCACGGGATCGGGATCGCGCACTGCCTCCACGACGAGCAGCGCGACGAGTCCCACGCATCCCGCGCCGAGCATCCAACTCCACTTTCCTGCCTGTCGCAGTGCGCTGGCCGCCGCGTGCAGCCTTGGGCGGAGCACCGCTTTCGGCAAGGCGGGAGGCGCTGACGCCGCGACGGCCTTTCGCGCACGCTGGCGCGCGGCCTTGCGCGCGGCGTGGACTTCATTCACCGAGCGGGAGAGCACCTCCGCGAGATCTTCGAGGTCGTGTTTGTAGTCCGCGCCCGAACTGCGGAGCACGCGCCCATTCCGCCGCCGGAGCGCGCGCAGCCCCTCGGGAAGCAGGTCGGCGGCGGGCATGGCCGCGCGTTTGACCATGACGGGGATCACCCGCACGTCGGGCAGGCCGAGCGCGGTTTCGATCTCGATCCGCACGTGGTCGCACGGATCCTCGAGGCGGCGCTGGCCGTGACTGTCGGTGGCATTGGGCCAGTCGTGGCCGATGAAGACGAGCACCACCGCGCAGTCGCGCAGGCTCTGCTGAATGAAGGTCGGGAAATCGACGCCGGCGGGGATCGTATCGACATCGCGAAAGATGGCGCCGTCCGTGAAACGCGGGCGCAGGTCTTCATATGCGCGGTCCACCATCTCCTCGCTGTCGAGGCGACGGTAGCAGATGAAGATGGAGTTCGGCGGCAAGGTCTCGCGCATGTGCGGTCTCTGCGACGGCCCGAACCGTGCCTTCTATGTGCCCCCGTGCCGAGCGGAAAAGTGCGGGCTACTTCCCGCGCAACGCGATCCCGGCGAGCGCGAGCTTCGCGGCAGCGATGCCGCAGACCGGGAAGACCACGTAGGAAAAATCGCGCCGGGAAGGCGTGGTCGTGATGACCGCGGCGACGATCCAGCAGCCGGCCACGAGCGCGTGGAATCCCGTGAACCGCCACAACGCGCGATCCGACAGCCGCCAGCCACGGCCCAACGCGTGTGCGACGAACTGCCAGCAGAGGAACCCGCTGCCCACACTTAACCCCAGCAGACCGCCGCCGATGAATACGTCGCGACGCCACGCATTCTCCACCCCGACCCTGCCCACGTTCTGCAAAATGCCCACCCACTCCCCCGCCACGTCGGAGAGCAGATCCACGGTGCCGCTG
>JBEBGD010000053.1:0-36349 GCA_040081625.1 Chthoniobacteraceae bacterium
GCGCTGAACTGCGCCGTGAATCCCGCCGACGGCGCGCTCTACGTCACCGGCTTCCAGGTCGTCGGCTGGGGCACCACGTCGAAGTCGCTCAGCGCGCTCGCTCGCGTGCGTTACACCGGTGGGCCCGTCACACTGCCGCGCGAAGTCGTGCCGATGGACAAAGGCGTGCTCGTGCGTTTCGATCTGCCGCTCGACGCGCGCACCGCCGCCGATCGCGCAAGCTTCACGATGGAGACCTGGCACTATCAGCGCACTTGGAAATACGGCTCGCCGCAGCTCAAGGCCGACGGCAAGCCCGGTCGCGACTGGCTGACGCCGAGCAGCGCGTATCTCTCGAAAGACGCGCGGAGCGTTTTCGTCGCGCTGCCC
The DNA here is from genome assembly GCA_040081625.1 of Chthoniobacteraceae bacterium. GTDB lineage: Bacteria > Verrucomicrobiota > Verrucomicrobiia > Chthoniobacterales > Chthoniobacteraceae > VFJQ01. The sequence continues at coordinate 370 of JBEBGD010000053.1, forward strand.
GATATGAAGCCCGTCCAGCAGATGCGCATCGGCTGGGGCCTGGCGGCAAAGGACGGCTCGAAGGTCGAGGGCAACGCCTACTTCACTCCTTACGAACTCGTGAAGTTCGACCCGAAGGCCGAGGGCTTCGGCGACATCGCGGTTGACCTCACGCCGAAGCCTCCCCTTCCCCCCGCGGCCACGCCCGTGACCGTCGAGGAAGGAAAACGTCTCTACCAGCTCATGGGCTGCATGGCCTGCCACGCCACCGACGACAGCGTGCAACTCAAGATCGGCACATCGTGGAAGGGCCTCTACGGCAGCAAGCGCAACATCTTCAAGGGCCAGACCGTCGAGGCGACGGACGACTACCTGCGCGAGTCGATCCTCGATCCCGCGGCGAAGATCGTGAAAGGCTACGAGAAGATCGAAGCCGGGATGCCCGTCTATTCCGGCGTGCTCAACGAAGCGCAAATCGAGTCGCTGATTCTCTTCATCAAGACGCTGTAACCGCGCCATGTCCTCCGAAGCCGCGCCCCCCGCCCAGCAGCGTCTCGTCTCGCTCGATGCGTATCGCGGCTTCGTGATGCTGCTGATGATGGCCGGAATGATCGGCCTCACGAAGGTCGCGAAGGCTGTGCCCGACAGCGCGTTCTGGGCATTCCTAGGCTGGCACCAATCGCACGTCGAGTGGATCGGCTGCACGCTCCACGATCTCATCCAGCCATCGTTCTCGTTCATCGTCGGCGTCGCGCTTCCGTTCTCCATCGCGGCGCGCATGGCTCGCGGTCAAGGCCGCGCGCTGCTTTCGATCCACGCGTTCGGGCGCGCGCTTATCCTCATCGCGCTCGGCGTCTTCCTCCGCAGCGTGAACAAGCCGCAGACCGTCTTCACCTTCGAGGACACGCTCTCGCAGATCGGCCTCGGCTACGGCTTCCTTTTCCTGGTCGGCTTCCGTCCCGTGCGCGACCAGTGGATCGCGTTCGCGCTGCTGCTCGCCGGCTATTGGGGCGCGTTCGCGCTGCACCCGCTGCCGCCGCCGGACTTCGATTACGAGCGCGTGAAAGTGAGCGCCGACTGGTTCGCGCAGCACGGCCTCACCGGCTTCGCCGCGCACTGGCAGAAGAACGCAAACTTCGCGTGGGCGTTCGACAACTGGTTCCTCCAGCTCTGGCCGCGCAAGGAGCCGTGGGTGTGCAATCCCGGCGGCTACGCGACGCTCAGCTTCATCCCCACGCTCGCCACGATGATCCTCGGCCTCATCGCTGGCGAGACGCTGCGCAGCACGCGCGCGCCGATGCAAAAACTCCGCTGGCTCATCATCGTCGGCGTCGCCGCGCTCGCGAGCGGCTGGCTGCTCGGCGCGCTCGGCGTGTGCCCGGTCGTGAAGCGCATCTGGACGCCGAGCTGGACGCTCTTCAGCGGAGGCTGGTGCCTGCTGCTGCTCGCGGCGTTCTACTTCCTCGTCGAGATGCGCGGGTGGAAGGCGTGGACGTTTCCCCTTGTCGTCATCGGCATGAACTCGATCGCCGCCTACGTGATGGATCACCTCTTCGCCGGCTTCATCCGCTCCGCGCTCACGACGCATCTCGGCAAGGACGCGTTCCTCGCCTTCGGCCCCGCCTACCAGACGCCGCTGCTCGGCGGCGCGACGCTGCTCGTGCTCTGGCTGCTGCTGCTGTGGAAGTATCGGCGGAAGATTTTCCTGCGCATCTGATGAACCCGCGCATCGCCAGCGTGGAGACGTTTGTGGCGAGCTACCCGGTCGTCGGGAAGTTCAAGTTCTTCAAGCAACCGACGCGCGACACCGTCGTCGTAAAGATCACCGACGACGCAGGCCGAGTCGGCTGGGGCCAGAGCGTGCCGTCACCGACGTGGAGCTACGAGACGATCGAGACAGTTCGCACGACGCTCGACTCGCACCTCGCGCCCGCTCTCGTCGGGCTCGATCCGTTCGACATCGATGAAGTGTGGCGCGTGATGAATCGCGTGATCGCGCCGTCGTTCTCGACCGGCCAGCCGATCTGCAAGGCGGGGATCGATCTCGCGCTGTTCGACCTCACCCGCGGCAACCTAGGGCCACGCGCCGGAGCGGTAACGCTGAGCTGGACCATCGATGCGCGCACGCGCGACGACGTGAGCGAAAGCATCGCCGACGCCCACGCGCGCGGGTATCGGAACTTCAACGTGAAGGTCGGCAGCGACGCGGCGTTCGATGTCGAGATGTGCCGTGAGATTCGGCGACTCGCGCCTGACGCGTTCGTGTGGGTGGATGCGAATGGCGGCTACGATCCCGACACGGCGCTAGCGGTCGCACCGCAGTTCGCCGATCTCGGCATCGCCGCCCTCGAACAGCCGCTCCCCGCAAATCACCTCGGCGGTTTCCGCAAGCTCCGCGAGCAACGCGCGCTTCCGATCCTCATGGACGAGCCGATCGTGTCGCTCGCCGACCTGCGCGCCTTCCACGAACTCGACCTGCTCGACGGTGTCGCGATGAAGGTGTCGCGCTGCGGTGGACTGAGCGAGTCGCGTCGCGTCGTCGAATACATGCGGCAGCACGGACTGCTCTTCTTCGCGAGCGGCCTCACCGATCCCGATCTCTCGCTCGCCGCCAGTCTGCTGCTGTTCAGCTCCTGCGGACTGGAGCGACCGGCCGCGCTGAACGCACCACAGTTTCTCTCCGGCTCGATCCTCAAGTCCCCGATCGTCATCGACGGCGATCAGGCCGCAGTTCCGACCGGGTCTGGCCTCGGCGTCGAAGTCGATGAACATTCGCTCCGCGCATGAAAGCCTCCGCCTTCCTCCTGCTCGCCGTCACCGCGCTTCACGCCGCGCCCGCGAAGCTCGAATACAACCGCGACGTGCGCCCGATCCTCTCGGACAGATGCTTCAAGTGCCACGGACCCGACTCCGCCGCGCGAAAGGCGGACCGCCGGCTCGACGTGCGCGACGCGGCGCTGGCCGATATCGACGGCGTGCGTGCGATCGTCCCCGGAAAACCGGACGACAGCGAACTCGTGCGCCTGATCGAAGCCTCCGATCCCGACGATAAAATGCCGCCGCGCAAATCGAACCTCAGCCTCACGAAGGACGAGATCGCCGTGCTGCGGCGTTGGGTCTCGGAAGGCGCGGAGTATCAGCCGCACTGGTCATTCGTCGCGCCGACGGCTGCGGTCGGCTCGATCGATTCGCTGGTTCGCGCGGCGCTCGATCGCGAAGGACTGCGGCCTTCGCCCGAAGCGGACAAGGCGACACTCATCCGCCGCGTCTCGCTCGATCTCACCGGTATCCCGCCGCCGCCGGAGGAAGTCGATGCCTACCTCGCCGACGCATCGCCGGGCGCCTATGAGCGCGTGGTCGATCGCCTGCTCGCGTCGCCGCGCTACGGCGAACGCATGGCACTCGACTGGCTCGATGCGGCGCGCTACGCGGATACCAACGGCTACTTCAGCGACAAGGCGCGGCAGACGTGGCCGTGGCGCGAGTGGGTGATCAACGCCTTCAATCGCAACCTGCCGTTCGATCAATTCACGATCGAACAACTCGCCGGCGACCTGCTCCCTGGCGCGACGCTCGATCAGAAAATCGCGACCGGCTTCAACCGCAACCACATGGTGACGAACGAGAGCGGGATCATCGACGAGGAGTATCGCGTGGAATACGTCGCCGACCGGATCGAGACGACGAGCACGGTGTGGCTCGGGCTCACAGTCGGCTGCGCGCGCTGCCACGATCACAAGTTCGACTCGCTCACGCAGCGCGAATACTTCCAGCTCTTCGCGTTCTTCAATAACGGCCCGGAAACCGGCCTCGTGAAGGACGACAATCCGCCGCCGACGCTCGACGTGGCGACTGCGGAGCAGCGCGCTGAGTTGGAGAAGCTGAACGCGGCGAAGAAGGCTGCGCACGAGCAGTTCGAGCTACTCGCCGGCCCGCTCAGGCCGAGGGTTGCGGACTGGGAGAAAACAGCCGCCGCGGAACTCGCGCCGCTCACCGGGCAACTCGCCACACACGTCGAGTTCGAGCCCGACTTCGCGGGCGCGGACGATGTGAAATCGCGCGCAGTCGTGAAGGGCGGCAACCTCGCCCACGAGCCCGGTGTGCTCGGGCAGGCAGCACAGTTCGACGCAATGCAACATGTCGAACTGCCCGCCGACCTCGCTCTCGAAGCGGATCAACCTTGGAGCATCGGCCTGTGGTTGAAGCCGACGGGCTCGCTCAACTGCGTGCTTTCGAAGATCGACCCGACCGGCGAGAGGCGCGGCTTTGAGCTGATCTGGCAGAAGGGCGCGTTGCAGATCAACCTTGTGCATCGGTGGGTCGCGAGCGCCATCGAGCTGACCACGAAGGAGCCGATGAAATCCGGGAGCTGGCATCAGGTCGTCGTGAGCTACGACGGTTCGCGAAAGGCGGCTGGCGTGCGCGTGTTCGTCGATGGGATCCCCACGGCGATGAACGTCGTGCGCGATTCGCTCGACGGGCCGATGAGCAATTACCAGCCGCTGCGCATCGGCCGCCGCGATAACGGGCTCGGCTATTACGGCCAACTCGACGAGTTGCGATTCTTCCGCCGCGCGATCGATGGCGACGAAGCGAAGTCGTGGTATTGGAGCGACCGTCTGCGCGGCATCCTCGCGATCGCGCCGGGGAAACGGGACGCGAAGCAGAAGGATCTGCTGCTCGACTACTACGTGGATCATCACACCGACGCAGCGACACGAGCGGCGCACGACACCGCCGACGCCGCGCGCGACGCGGAGGAAAAGTTCCGCGCGCAGTTGCCGAAGACGCTCGTGATGCAGGAACTGCCGAAGCCGCGCACGACGCACCTGCTCATGCGCGGGCAATACGATCAACACGGCGAGGAAGTCCACGCCGGCGTGCCCGCGAGCCTGCCGCCATTCCCCGCCGATGCGCCGCGCGACCGACTCGGCTTCGCGCGCTGGCTCGTGTCGCCATCGAATCCGCTCACCGCGCGAGTGGCGGTGAACCGGCTTTGGCAGCAATGCTTCGGCGAGGGGCTCGTGCGCACCGTGAACGACTTCGGCGCGCAAGGCGAACCGCCGACGCACCCTGCCCTGCTCGACTGGCTCGCCGTGCGTTTCGTCGAGATCGGCTGGGACTTGAAGGCGACGCTCAAGCTGATCGTCACGAGCGCGACCTACCGGCAGTCGTCCGTTCCGTCACCGGACTTGCTCGCGCGCGATCCCGACAATCGCCTGCTCGCCCGCGGCCCGCGCTTCCGCCTTGCCGCCGAGACGATCCGCGATCAGGCACTCGCCGCGTCGGGGCTGCTCGTCGAGCGCATCGGCGGGCCGAGCGTGAAGCCGTATCAGCCGCCCGGCTTGTGGGAGGCGGTGTCCTACGACGGCGAACACACCTACGAGCAGGACCGCGGCGATGGGCTGTGGCGACGCAGTCTCTACACGTATTGGAAACGGCAATCGCCTCCGCCCGCGATGCTCACTTTCGACAGCCCGACGCGCGAAACGTGCGCCGTCGCTCGCGCGCGCACTAACACTCCGCTGCAAGCGCTCGTGCTTCTCAACGACACGACCTACGTCGAAGCCGCGCGCGCCCTCGCGGCGCTCTCGCTCACGCAACCGGGTGACGATGACGCGCGGCTTCGGTTCGCGTTCCGCCGCGTGACCGGACGTCCGGCGAATGCGGACGACCTGGCCGCGCTGCGCCATCTGCTCGACCAGCAACAGTCGCGCTTCACGGGAAACGTGGAAGCAGCGAAAGAGTTGATCGGCGTCGGCGCTTCAAAACATGGCGGCGACCTTGATCCCGGGCGGCTCGCGGCGTGGACTGTCGTGACGCACGCGATGCTGAACCTCGACGAAACCATCACCCGCCGCTGAACGATGAACGCTCCGATTCGCCACGTCTTCGTCGCCGGTGCGGGACACATGGGCAGCGGGATTGCGCAGGTCGCGGCTGCTGCCGGAGTGGAGGTCACGCTCTATGATGTCAGCGTGGAGTCGGTGCGGGTCGCGCTCGAGAAGATGCGCTGGTCGCTGGACAAGTTGCACACGAAGGGGCTGTCGCCGGAGTCTGCCGACACCGTGCTCGCGCGCGTGAAGACGGCGGCTGATCTCGTGTCCGCGGCGGACGCCGGGCTGGTAATCGAGGCGGTGCCCGAACGCGAATCGCTCAAGCGCGAACTGTTCACACGGCTCGATGAAATCTGTCCACCGCATGTCCTCTTCGCGTCGAACACCTCGGCCATTCCGATCACGAACCTCGCTGCGGCGACACAGCGCGCTGAGAATTTTTGCGGGCTGCACTTTTTCAATCCCGTTCCGATGCTGGCGTTGGTGGAAGTGGTGCGCGGATCGCTCACGAGCGACACGACGATCGAGCGGGCGATGCGTTTCGTGCGGCAGATCGGCAAGGAGCCCGTGCTGGTGCGGCGCGACCAGGCGGGGTTCATCGTGAATCGCATCCTCGGCGCGGCGATGGGTGAGGCGATGCGCCTCGTCGAGTCGGGCCACGCCGACGCGGCGGACATCGACAAGGCGATGCGCCTCGGGTGCGCGTGGAAGATGGGACCGCTGGAGACTGCCGATCTCGCGGGGCTCGATGTGGTGCTGCACATGTATGAGGCGATGCAGCGAAGCGAACCGAACCCTGTGCTCGCGCCGCCGGACTCGCTGCGGAGACTCGTCGCCGCCGGAAATCTCGGGCGCAAATCCGGCCGTGGATTTCACGACCACACGCCATGAGAACGCTGCGCGATGCGAAGCTGTGCGTGGCTGCCGAGGCGTTGGCGCTGATCGGGGACGGCCAAACAATTGTGTTCACCGGCTTCTGCGGCGGCATGCACGCGGAGGCGTTGTCGAAGGGCCTCGGCGAGTATTTTCTCGCGCACGGACGACCGCGCGGACTCACGCTGGTCTATGCCGCCGGTCAGGGCAACTGGGCCGACAAGGGACTCGAACACGTCGCTCAGGAAGGACTGCTCCGGCGCGTCATCGGCGGCCACTACGCCACATGCCGCACGATCGGGAAGCTGGTGTTCGAGAACAAGATCGAGGCCTACAATCTGCCGCAGGGCGTGGTGTGTCAGTTGTTGCGCGACATCGCGGCAGGCCGGCCCGGCTGCATCACACACATCGGGCTCGATACGTTTGTCGATCCCGCACACGGCGGTGGAAGGCTGAACGAGTGCTCGAAGGATGTGCTCGTCGAACGCGTGGAACTCGGTGGCCGCACGTGGCTCTGGTATAAATCATTCCCGATTCATGCAGCGCTCATCCGCGCGTGGGCCGCTGATCCGCTGGGAAATCTCGTTTGCGACAATGAAGCCGTGCTCACGGAAATCCTCCCCGCCGCGCAGGCCGCGCACAACTGCGGGGGCATCGTGATCGCGCAGGTGCGCGAGCTTCTCGACAAGCCGGCGCCGCCACACTCGGTGCGCGTTCCGGGCATTCTCGTCGATCGGATCGTGCTCGCTGCGCGCGAGGATCATCCGCAGACCTTCGCGGAGGATTTCAACCCGGCGTTCGTCACGCCTGCGGACTCGACACGGCAAACCATGCTGCCGCCACTGCCGATGGATGAGCGGCGCATCATCGCCGCGCGCGCGTGCGACGAATTGCGCGCGGGCTTCATCGTCAACCTGGGCGTGGGCATTCCCGAAGGCATCGCGCAGATCGCCGCCGAGCGCTCGCTCATCGATCGCGTCACGCTCACCGTCGAGGCCGGCGTCATCGGCGGCGTGCCTGCGGGTGGACTGTCGTTCGGCGCGTCGGTGCATCCGCACGCGATCATCGACCAGCCCGCGCAGTTCGATTTCTACGACGGGCGCGGACTCGATTTTGCCGCGCTCGGCTGCGCGCAGGTGGATGCGGCGGGCAATGTGAACGTGTCGAAATTTGGCTCGCGGGTCGCCGGAGTCGGCGGCTTCATCAATGTCACGCAGACCGCGCGACGACTGGTCTTCTGCGGCACCTTCACGACGGGCGGCCTCGAACTGGCCGTGGCCGGCGGCGAGCTCCGCATCGTGAAGGAAGGCAAGGTGCGGAAGTTCCTCGCGAACGTGGAGCAGGTCTCGTTCAGCGCCCGGCGCGCGCGCGAAGTCGGACAGGAGGTGTTGTATGTGACCGAGCGCGCTGTCTTCCGCATGAACGAACACGGACTCGAACTGACGGAAGTCGCGCCTGGCATCGACCCGGAGCGCGATGTTCTCGCGCTGATGGATTTTTGTCCCCTCATCCGCGATTTGATGACCATGCCCGCTCACGCCTTCACACCCGCTTTATGATCCGCATCTGCATCGGCGGAGTCGAGTTTCGCATGTCGCCATGAATCCTTTCCTCGCACATCAGGCCGCGCTCACGCAGCGCCTGCTCTTCCTCTTCGCGTTCACGCAGGTCGCCGCTGGCGCGGATTCGCCCGAAGCAATCGTGTTCTTCGAGAAACGCATCCGCCCCGTGCTCGTGGATAAATGCTACAAGTGCCACGCGGCGGACGCTGAAAAGATCAAGGGCGGCCTGCTGCTCGATACGCGCAAAGGCATCAGGCAAGGCGGCGACAACGGTCCGGCGGTAGTGCCCGGCGATGTGAAGCGCAGCTTATTGATCGAGGCCATTCGGCACCTGGATAAGGACCTCGCGATGCCGCCGAAGGAAAAGCTGCCGGACGCGGTGATCGAGGAGTTCGAGAAGTGGATCGCCATGGGTGCGCCTGACCCGCGCGAGGGTGGCGGCGCGGCAGTGGTGAGCACGATCGACATCGAAGAAGGGCGCAAGCACTGGGCCTTTCAGCCGATTTCCACGCCGCCGGTGCCAGCGGTGAAGGATTCGTCGTGGCCGCGCACGGACATTGATCGCTTCGTGCTAGCTGCGCTGGAGGCGAAGGGGCTGCGGCCTGTGGAGGATGCTGCGCCGGCAGAACTGCGCCGGCGGATTGCGTTCGATCTGACGGGGCTGCCGCCGCATGAGCCGGATGGATCGCAAGAGCCGCAGGGGGCCCATGAACAAATCGCACGACATCTCCAAAGCCCGCGCTTCGGCGAACGGTGGGCGCGGCATTGGCTGGATGTGGCGCGCTATGCGGAGTCGTCGGGCAGCGGGCACAATGTCGCGTTCCCGCTCGCGTTTCGCTATCGCGACTGGGTGGTCGATTCGCTGAACGCGGACAAGCCCTACGACCGGTTCATCCGCGAACAGCTCGCCGGCGATCTGCTCCCGTCCGCCAGCGATGCGCAGCGTAATGAACAGCTCATCGCTACCGGCTTTCTCGCCGTCGGCGTGAAGGATCTCCGTGAGAACAAGCTGCATCGCTTCCGAATGGCGATCGCGGATGAGCAAATCGACGCGACCAGCCGCGCTTTTCTCGGACTCACGATCGCTTGTGCGAAGTGCCACGATCACAAGTTCGACCCGATCCCAACCGCCGACTATTACGCGCTGGCTGGCATTTTCACGAGCAGCGAACCGATGCTCGGTGCGCGTCGCAATCGGGAGCGTGAGCCGTTCGCAGCGGGCGTGATTCCGCTCGCAGGTGGATCTTCCGATTTCACGAATGAGGATCAGCGCACGCTGCTTAAGTTGCGCGTGGACTCCACCTACAAGCGCCTGGCCTTGCGCGATGAGAAGCTGCGAATCCTGCGAGAGAGAGGTCTGAGCCAGACCAGGACTCCGAAGATCGAAGCCATGCTCGATCAGCTTCCGTCGGTGCAAAAATTCAAGCGAGAGGTGGATGAGATCGAAGCCCGCTACGAGGCGATACGCGTGCGCTACGATGCCGCGATGCCGCACTCCGTCATGGGTATGCGCGACGTGAAGCCCGCTGATTGCGCCATTCACATTCGCGGCGAAGACACCCAACTTGGCGATGTCGTGCCGCGCGGCTTTCCCCGGGTGCTGACCACGGCAGAGACGATGCCGGTGAAAGCGGAGCAAAGCGGCCGATTGCAGCTCGCGGAGTGGATCGCCGACCCTCGTCATCCGCTGACGGCGCGCGTGATGGCGAACCGCATATGGCAGCATCTATTTGGAATGGGACTGGTGGAGACGCCGGACGATTTCGGCAGGACCGGCCAGCCGCCGAGCGATCCCGCGCTGCTCGATCATCTCGCTCAGCGATTCCTCGCGCACGGGTGGTCGGTGAAAAAGCTCATCGCAGAGATCATGAACAGCCGAGTGTATCGACTCGGCACGGCGCACGATGCGAAGGCATTTGAAATCGATCCGGCCAACCGCCTGCACTGGCGCATGAACCGCCGCCGACTCGACTCCGATGCGCTGCTCGATGCCATCCGCAGCATCAGTGGCGACCTGGTCATCGAGCGCCCGCGACCCGTGTTCCTGTCCACGCCGCAGGATGACCGCGTTAAGTCCATGGATTTCAAAGCGTGGGTCGCGCCGACCCTGAGCCACCGCACCATCTTTCAGCCCGTGTTGCGCGATCGCGTTCCCGATGAGTGGAGCCTGTTCGACTTTCCCGTTCCGGAACTTGTCACCGGCCGGCGAAGTGAGACCACGGTGCCCACGCAAGCGCTCTACATGATGAACAGCCCGTTCATCGTGGAGCAATCGGCAAGGACGGCGAAGCGGCTGTTGGCACGCGCGTCCGAACCCGGAGCGCTGATCGCGGCGGCGTATGTGCAGATCCTGAATCGCGCACCGAACGAGTCGGATTACCAGGAGGCACAGCAGTTTTTGAAACAGATCCCCGCGGACTCAACCAAGCCAGAGAAGGCAGCCGCAGTGCTTTGTCAGATGCTCTTCGCATCCGCCGAGTTTCGATACCTCTACTGAGCCGATGACATGAAATCCAGCCCCCTCACCCGCCGCCACTTCCTCAAGACCGCCGGCACGGTCGTCGCCCTGCCAGCGCTGGAGTCCATCGGGTTCCGGCGTTTTGCGTCCGCCGCGCCCTTGATGGCGCGACCGAAGCGCGCGGTGTTTCTCGGTTTTGGCTGGGGCGTGACGGAGGAGTCGTGGTATCCCGATGCGAAGGTGACGGGCGCGGATTACAAGCTGCCGCCGGGCCTCGCGCCGCTCGCACGGCATCAGCGGGACTTCACGCTCGTGCAGGGACTCACGAATAAATTCGCCAACGAGGCGCATTGGGGCAGCACGTTCTGGCTCACGGGCGCGAATCGCTTCGCGGAGCCGGGGCAGAGCTTTCACAACACGATCTCGGCGGACCAAGTGGCTGCCGAAGCGCTGGGGAAAGACACGCGATTCACCTCCATCCAGCTCGGCAGTCCCGACGCGGTGGGAAACGGTCACGGGCCGGGCCTCTCGCTCGCGTGGGACCGGCGCGGCAAACCGATGGCGGCCCTCGACAACCCCGTGCTGGCCTACCATCGCCTCTTTTCCGATGAGACGATGCCGCTGGAGCAACGCCAGGCTGTGCTCGCGCAAAAACGCAGCGTGCTCGATGCCGTGCGGGCCGATGCAAAGCGCGTGCAGCGCGGCCTGAATAAGACCGACACCGACAAGCTCGACGAATACTTCCAGGGCGTGCGCGACATCGAGACGCGCCTGTCGAAAGACGAGCAGTGGCTCAACGTGCCGAAGCCCAAGGTGCCGCTCGCCGAGCCAAAACCCGGCCTCGCGGGTCGCGATGAGATCGCGCTCATGTATGACCTCATCGTCGCCGCGCTGCAGACCGACGCCACGCGCGTCATTACCTACCGCCAGCCGGTCGGATCGCTGTTGAGCAGCCTCGATTTGAAAATCGCCGCGCACGACATGAGCCACTACACCACCGGCGACCGCCTGGAGGCCTCGCAAAAGCGCGATGTGGCGCAGAGCACGCTGTTCGCAGGATTACTCGACAAATTGAAAGCCGTGAAGGAACCGGACGGCACCAGCCTCTTCGACCACACCGCGCTCGCCTACGGCAGCAACATCCGCACGTCCCACTACCTCGACAACTGCCCCACGATCCTCGCCGGCGGCGGCGCGAGCGTGAGGCTCGGCCAGCATCTCGTCCTCCCGCGCAACACGCCGCTGTGCGACGCCTGGCTCACGATGCTACACGGGTTGGACATCCCCGCCGAGCGTCACGGCGACAGCACGGGCGTGGTGAAGGAATTGCAAGCGTGACCTGCCGGACGCGTAGCGAATGAGCACACGCTTCCTCATTCTGTTCATCGGCCTCGGCGTTCTCCGAGCGCCAGCCGCCGAGGCTCCGCAGGCGCGGCTGGATGAGAAGCACCGCGCGTTCTTCAAAGACTACTGCGTCGGATGCCACAACGCGGAGAAGCAGAAGGGCAAGCTGCGGCTGGATGACATATCGTTCGGCATCGGGACGATCGAGAACGCGGAGCGCTGGCAAAAAATCCTCAACGCGCTGAACTCGGGCGAGATGCCGCCGGAGGATGAGACGCAGCCGGAAAAGGCGCGGAAGACGGAGTTCCTCGACGATCTCGCGGGCACGCTCGTCATCGCGCGGAAGGTGCTGGGCGATGCGGGCGGCCAGATCGCCATGCGGCGGCTGAACCGGCGCGAGTATAAGAACACGATCCGCGATCTGCTCGGCGTGGAGATCGACGTGCGCGATTTGCCTGCGGATGGTGGGACGGGCAGCTTCGACACGGTGGGCGCTTCGCTTTTCATGTCGGGCGATCAGATCGAGCAATACCTCACGCTGGGACGCCGTGCACTCGACGAGCACTTCGCGCGTGCCGCGATGAGCGAAGAGACCTTCAAGGCGCGCACGGAAGCCGAAGTGCTCGGCAATCAGCGCATGAACAACAACCTCAAGCGCCTCAAAGACGGGCATGAGCAATACGCGCGATGGATGGCCGCCGTGGAGGAGGCCGCGAAGCTGCCGGAGAACTCGAAGCTGGCCGCCGAGTTGCGCGAGAGCACGAAGATCCCCTCCATGAACCCTTACGACGGACGCCGCGTGGGGCTGCTGTTCAACAACAAGTGGGAGGTGCTCAAGGGCGCGCCGGCGCCGCAGAGCTTCGGCCTGGGCGATGCGGAAACAGCGCGCGTGCAGGAGCTGGAGCACATCTACCAGCTCCAATACTTCACCGACTACATGAAGCTGCCCGCGCGCGACACCGGCGCGTGGCTGGGCTTTTACTTCGCGTATCGCGAAACCTATGTGGCCGCTGACGCGAAGTGGCCGCCGGGGCGCTACACCCTGCGCATGCGAGTGGCAGCAAATGAAGCGGCGCCGAGGGAGCGCCGCTTCATCGAGATCGGCCAGCGCACGCCGGACCCCAAGGACGTGACGACTTTCAGCGTCTTCGGCGCGCATCAGGTCACGGCCACCTTGGAAAGGCCGCAGCTCATCGAGCTGCAGGTGAACGTGGGCACGGATAGCTTCCGCGAGTTCGCGCTGCGTGAAAAGCGCCCGAACTCGCGGACAGCGGAGATGGGCCTGTTTCACGATCACTTCGCGCAAACCGGCACCGGCCCCGACCCGGCTGTGTGGGTGGACTGGTTCGAGATCGAGGGGCCGCATGACGCACCCCGCGCTGTCACATCGTTTGTTCCCCGCACGCAGGACCGCGATGGTGTGCGCGAGGTGATCGGGCGTTTCGCCACGCGCGCCTTTCGCGGCAAGGCGCCGGACGCGGAATTCATCGACCGTCTTGTGCCGCTGGCGGAGGCGCGGCGCGAGGCAGGCGACTCACTTGAAGACGCGCTGAAGGAGCCGCTCAGCGTCGTGCTCGCCTCCCCGGGCTTTCTGTATCTCAATGAGCCGGCTTCGGAAAAGGGCCCGCGCCGCCTCGACGGTCCCGAACTCGCCTCCCGCCTCTCCTATTTCCTCTGGAGCGCGCCGCCGGATGACGAACTGCTCGTCCTCGCGCAGCGTGGCGAATTACACCAGCCCGCCGTGCTCACCGCGCAGGTGGACCGCATGATCGCCGACGCACGCGCGGACGAGTTCGTCTCCGGTTTCGCGCATCAATGGCTCGGCCTCGACCGGCTGGATTTTTTCCAGTTCGACTTCCGGCTGCACCGCGCCTTTGACGACAGCGCAAAGGCCGCCGCGCGCGAGGAGGTGTATCAAACACTCGCCACACTGCTGCGCGAAAACCTTCCGCTGCATCGCCTCATCAAGTCCGACTTCGTCGTCATCAACGGCCTGCTCGCCGACTACTACGGCCTTGACGACGTGAGCGGTGATGCGTTCCGCAAAGTCGCGCTGCCCGCCGGCTCGCCACGCGGCGGACTGCTCGGCATGGCCGCGATCCTCGCCATGGGTGGCAATGGAAAGCACACCAGCCCCGTCGAACGCGGCGCGTGGGTGTTGCGCAAACTGCTGCACGATCCACCGCCGCCCGCGCCGCCGAATGTGCCGCAGCTCGCGCGTCTCGATGCAAAACCGCTCACCGCCCGCGAGCGCATCCTCGCCCACCAGGAAGAGCCGCAGTGCGCGAGCTGCCACCGCAAGATCGACCCCATCGGCTTCGGTCTCGAAAACTTCGACGCCGCCGGGAAGTGGCGCACCGAGGATCACTTTGAGAAAGGCGCGGTCAGAAAAACCTGGCCCATCGATGCTGCCGCCGCCTTCCACAACGGACCCGCTTTCAAAGACTACTTCGAGCTGCGCGACATCATCGCTGTGCGCGCCAACACCTTCGCCCGCAGCTTCACCGAAGCGCTCATCGAATACGCCCTCGGACGACCGTTCGGCTTCACCGATGAAGACCTCGCCACCGCCATCATCGACCGCGCGAGGCAGCAGGACCTCTCCATCCGCCAGTTCATCCACGCGCTCGTATCGAGCGAGGCTTTCCACATGAAATAGGACGCGCATTATTAGCGACGCGAGATCCTTCACTCCGAGCCACCCATGATTCCGCAATCTGCATTCCGACTTCCGCCATTCTCCGTCTCCCGCCGAGATATGCTGCGAAGCACGCTCAGCGGTTTCGGTTACCTCGCGTTCTCCGGACTGACGGCGCGCGCAGCGACACGCGCGCCGCTTTTCGCGCCAAGAGCGAAGCGCGTGATTCTGCTCTTCATGCAAGGCGGCGTCTCGCACCTGGACACGTTTGATTACAAACCCAAGCTGCAGGACGACGACGGCAAGCCGATGCCCGGTGGAAAGGGCAAGCTGCTCGGCAGCCCCTGGAAATTCCAGCAGCACGGCCAGAGCGGACAGTGGATGAGCGAATTGCTGCCGCATCTGGCAAAGCGCGCGGATGACCTTTGCGTGCTCACAGCGATGCAAACGGACGCGCAGGCGCACGAGACCGGCGTGCCGATGTTTCACACGGGCAATCAGCTCCAATCGCGGCCTTCGATCGGATCGTGGGTGCTGTATGGCCTGGGCGCGGAGACGAGTGACCTGCCGGGCTTCATCGCGATGAATCCGCTCCGGCAGTTTGGCGGTAACAACCACGGCAGCGCCTTTCTGCCGGCATCGTATCAGGCCACATTCGTGCGGCCGGGCGGCAAGGAAGTCGGCGACCCGGTGCCGAACCTCGCGACCACGCATTTGAAGCCCGATGAGCAACGAATGCAGCTCGACCTGCTGCGGCGGATCAACGCGCGCCGCCTCGCTCAAGATGACGTGAATAGCGACCTCGAAGCGCTCATCGGTTCTTACGAGATGGCATTTCGAATGCAGAGCGCAGTGCCGGATCTCATGGATTTGAAAAAGGAATCCGAAGCCACGCTAAAAACCTACGGCATCGGAAACACGGCGACGGACAACTTCGGACGCCAGTGCTTGTTCGCGCGGAAGTTCGCCGAGGCGGGTGTGCGCTTCATCGAGATCGGCGTCGGCGGTTGGGATCACCACATGGACTTGAAGACGGAAATGGAGCGTAGCACGAAGGCCGTGGACCAGCCTATGGCCGCGCTGCTCGACGACTTGAAACAGCGCGGCCTGCTCGACGATACGCTGGTTGTGTGGGCGGGCGAGTTCGGGCGCACGGCTGTCGCGCAATTCGAAAACGGTCGCGATCACAACAACCGCGCCTTCACCATCTGGATGGCTGGCGGCGGTGTGAAAGCGGGGCTTCGTCACGGCACGTCCGACGACTACGGGCGCGAAGGCGTGGAAGGCCGCGTCCACATTCACGACCTGCACGCCACGATCCTGCACCTGCTCGGACTCGATCACGAAAAGCTGACCTATCGCTACAGCGGGCGCGATTTCCGGCTGACCGATGTGCATGGGAACGTCGTGAAAGAAATTCTAGCCTGATCCACGATGATCGACATCACGCGCCGACACTTCTTCAGCCGCAGCGCGACCGGCATCGGCGCGGCGGCGCTCGGCTCGCTGCTCGGGCGCGCGGCGGCGGCGGCGCCGCACTTCGCACCGAAGGCGAAGCGGGTGATCTACCTCTTCCAGCACGGCGGGCCGTCGCAGCTCGATTTGTTCGATCACAAGCCCGGACTGCGCGCGCTGCACGGCAAAGAACTGCCGGACTCGGTGCGCGGCACGCAGCGGCTCACGGGAATGACGAGCGGGCAGAAGACGCTGCCAGTCACGTCGTCGATCTTCGACTTCAAGCAGCACGGCAAATCCGGCGCGTGGGTGAGCGAACTGATGCCGCACACGGCGGGCGTCGTGGATGAGCTGTGCTTCATCCGCTCGATGCACACGGAGGCGATCAATCACGATCCGGCGGTCACCTTCCTCCAGACCGGCCACCAGCAGCCCGGCCGCCCGAGCCTCGGCTCGTGGACGAGCTACGGGCTCGGGAGCGAAAACGAAAACCTGCCCGCGTTCGTCGTGCTCATCTCGCGCGGCAGTGCGGCGCGACCCGCCGATCCGCTCTACGCGCGGCTGTGGGGCTCGGGCTTTCTGCCATCGAGTCATCAAGGCGTTGCGTTCCGCAGCAGTGGCGATCCGGTGCTGTATCTGTCGAATCCGCCGGGCATCGACGCGAGCGCGCGTCGCGAGCAACTCGACGCGATCGGCGCGCTCAACCGCGCTTCGCTCGCGCGCGAGATCGATCCCGAAATCGAGACGCGCATCGCGCAATACGAGATGGCGTTTCGGATGCAATCGAGCGTGCCGGAACTGACGAGCGTGCGCGGCGAGACCGACGCGACCTTCACCGCCTACGGCCCGCAGGCGCGCGTTCCGGGCACTTTCGCCGCGAACTGCCTGCTCGCGCGCCGCATGGCCGAGCGCGGCGTGCGTTTCATCCAGCTCTACCACCGCGGGTGGGATCAGCACTACAACCTGCCGAGCGATCTGCGGCTGCAATCGCAGGACGTGGATCAGCCGTGCGCCGCGCTCATCCGCGACCTGCGCGACCGCGGCCTGCTCGACGAGACGCTCGTGATCTGGGGCGGCGAATTCGGCCGCACGACCTACAGCCAGGGCAAGCTGGAGGCGACCAACTACGGCCGCGATCATCACGGCGGGTGCTTCACGATGTGGCTCGCGGGCGGCGGTGTGAAGGGCGGCGTGCTGCACGGCGAGACCGACGAATTCTGCTACAACGTCGCGCGCGATCCCGTCCACGTTCACGACCTGAATGCCACGTTGCTGCACCTGCTCGGCCTCGACCACGAGCGGCTCACGTTCAAGTTCCAGGGTCGCTACTTCCGACTCACCGACGTGCATGGTCACATCGTGAAACCCATCCTCGCATGAACCGCCTCGTCGCGATTGTCCTCTTCGCGTTCCTTTGCGGCACTGCCTCCGCCGCGGATCGCCGCCCAAACGTCTTCCTCATCCTGCTCGATAACTGCGGGCAGGAATGGTTCGGCTGCTACGGCAGCGAGGAGGGATGCACGCCGGAGATCGACCGGCTCGCGCGTGAAGGTGTGCGCTTCGAGCGCTGCTACACGCCGCCCGTGTGCGGTCCGAGCCGCATGGTGCTGCTCACCGGTCGCTACCTGCTGCGCTCGGGATTCACGATGCATCACGACGCCGCGCTCTACAGCGGCGGCGGGTTCGATCCGGCGCGCGAGGTCGTGTTTGCGCGGGCGTTTCGCGACGCCGGCTACGCGACGGGCATCGTCGGGAAGTGGCAGATCAACAATCTCTACGACGAACCGGACGTGCTGAAGCGCCACGGTTTCGACGAGCAACTCGTGTGGCCGGGCAGCATCGACACCGACCGACTCAGCAAGGCCGACCACGAAAGCTATTTTGCCGCGGTCGCCGCACGCTCGGTCGCGCTCACCGCGCGTTTCATGCCGCTCATCGAGAGCCGGTATTGGGATCCCGTGCTCATCCGCGACGGAATGCGCGAGACGCATCCGGGCAAGTTCGGGCCGGACGTGATGCAAGCCGCCGCGCTCGCTTTTCTCCGCCGCAATCGCGACAAGCCGTTCGTGCTCTACTACCCGATGGTGCTCACGCACGGGAAGAGCTTCGTCGAGCCGGTCGTCCCGACGCCGCTGAACAAGGACGCGACCCGACCGCACCACGAGATGTTTGCCGACATGCTGCGCTACGCGGACCGGCTTGTCGGCGAAGTCGCGCGGACGCTCGACGAACTGAAGCTCCGCGAGAACACGCTGATCTTCATCGCGAGCGACAACGGCACGGAGAAGGAGCGCACGGCGCGACGCAATGGCCGCGTGGTGAAGGGCGGGCTCTACCAGCTCAATGAAGCCGGCGGCAGCGTGGCGCTGATCGCCAACTCGCCGAAGCTCATCCCCGGCGGACGCACGATCGCGCTCGCGGACTTCTCTGATGTGTTCCCGACGTTGTGCGACCTGACCGGCGTGCCGCGGCCCGAGGGCGTCGTGCTCGATGGACGTTCGCACGCCGCCGTGCTGCGCGGCGAAAGCGCGACGCCCGCGCGCGAATGGATCTTCAACCAGTATGCGAAAGTCCGCGTCGTCCGCGACACGCGCCACAAGCTCTACTCGACCGGCGCATTCTTCGACGTGGAGCGCGACCCGGACGAGGCAAACGATCTCGCCACGAGCACGCAACCCGGGCACGTCGCCGCGCGCGAGCGGCTCGCAGCCGCGCTGAAGTCGTTGCCCGCCGATGCGCCGCCGCCTTTCCGACTGCGCAGCCAGTCGATCTTCAAGTCGGAGGAGACGGGGGCCAAATAGCATGACGCGCATCGAAACCGTCGCGCAGCTCGAAGAGAGCCTGAGCACGCCAACCGACGGCTTGATCGAGTCGCTGAGGGCGATCGACGGCGACATCCTCGTGCTCGGCGCCGGCGGGAAGATGGGCCCGACGCTCGCGCGCATGGCGCGGCGGGCGAAGCGCCGTGTGATCGCGGTCTCGCGCTTCTCGTCGCAAGCGGCGGCGGATGAACTGCGGCGGGACGGGGTCGAGACGATCGCGTGCGATCTCCTCGACCGCGACGCGGTCGCGAGGCTTCCGGACGCGCCGAATGTGATCTTCATGGCGGGGCAGAAGTTCGGCACGGCGGATTCCCCGGAGCTGACGTGGGTGATGAACACAGTGCTCCCCGCGATCGTCGCCGAGCGCTACGCGAAGTCGCGCATCGTCGTCTTTTCCACAGCCTGCGTCTATCCGCTCGCGCCGGTCGCCGGGCCCGGCTCGCGCGAAGGCGATCCGCTCGGGCCGCCGGGCGAATACGCCAACTCGTGCGTCGGTCGCGAGCGCGTGTTCGAGCACTTCTCGAAACTACACGGCACTCCCGCGCTGCTCTATCGCCTGAGCTATGCGGTCGATCTGCGCTACGGCGTGCTGCACGACGTGGCGCGTAAGGTCGCGGGTGGCGAGTCGGTCGATGTCTCGATGGGCTTCGCGAACGTGATCTGGCAGGGCGACGCAAATGCGCGCGCGATCCAATGCCTCGCCCACACGAACACGCCGCCGGTCCCGTTGAACGTGAGCGGTCCGCGCATTGCGATCCGCGAACTCGCGCATCGCTTCGGCGAGTTGTTCGGGCACGCGCCCGCCATCATCGGCGAGGAGTCGCCGACGGCGTGGGTCGTCGATCCGGCGCGCTCGTTCGAGCTGTTCGGCCCGCTCACCGTGTCGCTCGATGAGATGATCGAGGCGACCGCGCATTGGGTGCGGCTCGGTGGCGCGACGCTCGGGAAGCCCACTCATTTCGATACCCGCGATGGCCGATTCTGATTTCCGCGCCATCCTCCAGCGCGGCGTCGTAATCCCCGCGCACCCGCTCGCGCTCGACGCGCAGGGCCGGCTCGACGAGCGCCGCCAGCGCGCGCTCACGCGCTACTACATCGCCGCCGGAGCTGGCGGAGTCGCAGTCGGCGTGCACACGACGCAGTTTGCGATTCGCGATGTTGGCTTGTTCGAGCCGGTGCTGGCGCTCGCGGCGGAGGAAGCGCGGAACGTGGTGCGCGTCGGCGGCATTTGCGGCGCGACGAAGCAGGCGGTCGCGGAGGCGGAAACGCTGCGCCGGCTCGGCTACCACGCGGGCTTGCTCAGTCTCGGCGCGCTGCGGGAAGCAAGTGAGGACGATCTCCTCGCGCACTGCCGCACAGTCTCCGAAACAATCCCGATCGTCGGCTTCTATCTCCAGCCGGCCGTCGGCGGGCGCGTGCTGCCGTATTCGTTCTGGCGGAGCTTCGCGGAGATCGAGGCGGTTGTGGCGATCAAGATCGCGGCCTTCAACCGCTACCAGACGCTCGATGTGGTGCGCGCGGTGATCGACGCGGGCCGCGACGACATCGCGCTCTACACGGGAAATGACGACGCGATCGTCGCGGATTTGCTCACGCCATTTTGGGGACGTCGCTTCGTTGGCGGATTGCTCGGGCATTGGTCGGTGTGGACGCGGCGCGCGGTCGAGTTGCTCGAACGCTGCCAGCGCGAACCCGCTTCGCCCGAACTCATGCGGCTTGGCGTAGAGGTCACCGACTGCAACGCGGCGTTCTTCGACGCGGCGAACGGCTATCGCGGCTGCATCGCCGGGCTGCACGAGGTCTTGCGGCGGCAGGGACTGCTCGAAGGCGTGTGGTGCCTCGATCCCGCCGAGACGCTCAGCCCCGGACAGCGCGAGGAGATCGACCGCGTGCATCGCGCGTATCCGGATTTGAACGACGACGACTTCGTCGCGCGCCACCGGGATGAGTGGATGAAGTGATCAGTAATCAGTAATCAGTAATCAGTATGACCAAACGCCTCCTCCTCCTCCTCACCTTCTTCGTCACCGCGACCTTTGCCGCCGAGCCGCACGTCGTCTTCATGATCGGCGAGGACGAATACAAGACGTGGGAGACGCTGCCGGAGTTCGCCGCGAAGGATCTCAAGGCAGCCGGCTACCGCACGACGGTCGTCAACGCGGATGCTGCGGATAAGAACAACTTCCCCGGCCTCGTCGCCGCGTTGCGCGATGCCGATCTACTTTTCGTCAGCGTGCGCCGGCGCACGCCGGTGAAGGAGCAGCTCGACGCGGTGCGCGCGCATCTCGCGGCGGGCAAGCCGCTCGTGGGCATCCGCACGGCGAGCCACGCGTTTGCGCTGCGGGCGAAGGACAAGCTCACGGACCCGAAGCTCGCGGTGTGGCAGGAGTTCGATCCGGAGGTCTTCGGCGGGCACTACACGGGCCATCACGGCAACGAGTTGAATACTGGCGTCAAGCTGGCGCCCGACGCTGAATCGCACCCGATCCTCAAGGGCGTGGCCTTCGCTGATTTCATCAGCAACGGATCGCTCTACAAAGTCAGCCCGCTCGAGAAATCCACCACGCCACTTCTCATCGGCATGGTCCACGCGCAGACGCCCGAGCCGGTCGCGTGGACGCATCTCTACGGAACCAACCGCGCGCGGGTTTTCTACACGTCGCTCGGTCATCCGGACGACTTCCAGAATCCCGAGTTCCGCCGACTGCTCATCAACGGCGTCGCTTGGACGCTCGCAAAATAACACTCCCATGAAACTCCCCGCACTCGCTCTCCTGCTCTGCACCGCGGCCTTCGCCGCCGACGCGCCCGATGGCTGGACCACCGGCGCGCCGCGCGACGAGATCAAGCCCGCGTTCGCCTTCAACCCGAAGGGTGGTCCGAATGGAAAGGGCAGCTTCGTGATCGAGTCCGGCCCGCGCGAGGGGCAGATGGGAAAATGGGTGAAGACCTTCGCGGTGACGGGCGGGCAGCACTATCGCTTCAGCGTGCTGCGGAAATTTACCGGCACGGACTCGGCGCGGCGCAGCGGTGTCGCGCGGGTCTTGTGGACTGATGCGAAGGGCAAGGCGGTGACGCACGATGAGCCGTCCTACGCGTCGTATTCGCCGGGACAAAAGCCGCGCGCCGAGCCCGAGTATCCGACGGATGGCCCGACCGACGCGCAGGGCTGGACGACGCTCAGCGACGTGTATCGCGCGCCGTCGGCGGCGACGCAGGCAATCGTCGAACTGGAGTTCCGATGGGCGCCGCGTGCGCGGCTGGAGTGGGCGGGCGTCTCGCTCGCCGAAGTGCCCGCGCCCGCTCAGCGCACGGTGCGGCTCGCGGCGGTTCACTTCGTGCCGCGCGGCGTGAAGACACCCGACGAGCGGCGCCTGGCCTTCATCCCGCTGATCGAGGACGCGGCGAAGCAGAAGGCCGATCTCGTCGTGCTCCCGGAAGTGGTGACGTATGGCAGCGGCTCGACCTACCTCGATGTCGCCGAGTCGATCCCCGGACCCTCGACCGAGTTCTTCGGCGCGCTCGCGAAGAAGCACGGGCTCTACCTCGTGCCCGGTCTCGTCGAGCGCGACGGGCCGCTGCTTTACAATGTCGCCGTGCTCATCGGCCCGGATGGCGCGATCGCGGGCAAGTATCGCAAGGTCTGCCTGCCGCGCGGTGAGATCGAAGGCGGCGTCACGCCGGGGCGCGACTACCCGGTGTTCGACACGCGCTTCGGCAAGGTCGGCATGATGGTCTGCTACGACGGCTTTTTCCCCGAGGTCGCTCGCGAGCTGAGCAACCGCGGCGCGGAGGTTATCGCGTGGCCGGTGATGGGCTGCAACCCGATGCTCGGCGCAGCGCGCGCTTGCGAAAACCACGTCTATGTCGTGAGCAGCACGCACACGGACGCGGAGAAGAACTGGATGGTCTCCGCGGTCTTCGGGCACGACGGCAAGCTGCTCGCGCAGGCGAAGGAGTGGGGCACGGTCGCGGTCACGGAGGTCGATCTCGGCAAGCGGCTGCACTGGCCGAGCCTCGGCGACTTCAAGGCGGAGATCCCGCGGCATCGGCCGGCGGATAGCTCCGCCCCCCTGCCCCGCTCCGCTCCATGATCTCAGCCTCACGACGCCGCTTCCTGCTCGCGGCGGTGCTGTTTACGCTGGGGGTTCCGCTGTGCGCCGCGCCGGGGCGTTTCACTCAGCCCGATGCGGCCAATCATCCCGACCTGTTCACATGGACGGACACCTGCAACGTCCACATCCTGCGCGATGGCGACGCGGCGCTCTTGATCGATCTCGGCGATGGAAGCGTGCTGGATCGCCTCGGTGAGATTGGTGTGAAGCGTGTCGAGTGGGTGCTGTTCACGGGGCATCACCGTGAGCTGCTGCAGGGTGTCGGGAAACTGGATCGTGCAAAAACGCAGGTGGCCGCTCCGACGGAGGAGCAGGGTTTTTTTGAGACGCCGAACCAGTTCCGCAAATGGCATCCGCGGAACGGTGACAAATATACCGTGCATGGCTCGAGCTATGTGCGCCCGCCGCAATCGGCGGTGAAAGTGGATCGCTGGCTGGCGGGCGATGAGGTATTCAAATGGCGCGGCCGGACGCTGCGCTGCCTCAACACGCCGGGGCATTCGCCGGGCGGGATGAGTTACATTTCGCAAGCCGGCGACAGGATCACGGCCTTCATCGGCGGGGTGATGCACGATGGGGCGAAGTTCACGAACTGGTTCGACAGCGAGTGGGATTACGGTTTTGCAAAGGGCATCGACGCCCTCATGCCCTCCGTGGACAAACTCGCCGCCGTTGGACCGCGACTCGCGCTTTCCGCACAAGGTCCGGTGCTCCGGAATGCGACGGAGCAGCTCAAAACTTATCACGCCAGGCTGGCCCGCTTCCGTCCGGATTATGTGCGCGGATGGAACGTGGAGGAAAAACGCGAGGCCCATCCGGCGATGAAGCCGACTGCGGCGCAATACATCGTGCAGGTGACGCCGCACCTTTACATGTTCGGACCGGAGATGGCGGGGAAGAACTTCGCCATCATCATCGCGGACAGTGGGCATGGATTGCTGCTCGATTGCGGCCTGTTTTCGCGGCCCGTGCTGGAGCGGATCATCGCCGACATGAAGGCGCATCTCGGCCTGAAACAGATCGACGCCTGCTGGATCTCCCACTCGCACGGCGATCACTTCACGCTCTTTCCCGCGCTCAAGGAGCATGGCGTGAAATTCTGGACCATGGATACCATCGCCGACAAGTGCGAGAACCCGCGCGCTTACGATTATCCCGCAATGATCGCCTCGTATGGAGCCGGTTTCGAAGGCGCGAAGATCGACCGCATCCTCAAGGCGGGGGACGTGATCGAGTGGGAGGGCTACAAGCTGCACATCGACTGGATGCCGGGACAGACGGAGTTCGGCAACGCGCTGTGGCTCGAACTGGACGGCAAACGCATCGTCTTCACGGGCGACAATATTTTCGGCGATCCCGCCGACCCCGCGCAGTCCGGCCACGAGTGCGTCGTCGCACGCAACAGCGCCATCACCGAGGAGGGCTATCTCGTCGCCGCGCGGTATCTGCGGAGCCTCAAGCCCGACATCATCATGGGCGCGCACGGCTGGCTGATGACCGAGCCCGCGGCCTTCGTGGATCGTTATCACGACTGGTCGCTGCGCATCATCCGTCACTACAAGGATCTGCTGCCCGACGAGGACTATGAATACCTCTTCGATCCGTATTGGGTCAGCGCGTATCCGTATCGCGTCGATTTGACCAAGGCGGACACCCAGACGGTGCAGATCACGGTGCGCAACTTCCGCAACCGGCCGCAGCAGCACGAGGTGGAGTTGAAACTGCCGCCGGGCATCGAGGCCGAGCCGCGAGTGCTCAAAGCCAGCGTCGCTGCGAAAAGCCGTGCGACTTATCCGGTGAAACTGACCGCTAAAGATCGGGCCAGGCTCCCCGCGGGAGTGCTCATCGCGCCTTTCGACATTACGCTCGATGGAAAGCACTACGGGGAACTGTTCGATTTCATCCTACTCGCCGAGGAGCCAGCCGGCGTGAAGCCGAACTGATGAGCCTGCATCATTCCGCCAAGGACTCACAGATTGCCGGGGAAGTTCGAACGCTCCAAGCGTTCGACACGGATCGTATTCAACACCCCCGCCCGCCACGACTCGCGTGGCTATCGAGCACTCCGCCGCCCGGAGGCTATCGTGATACCCTTCCTATGTGCCGTTCCCTTGTTTTCCTCATCCTCTCCCTGTTCGCCGTCCTTTCTGTTCCGCGGGTTGTAGCCGAAGCCGACACCGTGCTGCTTGGCGGTAGAATCGCGACGCTCGATTCACAGGAAAGGGTCGTGGAGGCACTGGCGATTCGCGCCGGCCGCATCCTGGCCACGGGGACCACGGAAGAGATCGAGAAGCTAGCGACGGCGAAGACGGAGGTGATCCGGCTCGGCGGGAAGATGGTGCTGCCGGGGTTCATCGAGTCGCACTGCCACGCCATCGGCGTCGCGCGCGGTTCGCTGCACGGGGAGTATGCGGAGCTGCGCGGCATCGGCGAAATGCAGGAGTGGATTCGCGCGCAGGCGGAGAAGCTGCCGGTCGGCACGTGGATCGAGGTGCCGCGCAATGAGATCACGCGGCTGAAGGAGCATCGGCATCCGACGCCGGCGGAACTCGACGCGGCGACGAGCGATCATCCGGTGCTCTACACGTCGGTGATGAAGCACGTGCTCAACACCGCGGGCTGGCGCGCGCTCGGGCTGCTCGATCCCGCCAGCAAGCTGCCCGACGGCGAAGTGGTGCGCGACGCCGACGGAAAACCGCTGCTGATCCGCGGCGGCGGCAATGCGTCGGTCCGTAAGTTTTTCCCGCAGACGAGCGAGACGCGCGAGGAACTGGTCGGGGCGCTGAAGAAGGTGCTGCGACGTTACAACGAGGTCGGCATCACGACGATCTTCGAGCGCGCGACGGATCGCACGGGCTTCAACACCTTCCGCGAACTGAGCGCGGAGAATGCGCTCACGACGCGCGTGCGGGGGACCTTCCGCTTTTCCGCGAAGACGCCTGAGCAGGTGGAGAAATACATCGCGAGCCTCGGGCTCAAGCCGGGCGAGGGCGACGACTGGGTGCGCGCGGAGCGGCTGAAGATCACCGTCGATGGCGGCATCCACTGGGGCACGACGCGACTGAGCGAACCGTATGGCGGGAAGCGCGTGAACTTCTACCGGCTCGCCGATCCGCAGTATCGCGGAGAGCTGAATTTCACGCCGGAGCAGATGCGGATGATCTTCGCGACGGTCAACCGGCTCGGCTGGCCGATGAGCGCGCACGTGACCGGCGACGCGGGAACCGAGGAGGTGCTCAACGCCGTCGCCGACGTGGCGAAGGACGACGCGACGATCAAGCAGCGGCGCTTCAACCTGATCCACTCCTACTTCCCCACACCCGCGATCGTGAAGCTCGCGAAACAGCTCGGCGTCGGCGTGGACACGCAGGGCTATCTCTATCATCGCGACGCGGACATCCTCGCGGAAATCTACGGCACGAGCTGGGCGGAGCGGTTCATCGGCATGGGCGAATGGGCGCGCGGCGGCGTGCCTGTGGGCATCAACAGCGACCACATGATCGGGCTCGATCCCGACCACGCGATGAACTCCTTCAATCCCGCGCTCATGCTGTGGATCGCCGTGGCGCGGAAGACCGACACCGGTCGCGTGTGGGGCGCGCAGCAGAAACTCTCGCGGCTCGACGCGCTGCGCAGCATCACGCTGTGGGCCGCGTGGCTGAGCTTCGATGAAGCCAAGCTCGGCTCGCTCGAACCCGGCAAGCTCGCCGACCTCGTCGTCATCGATCGCGATTACCTCACCTGCCCCGAGGATGAAATCCGCGCGATCAAGCCGCTGCGCACGATCGTCGGCGGGCGCACCGTTTTCACCCAATGATCCACCGCATCCTCCTCCCGCTGCTCGCCAGCGCCGCCATCGCAGCCGCACAAGATTTCCGCGCCGGCGCAGCCGCCGTGGACATCACGCCGACGACCTTTCCGATCGTGGTGAACGGCGGCTTCACCGAAAAGACCGCGGCGAAGGCGTTCGATTCGCTCTTCGCGCGGGCGCTCGTGCTCGACGACGGCAGGACGCGCATCGCGCTGTGCGTCGTGGATACGTGCATGATGGGACGCGGACTGATCGATGGCGCGAAGGCAATCGCGAGCCGCGAGACCGGCATCCCGACGGAGCGCATGCTCGTCTCGGCCACGCACACGCACACCGCGCCGTCGTGCATGGGAGCGCTGGGCTCCACGAGCGATGAAAACTACGCGCTCTATCTCCAGGTGCGCGTCGCCGATGCGATCGCCGAGGCCGCGCGCAATCTCGCTCCGGCGCGGATCGGCTGGACGGTCGTGCCGGCGTGGGAGTTCACGAATTGCCGGCGCTGGATTCGCCGCCCGGACAAGATGATCGCCGATCCGTTCGGCCTCGCCTCCGGGCGCGCGCACATGCACCCCGGCTACGAAAGCCCCGACGCCATCGGGCCGAGCGGGCCGACTGATCCCGACCTCTCGCTTCTCTCCGTGCAGACGCGCGACGGGAAGCCGCTCGCGCTTCTCGCGAACTTCTCGATGCACTACTTCGGCGCGCAGGCGGTCTCGGCGGATTACTTCGGGAAGTTCGCAGCGGGCATCGGCAAGCTGATCGGCGCGGGCGATTCGTTCGTCGGCATCATGTCGCAAGGCACGAGCGGCGATTCGCACTGGATGGATTACAGCAAGCCGAAGACGGACATGACGCTCGACCGATATGCGGATGGCGTGATGCGGCTGGCGGCGGACGCTTACGCAAAGATCGAGCACCGCGACAGCGCGCCGCTCGCGATGGCGGAGGCAACGCTGCCGCTGAAGATGCGCGTCGCCGACGAGTCGCGGCTGGAGTGGGCGCGCAAGCTCGTGCGCGAGGCAGTCGGGCGCGGGCCGAAGACGAAGGAGGAGGTGTATGCGCGCGAGCAGTTGATCATCGCGGCGGAGCCTGAGCGCGAGATCGTGCTGCAGGCGGTGCGCATCGGCGACATCGGCATCACGGCGCTCCCGAACGAAGTGTATGCGATCACCGGCTTGAAGCTGAAGGCGCGGAGCCCGCTGCGGACGACGTTCAACATCGAGCTGGCCAATGGTGGCGACGGCTATATCCCGCCGCCCGAGCAGCACGCGCTCGGCGGTTACACGACTTGGGCGGCGCGCACCGCGGGGCTGGAGCCGCAGGCCGAGCCGCGCATCGTCGAGACGCTGCTCGGCTTGCTCGAGAAGGTGTCCGGCGAAAAGCGCCGCGCCATCGCCGAGCCGGTGGGCGCGTATGGGAAAGCCGTGCTCGCGGACAAGCCGGCGGCGTTCTGGCGGCTGAACGAGATCGAGGGCCGGCGCGCAGCCGACGCGAGCGGACGCGGCGCGGACGCGGCGTTTGAAGACGGCGTGGCGCTCCACCTGCCCGGCGTGCAGCGTGTCGGCGGCGCGATCTCCACGCCGCCCGAGGTGCCCTCGCCGTTCTCCGGCGGGCAGATCAATCGCGCGGCGCACTTCGCCGGCGGACGCCTGCGCGCGGACGCGAAGCTCGGGCCGGCTTACAGCGTGGAGCTGTGGCTTTGGAACGGGCTCGCGGCGAACGCACGCGCGATCACAGGCTACGTCTTTTCGCTCGGCGCGGACGGCGACAAGACGGCGGCGGGCGATCACCTCGGGATCGGCGGCACGGCGAACGGCGAAGCCGCGGGCAGGTTGATCTTCTTCAACGGCAACAAGGCGAACACCACGCTGACCGGCCGCACCGAGCTCGCCTTCCGCGACTGGCATCACGTCGTGCTCGTGCGCGATGGACGCAAAGTGCGCGCGTATCTCGACGGCAAGCTCGAGTTCGAAGGCGATGCGGAGCCGACGTCGGCGGCTGGCGCGAGCGCCTTCCTCGGCGGGCGCTGCGACGGGTTCGCGAACTTCGAGGGCAAGCTGGACGAGGTCGCGATTTACGATCGTGCGATCAGCGACGCAGAGGTCGCGCGACATTTTCAAGTTGCCGGGCGCACACCTCCCGCGCGATGAGGCGCGGATGGTTCGCATGATGCGCTCCACTCCCGCAATCATCGTCGCATTCGCTCTCGCCGCCCAAGCAGGCGCGGTCGATTTCGTGCGCGATGTGCAGCCGATCTTTGAGGCGAAGTGCGTGAAGTGCCACGGGGCGGAGAAGCAGAAGAGCGGCTACCGGCTCGACGCAAAGCGGGTCGCGCTCACGGGCGGCGACAATCACGCGCCGAACATCGTGCCGGGAAAGAGCGCGGAGAGTCCGCTGGTGAAGTTTGTGTCGGGCGAGGACGAGGACATGAAGATGCCGCCGAAGGGCGAGGCGCTGACTGCCGATGAGATAAGCAAGCTGCGCGCGTGGATCGATGCGGGCGCGGAGTGGCCGGAGGGTGCGAGCGTGAAGACGGACGATCCGCTCGATTGGTGGAGCCTCAAGCCGCTCGTGAAGCCGGCGGCGACGAGCATCGATGGATTCATCGCGGCGAAGCTCGCGGAGAAGGGGCTCGCGATGTCGCCGGAGGCGGATGCGCGCGCGCTTTGCCGGCGGGTTTACTTCGATCTGATCGGGCTGCCGCCGACGCCGGAGGAACTCGATGCGTATGTGAGCGATGGGACGAATGAGGCTTATGAGCGGCTCGTGGACGAGCTGCTCGCTTCACCGCGCTACGGCGAGCGGTGGGCTCGGCACTGGCTCGATGTGGTGCATTACGGAGACACGCACGGTTACGACAAAGACAAGCTGCGGCCGAACGCGTGGCCTTATCGCGACTACGTCATCCGCGCGCTGAACGCGGACAAATCGTATGCGCGTTTCGTGCAGGAGCAGATCGCGGGGGATGTGCTCTTTCCCGGCACACGCGATGGGATCGAGGCGCTCGGCTTCATCGCGGCGGGGCCTTGGGATTTCATCGGGCACGCGGAACTGCCGGAGACGAAGACCGACGGGAAGATCGCGCGGCATCTCGATCGCGACGACATGGTGGCGAATACGATCGGCACGTTTTGCAGCGTCACCGTCCATTGCGCGCAGTGCCACAATCACAAGTTCGATCCGATCTCGCAGGAGGATTACTACTCGCTCCAGGCGGTGTTTGCGGCGGTGGATCGCACGGACGTGAAGTATTTCGCCGACGATGCGCTGAATGCGCGCTCGGGCGATCTGCTGCGGCGGCAGCGCGATGTGGCGACTGAGATCGCGGCGATCGAGGAGCCGCTGAAGAAGCAGGCGGGCGAGAAGCTGACGACGCTCCAACGGCGGATCGACGGCGCTTCGGCGAAGCAGCAGGGCAATGCGAAGCCGGACTTCGGCTACCACGGCGCGATCTCGAAGTCGCAGGACGCAACGAAATGGGTGCAGGTCGATCTCGGGCAGCGCGTGTCGATCGAACGCGTGACGCTGCTGCCGTGCTACGACGACTTCAACAAGATCGGCGCGGGCTTCGGTTTCCCGGTGCGGTTCAAGGTCGAGGCGAGCGACGACGCGGAGTTTCAGACGGGCGTGACGCTGCTCTGGCGGCGGCACGACGAGACGTTTATGCACGACTTCGCCAATCCGGGGCTGAAGCCGTTCACGACGAGCGGTGCGAAGGACGACGGGATCGCCGGCCGATACGTGCGCGTGACGGCGACGCGACTCGGGCCGCGCAAGGATGACTTCATCTTCGCGCTCGCGGAGTTGCAGGTGTTCGACCTCGACGGGAAGAACGTCGCATCCGGGCGGCCCGTGAGCGCGCTCGACTCGATCGAAGCCCCGCCGCGCTGGCGCAAGGCGAACCTCACCGACGGCATCGCGCCGGTCGCGCCCTCGACGGATGAGAAGGCGACGTTGCTCGCGGAGCGCGAGGCGCTGCTGCTGAGCTTCGCGGACTATGCGGCGAAGGCGAAGCGGGCAGCGCTGCTCGATGAGTCGAAGCGCATCGACGCGGAACTGAAGAAGCTGCCGGCGCCGAGCGTGGTGTATGCGGGCGGGGTTCATCACGGCAGCGGGAACTTCCGCGGCACGGGCGCGGATGGAGGAAAGTCGCGGCCGATCTTCCTGCTCGGGCGCGGGCAGGTGACGCAGCCAGGCAAGGAGGTCGCGCCCGGCGCGCTCGCGGCGCTGACGTTTCAGCCGGCGCGCTTTTCAGCGGAAAGCGAAGGCGAGCGGCGAGCGGCGCTGGCGAAGTGGATCACCGATCCGAACAACCCGCTGACGTGGCGCAGCATCGTGAATCGCGTGTGGCAGTATCACTTCGGGCGCGGGCTGGTGGACACGCCGAATGATTTCGGCCGAATGGGTGGGCTGCCGACGCATCCGGAATTGCTCGACTGGCTCGCAGCGGAGTTTCGCGAGAGTGGCGGATCGCTGAAGCGGCTGCACAAGCTGATCGTGACGAGCGCGGCGTATCGGCAGGCGTCGGCGACGAATCCTGCGGCGGAGAAGATCGACGCGGAGAACTCGCTGCTGTGGCGGCAGAACCGACGCAAGATCGAGGCGGAGGCGGTGCGCGACTCGGTGCTCGCGGTGAGCGGCAAGCTCGACCTGACGATGGGAGGACCGGGCTGGCAGGACTTCGTGATCGAGAGGCCGGAACACTCGCCGCACTACAAATACGAGCTCGCGAATCCCGAGGACGCGAAGGCGTGGCGGCGGTCGATCTATCGCTTCGTGGTGCGCTCGCAGATGCAGCCGTGGATGACGACGCTCGACTGCGCGGACCCGTCGATGCGCGTGGACAAACGCAACGAGAGCGTGTCGGCGGCGCAGGCGCTCGCGCTGCTGAACAACGGGTTCATGCTCGCGCAGGCGCGGCATTTCGCGGAGCGCGTGCAGCGCGAGGCGCCGGACCTCGCGGGGCAGGTGGACCGCGCGTATCGGCTCGCGATCGGGCGAGCGCCATCGACGGAGGAGCGCGCGCAGCTTGTCGCGTTTGCGGAGAAGAACGGGCTGCCGAATCTCTGCCGCGTGATCTTCAACCTCAATGAGTTCGCATTCGTCGATTGATGAACACATCGCCTTTCCATCGTCCGGTTAAGTCGATGCCGGTGAGTCGGCGTGAGTTTCTTTGGCAGTCGGGCGGCGGGCTCGGCGGGCTGGCGCTTGCGGCGATGCTCGGGGATGACGCGCGCGCGATGCAGCATCATCCGGCGAAGGCGAAGCGGGTGGTGCAGCTCTTCATGGGCGGGGCGGCGAGCCACATCGACCTTTTCGATTTCAAGCCGGAGCTGGTGAAGCGGCACGGGCAGCCGAGTGACTTCGGCGAGCACGTCGAGGCGTTTCAAAATGGGCTCGGGCCGTGGCTGCGACCGGTGTGGGATTTCAAACCATACGGTCAGTGCGGGAAGTTGATCAGCGACATCGTCGCGCCGCTCGGGGCGTGCGTGGATGACATGGCGTTCGTCCACAATGTCGTCGGGAAGACGGGCATTCATTCGCAGGGCACGCTGCTGCAGGCGACGGGGTTTCAGCTTCCCGGATTTCCCGGCGCGGGGTGTTGGGTGAGCTACGCGCTCGGGTCGATGAATGAGAACCTGCCGACGTTCGTGGTGCTGCCGGATCATCGCGGGTTCGCGTCGAACGGCGTGAAGAACTGGGACGCGGCGTTTCTGCCGTCGCAGCACAGCGGGACGGTGATCTATCCCGGCACCGATGCGCCGATCGCGGATCTGTTTCCGCACAAGTCGGGCGGCTACATCACGCCCGGGAGCGAGTCGGCGACGCAGGCGGTGCTTGCTTCGCTGAATCGCGAACACGCGGCGACGCGCGAGGGTGATCCGCGGCTGGACGCGCGAATCCGCAGCTACGAACTCGCCGCGAAGATGCAGCTCGCCGCGCCCGAGGCGCTCGACTTGAAGAAGGAGCCGGAGCACATCCTCAAGCTCTACGGTCTCGATCGCGGGCCGCAGCCGTGGGCGAAGGAAATCAACGCGGACGAGGAGACGTTTTACTTCGCGCAGAAATGCCTCGCCGCGCGGCGGCTGCTCGAGCGTGGCGTGCGCTTCGTGCAGGTGTGGAGCGGGAACGACAACGGTTTTCCCCGGCGCAACTGGGACTCGCACGAGGACGTGGAGCGCGATCACGGCCCGCTCGCGAGCGGCATGGCGCGCGGCGCGGCGGCGCTCATCGCCGATCTCAAGCAACGCGGGATGCTGGAGGACACGATCATTTTGTGGACGACGGAGTTCGGCCGGATGCCGAGCACGCAGGGCGGGAAGGGGCGCGATCACAATCCGTATGTCTTCACGAACTGGCTGTGCGGCGGCGGTATCCGCGGCGGCACGACTTTCGGCGAGAGCGACCAGTGGGGCTACAAGCCGCTCGACCGGAAGAACCCGACGCAGGTCTATGACATCCACGCGACGATGCTGCACCTGCTCGGGATCGATCACACGAAGCTCGTCTGGCGGCACAACGGAATCGACCGCCGGCTCACCGATGTGCACGGGCACGTGATCGACGCGCTGCTTGCGTAGAGCGGAATTTTCGCGTCCCATCCACTCCTCGATGAAACTCCTGCTCTGCCTCCTCATGCTCGCCACTTCGTCCTTCGCCGGCGGCCCCGTGCGCCACATCGTTCACTTCAAGTTCCGCGCCGACGCGACGCAGGAGCAGGTGCAGCGGGTGATCAGCGAGTTCGAAGGGCTTCAGAAAAAGATCAAGGTCATCGACGGCTTCGAGTGGGGCACGAACGTGAGCCCCGAGGGGCTCGACAAGGGATTCCGGCATTGCTGGATTCTCACCTTCCGCAGCGAAGCGGACCGCGACACTTACCTCCACCACGCGGACCACGTCGCCTTCGCCGCTCTCGTCAAACCGCTGCTCGCCGACGTGCATGTGGTCGATTTCATCCCGGCGAAGCCGACGTTCGTGCCGGCCGAGAAAGTGAAGAAGCCGATGAGGACAGGTATCCCGAAGGCGTGGGGCGCTCAGAAAACGGGTTGACTGTGCGGGTGCGCCTCCTAGGGTGCGCGCCCTTTTCACC
Source organism: Chthoniobacteraceae bacterium (assembly GCA_040081625.1). GTDB lineage: Bacteria > Verrucomicrobiota > Verrucomicrobiia > Chthoniobacterales > Chthoniobacteraceae > VFJQ01. The sequence goes on from JBEBGD010000053.1 coordinate 34,354, forward strand.
AATCCCGACATGGCCAATACCAAATCCGCCGCCAAACGCGCCCGACAGACTCCCCGCCGCACCGCCATCAACCGGCGCGTGAAGAACAAGCTCAAGAGCGCGCTCAAGAAAGTGCGTGAACTGATCAAGATCGCCGACAAGGAGAAGGCGCCGGCTGCGTTGCGCAAGGCGTCGTCGGTGCTCGATAAGGCCGCGAAGACCGGCCAGATCCACCGGAACAAAGTCGCGCGTCACAAGTCGCGGCTCACGCGCGCTGTCACGGCGCTCAAGTAACCGCCGGCGCGTCAGCCGCCCGACGGGAGCTGATGCGAAAACTCCCGGAGACTTTGTTTCAAGTCATCCGGGAGATCGAGGAAGAGGATGGTCGTCTCGAAGGCGGGACATTCGTCCGGGAGGTGGAGGTGCCACTCGCACCACACGACGATGCCCTCCAGTCGCACGCTGCGCCGTCCGAATTCGCACGCGACGGCGAGCTGAGTGCCGAGCGCAAACTGCCAGCGGGAGCGGAAGATCATGCCGCGTTCATCGAGCGAGAAGCACCGGCCGGCCGGCTGTTCATCGACGCCGCAATCCAGGACCAGATGAGGCCTGACTGCTGCCGGAGTGATGACTCTTTCGCTCATGATTCGGGAGGGCGTCCCGCACGCTAGCACCGCGAGTCAGCCTGTCAAAAGGCCCCTCGGCCTTTCCACCTACCAGCCTGTTGAAAAACTCGACGCCTCGGTGGCTGTCCACAGATTGCACCGATTTTCACAGAGAAGCGGAACGGATCGCCGCGACGGATCTGTGTCCATCCGTGGAATCTGTGGACGATTTCAACAGTCTCCTACGAAGCCCCGCCCTCGCGACTCTCCGCGAGCACCCGGTGCGCGAGCCGGCCCAGCGCGGTGGTCACGACCACCGCCAGCACCAGCCCGCCCAGCCAGACCATATACTCGTGCGCTTGCGGGTGCGACTGCCCGCGCAGCAGCCGCAGGCCGTGCTGCGTGAGCGTGCCGAGATACGCGTAAAGGAAAAGCCCCGGCGCCTGCCCGAGCGCGACCCACAGCATGCACGTGCCGAAGCGCATCCGCGTGACCCCGTAGAGATAGTTCAGCAGGCTTGTGGGAAAGAGTGGATGCACCTGCGTGAGAAAGATGATCTTCCACCCGTGCCGCCCGATCGCCCCATCGAGCGCCGCCCATCGCGGCTGCGCGAGCAGGCGCGCCACCAGCCAGCGCCGCCCGATCAGCCGCGCCAGCCCGAAGGCCACCGCCGCGCCGAGCAAGTTGCCCGCGAGATTGATCGCCGTGCCCCACCACAGCCCGAAGAACAACCCGCTGCCGATCGCCAGCACGCCGCCGGGCAGCAGCAGCACATTGCAGCCGGCATACAGCAGCGGGTAGAGCACGCCGCCCCACACCTCCATCCTCCCGATCGCGTGCTGCGCGCGGGTGATGTGCTCGACGACCGGGAAGTGGCGCGCCGACCACCACAGCGCCGCCGCGCCCAGCGCGAGGCCGGCGCACTGCCAGAGCACCGCGTTGCGGAACCGCCCGTCGCCCTTCATTCCGCGGGAGTCAGCCGCGCGACCAGCGCGGCGATGTGCTCCGGCGTGGTGCCGCAGCAGCCACCGATCAGCCGCACTCCGCGCCCGGCCAGCGCGTGCGCGCCTTCGGCGAAAACGGCGGGCGTCAGCCCATAGCGTCCGTCCGCATCGGGCAGGCCGGCGCTCGGGAAAACCGCCGTCTCCGCGACATCCGCGTCGCCCAGTGCGGCGAGCATCTCCGCGGGCGTGCCGGCGCAATTCACCCCCACCACATCCGCGCCCGCATCCAGCAGCCGCGCCCAGTTCGCCGGCTCCGCGCGCGCCATCAGCGCCACCACCGCGCAGTGATGCAACGACTGCTTCGCCTCGATCGCCACCACCAGCTCCTCCACATCCGTGAACGTCTCCAGGATCACGCAGCGCGCCCCCCCATCGAGCAGCGCCCCGATCTGCTCCTCGAAGAGCGGC
>JBEBGD010000054.1:0-36054 GCA_040081625.1 Chthoniobacteraceae bacterium
GCCGGCTCCCGCGACTCCGGCCCCGCCGGCGAACGTCAACGCCCCCCTCGATGTGATGCGCGAAGCGCGCGTCGCGCAGGATGCGGCCGAGCAGCTCTCGCGGATGCTGCACAATGCGGAAGTGAACGCGCAGCTCATCGCGCTCGTGCAGGCGCGGCCGAATCCCGACCCCGACTCGCTCAACCAATACCGCGCCTCCGAGCAGACGATCGAGCGGAGCATCATCGACTCGGAAACCGGCTACCTGCTCGCAGCGAAGCGCCTCGGGAAGGCCGATCCCGACGCGCTGCGCGTGGCCTTCGACAAACTCGAGGACGAAGTCTCGAGTGCCGGCATCGGCTGGCGCACGAAGCTCGCGCAGCTCGTGCGCGGGCACGTGCTCAAAGTGCAGGCCTTCGATACGCGGGTGGACGCCGATTTTCGGGAACAACTCCGGGGATTGCAAAAGAACTGAGCACCCGTCACTCTCCACCACCACACACGTCAACGACCATCCTTATGAAAACCCGCCACCTCCAAATCACCTCGCTCCTATGCGCCGGCTCACTGCTCGTGAGCGGCTGCACGAACATCAAAGACGACCAGCGGCGCACGAAGACCGAAGGCACGCTCGCCGGCGCGGGCGCAGGGGCGCTCATCGGCGGCCTCATCGGCGCGGCGACCGGCGGCGGCGCCCGCTCGATCGTCGGCGGCGCGCTCATCGGCGGCGCGGCGGGCGGATTCGCCGGACACAAATACGGCGAGAAGGTCGCGAAGAAAAAGACGGGCTACGCGAACGAGGAAGCGCGGCTGCGCGCGATGATCGGCGAGGCTCGCAGCGAGCGGCAGAGCGCGGAGTCTTACAACGCGAGCCTGCGCAAGAACATCGCCTCGCAACGCTCCGAGCTCGCCAGCATCCGATCGCAGAAGAAGGCCGGACAGAACGTGCGCAGCGGCGCATCGCGTCTGGGGAGCAACCTCGACGCGAACATCTCGCGCTCGAACAGCGAGCTCAAGCGCAAGGAAGCCGTGCTGACCGAGGCAAAGCAGACGATCGACGGCGCGTCGCCGGGCTCCGACCGCTCGCAACTCCAGGCCGAATACAATTCGCTCCAGAAGGAAAAGCAGATCCTCCAAGGGCAGATCCGCGAGATGAACGGCGTGAAGCAGGACCTCGCCACCGCCGCCCGCTAACCGATGAAGCCGCACTTTATCCTCACCGCATCCGTCGCCGCGCTCGCGCTCACCGCTTGCGAGACCACGGGCGACCCGCAGCAGGGCGGCCTCTTCGGCTGGAGCGAAGGCAAGGCCAAACAGCGCCAGTCCGCGCTGCGCGGCGCAGTGGAACTCGAGCACGACCGAGGCAGCAGTGCCCGCGCGCAGACCGGCCGCTTGCAGAGCGAGCGCAGCAGCAATGCCGCGGCCATCCGCTCGGCCCGCTCGGATCTGAACCGGATGCTCTCGCAACTCGATGAAGTCGATCGCGCCGGCGGCAGCGGGCGCACGAGCGGCTTGCGCTCACGCATCACACAGACGCGCGGCAGCAGCGACATCAGCGACGGCGACGTGCGCTCGCTCGACAGCGAGGTGCGCAGCCTGCGCAGCGAATACGGTCTGCTCCAGCAGCGGCGGTAGCGCCGGCGGCGCGACGCCGCACTTTCCGTTTGCCCGGCGCGCCGTTCCACGCTCTTTACCGGCCCTTTTCGCACCATGAGCCAACGCCGCATCGTCATCACAGGAATGGGCGTCACCACGCCCTTGGGCAACGACATCTCCACGTTCTGGAACAACCTGGTCAACGGCGTCAGCGGGATCGGCCCGATCACGCACTTCGATGTGGCCGAGTATAAGTGCCGCATCGCCGGCGAAGTCCGCGACTTCAACGCGCAGGCGCAATTCAAGACGCCAAAGGACGTGAACCGCACGGACCGCTTCACGCACCTCGCCATCGGCGCGGCAAAGTGCGCGATGGCCGACGCCGGGCTCACCGGGCCGATCGGCGACCCGGAACGCTTCGGCTGCATCGTCGGCAGCGGCATCGGCGGACTGAAGACGACCGAGGATCAGCACAAGGTGCTGATGGAACGCGGCCCGTCGCGCCTTTCGCCGTTCATGATCCCGAGCCTCATCGTGAACATGGCCAGCGGCATGGTCTCGATGGAATACGGCCTGCAAGGTCCGAACTATTCACCCGTCTCCGCGTGCGCCACGAGCGCGCACGCGATCGGCGAAGCGTGGCGCATGATCCGCGATGGCGAAGCGGACGCGTTCGTCGCCGGCGGCAGCGAAGCGGCCATCGTCCCGCTCGGCATCGGCGGCTTCGCGGCGATGAAGGCCCTCTCCACCCGCAACGACGACCCCACGCGTGCCAGCCGCCCGTGGGACAAGGATCGCGACGGCTTCGTCATGGGCGAAGGCGCGGGCATCATCGTGATGGAATCCCTCGACCACGCGCTCGCCCGCGGCGCGCGCATCTACGCGGAAGTCGCCGGCTACAGCCTCACCGCCGACGCCTTCCACATGAGCGCCCCGCTGCCAAACCACGAGCAGGCGCAGCGCTCGATGCGCCGCGCGATGCAACTCGCCGGCGTGAACCCGGAGCAAATCGACTACGTCAACGCGCACGGCACGAGCACCCCCGTCGGCGACATCGCCGAGGTGCGCGCGGTGAAGGCGGTCTTCGGCGACTTCGCGAAGAACGGCCTCACCGTCAGCAGCACCAAGTCGATGACCGGCCACCTGCTCGGTGCCGCCGGCTCGGTGGAGACCGTCGTGTGTGTGAAGGTGATCGAGACCGGCATCATTCCGCCGACGATCAATCTCGATAACCCCGGCGACGAGTGCGACCTCGACTTCACTCCGCACACCGCGCGCGAGAAAAAGGTGAAGGTCACGATCAACAACAGCTTCGGATTCGGCGGGCACAACGTGACGTTGTGCGTGCGGGCGTTTGAGGGCTAGCGCGCCCTCATGGCTCCAGTCCTCATCCTCACCGCCGGCTACGGCGAAGGCCACAATGCCGCCGCGCGCGGCCTGCACGCGGCGTGCGGGCAGCTCGGCATCGAGTCGGAAATCGCGGACCCGTTCACCGCGATGGGCGCGAGCTACGATCGCTCGCGGCGCGATTACCTATGGCTGATCAACACGGCTCCGCGCGTGTGGGCGTTCTTCTTCGGGCTCATCGATCGCTGGCCGCTCGTGGAGTTCTCGCTACCTCTCTTGAGCAGGGTCGAGCGCCGGCTCGCGGAGCTTCTCGCGGAAAAAAAGCCGCTCGCGGTCGTGAGCGTGTATCCCGCTTATAGCTACCTCATCAGGAAACTTTTCCCCGGCGGCGCTCCGTTCACCCTGCACACGGTCGTCACCGATTCGATCACCATCAACCGCGTCTGGCACCGCGCACCGAGCGACACCTACATCGTGCCGAATGCCGCGACCGGCGCGGTGATGCGCGAGCAGGCCGTGCCCGCCGCGCGGATCCACGAGCTCGGCTTCCCCGTCCCGCCGCGCTTCGCCGCCGACCGCCCCGAACGCCCCGACCCGCGCGACGGAGCGCGCGTGCTTTTCATGATCAACGCCGGCAAGGACACCGCGCACGAAGTCGTCGCCCGGCTGCTGCTCGTGCGCGGCATTCATCTCACCGTCACCGTCGGCAAGGACGAGGAACTGCGCGCGCGCATCGAGCACGCCGCCGCAGGCCGGCCGATCGAGATCCACGGCTGGACGCCGCACATGCCCGAGCTGCTGATGACGCATCACATCCTTATCGGCAAAGCGGGCGGCGCCGCCGTGCAGGAGACGATCGCCGCGCAGACGCCGATGCTCATCACCTCGGTCGTGCCGGGGCAGGAGGAAGGCAACGCGCAGCTCCTCTTCGAGCACGCGTGCGGCGCCCTCTGCCCCACGCCCGACGCGCTCGCCAAGCAGATCGACTGGCTCTTCGCGAACAAGGCGCGCGAGTGGCACCGCTGGCACGACCACATCCGCGCGCTGAGCCGCCCCGACGCCGCGCTGCAGATCGCGCGATTCGTGAGCGGTTCGTGAAGCTCGGAGGAGGACCGTGGCTCACGTTGCTTCGACGTGAAAGTTCCCGCGCGCGCAGCGCCCGACGTCTTCCGCTCCAGGATGCGCGCTCGCTCGCGAGCGAGCGACGATCGCGTCGGGGGCAACGCGAGCCACCAGATCAGAGCAGCGTGCGCTGCACCGTCCACCACACGCCCATCAGGGCGATGATCGCGGAGCCGGGGACGACGATCCAGCGGCGGTAGCTCGCCGGGTCGCGCAGCCACGCCGTGGCGGCGAAGGCGAGAGTGATCACCGCGAGTTGCCCGCCTTCGACGCCGAGGTTGAAGCCGATGAGCCCGACGGCGAGCGACGCCTTTGGCAGATGCAGATCGCTCAATGCGCTCGCGAAGCCGAGCCCGTGGATAAGGCCGAAGATGAGGACGACGACCAGACGCCACGGTGTGTAGCGGGGACGGAAAATGTTCTCCAACGCGACCGCAGCGATGCTCGCGGCGATGATCGGCTCGACGATTCCCGCCGACACCTTCACGTAGCCGAACGTGGCGAGCGCGAGCGTGATCGTGTGCGCGATGGTGAAGGTCGTGACTTGCAGCAGCAGCGGCCGCCACGCACGGCTGAGCAGGAAAAGGCCGAGCACGAAAAGAATGTGGTCGAGCCCCTGGGGAAACACGTGGACGAAGCCCTGCTTGAGAAACGTCCACAGCGTCTGCCACACGTCGGTGCTCCCGCCAGCCGCGGACACCGCGCCTGCGGCGGCAGCACCTGGCGTTGCGCTGGCGATCGAGGTGAGGTCGAGCGTGAAGCTGGTCTCGCCGGGGAAGAGCACGTTCAGACGCGGGTGTGCCTGGCCGTTGATGACGTTCTGGAAAACGACCGCGAGTTTTGATTCGGGCGTGGCGCGGATGTGCCAGCCCGTGAGGCCTGTGGGGATCGTGGTCTTCCACTCGCCGGTGAGCACGACCACTGTGTCATCGGCGGCGAGTGCCGCGCGTCCGTGGCCGGTGAAAGTGAAGGTGAACTCGGGCTGCACGCGCCCGAGCGGATCGAGGAAGAACTCGACGTAGCGCTTCACCAACGCGTCGGCCTTGCGCCTCAGGTCGGCGCGATCTTCCTCGGAATAGCTGCGGAAGACGACGTGCGTGAGCGAGGCGGCCCCATTCGGGTCGGGATCGAAGCAGCGCGGGTCCACCTCGACGCTGAGCGTCGCAGCGCCGCCGGTGGAGAAGTCGCCCTTCACCGGGATGTCCGGGATCGGGTGCGCAAGACCGCGCAGGGTGGAGATGACGACGAGGGCGAGGACGAGGCAAGTAGGGCGCATGAGCGGATGGGCGGCGAGATTTGACTTGCCCGCACCCGGGTTCTTTGACGATTCATCCCCGCGCTGGCAACATTTCGTCGCCAGCAAACAAACAAACGAACCAGAAACAAAACAAATGAAGCAGTTCCTCACCATCATCGCCATCGCGTCCCTGAGCCTCGGCAGCGCCGTCGCCGGTTGCGGCAAGACCGTCACCAACGAAGGCACCCTGAAATCCTTCGACGCGGCCACCAAGACCCTCACCGTCGAAGGCAAGGACGGCAAAGCTGCGAGCATCACGCTCACGCCCGCAACGAGCGGCGCCGACAAGGCTGCCGCCCTCGTGGGCAAGTCCGTGAAGGTCGTCAGCGAGCACGGCAAGGCGACCAGCGTCGCAGCGGGCAGCTAGTCTCCCCCGCTAGTTAAGTATTCCGAAAGGCCCGGCCCTCGTGCCGGGCCTTTTCGTTTTCACCCCGCGCCGCGGGGAGTCGCTGCTTCCCGGTCAGCCCTCGAACGTCCACGCGATCTCGGGCGCGACGATGGCGGGCTTGCGGTAGAGCTGCTTCACCGCGCGGCGGGATTGGGTATCGACGATCTGGAATTGGAGGGCGCCATCGCGGCGGTCGATCTTGCCGTGGTTGCGGCGGGCGGCGACGACGTCGAGCCAGTAGCCGCCCGGCTTGAGCAGGCGCGCGGGGAGGCGCAGGCGGTAGCGGTAGAGGCCGGGACCGACTTTGCCGACAGGCGGGTCGCTGAGGTCGTCGTCGCTGGAGAAATAGACCCAGTTGCCGACGCTGTCGGTGACGGTGATGACGGTGAAGTAGTCGGGGTCACGCGTGTGGACCTGGAGCTGAATCTCGATGGTGGCCTCGTCCTCGAAGTCGAACTTCAAGCACGGCGCGCCGGCGGCGTCGCGCAGCGCGACTTCGCGGAGTTGGAAGGGCTTGCCCGCGTCCTCGGCGTAGCGGGCCGGGTTTGCATCGGGGTCATCGGAGTGCCGCGCGATGTGCTGGAGGTAGTGCGAGACGGCTTCGGCCGTCGGGCCGTCGAAGGCGACGCGGCCTTCATCCATGACGATCGTGCGCCGGCAAAGATTGTTCACGGCAGCCATGTTGTGGCTCACGAAAAGGAGCGTGCGGCCTTCGCGCTGCGTGACCTCGTCCATCTTACCGAGGCACTTTTGCTGGAAGGTCTCGTCGCCGACGGCGAGCACTTCATCGACGACGAGAATCTCCGGCTCGAGGTGCGCGGCGACGGCGAAGGCGAGGCGCACGGTCATGCCGCTCGAGTAGCGCTTCACGGGCGTGTCGAGGAATTCCTCCACGCCGGCGAACGCGGCGATCTCGTCGAACTTCGCGGCGATCTCGCGATGACTCATGCCGAGGATGGCGCCGTTGAGGAAGACATTCTCGCGTCCGGTGAGCTCGGGGTGAAAGCCGGTGCCGACTTCGAGCAGGCTCGCGATGCGGCCCTTGATCAACACACGGCCTTCGGTCGGCGAGGTGATCTGCGAGAGCACCTTGAGCAGCGTGGATTTGCCCGCGCCGTTGCGTCCGATGATGCCGACGACGTCGCCTTGCTCGACATCGAAGGACACATTGCGCAGCGCCCAGAACGAACCGTCTTCGTTGCGCTTGGTGTGCTCGACGATCCGCGCGTGAGGGTCGGCGCGACCGCGCCACCGCGCCCAGCGGCTCTGGAGTTCCTGGTAGAGCAATCCCCGGTTGATGAGGCCGAGGTGGTATTGCTTGGAGAGTTCTTCGACGCGGAGGGCGGGGGCCATCAGACGGTGTCCATGAAGTCGCGCTCGACGCGTGAGAAGAGCGACATGCCGCAGATGAAGATGACGAGCGTGACGCCGAGGCTGACGAGGAGTTGCCAGATTTCCACCACGCCGCGGCCGAGGAAGGCGAAGCGGAACGTCTCGATGATCGGGACCATCGGATTCAAAATGAAGATCCAGCGCAGGTGCTCGGGAATGGATGAGAGCGGGATGACGACGCTGCTCGCATACATCCAGAGCTGCGTGCCGAAGCCGACGAGCATCGAGAGGTCGCGCCACTTCGTCGTAAGCGACGAGACGATCGCGCCCATGCCGAGGCCGAGCAGCGCCATTTGCAGCACGAGCAGCGGCAGGATGATGACGCGGTAGTTCGGGAAAATGGGCGCGCCCTTGAAATAGAAATACGCGAGCAGCACGAGGAAGAGCGCGAACTGCACGGCGAAGGTGATCATGTTCGTGATGACGATCGCGAGCGGCACGGTGAAGCGCGGGAAATAGACCTTGCCGAAGATGCCCGCGTTACCCGTGAAGGTGTTCGCGGTTTTCGTGAGGCAGTCGGCGAAGTAGTTCCACGCGACGACGCCGGAGAGGAAGAAGAGCAGGCGCGGCAGGCCGTCGGTCGGCACCTTCGCGAGCACGCCGAAGATGAGCGCGAGCATGAGCGTGGTGAAGATCGGCTGCAGCAAATACCACAGCGGGCCGAGGAGGGTCTGCTTGTAGGTCGCGGTGAAGTCGCGCCGCACGAAGAGCGCGACGAGATCGCGATACTGCCAGATCTCGCGCCACGGGATGTGCCACCACGGACGCACCGAGGTGAGCACCTTGCTCCACTGGCTGAGGTCTTCGGCCGCGGGCTCAGGCATGTTTGATCCCATCTGCGATGAGCGACGTGTAGGCGAGTTTGCCGTCCTGGTTGCGCGGGTCGTAGCGGCGCGAGCGCAGGATGTGGCCGCGCTCGTCGGTCCAGTCGCGGTGCTGAAACTCACCGGCTTCGGCCCAGTATTCCTGAAGCTCGACGGCGAAGCCCGCATCCGCGAGCAGCTTCGCGAGCGAACGAAAATCGTAAAGCACCTGATGATCGTCCGCGCCGGGACCGCTCCCGCCGGGACGCACGTATTCGCGGTAAGCAGGATCGGGATTGAGACCGTCGGGCACCGCGATGCGCAGCGTGCCGCCGGGGCGGAGGAAGTCGTGGCAGTTCGCCACCGCACGCGCGGCGGCATCGGCGGGCAGATGCTCCCACACGTGCTCGGCGAAGAATGCGTCGATCGTCCCCGGCTGCCAGTAGCGCGCGAACGCGGCGCGATCGGTCACGTCGAGAATGTCGCGATCGGTGCATACCCAGCCGGCTTCATCGCGATAGCCCGAGCCGAGCACCACGCGGCGCGCGGCGGCAAGCGTCGAAAAATCCGGGCGGCGCTCCGCACCGCGAAACAACCGGCGTGCGAGCGAGGCGATCGGCCCCACTACTCCGACTTGTGACCGTTCGGCGCGTCCGAGACCGTCTTCGACTCGTCGCGCGAGGGCAGCGCGCCAGCCGAGCCGCCGCCGAAGAGCCGTGAGAAAAGCCGCTTCGGCGCGCTGCGTCCGGCTTCCTCCTCGGAAAGTTCGTTGTGCGCGGTCGTCTTCGCCGTCTCCCACGCCGGCGCGAAGCCGGGCACCTGGATGAGCATCTGTTTCTCGGCGCGCGCGTAGATTTCGAGATCGCGCTGGAGCTTGCGCTCGGGCTGCTCGTTGAGCGCGTTCACCTTCACCCGCAGGCTCTCGTTTTCCTTCTTCAAGGTTTCGACCTCGCCCTTCATCTTGCGCATCGCCTCGGCCTCGATCTCGAGCCGGTCGCTCAGCATCCGGCGAAAGCGCGCCAGTTCACCCTTCGCGCTGAAGAGGTGATAGACGGCGATGATCAGGAAGGCGCTCGCCAGATAGAAGCCGAGCATGAACTGGCCGAGAAAGAAGCTGCTATCGAATTTCACAGGGTCAGGGATTGGGCAGCCACGATGGAGGCGGTCGGGGGAAAAGCAAGGCCGCGAAGCTCATCGCGCTGAGGGCAGCGTGTATCGGCGGCCTTTCCACTGCACGCCGGTCGTCGTCGTGCGGAGGCCGGAGTTCGCGCCGATCGCCATCATCAGCGCGAGGCCGAACGGGTGCAGCAGCGCGCTCAGCCACGAGGTGCGGAAGCGTGCGGCAAGCAGGATGCGGATCGCATAGATGATCGCGATCCCGGCGAGCACGAGCGGCGTCGGCGAGCCTGGCACCGCGAGCGCCACGAACGGCCAGAAGAAAAGCCAGAACTGCGCAAAACCGACGACCAGGAACGCGACGCCGTCGTCCTCGAAAACCGCGCGCGCATTCTTCGTGAAGCCCTCCCACGTTTCGCCGAGCGAGTGATACATCCGGCACGTCGAGAAGTGCAGCGCATCGCAATTCACCAGCCGCATCCCCTCGCCCATCCGCTCCGCCACCGCGCGGCCGAAGGCCACGTCCTCGACCAGATGATCGCACCGCGCCTTGTGCCCGCCGATGCGCTCGTAGCTCGCGCGGCGGAAAAAGAGGAACTGCCCGTTCGCCGCGCCGAGCATCCGCAGCAGCCGCCGCGGCAGACGCGCCGCGAGAGTCGGATGGCGCTGGAGCCACGTGATCAGCGCGTGCGGGTGAAAGATCATCCCGAAGAAGAGGATGACCGGGATGATGAGTTGCTCGCCAAGCGTGACGGTGATGAGCCGCGGCCACGCCGAGAGAAGATCGGCGCCCGTCATCTCCGCGTGCGCGAAGGCCGCGCTCACGGCGCCCGGCATGTGTCCGGTGTCCGCGTCGGTGAAAAGCAGCCACTCGCCGCGCGCGACCTGCGCGAGCTGATGGCACGCCCAGTTCTTCCCGACCCATCCCGCGGGCAACTCCGCGCCGCCGATCACGCGCAGCCGCGGGTCGTCGATCGCACGGAGGATCTCGCCGGTGCCGTCGTCGGAGCAATCGTCGAGCACGATGACTTCCAGCCGCGGCCAGTCCTGCGCGAGCAGCGAACGCACGCAGCGCTCGATGCAGCGCGCTTCGTTGCGCGCCGGCACGAGCACGGAGATCAGCGGCGCATCGGCGGGCAGCTCGGCCGGCGTGAGGCCGCGGAAGAAGGCGACGTTCACCAGTGCGCTCGCGAGCGCGAGCAGCAACGCGATGAGAAGGACGGCGTGGAAAACAATCACGCCACAGCTTCAACCACAGAGACACAGAGAACACCGAGAAGCATTTTCGATCTCTGCGTCCTCGGTGTCTCTGTGGTTCAAAACTCACCCGCAACTTGGCGGCGCGGCAATTCACGATTACTGACCTCCCTGCCCGTGACCACGCCCGACCTCCGCCTGCCTGCCCTGCGCCGCTTCGCCGCGCTGCTCGAACCGCTCGACGACGCGCGGCTCGCCGCGCTCGCGCAAGAATCCGCCTCGGTCACCCGTAAACATTTCGGCCGCGCGATCCGGCTCTTCGCGCCGCTCTACGTCTCGAACGAGTGCATCAACAACTGCGCCTACTGCGGCTTCTCGCGCGACAACGCGATCCTGCGCGTCACGCTCGACGTCGCCCAGGTCGTGCGCGAGGCGCGCCACCTCGTAGCGGAAGGCTTTCGCAACATCCTGCTCGTCGCCGGCGAGCATCCGAAGTTCGTCAGCAACGGCTACCTCGAAGCTTGCGTCCGCGCGCTCGCGGCGGAAGTGCCGAGCGTCGCGCTCGAAGTCGCGCCGATGGAGACCGGCGACTACGCCACGCTCGTGCGCGCCGGCGCGGAGGGGCTCGTCGTGTATCAGGAAACCTACGACCGCGAGACCTACGCGCGCCTTCACACCGCCGGTCCGAAGCGCGACTACGACTGGCGGCTCGCGTGCCCGGAGCGCGCCTACGCGGGCGGCTTCCGGCGCATCGGCATCGGGGCGCTGCTCGGGCTCACCGACTGGCGCAGCGAAGCACTCGCGCTCGCCGCGCACCTCGATCAGTTGCTGCGGCGTTGCTGGAAAGCGCAGCTCACCGTGAGCCTCCCGCGCCTTCGCCCATGCGCCGGCAGCTTTGCGCCCACGCACCCGGTGTGCGACCGCGATTTCATCCAGCTCGTGTGCGCCTTCCGCATTTGCTTCCCGCAAACCGGCCTCGTGCTCAGCACTCGCGAGCCCGCACCGCTGCGCGACGCGCTGCTGCCGCTCGGCATCACGATGATGAGCGCCGGCAGCCACACCGAGCCCGGCGGCTACACCGGCCAGGGGAAGGACGACCTGCACCTCACCGTGCGCGGCCGCGCGGTCGAGCCGGAGTTCGCCGCCGAGCACGCGACCGGGCAGTTCGAGATTTCCGATGACCGCTCGCCCGCCAAGATCGCCGAACTGCTGCGCGCGCACGGCTTCGACCCGGTGTGGAAGGATTGGGACGCCGCGATTCTCGCCCGATGAAGATCGCGCTCAACGGCGACGCGCACGAGACGGCCGCGCGCACCGTCGCCGAGCTGGTCGAAGCCCTCGCGCTCCCTGCGCCGACGCTACTCGTCGAGCACAACGGCGCCGCGCTGCGCCGCGACGAATGGAAAGAGCGCGCGCTGGGCGAAGGCGACCGCATCGAGCTGCTGCGGATCGCGGCGGGCGGCTAGAGACGTGGCACGAGCTTCGGCCTCCACGTCGGTTTCCCGAGCGCGTCGGTAGAGGTGTATTCGAAGAGCTTCGACACCGGAAACAGCAGCACGCCGGGCAGTCCCTTCGCGTTGATCCTCACGTCGAAGTTCATCTTGTCGTCGAGATACATCAGCTTGCCGTCGCCGATCATCGAGAAGCCCGGCGCCTCGACCAGGAAGTCCTTCGTCTCGATCACACCGTCGGCGATCGAGAAGCTCGCGCTGCCCTTGTCCGCGACGGCCTCGCCCATGCCGGGCACGATGCCATTGAGGATGAATGATAGCGGGCCGAGGAACGGGATCGCGAAGACCTTCCCCTCCGTCACCGTCAACTCGCCGCGCCCGCGCATCGAGCGCGCATCGTCGCCTCGGATACTGAAGCCGTAGCGCGCCTGCAGCCGGCCCTTCGAGTCGTCGTAACCGAAATAAAGCTTCGTGAGCTTCGCGAAGTCCACGTTCTCGAGCCGCACGTCGGCGGAGTGATTTTGATCTTCGCGCCGCAGCGAAACGTCCGCCGAGCCGCGCACGCGTCCGCCAAAGAGCGACGCGCTCAGGTTCTCGATCTTCATTCGCGCGTTGTCGAAATCGAGCCGCGCGGCGATCTGCGGCGCGTGCAGTTCGCGGCGCAGGAATGTGTAATCCATCCCGCCCGGCGCATCCACATCCACGCGCAGTTGCGTCGTCGGCCCGGCGCGCGTGTGGACGACGCCATCGAGGAAAAGATTCGGCGGCTTCTTCCCGAACCGATACGGCGCGAGTTCGCGCAGCAGCTTCGGGTCGATCCACGGGATGATCTCCTGGGGGTGGAGAGACGTGCGGATCTTCTGCACCGCCACCTCATCGCGCGCCAGGTCGAAGACGAGCCCGCCATCCGCCACGCCTTCCTCGCGCACGACGTGCAGCGGATCGACCGTGATACGCCGGTCCGCATACCGCAGCGTGGCCGTCGCCGACTGCGCCCACACGTCGCGATAAGACGTGCGCCCGAGCTTGAGCGCGGCATTCCCCGAGAGGCGCACCGGATCGAACTCGCGCCCGGTCACCTCCGCGCTGACCAGCGGCGCGTCGAGGAACTCGACCTGCGTGAACCACTCCGCGGCCTTGCCCGTGAGGAGAGGCGCGAGCGTCTTCGGGTTGATCGTGCTGCGCAGCCGCGCGCGGAACTCGCCCGGCAGTTGCATCGCGTCGCCGGTGATCTGGCCGCTCCGGTGCGCGAGCCGCACATTGCGCGCGCCCCATCGGTCGCCATCCCACACCACGTCCGCGCCGAGGCTGTCGAAGATCACCGAGCGATACCCCACCCGCCTCGTGCCGATGTGCCCGAGCACGCCGAGCACCGGCGAATCGCCGAACGCCCCGCGCACCGTCAACTCCATCTCCGGCGGATCGTAGAAGACGAACTCGTCCAGCTCCGGCACGCGCACAAATGCGCGCAGCGCCGGCTGCGGATCGAGATTCGAGCGAAGCTGCACCTCCGCGGACTTCGCCTTCACATCATAGCTGCCGCTTAGCCGCAGCACGCCCTTCGCATCATTCGCCACGAACTGCCGCACCGCCACGCGCTGATCGCGATACAGCGCATCGAGATAAATCCCGCCCAGCCGCCAGTCGCCGCGCCGCGCGTGCTCGGCCCACAGCCGCACCTCGACGAACACCGTCTCCGGCCGCGCCAGATCGCCGCTAAACCGGAAGTCGAGCACCGGCGGCTCGCCCTCATAGCGCAGCGCCTTGAGCTCCTCGACCGCACGGACGATCCCCTCCCTCGTGCGCTTCGATGCGGAAGGCTTCGGCGGCTTCATGCCCGCCACCTCCGGATTGAGGATGCGGCCCGAAGCCGTCACCCGGATCCCATAAATCTCCGCCTCGAAGCTGCTGAGATACGCCTGCTGCGGCGGCAGGAACAGCCGCCCGCTCATGCCCCCCACCTCGACCTTCGGTCCGCTGAAATCCTTCGGATCGATCGGCAGCGCCAGCGTCGCATCGTGCAGATCGAGCGCATCGAGGAATGCGCGCCTGTTGATCAGATTCGCCCAATTGATCACCAGCCGCATCTCATCGACCGCCGCGAGCACCCGCTTGCGATCGCGCGCATCATACACCTTCACCTCCTTGGCGATGATCCCGCGAAAGGGATTCAGCGTCAGCTTGCGCAGCGTCAGCTCGACGCCCCGCTTGCGGAACTCCTCGCTCACCGCCACGCGCCACTTCCGCGTAAAGCCGCGATGATAGACATACCACCCCGAGCCGAGCAGCGCGGCGCCGGCGAGGAGGAAAAGCGCGAGGAAGAAGCGGCGCATGACGCGCAGAGTCCCGCAAAGAACCGCCCGCCGCAAGCGCAGCATCCGTCCGCCACGCCGGAGCGGAGTCACCACGAAGAACGAGGCAAACAGGGTGCCCTCGACACACGACCCCTTCGTGCTTCGCAAATGATGTGGGGCCTGAAAGGTTATCCCCTCGTGAAAACATTCCCCGCCCTCCTCGCGCTCACGTGCGCCGCCCTCGCACAGCTCCCCGACGACTCCCGCCTCGCGCCGCCGAAGGATCTCAGCGGCGACTTCTCGTGGAAGCCCGTGGCGAAGGACGCGTGGCCGGCGCGCGCCGCGCACGTGAAGCAGCAGATGCGCGTGGCGCTCGGCTTGTGGCCGGAGCCGACGCGCACTCCGCTCAACGCCGTCATCCACGGCAAGGTCGAGCGCGACGGATACTCGGTGGAGAAGGTCTTCTTCGAGTCGATGCCGGGGCTCTTCCACACGGGCAATCTCTACCGGCCCACGGGGATGAAGGGAAAGCATCCCGCGGTCGTCGTCACGCACGGGCATTGGGTGGATGCGCGGTTTTGGGAGAAGAAGGACGCGGACTTGAAGAAGGAGATCGAGGCGGGCCACGAGCGCTCGCTCATCGGTGGACGCACGATCTTCCAATCCATCGGCGTGCAGCTCGCGCGGATGGGTTGCGTGGCATTCGTGAGCGACATGCTCGGCAACAGCGACTCGCAGCAAATCAGCCAGGAGATCGCGCACGGTTTCAAGAAACAGCGGCCGGAGATGATCTCCGCAGAGGCCGGGAAGTGGGGGCTCTATTCGCCGCAGGCGGAGACGGACAGCCAGAACATCATGGGGCTGCAGACGTGGAATAACATCCGGTCGCTCGACTTCCTCGCCGCGCTCGACGACGTCGATGCGAAGCGGCTCGCGGTGACCGGGGCGAGCGGCGGCGGCACGCAGTCGATGATCCTCGCCGCGCTCGATCCGCGCATCGCCGTGGCCGTTCCGTGCGTGATGGTGAGCACCGCGATGCAGGGCGGCTGCACTTGCGAGAACGCGAGCGTGCTGCGCATCGGGACCGGGAATATCGAGTTCGCCGCACTCTTCGCGCCGAAGCCGATGGGGCTCACCACCGCGAAGGACTGGACCGTGAACCTCGCGACCAAGGGCTTCCCCGAGTTCCAGCAGCACTGGGCGACGCTCGGCGCACCCGACGCCGTGCAGCTCTTCAATTACCCGGACTTCCCGCATAACTACAACCTCGTCACGCGCGAGCACATCTACGATTTCCTCAACAAGCACTTCCGCATGCGCCTGCCCGCGGACCGGCTCAAGGAACGCGATTACGAACCGCTCACGCGCGATCAGCTCAGCGTCTGGAACGCGCAGCATCCCGCGCCCGAAGGCGGGCCGCGCTTCGAGAAGAAGCTGCTCGGCTGGTGGCACGAGGACACGCGCAAGCAGCTCGAGACGGACATCCCCGGCTTTCGCAAGATCGCGCAGCCCGCACTGGTGGCGCTCGTCGGGAACACGCTCGCCGGCGCCGGCGATGCAGAGGCGCGCATCCTCGGGACGCGGGAGTTCAAGCAGCCGGACAAGCCGAAGCTGATGCTCACCGACTTCGAGATTAGCAACACAACTCACCGCGAACAACTCCCTGCACGCGCGCTGAACCTCGCCGCGAAAGGCGAGCCGCTCGTGATCTGGCTCGACGCCGGCGGCCGCAAGGCGCTCCTCGCCGATGGCAGCGCCGGCAACACGATCCGCTCGCTCGCCGCGCGCGGCGTCGCGGTCGTCGGGATCGATGCGTTCATGCAAGGCGACTTCCTCGCACCCGGCACCTCCGACACGCCGACGCGCAAAGTGCAGAACCCGCGCGAGGCCGCGTGCTTCACCGCGGGCTACAATCACCCGCTGGTCGTGCAGCGAATCCACGACGTGCTCACGACGCTCAAGTGGGCGCGCGGCCTTGATCCCAAGCCGCGCCGCATCGCGATCATCGGTGTCGATTCCATCACCGCGCCGATCGCTGCCGCAGCGGCTGCCTTGAGCGGCGACGCAGTGGGCGCGCTCGTCGTCGATACCGGCCGCTTCCGTTTTCAAAAGACTCCCGACATCCGCGACGCGAGCTTTCTCCCCGGTGCCGGGCGCTTCGGCGACGTGCCCGGACTGCTCGCACTCGCCGCGCCGCGAAAGCTCTTCCTCATGGGCGAAGGTGAGATCGGGCCGGATCTCGTCACCGCCGCCTACGAGACCGCCGGTGTGCCGGACACGCTGCGCGTGAGTGCGCAGCGCGATCTCGACGCGGCAGCGAAGTGGCTGGTCGAGCAGCTCAAGTAACGCCGCTCACGCGATCACATCGAGCGCGACGCCGAGGACAAACGCGACGCCGACCACGGCGTTCGCATTGAAGAACGCGCGGTTCACCGCGCCGATGTCGCGGCGCCGCGCGACGCGGTGTTCATAGAAGAGCGCACCCGCGACCGCCAGCAGGCTCGCGCAAAATCCGGCGCGCAATCCGGCGAGCCAGCCGAACCCCGCCAGCACGCCAAACATCGCGACATGCAGCCCGATCGCCCAACGCAACGCGCCTTCGGCTCCGCGCTTCACCGGCCATGAATGGAGCCCGGCAGCGCGATCGAACGCCTCATCCATCGTCGCGTAAATCATGTCGAAGCCGGCGACCCAAAGCAGCACCGCGAGCGCAAGCACAAGCGGCGGCCACTCGAACCGCCCGCGCACCGCGAGCCACGCGCCGACCGGCGACACCGACAGCGCGAGGCCGAGGACGAAATGACTGAACGATGTGAAGCGCTTCGTGAGGGAGTAGAAAAACACGATCGCGAGCGCGACGGGCGCGAGCAGGAAGCACAGGCGGTTGATGAACCAGGTCGTCGCGACAAACGCAGCCGCGCTCGCGACCAGCAGTGCGATCGCGCCGCCGCGAGAGATGAGCGTGTGGCGGTCGGCTGTGCGCGGATTGCGCTGGTCGATCTCCCAATCGGCGACGCGGTTGAAGCACATCGCCGCAGTGCGCGCCAAGGCCATCGCAAGCGCGACCCACCCGACGAGACGCCACGGCGGCAGGCCGCGGGCGGCGACGAGCATCGCGCCCAGTGCAAAGGGCATCGCGAAGATCGTGTGCGAAAAGCGGATGAACCGCAGCGTGCGGCCGAGCGCGCCGGCCACGACTACGGCTTCTCGCTCTTGTCGTCGGATTCCTTCGGCTCGTCGAACATCCCCGTGAGGCGGTCATCGACGCGCAGATCGATCAAGCGCCAGCGGCCCTTGGCTTCGTAGAAATAGAAGCGCCAGCGCAGCGGGTATTCGTCGCCGAGGGAGAGATAGGTGCGCCTCATCAGCTTTGCGCCGATGTGCTTCGTCTCGACCAGCTCGTAGCCGAAGATCACGCCGAAAACTTCGATCGCCTCCTTCGTCTTCTGCTTGAGGATGCGCAGGTCCTCGGGCTTCTCGATCGTCTTCGAGCCCTTCGTCAGCGTGGCGTAGGCGTCGTCGATCTGGCCGCGCTGGAGCGCGGCGAAAAATTCTCCGGCCATCTGCGCGGGAATGTCGTCCGCAGCGGAAGGCGCCGCGACCAGTGCGGGCCGAGGCGTCGCGACCGGCTTCGGCTGCGGAGTCGCCACGGCTTTCGCGGCGGAGCGTTTTTCCGGTGCGGCGTGGACTGCGATGGCGAGGATGATGAGTGCGAGGAAGGGCTTCATGCGAGCAGGGCGGCGAGGCGCTCGCGCGCGGATGCTACGAGCGGCCAGCCGTGCGCGAAGGTGAGAACCTTGAAATCCCATCGCAAGAGCTTTCGCAGCGACTCGCGCAAAAGTTTCGGGTCCGTGCAGTATTTGTCGGGCAAAACGCTGAAGCCATGCGGCGGCAGATCGATGAGCGCATCGCCGACACACACGATGCCGCGCGGATCGATGAGGACGACCTCTCCCGGACCGGCGCCGGGAAGCGTGCAGACTTCGATCGCGTCGAGCACGCGTGAACCATCCGCGAGCGGCAGATCGACGCTCGTCTCCAATCGCGCCTCCGCGTGCGCGGCGAGCGGGACGCGGTAGTGGCGGCGGAAGGAGTCGGCGGCGCGCGCGTGGTTGCCGTTGGTGCAGACGATGAGTGCGGGCTGCCCGGCTTCTTCGAGCTCCGAAACGCCCGCGGCGCTGAGCGCGATGGGATCGATGAGCACGAGCCTTCCACTAACGATCAGCGCGACCGAGGTGAGGTCGCACTTCACGCCCGGGTCATACGCCTGCCAGATCGCGAGGCCGGGCGCGACGATGTGGATTTCGTCAGCGCGCGTCACGGGCGAAGACCGGTTCGTATTGCCGAGCACGCAGTCCCCACGCGATGAAGCCCGCGCCGACGATGACCATCCACAACGAAAGGGTCTGCCCGGCGGACAGACCGAGCCAACTCCACGCGGGATCGGGTTCGCGGAAGGTTTCGCCGACGATGCGGAGCGCGGCGTAGAGGATGAAGAATATGCCGGTGATGACGCCCCGCGGCAGGCGTGCGCGCGTGCGCAGCAGCCACAGCACGGTGAAGAGACACACGCCCTCGAGCAGCGCCTCGTAGAGCTGCGAGGGATGCCGCGGCGGCAGCGTATCGAGCAGCGCGGCGCGGGTCGCGGCGTCGTGGCGGATCGCGTCGAGCGACGGCATGCGGTCTTCGAGTTCCTGCGGAAAGGCGACGGCCCATGCGACCGACGGCGCGCTGCCCGGCTCGCCCGCTGGCTTCCCCCACAGCTCGCCGTTGATGAAGTTCGCGCAGCGCACGACGAACAATCCAACGCACGCGACGACGCAGAGCGAATCGCCGATGCCCGTCCACGAGAGGCGGTGCTTGCGCGCGAACCACGCGGTGAAAAGGATCAGCCCAATGATGCCGCCGTGGCTGGACATGCCGCCTTCCCAGACCTTGAGCATCCACCACGGCGAGTCGTGGTGCTGCCTGAGGCCGTAAAAGAAAATCCAGCCGACGCGCCCGCCGATCATCACGCCGAAGATCGCGGCGAGGGTGATGAAATCGCCGACCTTCGCCTCCGGCATGTCGGTGTAGCGACGGCGCGCGAGCCAGGTGTAGAGCCAATATGCGAGCGCGAACGAGACGATGTAGGCGATGCCATACCAGCGCGGACCCCACTCGCCGATCTTGAAGACGAAGGGGCTGAGGTCGTGCAAATAGGCGGCGAGCATTGGGGAAGGTGATTGGTAATCGGTGATCAGTGAACGGTGATCGGTGCGCTGCACGGTCGTCGAGACCGATCACCGATCACTGATCACCGATCACTTCAATTTCGCGAGCGCAGCGCGCGCGCGGCCCTTCGTCTCCGGGTCATCGCGCTGGCGGTCCGGCAGGCTCAGGCCTTTTTGCAATGCGGCGCGCGCCTCGTCCTTCTGACCCAACTCGGCGAGCGCGCGGCCGAGCTCGACGTGATTGCCGACGCGGCGCGGGTTCAACTCGATCGCCTTCTCGAAGCAGCGCACCGCCTCTTCGTTCGAGGCGCGCGGCACGCTGCCGTAGATCAGGCCGGCGATGGCGCGCAGCACGGCGTTCAGGTTCGCGAGTTCGAACTCCCATGCGCCGCGCACGTGCCACGCGAGATCGTCCTTCGGGTCGAGCGCGATCGAGCGGTCCACGTGCTCCTTCACGAGCCGCGAGTAGGCGATCTTCGTTTTGTTATCCAGAAAGGCCGCGAGCCGCCCGTAGCTGATCGCGAGCGCGAGCTGCGCCTTCGCGTTCTTCGGGTCGGCGGCGACGGCGCGCTTTGCGTAGTCGAGCGCCTTCTCGCCGAACGCCTTCTTCTCCGCCTTCGTCGCGACGTCGTTCTGCGACTCGCCGTATTGCTTTGCGATGCGATGCAGCAGCGCGGCGTCGGCGGGCTGGAGCTTTTCGGCTTCGAGGTAAACGGCGAGCGCTTCGCGTGTCTTGAGCTGCGCGTCGAGCGCGTCGCCCTTTTGGATCAGCGCGGCGGCGTCCTGCGCGAGTGCGAGCGCGGGCAGCGCAGCGAGAAGCGCCAGCGTCCTCACGCGGGCTTCAATTCCATCCCGTCCTCGCCGAAGAGATTGGTCTGCTCCGCTTTCTCCGTCTCGCGTGCGGCATCCTGGCCGATGAACAGCTCGCCGCTGAAGATGCCGCCCTTCTCGACGACGATGGAGCGCGCGTAGAGCGTGCCCTCGAGCACGCCGCCCTTGAGAATCTTCACCTGGCCGTCGCAGTAGAGCCGCGCGGAGATGCGCCCGCTGATCTCGGCGTTCTGCGCCTTGAGCGGCCGCACACATTCGCAGTCGCACTTTTTCTCCACGATGAGCGTGCGTGTCTCGATGCTGCCGAAGATTTTTTCCCGCGTGCGCACGCGCACGTCGTGTGTGGCCATGAGCGCGCCGCGCAGCTTGCCTTCGATGTAGGCGGAGTTGCACGCGACCTTCGCGGCGGAGCACTCGCCCTTCGGAAGGATGTGAACCTCGCCCTGGGTCTGCACGCTGCGGCCAAACGGGCCGGCGATCTTGAAATCGCGCAGGTCGATGTAGCTGCCGCACTGCGGGCAGAGGCTCGACTGCGCGACGCTCGAGACGGTCTGCTTGTGCGCGCACGCAAAGCACGCCACGTCGCGATGCGTCTCGCGCGTGACGAGCTTGGTCAGCTTTTCAAAAAAGCCGGGGCCCTTGAGGCTGACGACCTCCTTGGCCAGCAGCTTCTCGATCGAGTAGTGCTGGCCGCACTTGCGGCAGAACGTCGATTTTGCATACGCCGACTCGAGCTGCGTAAAACCGCAGTGCGGACAGTCGGCGCTGATTTTTTCAGCCTGCCGGGGCTTGTTCTCGTGGGCCACGTGGGGCCGCTCGGAATGGCCGGGTTAGCGGCCGCCCCCGAGGACGTTTTGTTTGGGCGCTTCGCCGGTGCGGGCGACTTCGGGCTGCTTCATCGCCACCTTGTTCGGCGTCACCTCGGACTTGCCGACGAAGGTCGCACCGTCCTCGATGACGAGGCGCGCGGCCTTGAGGTCGCCCATGAGGACGGCGTGGCTCTTGAGTTCGCAGCGCTCATCGACGGTGATGTTGCCGTGGACCTTGCCGAGCACGGTGCACGACTTGGTTTTGATCTCGCCGCGGATCTCGGCGTTCTGACCGATGGTGAGCACGCCGCTCGAGGTGATCTCGCCCTCGACCTTGCCGTCGATGGTGAGTTCGTTGGTGAACTTGATGGAGCCCTTGATCTCCACATCGGCGGAGAGAAGGTTTTTGTTGGGATTGATGTCGGCCATTGCTGTGTTTGTAGTGTTGGATTGCGTCGATGGAGAATGCGGAGCCTCTTCCGGCCCCGGTGTCGAAATGGAACTAGCCTCTTCACCGTGGGGCTTCGAGGACATGATTTTGCTGAACACGAGGGGAGATGTAATGCCGGGCTTCACCGTGTCAACGCACACTCCACGGCAAGTTCTTGGCGTTCACAAAGCGGGCGTCTTGCCAAAGTTGCGCCGCGCGCCTACATGGCGCCTCCTTTCTCCGCCCGTATGCAAGCCACCCTCCTCATCGTCGATGACGAAAAGCACACCCGCGACGGGTTGCGCTCGTCGCTGGAGGACTCCTTCGACGTCTATGTCGCGGCGTCCGGCACGGAGGCGCGCGCGGTCCTCGCGAACGAGCACGTCGACCTCGTCCTCACCGACCTGCGGCTCGGCGGCGAGGACGGCATGGCGCTGGTCGAGGAAATGCTCAAGCGCCCGGACCCGCCGATCGTCATCATGATGACCGCCTACGGCAGCGTGGATGCCGCCGTCGAAGCGATGAAGCGCGGCGCTTACGACTTCATCACCAAGCCGCTGAACATCGACCGGGTCGAGATCCTCATCCGACGCGCGCTGCGCAGCCGCGAAGTGGAAACGGAAGTCGTGCAGCTCAAGCAGAAGGTGGAAAAGAAATTCGGGCTCGAGCGGCTCATCGGCGACTCCGGCGTGATGCACGAGGTCTTCGAGACGGTGAAGCAGGTCGCGCCGACCCGGGCGACGATCCTCATCCAGGGCGAGAGCGGCACCGGCAAGGAACTCATCGCGCACGCGCTGCACACGCTGAGCGGGCGGGCGAAGGACAAATTCGTCGCGGTCCATTGCGCGGCGCTGCCCGAGCAGCTCCTCGCGTCGGAGCTTTTCGGCCACGAGAAGGGCGCGTTCACCGGCGCGATCGAGCGGCGCGTGGGGCGTTTCGAGCAGGCGAACGGCGGCACCATCTTCCTCGACGAGATCGGCGAGATCGACGCGCAGACGCAGGTGAAGCTGCTGCGCGTGCTCGGCGAAGAGCGCGCCTTCGAGCGGCTCGGGAGCAACACCCCGATCAAGGTCGATGTGCGTGTGATCGCCGCGACGAACAAGGACCTCGCGCAGCTCGTGCGCGACGGGAAGTTCCGCGACGACCTCTTTTTTCGGCTCAACGTCGTGACGATGGAGCTGCCGCCGCTGCGCGCGCGAAAGGAGGACCTGCCGTTGCTCGTGCGCGCCTTCATCAAGGTCGCCGCGGACGAGAACGCCAAAGCGGTCGCCGAGCTCACGAGCGAGGCGATGGCCGCGATCCAGCGCTACGACTGGCCCGGCAACGTGCGCGAGCTGCGCACGGCGGTCGAGCACGGCGTCGTCATGGCCACGGGCGCGAAAGTCACGCTGCGCGACCTGCCACCGGCGGTGCGCGCGGCCGGCGGGCTCACCGGGCCGATGCTGCCGCGCTTCGCGCCGCCGCGCGAGCTGGCACTCGATGTCCACGCCAACGAAGAGTCGCTCATCCTGCAGGCGCTGGACTCGACCGGCGGCAACGTGACACGCGCAGCGAAAAAGCTCGGCATCAGCCGGCGCACGCTGCATCGGAAGCTCAACAAATTGCGCAAACCCGAAAAATCCCCCGCCATCAGCGAACAACAAACAGCCCCCGGCGATGGCGTCTGAGACCTGGGTCCAGAACTTCGTCCACCGCCTCGAGGAAGGCGGCTGGGCCACGTGGGTGCGCCGCATCCTGCTCGGCATGTTCGTGCTCTTCGTCATCACGTGGTGGATGTTTTTCAGCGAGAATGGATTCAAGGGGATGAGCCACGAATTCGCGATGGACCAGGCGCAGATCAGCCGCGAGATCGCCCGCGGAAACGGATTCAGCACCAAGCTCATCCGGCCCGCAGCGCTCTACCAGTTCCGGGAAAACACGGGTCGCTTCGATCTCGAGAACACGCCCGATACCTATCACGCGCCGCTCAACCCGCTGCTCAACGCGCCCTTCCTCAAGCTCGCCGAAAAATCCTGGCGCATGGGCGTCAAGGACGTCGTCGCCCCGACCGACTTCGTGCTCGTGTGCGTGCAGTTCGCGTGGATGATCCTCGGCTGGGTTCTCAGCTACCTCGCGATGAAGCGGCTCTTCGACAAACGACTCGCCGTCTTCGGCGTCTGGATGCTCATCCTCTGCCAGACCTTCTGGGACTTCGCGCTCAGCGGCCTGCCGCAGAACCTCATGTTCGCCCTCTTCGCCGGCGCCATCTACTGCCTCGTGCGGGCGGTGGAAAACCGCGTCGCCACGAAAGCCACGTGGCGCTGGCTGCTCGGCTGCGCGCTCTGCTTCGGTCTGCTCGCGCTCACCCACGCGCTCACGCTCTGGCTCGCGGCGGGCGCGCTCGTCTTCGTCGCCATCTACTTCCCGCCGCGCTGGCTCAGCGCCGGCGTCTTCGCGGGCGTGCTGCTGCTCTGCTACACACCGTGGCTCGTCCGCAATGCGAAGGTCTGCGGCAACCCCGTCGGCCTCGGCTGGTATGCCGGCCTGAGCGAAGTCAAAGGCAGCGAGAACTCCATCATGCGCTCGATGGAGCCGCCCTTTCAGCGCGTCTCGCCGCGCATGTTCCTCGCAAAGGCCCGCGCCAAGATCCTTCACCAGGCCTCCCAACTCATCGACTACCTCGGCGGCGTCATGGTCGCGCCACTCTTCTTCATCGCGCTCCTGCACCTCTTCAAGCGCCGCGAGACCAGCGTCTTCCGATGGGCTCTCCTGTTGATGTGGATCTTCGGCGTGATCGGCATGTCCATCTTCGGCCTCACGGGGAAACCCATGGCGCAACCCTTCGCGCCGCCGGTCGAAGCCAACGACCTCCACATGCTCTTCATCCCGATGTTCGCGGCCTACGGGCTCGCCTTCGTGCTCGTGCTGTGGAGCCGCGTAGGCATCACCGTGCCGCTGGTGCGCTTCGGCTTCATCGCGCTCCTTTTCATCCTCTCCTCGCTGCGCTTCCTCGGCACGTGCGTGGACCTGGCCGGCGACACCAGGGGCCGCGTGCAATGGCCGCCCTACGTCCCACCTTTCATCGGCATGCTCAGCGACTGGACGACCGAGCGCGAGCTGATCGCCTCCGACGTGCCGTGGGCCGTGGCGTGGTATGGGGACCGCAAAAGCCTGTGGCTGCCGATCAGCGTGCAAAATTTCATCGAGCTCAACGACTACAACAAACTCAACGGCCACGTCGTCGGCCTCTACCTCACGCCCTACAGCGGCAACCGCAACTTCGTCTCCGACATCATCAAGGGCGACTACAAGGAATGGGCCGTCTTCATCACCCGCCAGATCGTCGGACCCGCGCTGCGCGACTTCCCGCTGCGCGAAGTCACTCCGATGCCGCTCGACAACGAGTGCGTCTTCTACGCCGACCGCAACCGCTGGACGCCGAGGGAAGATTAATGTCCTCGACCGTCCGGCAGATCACCGGGATTTTCCGCGCGCACTAGCCGGCGTGGCGAAATGGCAGACGCAAGGGACTTAAAATCCCTTGGTGGGTATCCACCGTGCGGGTTCGAGTCCCGCCGCCGGCACTTCAGTTCACGCGGGAGCTACTGACTCCCGGATCGTTCACCCAGGCAGATCAATTCGCCTGTCTGCGTGGTGAGGAACAGCCGCTTTCCGGCGATCGCCAGACCGTCCCAAGCCGGAGTCGGAATCTGTGTTTCGGTCACCGTCTGGCCGTCTTTTGTCGCGATGCTTTTCAGGCGTCCGTCTTGATGCGCGACGAATAAATGCCCGTCGCCGGAAAGCGCCATCGCGTGGAGCTTGTTGTAAAGCTGCGCGCCTTTGGCCCTCGGCTTCTCGCTCTCCTCACGGGGCGTGAACGAATCGGTCGTCCAACTGGCCTTCTCCGCAAGACGATACGAGCGATACGGTGTGCCGCCTTCGCGCGCCTTGCCCGCCGCTTCCCAGCCCGTGATCCATTTGCTGCTGAAGGTCTCGCCGTTTTCGAGGTCGAAGTCGCGCCGGAAGATTTCGGTGGTGCCGTCGAGCGACGTGAAAACGGTCTTGTCGCGGAAGACGGCGAGCGGACGGCGGTTCGCCTCGCCGGCGAAGCGATACTGATGCCGGGCGCCATACGTCCACGAGCCGCGCGGGACGTAGGCGGCACCGCCGCCGGTGTCGATCCGCGCGAACGCGTTCCACTTGTCCACCTCAAGGCTTTTCCCGTCGAGTGAGATCGGCCACCGCGACATCGTGATGTTCTCGCCCTCTTGATGGAGGATGTCGAAAGGGTCGAACTCGAGTCCTGAGTTTTCGTAATCACCCTTTTGCGGAATCGTGTCGATGCGATGAACCCAGTGCCGCTCGCCAGTCATCGGATCGACGGCGAAAACGAGAATCCCGCCATCCGCCAACGGTTGCCGCCCCGCGGCGAAGTAGGCCACGTCATCGATGATCAGCACCGCGCCCGGCACCGGCCACGGCGATTCGACCTGGCCATAGGCGACGATGCGTTCGTTGGTGGGCGCAGCCTGCAGTCTCCAGACCTGCGCGCCCGTATCCGCGCGCAACGCATAGACCGATCCCGCCGCGGAACCGAACAGGCACAGCCCGCGATGAATCGCCGGCGGCGTGTCCACGCGGCCATTGGCCGTGAACCGCCAGCGAACCTTGCCCGTGTCGGTCTCGACCGCGATGACCTCGTGCGCGTTCGGTCGCGCGACATAAACCAGGCCGTTCGCGATCGTCGGCGCGCTCAGCGGTCCCTTGATGATCGGATTCTCGCGCCAGTCATGCAGGATGGGGCCGCCCGGCTCCGGGCTGAACGCCGCCACTTCGGCGTTCGTCGCGAGTTGCACCGACCAGAGTGCATCAAGCTTTTGCGGCCCCGCTGTCGTCGCGCTGCCGCTGCGCCAGCGATCGTGACGATAAAGCGGCCAGTCCGACGGCAGCGGGTTGGCCGCATTCGGGTCGGCCTTCGCGGGACCTTTTTCCAAGGCGAATGGAATCCGGTCCGGCGGCAGCATGGTGGTGACATCACCCGGATCGCGCGGCGCGAGCGACACGAAGCCGCGCAGCATCGGCCAGCAGGTGCAGTGTTTGGGCGTCGTATAGACCAATCCGTTCGCCGGCACCCATCCGTTTTCCTGCGAGCAGTTGGCCTTCGTGATGCGGTTGGCGATCGTGTAGCCGGTCTTGAGATCAGTGAGGTCGAGCGTCCCGCCGAACATGTAATTCGGCGTCGCCACCGGCGGAAAACAATGCGCCAGGCCGGCAGAGTGGGTGACGATCGTCTTGCCTGTCGCGGGGTCGAGCGAGGAGACCTCCACGGGCAGTCGGGCGGTGTTCGCCTTGTCCGCCGTGTTAGCCTTTCCTCCGTGCAGAATCCAGACCTTGTCGTCGAGATACATCGCCCGCGCCTGCCGCTTGTGATTCATCCCCGGCGGAAACGCCTTGTCCCAGACTGGCTCCCCGGTTTGCGAGGAAACGATGCGCAATCCGTTGCCGGCATCGTTGTCGTTCAATGTCGAAATCTCATACGCGAGTTGATCCGCGTGCATCACCGTGCGCGTGACGCTGGGCAGCCAGTCGAAATCCGTCCGCTTCCATTTGATGGCTCCCGTGGCGAGATCGATCGCGACCGCCTCCAGCGTCTCGCCGCGCCGCGCCCGGCCGTGGATCAGCGTCACCAGCCCGTTCCCGACCGCGACGTTTTTTGCCTCGTTGGCCTTGAAGCTCCACACCTCCGCGCCCGTCTCCGTATCGTAAGCGCGAAGCGCCGTTTCATCCGTCGCGATCACCCGGTTCCCGTGATGCACGACTTCCAGCGGTCGCGACGACCCCGCGAACTCGCGCACGACTTCGCCCGTGCGCGCATCGAGCGCCGTCAGCTTGTCCTTCACGGTGGCGAAGACCTTTTCGACCGACGCAACGGGCCGCGCCTGCGTGATCCGCGGCAGCGTGAAGTGGCCCTCGTTGAGTTCGCCTTTGCGCAGATCACGATGCCAGAGCCGCAGGCCATTGAAGCTGTCCCGCGCCAGCAGGCCGCCATAAAAATTCCGCCCACCCGCCGACACCATTCCCTCGACTTCATCCGTCGCCGCCGCCACCCAGCGCACGCGCTCCGGCGGACCGACGAGCAAGTCCGAGGAGACCGCGTTGCCATCCGCCGCGTGCCTGGGATGCGACCACTCGTCCATTCCATTGGGCCACGGTTTGCGCGCGACGACCGCCGTCCGCCCGTCAGCCAGTTTCGCATCGGCCACCGCTTCGAATCCCGCCGCCGTGAGTTGCTTTGCCGCGAGCAGTTTGGAATTCGCGGCGATCACGACGCCGCGCGGCGTGAGGACGCGGAGAAGTTCCGAAGCGGGCACGGCGAAATCCTCCACGAGGATCGCGTTCACCAGATTCTCCGCGAAAGGCAGGCGTTTCGCGTCGGCGATTCGGTCCACGGATGCGAGCCCGTAATTCCCCGTCGCGCTCAACTGGACCCGCGCGCGATTTACGCCGTCGTCCCCGCGTTCGAAGACATTGATGATGTATCGCCCGGTCCGGCTGAGGCCCGCCGCGAGGTCGGTCTTCGTGCCGCCGAGCTGCACCACCAGACCGCCGGGCACGTCCGGCAGCGCGGTCGGGTCGAGGTCGGCGGCGGATGCGGGAGCGGTTCCGAAGATCAGGGATGCCAGCAGGGAAGCCGTGGCGGCGCTTGGGAGGAGAATGGATTTCATGGAGTCGTGTCGGAGTTAGTAACTGCCCGGCTGCCCCTCTCGTAGGGAATTGCTTCAGCGCCCGCTTGATCTCAATAGTTGCAGCGTGGATTCCGCGAACGCCTTCCCCATCAGCGCGAAGGTCTTCGCGCAGCCGAGGTAGTGATAGCCCGCGTTGGATGCGCCGCGTTTCCATGTCGCGGCTTCCTCCGGGGAAATGAGCTTCGCTTCGAACTGCCGCACGTATTCGCGCTGCTGCTGCTCAGTCATCGAGCCGTCGGCGTTCGCCTCGTTCTTGTTCTTCGTCCGAAGTAGATGACCCATCTGTCGGACTTGATCGTGTTTGTCGGCAATGGCGCCGAGCTTCTCATCCCAGAACGGAGCGGTCTGCACCGCGACGACGTTCCCCTTGAACTCCGGCAGCGCCGCCGGCGCGGCCATGGCTTCGCGAAACGCGGCCACGTGCTCGTTCGGTTTCATCCCGCCGACCCCCATCACTCCGATGACGAAGGGCATCCGCGGCGCGTTCATGTCCTTGCGCACGTCGCGGATGAAGCCGGCCATCCATCGGCTGTAGTCGGCGTAGCGCGGCTCTTTGCCGTCCTTCGTCGGTATCGGATACACGTCGCGATTCACCATGTCGTTCCACCCTTGAAACCAAACGAAGCCGGCGATCTCGAAGCCCTGCTTTTCATCATACGCCGGGCACACGCGCTTGATGTCGCCGAGCACGCGCTTCACGTGATCGATCATGAGCCGGTAGTAGTGGCCCGACTGCGCCTCGAGATGGCGCCCCTTTTCGATGTCCGCCGTGGATCGCGGAAACGGCCCGGCGCTCGGCGGGCGAAAGTCGTGGTAGAGCGACTTGCCGCCCCACGCCGTCTTGATGATGAGCACCGGCTCGCTGAGCGCGCGATCCATCGTGAGCCCGAACGTGAACTCCGGCCCGATCTTGCCGCCATCCTCGGCAGGATTCCGCCGCGACCCATAACCCGCCGTCAGCTTGCCGAATCCCTCGCCGTTCGTCTCGCCACTGCCGGTGAGATACGAAATCCAGACGTGAACGCACACGCGAGCCTTTCCGTCCGCGCCGCGCATCTGCTGCAACAACGGCGCCGTGGCCGGATCGTCGCCGATGTAGTCGAAGGTCTCGACTTTCGCGTGGCCCTCCATGTTCGACTGGCCGGCGAGGATGAAGACCTTGAGCGGCTTTGCTGCGTCCGCGGCGGAGAGCGTCCAAAGCGGAGTGAGTAGTGCGAAAAACAGCGGCAGGTATTTCATGGTTCGATCTATCGGGGTTGGGTGACAGGTGGGACGCCGTTCAGGTTCGGGAGTCGCGATGCGCTTCGTCCGGTCGCCTTGCTCTCATCGAGCAGGGCCTTGAGTTCTTTCACGATCTCCGGGTGCTGGAAATGGAGATTCGTCGTCTCGCCGGGATCGGCGCGGAGGTTGAAAAGCTGCGCCGGTGCGCCCGGTGCAGTGTCCGGGAGTGCGAAAGGCTTCAGCTCCCGGTTGTCGTAGTTGTTCCCACCCGAGCCGCGATGATCGAGATACTTCCAGTCGCCACGCCGGATGGCCAAATCGAGTTTGATCGTCTGATGGATCGTGTAGTCGCGCTTCGGCCGTCCGTCCGGCACGCCCGTGAGGAGGTGCAGAAAGCTGAAGCTATCCTCGGCTGAGTTCGCGGGGAGTTTCGCGCCGGTGATCGCCGCGCACGTGGCCATGATGTCCGTGAGGCAGACGGTTGCGTCCGAGACTCCGCCTGCCGCGACGCGCTGCGGCCAGCGCACGATCAGCGGCACGCGATGGCCGCCTTCCCAGTTATCGCGCTTCACGCCCCGCCACGGCCGCGCGCCGTCGTGCTGAAAGTCCGCGCGCATGTGGACGACGCTGGTCGTCTCGGGGCCGTTGTCGCTGCTGAAGATGATCAACGTATTCTCCGCGACGCCGAGCTTTTGAAGCGTCGCCATCAGCTCGCCAACGATGTGATCCAGCTCGGCGATGAAGTCGCCATGCGGTCCCGCCTTCGTCCTGCCCTGGAACGCAGGAGCAGCGAACGAGGGCAAGTGGACGGCCTGCATCGCGTGATACAAAAAGAACGGCTTCGCGGGATCGCGCCGGACATGCTGCTCGATCCACGCTTTGCTTTTCTCGAGGAACACGAGGTCCACCGTCTCGTGGTCGAACCCGGGAGCGACCAATCCACGCCGGCAGTCGGCTGAATACGGATGACGCGGCAGCGCCGACGCATCGAGCGGCACCGGCACGCGATCGTTCTCGATGAAGGCATACAGCCAGTCCGTCGTCGGGCAGCACGCCGTTCCGAAAAAATAATCGAAGCCACGATGCACCGGACCGTCGGCGATCGGCTTGGTGAAATCGACGAGCTTCACGCGCGTGACCTCCCGCGCGCTTCCGGTCACGGCGTCGTCGATCTTCGCCGCGTGCGCGGCTGTGCCGTCCCTGGTTTGAAACGTCATGCCGACATGCCACTTGCCCACGCACGCCGTCGCGTAGCCCTGGTCGCGCAACATTCCCGGCAGCGTGAGACGTTCTTTTTCGATCAAGCCCGGTCCGCCGACCCCCGTGAAGACGCCACCCCGGTAGCCGGTGCGGAAACACATCCGTCCCGTCAGGAGGCTGTAGCGCGAAGGCGTGCAAACAGTGGACGGCGAATGCGCGTCGGTGAACCTCATTCCTTCGCTCGCGAGGCGGTCGAGGTTCGGCGTGGCCACCTTCGACTCCGAATTGTAGCAACCGACGTCGCCGTATCCGAGATCGTCCGCGAGGATCACGACGATGTTCGGTTTGCCTGCCGGCGTCGCCGGCGAATCAGCGGCGTGCAGCGCTCCGGGCGCCGCCGACAGCAGCGTGGCGATGAGCAGATCGAGGGAACGCTTCATCGGTTCAGGGTGTCCGCATTTTCACAGCGAGAGACCGCTCACTCGCCGCGGTCGCGCCGGCGCTTGAGGATGAAATAAACGAGCACGGGAAATCCAAAGGTCATCACGCCGTAATAAAACTGCGCGCCGGGGCCGAGCCGCTGGAGGAAGCCCATCGAGGAAAGCACGGCGAGGATGATCACGTCGGCGGCGAGGATCACGCCGAGGATGATGCCGAGCGGCGGGGGTTGCGGATTGTCTTCTGGCATCGTGCCCGGTAGCACGCGGCGGGGCCGGCGCAAATCGCCGACTTCGCCCTTGCCGCAGCGGCGCGAAGCGGCATCGTGCGCGCCTTCGCAACTTGCAACGAAAGGAGGGGAAACACCAATCATGAAGTATCTCGCAATCATCGCTCTCGCCGTCATGGCGCTGGGCCTCGGCGCCTGCGCGAGCAAGGACCCGGCCCCGGCGCCGGCCCCGGCCTCGCACGGTTACTCGAAGTAACTGGTTCGGCCTCACCATGAGGCTGCTTTCAAAGCCAGCCCGGTCCCCCCGACCGGGCTGGCTTTTATTTTGCCGGCTGCACGCGCCGGTTCCGAGTGAACGCCATGCCACTTGCACTCGCGCTTGCCACTCCCTCAAAGCCCCGTCGGGTGATCGATGAACTCCCACGGCAGCTCGAACTTCGCGGCGACGTGTGCGGCGAGCGCCTTCACGCCGAAGGTCTCGGTCGCGTAATGGCCCGCGTAGATCACGTTCAAGCCGAGTTCCTCCGCCGCGGTGTAGCTCCAGTGCGGGCCTTCGCCGGTGATGAACGTATCGACTCCGCTGCGCGCGATCTCCGCGACTTCGCCGCCCGCGCCGCCGGTCACGATGCCGATCCGCCGCACGTTCTCCGGCCCCGCGGTGCACGCAGTCACCGGCGCATCGCCCACGGCATCGCGCACGCGGTTGAGTAGATCGGCGAACGTCGTCTCCAGCTCGCCACGCATCCCGACTGGCTCGGTCTTGTATGGAAAGAACGGCTCGATCTTGTGCAGGCCGATCGCACCCGCGAGTTGCACGGCATTCCCCACCAGCGGATGCGCATCGAGCGGCAGATGCGAGGCGAAGACGGCGAGGTCGCCGTGGATCGCGAGCTTGAGCTTCCGAAATCGCGCGCCGGTGAACGCCGTGCAGTGCTGATCCCACATCAGCCCGTGATGCACGAGCAGCAGCGACACGCCGCGCTGGACCGCCTCGGCGATCACCGGCTCGCACGCATCGACCGCCGCGCCGATCTTCGCCACGCGCCCGGAGTTCTCGAGTTGGAGCCCGTTGACGGCATTCGCGTAGTCCGGGAAGCCCGGGTGGCGGAGGTATTCTTCGAGATCGGCGACGATGGAACTGAGTGCGGACACGCGCAGAGCATGGACGACGAACGCGGCGGGATGAAGCGCGGAGTTGCGCGCAGCCCTCATCCATCCGCGTGGCGAAACAGTGCTTGTCCTCGACGCGCCCGGAGGACTACCTTTTTCCCATGCCTACGAAAACCGCAGACTCCAAGCCCCCGGAGACTCGCCCGGAGGATTCCGCCGCGGCGAAGACGTGCCCGTGGTGCGACACGCCCCTCGACGCGAAGAACCCGACCGAATGCAACCGCTGCGACTGGATCGACGTCGATCTCAGCGAAAACGCCCCGCGCGTCGCCACCGAGCGCGACACCTACGCGACCGTGCTCAGCGTCGTGCCCGGCCTCGGCCACATCTACAAGGGCCACACACGACTCGGCGGACTCTTCATGGTCGGCGGCTTCTTCGCGATCCTCGGCAGCTTCATCGCAGCCACCGCCACGATGGGCTTCGGCCTGCTCTTCATCCCGTGGTATTGGGTCGGCGTGATGCTGCACGCCTACTGGCTCGAGGATCTCGTCGCCGCGAAGGCGCAGGGAAAGCCGGCGAAATCGTAGCGCGCCGAAAACCGGCACTGAATACACGCGCCTGCCGTCGCCGGCTGTGATTGATGCACCATTCGACAAATGGGCCGTTTCGCGGTAAATGCGCGCGCGAACTCAACGTCGCGGCGAGCGCGGCGGCAAACTCCACTCCCGTATGAAAACGACGCTCCATCTCATCATCGCGGCACTGATGCTTTGCGGAACATTCGGCCACGCGGCCAACATCACCGTCACGACGACCGTGGACGAAGTGAATGGCAACACCACGAGCATCGCAAATCTCATCGCCACTCCCGGCGGCGCGGGGATCGGCCTGCGCGAAGCGATCATCGCAGCGAACAACACGGCGGGCGCGGACACGATTCTGTTCGCCGGCGGGACCAACGGAACGCCCTTCACGCTCACCCGCGTCGGCGACGATGACACGGCCAGCCTCGGCGATCTCGATGTCCTCGATTCGCTCACGATCACCGGCAACGGCGCGACGAGCACGATCATCCAGGCGGGCACGAACGCGACCAACGGCATCGACAAGGTGCTCGCGCTGAATCCGACCTGTGCTCCCGCGCTGCGATTCACGCTCACGGGAATCACAGTGCGCTTTGGGCGCAACACGACGGCGCACGACGCGCGCTTCCAGGACACCGGCGGCGGCATCGACTGGTGCGGCGCGGGCACGGGCGCGAACGCGCCTTCGCTCACGATCTCGGACTGCGTGATCACGCAAAACGCGACGCTTTATAACAACGCTGCGGATAGCGGCCACTACGGTGGCGGGCTGAACATCGACGAGGTCGCGCCATCCAACGGCGTCGTCACGATCACGAACACCGTCTTCTCGAACAACAGTTGCACCGCTCACGGCGGCGGCCTGAATGTATTCGGAGACAACGTGCAGGTGACGATCTCAGGCTCGACCTTCTCGGGCAATACCGCGCTCGGGACCAATGGCGTGGGCGCGCAAGGTGGCGGCATCAATATCCGCATCACCAACCAGAACGACGGCGACGGCGCGCCGACGCCATTCGTGAATATCTCCAACTCGACGATCGTGAACAACACGGGCGTCGGTTTCGGCGGCGGCATAGATGTTCAGGGCAGCGGCAATCAGGATGTGAACATCTCGAACACCGCGATCACCGGCAATTCGCTGATCGTGGTGGCGGGTGGAGTCACGAACACGAGCGGCGGCGGACTCGACCACAGCAACAACGCGGCGCGCACCACCACGCTGACCAACGTGCTCATCGCCAACAACACCTCGACCGGCAGCGCCACGTCGCTCGGCGGCGGCGTCTCTCACGGCTCCGGCGTGCTGGTCATCCGCAACAGCACGATCAGCGGCAACTCGACGACGAGCGACGGCGGCGGCGTCTATGTGACCACGGACCCGACGCTGACGCTCATCAACACGACGATCTCGAACAACCGCGCGAACTCGGACAACAACGCCAGCGGCACGGGCGGCGCCATTCGCAAACTCGCCGGGGCGGGCACGGTGACGCTGCAGAATACGATTTGCGACGGCAACTTTCGCGGCACCGGCGCGACTGTCGATGAAGTGAACGGCGCGATCACCGCGAACTTCAGCCTGATCGCCGACACGACCGGCGCGACGATCAGCGGCGCGAACAATCAAACGAGTGTGAGCGCCCGCCTCGCCGCGCTCGCGGGCAACGGCGGGCCGACCGTTGGCCCGGCCGGTTTTACCGCGGTGCTGCAAACGCACGCGCTGCTCGCGGGGAGTCCGGCGCTCGACAACGGCTCGAACGCGCTCGTGCCCGGCGCGCTGACGACCGACCAGCGCGGCACCGGCTTCGCCCGCATCCTCGACGCGGCGGACGCAAACACGACCGATACCGTGGACATCGGCGCGCTCGAGCAACACCCGTCGATCGAAGACGTCGCCAACCAGGCGATCAACGAAGACGGCTCGCTCGGGTTCG
Organism: Chthoniobacteraceae bacterium; assembly: GCA_040081625.1. GTDB lineage: Bacteria > Verrucomicrobiota > Verrucomicrobiia > Chthoniobacterales > Chthoniobacteraceae > VFJQ01. The sequence goes on from JBEBGD010000054.1 coordinate 34,713, forward strand.
CCTTCAACGTCGGCGACGCTGACCTTGTTTTCGACTCGATCACTGCGACCGCGGGCAACACAACGCTTGTGCCAAACAACGCGGCGAACATCAGCGTGAGCGGCTCGGGTTCATCGCGAACGCTCACGATCAATCCCGCGCCGAATCAATTCGGGACGACGACGATCACGCTGACAGCGACCGACACCATCGCCGGCACGGCGCTGTCGATGAGCGATACTTTCCTGCTGACCGTCAACCCGCTCGCCGACCCGCCAACCGTTTCGAGTGCGACAACGCCGGAGGACACGCAGAGTTCGTCGGGACTCGTCATCGGTCGCAACGCGGCGGACGGCGCGGAGGTCACCCATTTCAGAATCACCGGCATCACCGGCGGCACGCTCTTCAAGAACAACGGCACGACGGTGATCAACAACAACGACTTCATCACCTTCACGGAGGGGAACGCCGGGCTGAAGTTCACGCCGTCCGCGAACTTGAACACGCCCACGGGAAACACCTTCGGCTTCACCGCGCAGGCATCGCTGGATGCGGTGGGCACGGGCATCAGCACCACGACCTCCACGAGCATCACCGTGTCCGAGGTCAACGATCCGCCGACGGCCGCACCTGATACGCTCACGAATGTGGCCGAGGACTCCGGCCAGCGGACGATCCTCGCCGCCACGCTCACGGGCAACGACTCGCGAGGGCCCGCGAATGAAAACGCGCAAACGCTGACCATCACTGCCGCCGGCAGCGCCGTGGGCGGCACGGTGAGCGTGTCCGGCGGCAACGTGCTTTTCGACCCGACGCTGAATTTCAACGGCGCGGCGAGCTTCAGCTACACCATCACCGACAACGGAACCACGAACGGCTCCGCCGATCCCAAGACGTCGAGCGCGACCGCGAGCTTCATGATCACCCCCGTGAACGACCCGCCGGTGATCACCGGCCAGAACGTCGTCTCCACGCCGGAGGAAACCGCGCGCACGATCGTCTTCGGAGACCTGCTCGTGAGCGATCCCGACAACACGTATCCGACCGGCTTCACGCTCACCGTGATGGACGGCACCAACTACACGCGCACCGGCAACGCGATCACTCCAGCACTCGACTTCAACGGCACGCTCACCGTGCCCGTCAAAGTCAACGACGGCGCGGCGGACAGCAACGTCTTCAACCTCAGCGTCAGCGTCACGGCGCTGAACGACCCGCCGGCGATCACCGGCCAGAACCTCGTCTCCACTCCGGAGGAAACCGAGCGCACGATCGTCTTCGGAGACCTGCTCGTGAGCGATCCCGACAACACGTATCCGACCGGCTTCACGCTCACCGTGATGGACGGCACCAACTACACGCG
>JBEBGD010000151.1:0-10276 GCA_040081625.1 Chthoniobacteraceae bacterium
GCGCGATCGCGCCCAGCGCGGCGAGCGCGAGGCTGGGCGACGTGCGCGCGGGCGCGCTGTCCGGCGCGCCGACGAGCCCGGCCGGGGATGCGGCGGGCGCGGCTTCGATGCGATCGGGGGAGCGGCTCGGCGCGACTGGTGCCGCAAGCTTTTCCCCGCTGAGCGTCAATTCCTCCGGCGGGATGGTCGCCGACGCGCTGCCGGCGCTCGCGGGCGCCTGCTGGGGAATGATCTGCTGCTCGCGCGGCGAGGGTGCCGAGATCACGTCTTCGAGACCGGTCGGGCGCCCACCGGCCGTTGGCCGGTTGGTGGACGGTTGCGATGTGCGCGGAGTCGCGGAGCCGCGATCTTCCTCGGTCCCCGCGTCTTCGGCGGGACGCATCCGCGTGCGCGTGACGCCCGTCGTTGCGCCGCTGACAGTGCTTCCCGTGTCCGTCCCCGGTCGGAATCCCGCGCTGACGCCGCTCAGGCCGAGCATCGCTGCGACCGCGGCGATGCTCTCCGGCCGATCCTGCGGACGCTTGGCGAGGCAGGTCGCGATGACTTCCTCCCACAGCTCCGGGATCGGCTCGCCGCTGTTTCCCAGCTCGGTGCGGCGGTCACCCATCCTCGGCGGAATGACCGTCTCGAGCTGCACCTGGAGATTCCCGCGGAAGAACGGAGGCCGCCCGGTGAGCAGGTCAAAGACGGTCGCGCCAAACGCATACACGTCGTCGTGCGGTGCGGGTGGTGCGCCGAGCGCCTGCTCGGGGCTCATGTAGGCGAGCGTGCCCGCGGTGTTCGAGACGCTCACGCGCGTCAGCGAATCGCTCATCGAGCGCGAGATGCCGAAGTCGGTGATCTTGAGATCGCCGCGGCTGTTGATCATCAGGTTCGCGGGCTTGAGGTCGCGATGGATCACGAGCGCCTGGCGGTGCGCGTAGTCGAGCGCGGAGGCAAAGTGCGCGACCCACGGAGCGAGCACCGACACGCCGAAGCACCCGCCGGGCTGCTGGGTCTTCATCGCCGAGAGCGTCTCGCCATCGACGAATTCCATGATGATCGCCGCGCACATCTCGTCCTGCGTGAAGTCGTAAATGCGCACGATGTGATGATGCGTGAGGTCCAGCGAGCGGCGCGTCTCGCGCTTGAGATCCTCGACCGCCTCGCGGTCGCGCACGAGCATGTCGGGCAGAAATTTCATCGCCACGTAGCGATTGAGCTCCTCGTCGTGCGCGAGCCACACGATGCCCATGCCGCCGCGCCCGAGCACGCGCTTGAGCGTGTAGCGGCCAAAGAGCTTCTGCTCCTTTGCGCCGCCACGCGAATCGATCCCTATTCCCGGTTCGTTGGTAGTTCCCGATGACACCCCTCAACTCCACGCCCGGAGGCCCCCGGACGCAAGGCGAAATGTCCCGGCGCTTGCCGCCCGTCGGGTTCTCCTCCACCGTGCCCGCCCAAATGAATCCGCAACGCTCTGGTTGTCTCGTCGCCGCCCTCGTCGTGTCGCTGCTGCTGCTCGGCGTGAGCGCCGTGATGAATCTGATGCTCGCGGGTGGTTCCGGCACGGCTGTGGGCTCCGGGGGCGTGCAGAAGTTCGAGGAGACCCTCGTGAATCCCGCGGCGGAAAAGGGCGACTCGGACAAGATCTTGCTCATCCACCTGCGCGGGCTCATCAGCGGCTTCGAGCCGGGGGCCTTCGGCGACACGTCGATCGATGACATCAAGCTCCAGCTCCGGCAGGCCGCCGGGGATGAGAACGTCAAGGCCGTCGTGCTTCACATCGACTCGCCCGGCGGCGAAGTCACCGCGAGCGACATCATCTACAATGCGGTGCGCAAATTCCGCGACGAGAAGAAGAAGCCGGTCGTCGTGTGCATGGGTTCGCTCGCGGCGAGCGGCGGCTACTACGTCGCGTGCGGCGCCAGTCACATCATCGCGAATGAGACCACCTTCACCGGCTCGATCGGCGTCATCATGGAGTCGTTCAAATACAAGGCGCTCTTCGACAAGGTCGGCGTCGAGTTTGTGACCTTCAAAAGCGGGAAGATGAAGGACATGCTAAGCGGCGCGCGCGACATGACCGACGAGGAAAAGGAATACGTGCAGAAGATGATCATGCAGACCTACGACAAGTTCGTCGGCATCGTCGCAAAGGAGCGCAAGCTGCCCGTCGATGACCTCAGGAACGGCGTCGCCGACGGCCGGGTGATCAGCGGAAAGGACGCGCTCGAGGCGAAGCTCGTGGATCAGGTCGGCGAGATCGAGGACGCCTACGCGAAGGCTGCGGCGCTCGGCCAGGCGAAGAACGCGCGCGTAGTCCGCTACGTCGCGCCGTATGGGTTCGGCCGCTTCCTGCGGCTGCTCGGACAGGCCGACGGTGAGAAGCAGGTGCGCGTCGAGTTGCCGGGCGCGATGGCGCCGCGGCTCGAGCCGGGCAAGGCGTATTACCTGCCGAGCTACCTCGTGCCGTGACCGGGCAACTCCCCGCGGCGGTCGTCATCTTCATGCTGCTCTCGCTGCCGGGGCTCGTCGTCGCTGCGCGAATGCTGCGCCGCGTGCGTGAAATCGGCGGTCGCGTGCCGTCGGGAGTCCTCGGCATGCCTGACGTCTTCGTCGGCTTTTTCCTGTGCGGCTTTTTCGCGCTGCTCGTCGTCGGCCAGACCATGCTCACCGACCGCGCCGGCGCCGCGCCGGTCATGAACGTCGGCCAGATATGGGGGAACATCGCTTTCTTCCTCGTGCTCGTCGGCCTGATCATTGGCTTTCTGCTGCTGCGGCGGATTTCGCCCGTCGCTCTGTTCGGCTTGCGGCGCTGGCCGCTGTGGCGCGCGGCGCTGGTCGGCACGCTGCTCGTGTTCGCGGTCTTCCCGCTCACGCTCGGCCTCGGCGTGGCGATGCAGCTCCTGCTTCAGCAGGGCGCGCAGGAGCAGGACGTGGTGAAGCTCTACCGCGAGGTCGCCGCATCGGGCGATCGCCAGCACATCGCGCTGCTCGGTTTCGTCGCCGTCGTCTTTCAGCCCATCGTCGAGGAGACGATCTTCCGCGGTTACTTCTACTCGCTGTTCAAGGACTGGTCCGGAGCCGTGGCGAGTGCGATCTTCACGGCGACACTTTTCGCCGCCATCCATGGGAATCTCACCGCGCTGCCCGCCCTGTTCGCCCTCGCCCTCGCGCTCACGCTCGCCTACGAATGGAGCGGCTCGCTGCTCGTGCCCATCAGCATGCACATGGTCTTCAATGGCGTGCAGCTTGCGCTCGTGACGTGGTTCCAGAACTCCCCCCCGACATGACCCTCGCCGCGCTCGGCGAAGACGCGCTCCTCGCGCGCCTGCTGCGCGGCCTGCCCGTCGGCGCGGACGTGATCGCCGGGCCGGGCGACGACTGCGCGATCATCGGTCGTCCGCGCGACCGCCGCTGGCTGCTGCTGAAAGCCGACTGCGTCATCGAAGGCGTCCACTTCACCCGCGATGCCGATCCGCGCCGCGTCGGCTGGAAGGCGCTGTGCCGCGCGCTCAGCGACATCGCGGCGATGGCCGGCACGCCGCGCCATGCGCTCATCACCGTCGCCGCGCCGCGCACGCTGCCGGTCGCGTGGCTCGAGGGTCTTTACGCGGGGCTGGCGAAGGCGGCGCGCAAGTTCGGCGCCGGCATCGTTGGCGGCGAGACGGCGCGCTCGCCCGGGGGCATTTTCATCGACGTCGCCCTCACCGGCGAAGTCGCCCGCACCCGCTGCATCCGCCGCAGCGGTGGACGCGAGGGCGATGCGATCTACGTCACCGGCCGGCTCGGCGGCTCGCTCGCGGGCCGGCATCTCGACTTCATCCCCCGCCTCGCCGAGGCGCGCTGGCTCGCGGAGCATTTCCGTCCGAGCGCGATGATGGACCTGAGCGACGGCCTCGGCGCCGACCTCCCGCGCCTCGCCCGCGCGAGTGGCTGCGGCTTCGCGCTCGACGACGCCCGAATCCCGCGCACCCGCGGCCGATCGCTCGCGCAAGTTTTCGACGACGGCGAGGACTACGAATTGCTTTTCACGATCGCCGACGCCGCGCGACTCGAAGTCACTTGGCAGAAAACCTTTCCCAAGCTCCCGTTGACTCGCATTGGCACGCTGACCCGAAACCCGAACCCCCAAACCCGAACCCCGCCCCGTGGCTTCGACCATTTCCGCCAAACCCTCTGAGACCTACGACTGCGCAAAGCAACTCGCGTCCCGGCTCCAGCTCGGCGACGTGGTCGCGCTGAGCGGCGAGATGGGCGCGGGCAAGACGCACTTCGTCAAGGGGCTCGCCGACGGCCTCGGCTACATCGGCGAAGTGACCAGCCCTACCTTCACCCTCATCCACGAATATCTCGGCGGATTGATGCCCGTGTATCACTTCGATTTCTTCCGCATCGAGAGCGAGCAGGAAGCCATCGACGCCGGCCTCGAAGACTACCTCGCCGCCGACGGCGTGTGCATCATCGAGTGGGCCGACAAATTTCCCGCGCTCCTCCCGCCGGGCGCGCACTGGTTTCACCTCGAGATCAAGGGCGACACCCGCCGCACCATCACCGAGCGGCCATGATCACCCTCGCGATCGAGACCTCGACGCCCGAAGGCAGCGTGGCCGTGTATGCCGGCGGCGAGATCGCTTTTCACGATGCGTTCTCCGCCGACCGCAGCCACAGCTCGGCGCTCTTTGTCGCGCTGGAAAAGGCGCGCGGCTACGCGGGGCGATTCGACCGTGTCGTCGTCGGCCTCGGGCCCGGCTCCTATGCCGGTGTCCGCATCGGCATCGCTGCGGCGATCGGCATGAATCTGGTTCTCAACGCCGAGCTGGTCGGCATCCCGTCGGTCGCCGCGTTCGATGTGAAGGAGGAGGATTACTTCGCCATCGGCGATGCGCGGCGCGGCGCGTATTACTTCACGTGGCTGCACCGGCGCGTCGCGCAGGAGGGCCCGCGGCTCGCGACCGAAGGAGAGATCCGCGCGGAGATCGGCGCGCGTTCCCTTCCGGTCTATTCCACCGAGCCGGTCCCGGCCTTCCCCTCGGTGCAGATCGTCCGGCCGAGCGCGACGATCCTCGCGGAACTGGCTGTCGAAGGCTCCGCCATCATCCAGAGCGGCGAACTCGAACCGCTCTACCTGCGCGAGCCGCACATCACGCAGCCGAAGCCGCGGTGATCGCGCAGGCCTTCGTCCTCGGTGCCGGACTCGGCACGCGCCTGCGTCCGCTCACCGCGCACTGCCCGAAGCCGCTCATCCCGGTCGCGAACCGGCCGCTGCTCACCTACGCGTTCGACCACCTGCTCGGCGCCGGGGTCGAGCGCTTCGTCGTGAACACCCACTGGCGCGCCGGCGCCTACCCGCGCGCCTTTCCCGACGCGAAGTATCGCGGCGCGCCCATCGTCTTTCGCGAGGAGAATCCCGAAGTGCTCGAGACCGCGGGCGGCATCAAGAACGTCGAGGACGTGCTGCGCGCCGACCCCTTCTGGGTCTATAACGGCGACATCCTCAGCACGCTCCCGCTCGCCCCCGCGCTCGCCGCGCACCGCGAAGCCGGCAACGAAGTCACCCTCGTCCTGCGCAGCAGTGGCGGGCCTCTCCAGGTCGCGTGTGAAAGCGGACGCGTGCTCGACATCGGCGCGCGCCTCGGCTGCGCGGGCAGTTTCCTTTTCACCGGCATCTACCTCGTCGAGCCCGCATTCCTCGCGCGCATCCCCGCCGCGACAAAGATCAGCGTCGTGCCCATCTTCATCGAAATGATCCGCACCGGCGCAAAGCTCGGCGGCGTGGTGATCGACAAAGGCGAGTGGTTCGACCTCGGCTCGCGCGATCAATACCTCGCCGTTCACCGCCAGCTCGGCGGCCCGTGGATCGACCGCGCCGCGCAAGTCGCTGCCGATGCGACGGTCACCGGTGCGAGCGCGATTGGGGCCGGTGCGATCGTCGGCGCGGGCGCGCGGGTTCACGATTCGCTCGTGTGGTCCGGCGGAGAAATCGCCGCTGGTTCTGACGTCGAGCGCTGCATCGTCGTCGGCGGGCGCTGCGCCGCCGGCGTGCTGCGCGATGCGGACGTGGCCTGATGCGTGCCAGGCGAGCCCGGCGCTACTGCATCACGCCATTTCTCAGCCGGAAGGAATCGCGCAGGTCCATGACCCTGACGGTGCGCCCCTCAGTCTTGCCCTTGTTTTTCACGATCGTCATCGCGCCGTTCACGTCGTCGATAATCGTGAACGGAGGCGGAGCGAGTCCGGCGTCGAGTTTGCGCGTGAAGGCATCCCAATGAACCGGGATCACCGTGTGAGGTCGCAATGCGCTGACGCTTTCCCGCCAGTAGTCGTCCTGCGTGGCGGCGGGTTCCTTGGCGAGCAGGCCCACCCCGAGCAAGACCACGTCGGCCTTCAATCCCTTGAACTGCCCCTTCTTCGCGCCCGCCGTGGTCGTGATGGCGAGGGTGCCATCCGGATGCGCGATGTGCAGCGCGAAGACATCGCCGTGATTGTAGTCCGAGTAACGCGTCGGCGGCCGCACCGCGCTGTCGATCGAGCCCTCCACTTTCTCCTGCGATCTCCAGTGCGAGGACACGTGCTTCGACGGCCTGAAGGTGACGGTGAATTTCCCGAACCGACGCTGCGCGCCAGTGCTCGGGACGACGATGAGGCTGCGGTCGTCGAGGCCAGCTCCTTCGTGGATGAAGCGATAGGAGGTCGATCCCATCGCGACAGCGTGCGTCCGCCGGGTCACCTCGGGCGCATCGAGCGCGTGGTCGTGGTGCGAGTGTCCGATCAGCAGTGCATCGAGCTTCGTGATTCCCGCCAGGCACAACTGCTTCCCGATGATTTTCTCATCGGGGCCGATCCGCCCGAACAGCGTTTTGAAGGCGCCCGGTCGGGAGAAGAATCCATCCACCAGCAGGCGGGTGGTGCCGTCGGAGATGAGGATGGTCGTGTTGCCGAGAAACGTCACCGTCACTCCACGCCCCGATGTCGCGTGAAGCGGGGTCGGATACAAAGCGTCGTCCTTCAGCGGATGATACGTCGAACAGGAACAGAGCGTGATCGCGAGCAACGTGGAGATCGTGGGCAGTTTCATGGCAGTGGGATGAGGTGTGAGGTCATTGCGACTGGCCAGCGAATGCCGGTCCCTGCGCCGCCGCGGATACTGCGGACTCCGGCGAAAAATGTCCCGCCACAAAATGCGGCGCGTCAGTGCCCCGCGCGGATCAACGTGCTCACCGCTTCATCGCAGGCCATCTGCGCCACATCGCCCGCGCAATTCGTCACCGCCACGAAAGCCGTCTGCTTCGCCGGCGCGATCCACATCACCGCGTGCCACATCGTGTTCGAGCCGTTGTGCGTGAGCGCTTCGCCGTCGGCCCACGGGCGATCGGTCACCACCCAGCCCATCGCGTAGCTCTGGCCGGCGGGGCGCGTGTGGAGTTTTTGGAAGGTTGCGTCGCTCATCAGCTTCACGTCGTGCAGTGGCCCGCGCGCGTGCCAGCTCGCGAAGCGCACGAAATCCGCGAGCGAGCAGTGAACCCGACCGGCGGGCGTGATCGCGGGAGGATTGTCTGCATCGGGCGCGACCGGCTTGAATGAGCCGAGGGCCGCCGTGTGCCCGCGCGGTTGATTCTCACCGGGGCCGCCGACGCCGCACGACTTCATCCCGAGTGGCGCGAAGACCTTCGCGCGCAGCAACTCGGCGTAAGGCTTGCGAGCGAGCTTTTCGAGCATCGCGCCGGCGATCGTGTAGCCCCGGTTCGAGTAGATGAACTTTGTCCCCACCGGCGCCTCGGTCCGCCGCACGACCAGGCTGCGGACCATCTCCATGCGCTGCAACTGCTCGCTCCCGCGCCGCTGCCACGCGAGCGACCACGCCTCGGCCTGCGGCTGATGCGGCGCACCAGAGCGGTGCGTGAGGAGTTGCTCCAGCGTCGCCTCGCGCCAGTCCGCGTGCAGCGTCGCGCGCAGCTCGGGCAGCGCGTCGGTGATCTTCATATCCCAGCGCGCCGTGCCTTCATCCACGAGGATGCCGGCGAGCGTCGCGGTCATTGACTTCGTGCACGAGCCGATGTGCCAGAGGTCGTCCACCTTCACCACCTCCGGCTTGCCGAACTGCCGAGTGCCGCTGACTCCGAACGCGACAAGTTCACCCTCGCGCATCGCCGCCGCGCCGAGCGCCGGGAGCGCGTGCTGCTGGCGGATCGCGTCGAGCTGCGGCGAAACGCCGACCGTCTCCGCGAACGCCGCACCGACGAGGAGGATGAAGATGGAAAACGACTTCACGCGGGAGAGTATGCGCAAAGCGAATCGCGGCGGCAAGCCATCACGCCACGGAATCGAGCCGCCGCGCGAAGTGGAGAAGCACAGGCTCGCGCGGCAGTGCGATGCCGGGCGGCGCGCACGGCGTGTCGCGCTCGATCGAGCGCCGGTCCCCGGCGCGGGCGAAGACAGCGCGCCGCTACTGGAAGGACACAATCTCGATCCGGGCGGTGTTCGGCCTCGATCGGCCGGCGAGGGGGAACTCGCACGACAGGCGCTTGCTCTCCTTCGGCCAGAGTCTCACGGAGACGGTCTCGCGCGCGACCTCGACGTAACGCGGTGGCGCGGATTGGCCGCCGCGGGTGCCGCAGCCCGCAACGACGAGCAGCGATGCGCGGATCGGCTGATTCGAGTTGTTCGTCGCGCTGAAGGACACGGTGCATGTCTCGCCGCGGACCGAGAGTGCCGGCGGTGAAATCTCCAACGGTGGCTTGAGTGCGAAGCGCGCCGCGAGGAGAACAGCGAGACCGATCACGATCGCGGCGAATAACTGCCAGGGCCACGGTCGCTGGATGCTCCCGGCTGACGGGATTGGTCGCTGCTCCGGTGTGCTCATATGCCAGGCGGCACTCCGTGGATTTCCAACTCGCTCACCAACCAGCGCTCGATCGCATTCCCGGTTTGCGAGATGCGCACATGGCGCGCGGTGATGGGCTCGAAGCTCGCGACGGTGCGCGTGCCGGTCCCTTTGCCTTCGCTGACCGCCGCGCTCCAAGTCCTGCCGTCGTCGGAGACTTCCACCTTGAAGCCACGCGGCGCCCAGTCGGGTTCGGTGGAAAGCATCACGAGATGCGTGAGGCGGTGCGGCTTGCCGAGATCGACGGCGAGCCAGGCCTGCGGGGTGTTCACTCCGTGCCAGGCGTTCTGGTGGCTCGCGCTGATGACTCCGTCGATCGCGTTCATCGGCGTGTGACCGTGCGCGGTGGCGATCCAGCCGGTGCGGTCGGCAAGCGTGGGTGCGGCGAACTGTTCGAGCTCCGCCAGCGTCCACGGCGTTGCGCGCGGGTGGTTGCGGATCGCGGCGACTTCCGGTGCGCGGATGGCGGACGCATCGTTGGTCCATTCCTGCCGGATGTAAGTGAGCACGCCCGCGACCCACGCGTCGGGCATCGTCGCGCCGAGCGGAGCCATGATCGAAGGTTGGTAATCCTTTCCATCAATCGGCCCGCCGAGGCCGTGGAGGAGGATGCGCACGAGCGCTTCCTTCGGCCCGAGCACGCGCGGCGAACCGACCAGCGTCGGCGCGAGCACCGGCACGCCGGGTGGTGTGACGCCCTTTCCGTCCGAGCCGTGGCAGGCGAGGCAGAGTTCCTGGTAAGCCCGCGCGCCGTTCTCGATCAGCCCGATCTCGGCCTTGTCGCGCGTGCGGGGCTTCGCGTTGACGTTGCGCCACGAATCGAGCCCCGACTTCCACAGCGCTTGCGCGCGAGTGCGCGTCTCCACGTCGGCGATAGGGCGGAAAAGCGAACCGTCCTGCACTTGCTTCACGAGCGGCAATTCCTCGCGGCCGTGGAGCGCGGTGAGCGCGGCGAGCGTGATGATCGGGTTTGCGGGATCGGCGGCGGCGATTCTCTGGATGAGGTCCGCGGCTTCCGGATCGCTGCTCCAGCCGAGCGTGAGCGCGAGCTGCCGGCGCACGCCGGGATCGGGATCGTTCGCCAGCGGTGCGAGCAAGGCGATCGGCGGCGTCTTCTCGTGCAGCCGGATCGCGGCGGCGCGCAGGCGCCAGTCGGTGTCGCGCAGTTTCTCCGCGAGCAGCGCGGGCGTGAGCGCGTCGAGGCCCTCGATCGTCCATAGCGCGTGAAGGCGGGCGAGGGGATCGGTGTGCGTGCGCGCCATCGTTTCGAGCGCGTGAAAGAGCGACTTGTCGCCGCGCAGGATGATGAGCTTCTGCGCGGTGTCGCGCCACCAGCCGTTCGCGTGCGCGAGATGCGGCACGAGCTGCTCGGGCTTCGCGCCGAGCAGTCGCGGCTGCGGGCCGGGCTTCGCG
>JBEBGD010000055.1:0-35773 GCA_040081625.1 Chthoniobacteraceae bacterium
CGGAGATGTGTATAAGAGACAGCGTTGACGCCCTCCGGCGGCGCGTGCATCCTGCGGACATGAGCATCATCGCGATCGTCGAGAACGACAGCATCAAGCTGCCGCCTGGCGTGCACGTGCCGGATGGGACGAAGGCGGAGATTGTGTTGCAAACCGAACCGGCAGCCGCGCCGGTGCCCGGATGGCTTCAGCGCGGGGCGGGGACAGCGACGAGTGGCATGAGCACGGACGAGATCATGCGGATGACGCGGGGGGGAGACTGATGGCGGGTGTCCTCGTCGATGCGACCTCGCTAAGCAATTCTGCACGCTTCCTGTGAACAACGCGAGCGCAGGTCCCCGTAGCTCGACACCGCCGACAACGCGGCAGCGGCTCAATCGGGTCCGGCGAGTGGCTCTGGTTTTGTTCATCTCGGGCTCACTCGCGTTTTTCATCGGCTGCCTCTACGACTACGCCCCATCTGTGCTCGCGCCACTTGGCGTGTTCACCGTGGGTTGTGCGCTTTTGGTTCGCTCCATAGCGGGCCGGTGTTCTCACTGTGGCTATCGACTCAGCCGTATGTTCTCGTGTGGCGGCTTTCCTTGGGCCGTCTCTCGCCATATTCGGTTTTGCCCTTTCTGCGCCGCGTCCATCGATGAGTCTCCCAGTGCGAACATGGCGAGGGAATCTTCCCGCCGTCCCGCCCCGCGTTGACGCCCTCCGGCGGCGCGTGCATCCTGCGGGCATGAGCTTCACCGCGATCGTCGAGAACGACACCATCAAGCTGCCAATGCACGTGCCCGATGGGACGCGGGTGGAGATCACGCTGCCGGTGGAAAGCGATGTGGGGGCGAAACCGGCTGGCAATGCGCTCGAGTGGATGAAGGAATTCGCCGGGTGCATCGACGGGCTGCCGGAAGATTTTTCAGCCGAGCACGATCATCACATCCACGGCACGCCGAAACGCAGCGGGCGATGAGTCGCGTCTTTGCGGACACGCACTCTTACATCGCGCTCCTGAGCCGGCGGGATGCCGACCATGTGAGGGCTGAGGAGTTTCTCTCGCAGGGCAAATGCACGGAAGTGGTGACGACGGTGGGAGTGCTGCTGGAACTGGCCGACGGGATGTCCGGCGTTCGAGAACGGGAGAGTTGCGCGCGTTTCGTCGCGGGGATCCGCGCGTCTGGGACGACGAAGCTGATTTCGTTGAGTGATGAAATCGTAGAGCGCGGGCTGGCGCTCTATCGCAGCCGAGTGGACAAGGAATGGTCGCTGACGGATTGCAATTCATTCGTGGTGATGGCGGATGAAGGGCTGACGGATGCGCTGACAGGGGATCGGCATTTCGAGCAGGCGGGGTTCGTGGCGCTGCTCGCGTAGCACTCAAGGATACGCATATGGATCAATTCTTCGCCGACCTTGGCCGCACAGTTTTCGCCCGATGGAAGGCGGAGAACTTCTCGTTGCCGGCCTTCCCGGAGATCGCCCGGCGCGCGCTGGAGGAGCGGCCGCCTTCGGAGCATGTGGACCTCTCGGAACTCGTGCACGACTTCCTGCGCGACGATGCGCAGCCTTTCCAGACGCAGTCGGGCTTCGGGCAGCCGGAGATCGTGGTGTATGACGACCCGCGCTTTTACATCCAGCTCCTGTTCTGGCTGGACGGGACGACGGACATTCATCAGCACGAATTCTCCGGCGCGTTTCATGTGCTCGCGGGGTCGAGCATTCATTCGTTGTTTGCATTCGAGAAGGCGCAGTCGGTCACGCCGCATCTGCGCGTGGGGCGGCTGCGGATGACGAAGACGGAGCTGCTGGAGACGGGGCGCACGCTGCCGATCGTGTCGGGGCGCGACTACATCCACTCGCTCTTTCATCTCGATACGCCGTCGGTGACGGTCGTGGTGCGGACTCAGACGGATGTGGGCACCGGGCCGCAATTCACCTACCTGCCGCCGCACATCGCCGTCGATCCCGTCCACGCCGACGCGCTCACGATGCGGCGCAAACAACTCATCGACGTGATGGAGAAGACCGAGGACCCGGCGTATGCGGGGCTCGTCATCGAGATGCTCGCGGACCTGGATTTCGAGCGCGGGTTCTTCGTTCTGCAGAACGTCGCGAACTGTCTCCAGAGTCTCGGCGATTGGGAGGACGCGTGGAAGGTGTTCCGCAAGAAGCACGGCAAGCTCGCCGACTACGTCGCGCCGACGCTGACGGAGATCGCGCGGCGGGATGGGATCTCGGCGATGCGCAGTTCGATCACGGAGGTCGAGCACCGCTTCTTCCTCGCGTTGCTGCTGAACGTGCCGAACCGCGACGACATCCTCGGCATGGTCGCGCAGCGCTTTCCGGGGAAGCCAATCGAGACGATCCTGCGCTGGGCGGCGGAGCTGGCGGAGATATCCGATGAAGGCGCGTGGCTGCTCGACGCGCAGTTCCCGCCGGAGCTGGATGTCGATCTCGACGAGCAACCGGCGATGTTACTCTCGGCACTGCGCGTGAGTCTCGGTGGAGGAAAGGTCGCGGGACTTTCTGCGGCGCGGCTGAAGGCGCTCCGCGCGGCGCTTGTCCGGTCGAGTTGGAGCGCGTTGATTTCCCCGAAAGTATGAAACGCCGATACAAAAACACCCGCCCGCTTTCGCGACGCGATTTCCTCAAGCGAGCCGGCGGCAGTATCGCCGCGGCGGCTGCTCTCAAAGTTCCGCTGCACGCGAAGCCGGTGACGGCGGCGACGATCCCGCCGCACACCGCGCTCGATGTGCCGGGCGTGCATGCTTACCCGATCGAGCACTCGGTCGCGGCGGGCGAGACGCTCGAGCTGTGTGTCAGCGCGAGCGTGCCGCATCGGCTGTCGATCTGCCGGCTCGGGCTGAAGGTCGATGATCCTGCGGGCGACACGGTCTTGCACCGCTACGCCGAGGAGTCGCCAAGGCCGCAGCCGATTCATCCCGGCTCGTATGTTCACATCGAGAAGCGGTTGGTCGGCACGATGCGCGCGATCTCGATCGAGTGCTGGGTGAAGCCGTGGGATCTCACGAAGCTGCAGGGACTCGTCAGCCAGGAGGACAAGGATGCATCGGACGGATTCGCGCTCGGCTTCGGCAAGGACGGCTACGTCGGCTTTTATCTCGGCGACGGTGTCTCGCCCGACGAGGCGCTCGTGCATCGCAGCAAGACGGGCGTGCTCGCAGCGAAGAAATGGCATCACGTCGTCGCCACGTGGGACGGGAAGACGAAGCGCGTCTTCGTCGATGCGAAGGAAGTCGGTGCGTGGGAATTCGCCGGGCCGCTGCTGCCCGGAGCGCACGCGTTGCGGCTCGGCGCGATGTCGCAGACGGGCATCGCGAAGCATTTCCTCGATGGCGATCTCGCGATGCCGGCGATTTACGACCGTGCGCTGAGTGTGGGGGAAATTTCTGTAGCCGCGTCCCTCCGGGACGCGCACGGCGCAGAGCGCCGTGGCTGCAAGGGGGTGCTGGCTTGCTGGCCGTTGAGCGAGGAGCGCGGTGATCGCGTTTCCGATTCTTCCGGCAGTGGCCGCGAGGGGCGCATCATCAATCACGCGACGTGGATGGTGGGCGGGCCGGGATTCGATGCGGACGTGCCGCGCTTTGGCGCCTACGATCCGAAGAAGGACGCGACGCGCGGACACGGACTGCGATTTGCATCGGACGATCTCTACGACTGCCGCTGGAAGGTCACGCATCGCTGGCCGGTGCCCGCCGATGCGCGCTCGGGGATCTACGTCGCGCGGATCGAGTTTACCTACGAGGGAAAGCCGCGGCTTTACCACTGCACGTTCATCGTTCGCCGCGCGCCGCGGCGGAAGAAGGCGCCGATCCTTTTTGTCTGCGCGACGAATACCTGGCGCGCTTACAGCGGCACGCCCTTCGCGATCACGCCGCCGAATCTCGCGCAGGTCTGGGGCACCGGCGGCATCGAGAAGGACGCGCGCGGTCTTCCTGCCTACTGCCTCTACCGCGGACATGCGGCGGGGCAGGGGACGTATCAGATGGGTCTGCGGATGCCGTGGCCTGCGGCGGGGCCTTACGTCCTCTACGGTGGCCAGACGCAATACAGCCACCTCGCGCGCGCCGACCGCTGGCCGCAGACGTGGCTCGAATCGCAAGGCTACGACTACGACGTGATCAGCGATGTGGACCTGCATCGCGATCCGTCGGTGCTGCGCGGCTACAAGACGTTCATGGTCGTCGGCCACAATGAATACTGGTCGCGCGAAATGTATCGCGGCGTGGAGAGCTACCTGCGCGGTGGCGGAAATCTGCTCGTGCTCAGCGGCAACACGATGGGCTGGCGCGTGAGTTTCAATGACGACTGCACCGTGATGGAGTCCCGCAAAGTCGATTGCCCCGGCAATCAGATGCTGGCCACACGACGTGGCGAAGCGTGGCACAGTCACGACGGCGAGCGCGGCGGTTCGCAACGCGAGAGCGGGATGCCGGGCTATCGCGTGATCGGTCTCGACATCATCGGCTGGAACAATCAGTCGAACCCGAAGAACTACGGGCCTTACGTGGTCGAGGACGCGAGCCATTTTCTATTCACGACGCCGGAGAAAAGCGGGCTGAAGAACGGCGACAAGTTCGGCTGGGCCGATGGCGCGATGCCGATGGCGAATGGGCACGAGATGGACATCCGGCCTTCGACCTTCGCCGCTTTGCAGGAAGAGCCGACGCCCGACGGCGCGGTGATGCCGACCGATCCTGCCGGCATCGTGCGCATCGCCAACGGCATCCTCCCGTGGGCCGAGGGCGGCTCGCCGATGGACTACTACTTTCGGAAGATCAAACCGAAGACCGATCAAGGCGGCGAGATGATCTACTGGGTGCGGCCCGATGGCGGACGCGTCTTCAACGCCGGCGCGATCGGCTCCGGCTGGGTGCTGCACGCCGACGAGCGATGGGCGACCGTCGTGCGCAATGTGCTCGCGCATTTCGGCGTCGAGCGGCGCGGTGCGTAGCGCCTAGTGGTGCGGCGACGGCGCGACCCAGCGCACCTGCAGTTCGCGCGCGCCCTGGACGGCTTTGAAAAGCAGGCGCGCGTCGGGGCCGGTGCCAAGCAGGCAGTGGATGGTGTGTGCGCCGCCGGTGACGGGTGGGACCTTCACGGCGAAGCTGCCGAGTTGCATCGGATGCACGTCGCCTCCGCTCTGGCCTTGCTGGAGCGTCACGCACGTTTCGCCGTCGCCATTGAGGCGCACGCGCCATGGGAATTGAGTCTCGGCAGGCAGCGGTTGACCGGCCTTCAGCAGCACCGCGCCGTCTTCGCGCTCGAGTGAGAGGACGATCGGGCGTGCGAGTGCGCCGGCTTTGTTGATGGCGAGCGCGACTTCGCCCTGAGCGAGGCGGTGCGTCCACATGTCGATGGTCGAGACGACGGCGTGCTGGAAATCGTCGGGCACGTTCTCGGCGCTCGCTGTGGTGATGAGCGCGTTGATGGCTTCCTGCTCGCGACCGAGTTGCTTGAGCGCCTGTGCGTAATTCCAGTGCAGCCGGATGGTGGCCTTCTCGCTGTTCACCACGGGCTCGATGTCGCGCTTGAGGCGTTTGTCGTCCTTCGCATCGCCGATGGTGGCGCAATAGTGAAGGAGCACTTCCTCGCGCTCGGGAGCGAGCTTGAAGGCGTGCGCGGCGTAGTCGAGAGCGAGCTGCTTCTCGCCGCGGTCGCGCGCGCTGTTGCTCGCGAGGAGGAAGGCGAGGGGCGATGCCTTTTCCGCACCGAAGGCCGCGAGTCGCGGCTCCGCATCGGCGTTCGGTCCGTCGGCGAGGCCGAAGAATCGCACGAGCGCCGGCGCGGTGTTCGGGTCGAGCGTGAGCGTCGTATCGAGGGCAGCGCGCTCGCCGTCGGGATCGCCGGAGGCGGCGAGGATTTGCGCGAGATTGAGCCATGCCTGCGGCTCGGTGGCGAAGCGCTCCGCGAGGTCGTTCGCGACAGTCTTTGCACGCTCGTGATCGCCGACGATGCGGTAGCTGTTTGAAAGCGCGGCGAGTGTGCGCGGGTCGTCGGGTTGAAGCTGACGCGCGAGTTCCAGCGCCTGCACGCCGAGCTCGGGAATGAAATGATTGCGCAACTGGAACTCGGCGAACTCAAGCAGGCCTGCGTGATTGTTGCGCAGTTGCTCGAACTGCTGCGCGCACAGCTCCCGATACTTTGCGATGCCGATATACGAGACGCTTTTCGGATCCTTTGCGTCCCGCATCACCTTCACGGCGGCCTTGAGAGTGGCGAGCACTTCGTAGGCTTCCACATCATTGGGATTGATGCGCACGGCGTTGTTGAGCGCGGCGATGGCGCGGTCGCGTTCGCCTTCCTGCGCGAGCAGGGTGCCGAGCTGGAGCCAGATCATGCCGATGCGCGGCGTCCTCTGCGCCGCGGTCTCGAAGTGCCGGATCGCATCTTCGTAGAGCCCGTCCTGACGCGCGACGATGCCGCGGTGGAATGCGACGAAAGCGGTGCCGGGCAGCACGGCTTCGACCTCGTCGAGCAGCGTTGCGGCCTCTGGAAATTCGCTGTCCTCGAGCACCTCGGCGAGCGCGTCGAAATTGTCGGTCGCGGCGAGGTAGCCTTTGAACGGCTCAGGCGCGTCGGCGCCCATCATCTCGATGGCGCGCGCGAGTTCCGCGTGGTCGAAGGGGTCTTCGCTCGCTTTCGTCGCGTCGATATCGGCGGGCCACGGAATGCGGCTCGGGAGCCCGAAAAATTCGAGTTCCCATGAGGTGCTATCGATCCAGATGTAGGACGAGGACATGATAAAGGGCGCGGAGTCTCCGCGCGGAGCGGGCGCTGTCAACCGGGGCCAATCGCTTGTGCATTCTGCGGACGGGCGTAGCTAGGCATGGCTCGCGCTTTGCCAAGGCCCCCGGCCGCGCTGGCCGGGTGCAATTACCTCATGCCTTCAACTCCCGTCACAAGACTCCCCGCGTCGATCCGATGGAAGGGTCCGGTCCTCGCGCTGGCGTTTAGTGCGCTGGTCGCCGCGGCGCTGTGGCTGCATTGGCGCACGTCCCGGGAATTGCGTGAACTGCAGGGACGCGAGCGCCAGACGGCGCGAGCGCTCTCGATCGCGCCGAAGCTCGCGCAGGATCTTGCCGCCATCTATGCGCCGCGGACCGACGGCTCGCGCGCGCAGCGTTTCGACGAAGCCCGCGCGGAAGCGACCGGGCATCTTGCTGAGTTACAGTCGGTGCTCAGCGATCCGATTTCCGGTGCGCGGCTCGCGGCGTTCGAGCAGGCGGTAGAGCGGCTGACGGGGGAAATCGATCGGGATATCGCTGAGACGGCTGCGGGTTCGGTGGAGCGGGTGCGCGCGACTGAGCGATCGAAATTGATCGAAGAACGCTATCGCGAAGCGCTCAACACGTTTGGGGATATGATGCGTTCGGTCAGCACTTCGCTCGACGTCATGGTGCTGACGCGCCGGGCCGCGGAGGATCGCGCCGACGGGATCGAGATCATGGTTATCGGAGCCTTCCTCGCGGTGATCGGCGCGGCCACGCTGGTGCTGTGGCGGCTGACGCAGAGCGCGCGTGGGACGACCGAGTCGCGCGATAAGTTGATTGGCGAACTGCGCGCGTCGGAGGCGATGTATCGGTCGATCTTTGACAATGCGATCGAGGGGATTTTCCAGACGACGCCTGACGGGCGATTCATCACGGCGAACAAGGCGCTGGCGCGGATGTATGGCTTCAAGTCGCCGAAGGCGTTGATCGCAGGGCTCACGGATATCGGCACGCAGCTCTACGTCGATCACTCGCAGCGCGCCGCGCTGCTCGAGGCGCTGCGCGAAGAGGACGTGGTCTCGAACTTCGAGTTCGAGGTCACGCGCGCCGACGGGCGGACGATCTGGCTGCGCGAGAATGTGCGGGCCGTGCGCGATGAGGGTGGCGCGATCCGTTATCTCGAGGGAACCGTCGAGGATATTTCCGATCGCTGGTGGAGCGAGCAGCGGCGGCGGCTGCAGTTGGCAACCGCGCGCGCGCTGAGCGAATCGGCGACGCTGGCTGCCGCGCGACCGCGCATCCTCGAGAGCATCTGCGAAGTCGCGCACTGGGATTTGGGCGCGGTGTGGGATGTGGATGAGGCGGACGGCGTCCTGCGATGCGAGGAGATCTGGCACACGCCGGATGTCGATGTCGCGGCTTTCGAGCGCGCCAACTCGAACACCACGTATCCGATCGGCCACGGGCTCGCCGGCGACGTGTGGAAGACCGGCGAGCCGCGCTGGATCGCGAGTCTCGCGAAGGAGGCTGGATTTCCCAATGCAGCGATCGCGATCAAGGCGGGCATGGGCTCGGCCTACGGCCTGCCGATAAAGGTCCGCGGCGTCGTGCGCCATGTGCTCGAGTTTTTCAGCCCGAAGATCGCGCTGCCTGACCCGGAGTTGCTCGAGACACTCAGCGTCATCAGCGCGCAGTTGGGCCATCTCATCGAGCGCAAGGCGGCCGAGGACGCGCTCCGGCAAAGCGAAATGCGAAAGGCGGCGATCCTGCAATCGGCGCTCGATTGCATCATCAGTTACGACGCCGAGGGACGGATCACCGAATTCAATCCCGCGGCGGAGCGCGCGTTTCTCCAGGCGCAGGAGCAGGTGCTCGGTAGATCGATCGAGTCGATTCTTTTGCCATTGCCCGCGCGGGAGAAGGGGCGGGTGGCGCTCGGATTGGACGGGACTGCGGGTGCATCGGGAGGGCGGCGATTTGAGTTGATCGTCATGCGCGGCGACGCTTCGGAGTTTCCCGCGGAGGTGGCGCTGAGCAGGGTCGTGATCAGCGGGCGGCCGATGTTCACGGTGTATCTGCGCGACATCACCGGGCGACGGGAGGCGCAGCGCCTCACGTCCGAACTCGCCGCAGTCGTGGCGAACTCGAACGATGCAATCATCGGCTGCACGCTCGATGGCGCGGTGCGGAGCTGGAATGCCGGGGCCGAGCGCATCTTCGGTTACGCGGCGGAGGAACTCGTGGATCGGCCGCTGGAGATGATCTTTCCGCCGGAGCGTCTCGACGAATTTCCGCAGGCGCTCACCGCGGTGCAGCGCGGGGAAAGCCTCGCGAACTACGAGACGGTGCGCCTGCGCAAGGATGGGCGGAAGATCAACGTGTCGGTCACTGACTCGCCGATCCGTGGGGAAGGGGGCGCGATCACCGGAGTCTCATCGATCGTGCGCGACATCACCGAGCGGCGCCGGCTCGAGGAGGAACTGCGCCAGGCGCAGAAGATGGAAGCGGTCGGGCGGCTCGCGGGCGGGATCGCTCACGATTTCAACAATGTGTTGACCGCCATCCTCGGCTACTCCGACCTGCTCCTCGGCGAGATCGAGCAGCGGCACTGGATGTGGAAGCACCTCAACGAAATCCGCAAGGCTGCCGACTTCGCCGCGTCGCTCACGCAGCAATTGCTCGCGTTCTCGCGGCGGCAGCCGCTGTTTCCGCGTGTCTTTTGCGTGAACGACTCAGTGCGGCACATGGAGACGATGCTCCAGCGCGTGATCGGCGAGCAGATCAAGGTGTGCGCCGATTTGCGCGCGGTAATCGGACGCGTGAAGGCCGATGCCACCCAGTTCGAGCAGGTGCTGCTGAATCTCTGCGTCAACGCCCGCGATGCGATGCCCGGGGGCGGACAGCTCACGATCGCGACCAGTGACGTGACCTACTATCTCGATGACTTCTATTCGGTGAATGAGATGCCGGCTGGCGAATACGTGAAGCTCACGGTTGCGGACACGGGCTGCGGCATCGTGCCGGAGATCATCAAAAACATCTTTGAGCCGTTCTTCACGACGAAGGAGAAAGGCGAGGGGACGGGTCTGGGACTCGCGACGTGTTACGGCATCGTCAAGCAGAGCGGCGGCTACATCTCCGTGGAGAGCACCGTCGGCGTCGGATCGAGCTTCTCGATCTATTTCCCGCGCGTCGAGGAGAGCGGCGAAGTGGCCGCGCGTCGGCTCGAGTTCGGTCTGTTGCCCGGCGGGCGCGAGACGATCCTTTATGTCGAGGACGAGATCACCGTGCGCAGTCTGACCTCGCATATTCTGCGGCGGCTCGGCTACACGGTGCTCGAGGCGAGCGATGGGCAGCAGACGCGCGAACTGCTCGAGTCGCAAAACGGGCGCGGAATCGACCTGCTGTTTGCCGATGTGGTGCTGCCGGATCTCGGCGGGAAGCAGCTCGCGGCGTGGGTCCAGGAGCGATCCAACTGCACTCGCGTGCTCTTCTGCTCGGGCTACATCGATGAGAGCGTGCTCGAGCGGCATGGCATCGACCGCGGCTCGCCATTCCTGCAAAAGCCCTTCGGGCCCGCCGATCTGGCGCGCAAAGTCCGCGAGATCATCGACGCCACCGGCTGAAGATGAAATACTGTCCAAAGCCCCGCCGGTCTGCTACCTGCGCCCGGCCAGCCATTCCAAATCCGTGAACCGCTCCGCTCTCCATGCCTGAACAACCTGTAGGTGTCCTGCTGGTCGAAGACAACGACGAGCACGTCGAGCTCATGACGCAGATGCTCTCGACGGCGCCGGCGCTCGTCCACTTCGTCGTGCACGCTTGCGGCACTCTCGGCGAATCGCTCGAGTGGTTGCGGCGGGGCGATGTCGATCTGATCCTGCTCGACCTCACACTGCCCGACAGCACCGGCATCGAGACGTTCATCCGCATCATCGAGGCGGCGCCCGACATTCCGATCGTGGTGATGAGTGGCATCAACGATGTGGCGCTCGCGATCGAAACTGTGCAGCTCGGCGCGCAGGACTACCTGGTCAAGGGTCACGTCGATAACCATCTGCTGGTCCGCTCAGTTCAATACGCGATCGAGCGCAAGCGCGTGCAGCTCCAGCTCCAGCGATCGATGGAGGACCTCGAGGTGCGAGTGCAGGAACGCACGGCGGCGCTCCAGGCCACCAATGCGCGGCTGCAAAAAGAGATCGCCGAGCGCAAGCGCGCAGAGGACGAAGCGATCGAGAAAAGCGGCCAGCTCACCGCCGCGCTCGAGCAGCTTCGCGCCACGCAGGATCAGGTGGTGCGCCGCGAGCGCATGCACGCGCTCGGGCGGATGGCCAATGGCATCGCGCACGATTTCAACAACACGCTCGCCCCGATCGTGGGCTTCAGCGAGCTCCTGCTGCTCAAGCCCGAGATGTCCGCGGACTCGGCGCGCCTGCGCAGTTACCTCGAGATGATCTATCACGCCGCGAGGGACGCGGCCAAGGTCGTCTCGCGGCTGCGCGAGTTTTACCGGCACCGGGATTCGGCCGAAGCGCTCACGCCGATCATCGTCAACGAGCTCGTGCAGCAGGTGGTTTCCTTCACCCAGCCGCGATGGAAGGACGAGGCGCTCGCCGCCGGCGTGACGATCGAAATGCGGCTGGAGCTGGGCAACGTCCCCACGATCGTCGGCAATGAGTCCGAGCTCCGCGAGTCGCTGGTGAATCTCATCTTCAACGCTGCCGACGCGATCGAGAAGCGGGGCGGCATCACCATTCGCACCGAGGTGCATGGACGCTGGGCGGCGATAACCGTCAGCGATACGGGCAGCGGCATGACCGAGGACGTGCGCGCGCGCTGTCTCGAGCCGTTTTTCACGACGAAAGGCGAGCATGGCAGCGGCCTCGGCCTCGGCAGCGTCTATGGCATCGTGCAGCGGCACGAAGGCGAACTCGACATCCACAGCGAAGCTGGCCGCGGCACATCGGTCACCATGTCGATCCCGATCGAGCGCGGCAGTGGGATCCGACCGGCGCCGAAAGCGCCGGCTCAGCCGACACGTGCGCTTCGACTGCTCGTGGTCGAGGATGAGCCGCTCGTGCGCGAGGTGCTCAGCGTCTATCTCACCGAGGACGAGCACGAGGTCACGCTCGCGACCAACGGTCGGGAGGCGCTTGAAATCTATCGGGCTGGCGAGTTCGACCTGGTCCTCACCGACCGTGCGATGCCCGAGATGAACGGCGATCATCTCGCCGTGGAGATTCACAAGATCAACCCGCAGCAACGCCTCGTGCTGCTGACCGGATACGGCGACTTGATGAACGGCGCTGGCGAAAAGCTGCCGGGTGTCGATCTGATCGTCGGAAAGCCATTTACGCTCAACCTGCTCCGCGAGGCGATCGCCAGGGTCTGCGCGGGCTGAGCGCGATTGCGCTCGCCAATCGGCGGGCGGCTGGTTAGCAGCGATGGCACTTCGCGATGCCTGAGCCGTTGCCTGAACCATTCTGCGTGTTGCTCATCGAAGCCAGTCCCGGCGATCGGTTCCTGCTTCGCGAAATGATCGAGGGTGACTGGCGCGCGCGCTTTCTCGTGACCCACGTCGCTGAGTCGCTCGCGCACGGAATCGAACTGGCATGTTCCGGCGCGCCGGACGTGGCGCTGGTCGATCTCGCGCTCTCCGATGGCGCGGGGATCGAAGTCTTCACGCGCCTGCATCAGGCGGCGCCGCATCTTCCGGTGATCCTGCTCGGCGAGACCGACGACGAGGATCTCGCGCTGGAAGTCGTCCATCGCGGTGCCGCGGACTACCTCTTGAAGTCCCGGCTCGATCCGCATCTGTTGCACCGCGCGATGCGCTACGCGATCGAGCGGGGGCGCTCCGAGACGGCGCTCGCGCACGAGCGCGATCTGCTCAGCGCGCTGCTCGAGAACATCCCGGATCGCATCTATTTCAAGGACCGCGAGAGCCGGTTCATCCGCATTAACTTTGCGCTCACGCACCTGCTCGGCCTCGAGTCACCATCCGATGCCTACGGCAAGACGGACCGCGACTTTTACGATGAGGCGCACGCAGCCGAGGCGCGCGCCGATGAGGAGAGGGTGATGAGCACCGGCGAGCCCCTTATCGGCAAAGTCGAGCACGAGATCCTCGGCAGTGGGCGCCAGTCGTGGTCGCTCACCACGAAGCTGGCGCTGCGAAATCGCCGCGGCGAGATCATCGGCACGTGCGGTATTTCGCGCGAGATCACCGCGATCAAGGAGATGGAGCTGGCGCTTTCGAGCGAGCGCAACCTGCTGCGCAGCGTGCTCGAAAACCTGCCCGATTCCATCTTTCTCAAGGACCGCAAAGGTCGCTACATGCTCGATAACCCGGCCCACTGGCGCAGCCTCGGCGCAAGCGGTCCCGAGGATGTGCGAGGTCGCACGGTGTTTGATTTTTTCCCGGACGATCTCGCGGAGAAATTCCACCGGCTCGATATGGAAGTTTTTACGTCCGGTCGCGCACGGATCAACCATGAGGAACAGACTCTCGACGTCCGCGGGCGGAAGCGTTGGCTCCTCACCACGAAAGTCCCGTGGCACGACGAACTGGGGGCCACGCTCGGTGTGCTCTGCATCGCGCGCGACATCACCGAGCAGAAGGAGAGTGCCGAAAAGCTGGGCGAGGCCAATGCCGAGCTCCAGCGAAGCCGCGAGGAGACGCTGCGAACGCTGGGTGAATTGCAGCGGGCGCATTTGCAGCTTCGCGACATGCAGCTCCAGATCGTCGAGGCCGAGAAGATGAAGACCGTCGGACGCCTTGCCGCCGGCGTCGCGCACGAGGTCAAGAACCCGCTCGCTGTCATCCGGTTGGGCATCGAGTTCCTGCGCTCGTGCCACTTCGACGAGACCGTCGTCCAGGTGCTTTTCGAGATGGCGGACGCGGTCGATCGCGCGGATGCGGTCATCCTCGGCCTTCTCGATTTCTCCGCGCCGACGCAGCTCACTCTCGCGCCGATCGATTTGAACCGGCTCATCCAGAACGCCGTCGCGCTGGTGCGCGGCGAGACGAGCGGTGGCTCCGTCGAGGTCGTCTGCGAACTCGAGCGCAGGCTCCCGCGCGTCGCGCTCGACAAGGCGAAGATCAATCAGGTGCTCGTGAATCTTTTGACCAACGCCCTGCACGCGATGCCCGAGGGCGGGACGATGACGGTGCGCACCTACACCAAGCAGCTCACCGGCGTCGGTGCGAATGTCGCCGATGAGCGCAGCGAGAATTTCCGCGTTGGGCAGACGCTGGTCGTCGTCGAGCTCGATGACACGGGCAGCGGCATCCCCGAGGACAAGCTGCCGAAAATCTTCGAGCCGTTCTTCACGACAAAACCGACCGGCAAAGGCAGCGGGCTCGGCCTTTCGGTGGCCAAGACCATCATAGACTTGCACGGCGGCACCGTTGACCTTCGCAACTTGCCGACACGCGGTGTCCGCGTGACCCTGACTTTCAGTGCCTGATCAACTTCCTGCCATGAGCACCAAACGCATCCTTATCGTCGATGACGAATCCGGCTTCACCCGCCTCGTCAAACTCACGCTCCAAAAATCCGGCGACTACGAAGTGCGCGAGGAGAACGACGGCACGCGTGCGTGGCTCGTGGCCCGCGAGTTCAAGCCCGACTTCATCTTCCTCGACGTGGTGATGCCGAAAATCGATGGCGGCGATGTGGCACGTCAGATTCGCGCGGACCCGACGCTCGCGCATGTGCCGATTATCTTCCTCACGGCGATCGTCAGCTCTCGCGAGCAAGGCCACGAGATCGGTGGCTTCCCGTTCCTCGCGAAGCCGGTGAGCGTCAATGCAATCATCCGCTGCATCGAGGAGCACACGGCGGCCGGCTAGCCCGGCGCCGAATCGCGCGTTACGCGGCGTGCTGCGACTTCGCCTGCTTGCGGAGTTGCTTCCGCCGGCGCCGCACCTGGCGGAAGCTGACGAGCTGGCGCCCCTGCTCATCCCAGAGGTGAAAGTTGATCGACTTGAGGCTGCTCAAGAGCGTGAGCGGCTTCACTTCCTCGAAGACCGGGTGCGACTTGTGGCAGCGCTCGAGATTGTAGTTTGGGATCCGCGGACTGAGGTGGTGGATGTGGTGGAAGCCGATGTTGCCGGAGAACCACTGGAGGATTCTCGGCAGGCGATAGAACGAGCTGCCATGGAGCGCCGCAGCGGTGTAGTCCCACGCGTCGCCGCGTTCCCAGTAGGCGCCATCGAACTGGTGCTGGACGTAAAACATCCAGACGCCGATCGCGCCGCCGACCATCGTGATCGTGAGCTGGATGAGCAGATACGCCTTCCAGCCGAACAGCCAGACCAGCGTGAGCACCATCACTGCGATCGCCGCATTCATCCACCAGACCGAGTGCCGCTCGCGCTTGTTCGCACCGGGTGACGGGAAGCGCTCGCGCACCAGGAAGAGAAAGGCGGGCGCGATGACGAAGAGCACGATCGGATTGCGCGCGAGCTTGTAGGCGAACCGCCGCCAGCGGGAAGACTCGAGGTATTCCTGCACGGTCATCGTCCACACATCGCCGGTGCCGCGTCGATCGAGGTCGCTCGAGCTGGCGTGATGCAGCGCGTGTTCCCAGCGCCAGTGATAATACGGCGTGAAGGTCAGCATGCCGGAGATGAAGCCGACGACATCGTTGGCGGTCCGCGACTTGAAAAACGAGCCATGCCCGCAGTCATGGAAGATGATGAACACCCGGATAAGCAATCCGCCGGTGAGGACCGCCAGCCCGGCGGTGAGCCACGCGGAAACCGACAGGCTCCAATACATCAGCACCCAGAGCAGAATGAAGCCGCCGATGGTATTGACGAGCTGCCACGTCGCCCGCCACACGGACGGCTCTTGAAACTCTGCGACGATCGCCTTCCACTCGGCGACGCTGACGAGGCCCGGAGGCTTCGGCTTATCTGATTGTTCGGTTGGCTCTGTAGTCGCGCCGGGATCTTGCATTAAGGGTGTGTCAGGAGGGATTCCTTGATCACGGACATGCTTCGCATCAATTCGGAAACTTGCGAGAAAGTTCTCTGGCAAATGCTTGCGAGCGCGCTTGAAGCGCGGGACCGATCCCTGTCGCCGCGCGTTGCCATTTGCACGTTGCCGCTTCACGCGTAGCATCCGCGCCCTTTTGAAAATGACGAACACTTTGCCAAGACCGGGCCAGCGTTGGGTCAGCGATTCCGAGCCGGAGTTGGGGCTCGGCATTATTTTGAAGGCCGAGTTTGGCCGCGTGGAGTTGCATTTCCCGGCTGCGAGCGAGCAGCGCCAGTATGCGCTCAAGACCGCGCCGCTACGACGCGTGAAGTTCAAGGAAGGTGACCGCATCAAGCTGCACTCGGGCGAGCAACTCACTGCCGATCGCGTCGAGGATCGCAACGGCTTGCTCATCTACCACTGCGGCGCGCGCGAAGTCGCCGAGGCGGAGCTTTCCGACACGATCAGCTTTAGCACGCCGGAGGAGCGGTTGCTCGTCGGGCAGACCGACGAACTTCAGTCCTTCGAGCTGCGCGTCGAGGCCTTGCAGCGGCGCTGCGCGATGCGCAAGTCGCCCGTGCGTGGCTACGTCGGCGGGCGCGTGGACTTGCTGCCGCACCAGATGTTCATCGCCGGCGAAGTCGCCTCGCGCCTCGTGCCGCGCGTGCTGCTCGCGGATGAAGTCGGCCTCGGCAAGACGATCGAGGCGGGGCTGATCCTTCACCGCCTGCACCTCACGGGACGCGCGGCGCGCGTGCTCATCGTGGTGCCGGAGCCGCTCGTGCATCAGTGGTTCATCGAGCTGCTGCGGCGCTTCAATCTGCTCTTCTCGATTTTCGACGCCGAGCGCTGCGAGGCGATCGCGCAGGGCGACGCCGCGGTGAATCCATTCCTCGACAGCCAGCTCGTGCTCTGCGGGCTGAACCTGCTGACCGACTCCGCGGAAAACGCGCGCACCGTGCTCGATGCCGGCTGGGACTTGCTCGTCGTCGATGAAGCGCATCATCTCGCGTGGACGCCGCAGGTTGCGAGTCCGCAGTATCAGCTCGTCGAGGCGCTCGCGCGCAAGACGCCCGGCCTGCTCCTGCTCACCGCGACGCCGCAGCAGCTCGGCCCCGAGGGACACTTCGCGCGCCTGCGCCTGCTCGATCCCGATCGCTACGCGGACCTCGGCGCCTTTCTCGCCGAAGCCGGACATTACGAGCAGGTCGCGCACGCCATCGACCGGCTGATCGACGGCAAGCCGCTCGGCAAGGCCGACCGCGAGATGTTCGGCGAGAAGTCCGCGCGCATCCGCCAGCGCTGCGACGAACTCGCGGCGGGGGACGAGGCGGCTCGCGCACGGCTGGTCGCGGAACTGCTCGACGAATTCGGAACCGGTCGGGTGATGTTCCGCAACACACGCGCGACGCTCCACGGTTTCCCGAAACGCAAGGCGGAACTCGTGCCGCTCGACGACTCCGGCGATACGAAAGTGAAATGGCTCGCGGCGCTGCTGCGCGAGTTGCGCAAGGCAAAGGTGCTCCTGATCTGCCGCACGAAGGAACTCGCGATCGACCTCCACGAACGCCTCCAGCGCGAGATCGCCGTCGCCGCCGCGCTCTTCCACGAAGACCTCACGCTGCTCCAGCGCGACCGCAACGCCGCGTTCTTCGCCGAGGAAGACGGCGCGCGAATCCTCATGTGCTCGGAGATCGGCAGCGAAGGCCGCAACTTCCAGTTCGCGCATCATCTTGTGCTTTTCGATCTGCCGGACGATCCCGAGCTTCTCGAGCAACGCATCGGCCGTCTCGATCGGATCGGGCAGACAGCGACGATCCGCATCCATGTTCCGTTCGCGCGCGGCACAGGCGACGAGGTGCTCGCGCGGTGGTATCACGAGGGGCTGAACGCCTTCGAGAGAAACCTGCACGGCGCCACCGAGATCGCGACCTCGCTCGCGGGCGACCTTTCCGCGCTTCGCGAGACGTTCGATCCGGAGAAACTCACCGCCTTCATCGCCGAGTCGCGCAAGCTCCAGGCGCGCGTGACGAAGAAGCTCGAGCGCGGCCACGACCGGTTGCTGGAGCTCAACTCCTGCAAGCCGGAGCAGGCCGCCCACATCATCGATCAAGTCCACACCGCCGACGCCGACACGGACTTTGAGGCGTTCTTCGTCCGGCTGTCCGATCACTTCGGCGTCGCGGTCGAGGAGATGGCGCCGCGCAGCTACATCCTTCGCCGCGGTCATCTGCTCACCGACGCGTTCAGCGTGCCGGAGGACGGTCAGTCGATCACTTTCGACCGCACTCGGGCGCTGAGCCGCGACGATCTCGGATTCATGAGCTGGGATCATCCGATGCTGCGCTCCGCACTCGATCTACTGCTCGGCAGCGAGCAGGGGAACAGCGCTTTCGGCGTGTGGAAAGGCGGCGGCAGCGAAGCGATCATGATCGAGGCACACCTCATCGCCGAGTGCGTCGCGCCCGCAGCGCTGCACGCCGATCGCTTTCTCCCGGCGACGCCGGTCCGTGTCGTCGTCGATCACGCTCTGACCGAGCATACCGACGACCCCGCCGTCGCTGCCGCGCAGCTCGAGAAAGGCGACATCTTTCGACTGCTCGATCGCGGAGTGGTGAAAAAGAAGCTCATTCCCGCAATGCTCGCGAAGGCGAAGGAACTCGCGGCAGCACGGATGCAGGCGCTGGTCTCCGAAGCGATGACGGCGATGAACGCGCAACTCGCGCACGAGATCGAGCGACTCGAAACGCTGGCCGAGCTGAACGATCACGTGACGCCCGCTGAGATCGCCGCCGCGCGCCAGCAGCAGACCGATCTTCAATTCGTGCTCGCCGCCACCGACTTGCGCCTCGACTCGGTGCGATTGATTTTCCGCGTGCCGTAGGCATACACCTCGCCCCATGAACTCCCGCGCATTCCTCGCCGCCCTGCTGCTCGCCACCGGTCTTCTCCCTGCGAGCGCGCGGGCGCAGGCTGACTTCACCCGCACCGAGGACGTCGTGTATGGGCGCAAGTTCGGCGTCGCGCTCACGCTCGATGTCATCCAGCCCGCGAAGCCGAACGGCTACGGCATCGTCTTCATGGTCAGCGGTGGGTGGGTTTCCCGGCATGAGGCGATCAGCCCCCGCGGCTACGCGCCCTATCTCGATCGCGGCTACACGGTCTTCGCGGTCTGCCACGGCTGTCAGCCGAAGTTCATCATCCCTGAGATCACGCAGGACATCCATCGAGCCGTCCGTTTCATCCGCCACAATGCGGCGAAGTGGAACGTGAACGCGGACAAACTCGGCATCACCGGCGGCAGCGCGGGCGGGCATCTCTCGCTGACCATGGGCACGCAAGGCGGGCCCGGCGATCCGCAGGCAAAGGACGCGATCGATCGCGCGAGCAGCGCCGTGCAGGCGGTCGCGTGCTTCTATCCACCCACCGATTTCCTAAATTACGGCCAGCCCGGCGAGGATGCCGTCGGCGTCGGCACGCTCGCGAATTACGTCGGCGCCTTCGGGCCGCAGTCGGCCACCGCGGACGGCCGGCAGGTGCTCGGAAAAGCGATCTCGCCCATCTACTTCATCACCCCGCAACTCCCGCCGACGCTCATCATTCACGGCGATGCGGACAAACTCGTGCCGATGCATCAGGCGGAGACCTTCGTGCAAAAGGCCGTCGCTGCAGGCGCGACCGCGAAGCTCATCGTCAAGCCCGGCGCCGCGCACGGCTGGCCCGACTTGCAGAAGGACATGGTCGCGCTGGCCGATTGGTTCGACGCGCACCTGCGCGGGATCAAGCCGTAGGACACGGACCGGGCGCCAACCATCGCTGGCGCGGACGCCGGTTCGCGGCTAAAGGGCTCGCCCTTTTTTTGACCTGCCATGCTTTCCATTCGCGATCTCAAAATCTCTGCCGGCGGCCGCACCCTCTTCGAGGAGGCTGCCATGCAGGTGAACTACGGCGAACGCGTCGCGCTCGTCGGGCCGAATGGCTCGGGCAAGTCCACGCTCTTCTCGATCATCCTCCACCAGAACGATCCGGATGCGGGCACCGTCGAGCGCGATGCGTGGACCATGGTCGGCTACCTCCCGCAGGAGGGGGAAGCCGTGGGCGATGAATCCGTGATGGATGTCGCCACGGGGCGCGCGGGCGAAGTGCCGCGCCTCGAAGCGTGCCTCGCGAAACTCGAGCAGGCGGGCGATGTCGAGAGCCCGGAGTATCTCGAAGCCCACGCCAAACACGAGGCGCTGTGCGATGCCGGCGTGGACGCAAAGGCGAAGAAGATCATGGCCGGCCTCGGCTTCCGCGCGACCGACTACGATCGCCCCGCGCGCGAGATGAGCGGCGGCTGGGTCATGCGCGCGCACCTCGCGCGGCTGCTCGTGATGGAGCCCGACCTGCTCATGCTCGACGAGCCGACGAACCACCTCGACCTCCTCGCCCTGCTGTGGCTTCAGCAATACCTCAGGAACTACTCCGGCGCCGTGCTGCTCATCTCGCACGACAGGCAGTTCATGGATGAAATCGTCGAGACCGTTTACGACATCGCCGACCGCAAGCTGATCTCCTACACCGGCAACTACTCGTCCTATCTCGAGCAGCGCGAGGCGCGCTACGAGCAGCAGTCCGCCGCTTACAAAAATCAGCAGAAGGAAATCGGCGCGTTGCAGGAGTTCGTCGATCGCTTCCGCAGCGTCACCTCGAAGGCCTCACAAGCGCAGAGCAAGCTCAAGCAGATCGAGCGCATGGAGAAGATCGAGAAGCCGCTACCGCCGAAGAAACCCTTTCGCTTCAACATCCCGCAGCCGCCGCGCAGCGGCACGGTGGCGATGTCGCTCACGGGCATCCACATGGCCTACGGCGAAAATGTCGTCTATCGCGGGCTCGACCTTACCGTTGAGCGCGACGAGCGCACTGTGCTCGTGGGGCCGAATGGCGCCGGCAAATCCACGGTGCTCAAGATCCTCGCCGGCGTGCTCGACTTCCAGAAGGGCACGCGCAAGCCCGGCCTCAACGCGAAGATCGGCTACTTCAGCCAGCATCGCGCCGCCACGCTCGACGCGAACAAATCCATCCTCGACGAAGTCATGGACGCCGGCGCGACCGCGGGCCTGGTGGACAGCGATGCGCGCGCGATCCTCGGCAGCTTTCTGTTCAAGAAGGATGACATCTACAAGCGCACCGGCGTTCTCAGCGGCGGCGAGAAGACGAGGCTGAACCTCATCAAGTTCCTCGTCGATCCGCCGAACCTGCTGCTCATGGACGAGCCCACGACGCACCTCGACATCCACACCGTCGAGTCGCTCATCCTCGCGCTCGAAGCCTACGCCGGCACGCTCGTCTTCATCTCCCACGACGTTCACTTCATCCGCAAGCTCGCGAACAAAGTCCTGCACGTGAAGGACGGGACCGTGAAGCCGTATCCCGGCGGCTACGACTACTTCCTCGAGAAGACCGGCGCGCTCGACGACGAGCGAGCGGCGCTGACGGCGGGCTAGGGCGATCATCCTTCGCGGAGCGCAGGAGTCGGTCGGCGATTCACCGGCGATCATCGAGGGATCATGCCGGTTGACCCTGCGTTGCATCGCCCGGACTGTAGCGGTGTTTCGTTCAGGGC
Source organism: Chthoniobacteraceae bacterium (assembly GCA_040081625.1). Taxonomy (GTDB): domain Bacteria; phylum Verrucomicrobiota; class Verrucomicrobiia; order Chthoniobacterales; family Chthoniobacteraceae; genus VFJQ01. The sequence continues at coordinate 21,312 of JBEBGD010000055.1, forward strand.
TGCTCGCCGCCTGCCGGGTGAGTCACTGGTCGCTGCCGCGTTGAGGCGTGCGAAATCTCAGGACCCCGCCGCTCATGGAAAATACGTCGAACACCAAACACATCGCCTTTCTCGGCGACTACGTGCCGCGACGCTGCGGCATCGCCACATTCACCGCGGACATTTGCGAGGCCGTCGCGGCGGAGTTTCCCGAGACGCAGTGCATCGTCGGGTCCGTGAACGACCGGCCCGAAGGCTACGACTACCCGGAGCGCGTGCGGTTCGAGATCGACGAACAGGAGCTCGATTCCTACCGGCGCGCGGCGGAGTTTCTCAACATCAACAATGTCGAGGTCGTCTCGGTGCAGCACGAGTTCGGGATCTATGGCGGCGCGGCGGGCAGTCATCTGCTGGCCTTTCTGCGCGAGGTCCGCAAGCCGGTGGTGACGACTCTGCACACGGTGCTCAGCGAGCCGAACGCCGATCAGCGCGCGGTGATGGAACAACTCGGCGTGCTCTCGAACCGTTTCATCGTGATGGCAGAACGCGGGCGGGACATGCTGGTGAAAATCTACGGCGTGGACCCGGAGAAGATCGATCTCATCCCGCACGGCGTGATCGACATGCCGTTCATCGACTCAAACTTTTACAAGGACGTCTTTGGCGTCGAGGGCAAAACGGTGCTTCTCACCTTCGGGCTGCTCTCGCCGAACAAGGGCATCGAATATGTGATCGACGCGCTGCCGGCGATCCTTCGCCAGCATCCGAACATCGTCTATATCGTGCTCGGCGCGACGCATCCGCATTTGCTCGCGCACGAGGGCGAGGCTTACCGGCGCAAGCTCGAACGCCTCGTGCTGGAGCGCGGCGTGAGCGAGCACGTGATCTTCCACAACCGCTTCGCGACGATCGAGGAGTTGAAGGAATACATCGGTGCGGCGGACATCTACATCACGCCGTATCTCAACGAAGCGCAGATCACCTCGGGCACGCTGGCCTACACTTTCGGCGCCGGGAAGGCGGTCGTCTCGACGCCGTATTGGCATGCGCAGGAACTGCTCGCCGGAGAGCGCGGCGTGCTCGTGCCGTTCCGGGATTCGCACGCCATCGCGGAAGGGGTGAACCATTTCCTCTCGAACCCGACGCTGATGACGGCGATGCGCAAGCGCGCGTGGAAGGCGGGGCGCGAGATGATCTGGCCGGTGGTGGCGCGGCGCTACATGGAGAGCTTCGAGCGCGCCCGCGCGAGTCTCAGCGCTCCGTCCACCGAGACGCTGGCCGTGCGACGGATCGAAAACTCGGATTACCCGGTGCCGCCGCTGAAGCTCGATCACTTGTTCAAGATGAGCGACCACACGGGCATCTTCCAGCACGCCATCTACAACGTGCCGAATTACCACGAGGGCTACTGCACCGATGACAACGCGCGCGCCTTCATCTTCACCGTGCTGCTCCAGCAAATCGCCGAGCCGCAACCGGAGATCGAGCGACTGACCAGCAGCTACCTCGCGTTCCTCTGGTATGCCTTCGATGCGAACACCTGCCGGTTCCGCAACTTCATGAACCATCACCGCGAATGGATCGAGCGTGCGGGCTCGGAGGACAGTCATGCGCGCGCGCTGTGGGCCGTCGGCACTGCGCTCGGGCGCTCGCACGATGCCGGGCATCGCAATCTCTGCGCGCTGCTTTTCCAGCGCGGGCTGCCGCCGGTCGCGCGGTTCAGTTCGCCGCGGGCGTGGGCCTTTGCGCTGCTCGCGATCCACGAATACCTGCGCACATTTTCCGGCGACCGCGTGGTCAGCCAGATGCGCGATGTGCTCGCCGGCCAGCTCGTGGGATTGTTCCGCGCGAATTCGTCGCCCGCCTGGCAATGGTTTGAGCGAACCGCCACCTACGATAACGCCAAGCTCTCACACGCGCTCATTCTCAGCGGCCACTGGACGTCCAATGGCGAGATGCTCGACATCGGCCTCACCTCGCTCCGCTGGCTGCTCGAGGCGCAGACCGCGGACGGTGGACACTTCACTCCCATCGGCTGCCACGGGTTTTGGTCGCAGGGCGGTGAGCGGGCGCGTTTCGATCAACAACCGCTCGAAGCCCACGCGATGGTGTCCGCCTGTCTCGAAGCCTTCGCCGTGACGCGCGACCGGTTTTGGGAGAAGGCGGCGCGCCGCTGCTTCGAGTGGTTTCTGGGCCGGAACGATCTGGGTCTGCCGCTCTACGATCCCGTCACGGGTGGCTGCCGCGATGCGTTGCTCCAGGATCATCTCAACGAAAACCAGGGCGCAGAATCGAGCCTCGCATTCTACCTCTCGCTCGCCGAGCTGACCCATGCCGGCGCCGGGAAGGCCGCGAATCTCGAATCATGCGCAGCCTGACGATTCAGCAGAGCGGCATCACGCTACGACCGAACAACGCGCGGGTGCTGATCCGGCCGTTCGTTCCCGGCGACACGGCGCGCGTGGTCAATGTCATCGGCCGCGCACTCGCGTTCAGCGAGGGCGAGATCGAGGAGCAATTGGTCGCTGTCACCGAGGACTTCGGCAGCCGGCACCTGAACCTGCGCACGTTCTGGCGTCGTCACTTCGATCGGGTGAAAGCCCACGTCTTCAGCGGACGCCCTCTTTCCGAGGCTCGCCAGCTCTACATCGGCGCGCTGTTCTCCGGCGAATACGCGCTCGAAGCCGCCGCTCTTTTCAATCCCTCGATCGTGCCGCACCCGGACCAGTCCGGCCTCCCCGATGGCGATCTCCGCTTCATCATGAGCCTGCGCGCGACGGGCGAGGGCCATATCTCGTCGATCGAATTCCGCACTGGCATCATCCACGCCGACGACGCGATCGCGATGGAGGAGCCCTCGCGGTTCGTCACCGCGCCGGTGCAAAATCCGAACCCGACGTATCGCAAGACGGTCTTCCTCCACAAGCTGATGGAGATGGGTTTTGAAAACGAATGGTCCAGCGCGCTCATGGAGTCTTTGGGCAAGGACTTCACGCTCAGCGAACTGGAAGAGGCCATGCGCCATGCACCGCACGGTTCCGGTCCGCTGCCGCGCGAAGTGCAGCGCACCAGCGAGTGCGTGCGCTGGCTCGCTGAGTCGAACTACGAAGTCCACTTCGACCCATCGGTCGCCGTCTCCGAGCGCATCATCTTTCCCGTCTCTTCGAATGAGAGCAACGGCATGGAAGACGCGCGCTTCGTCCGCTTCGTCGAGGACGACGGCTCCGTGCTCTACTACGCGACTTACACCGCCTACAACGGCCGGGCGATCCTGCCGCAGCTCCTCGAGACGACCGATTTCCTCGCCTTCCGTGCGCGCACGCTCAATGGCCGCGCCGTGCAAAACAAAGGCATGGCCTTCTTCCCGCGCCGCATCGCGGGCCGCTACGCGATGATCTCGCGGCAGGACGACGAGAATCTCTTCCTCATGTTCTCCGACAACCCGCATTTCTGGAGCGAGCCGCAGTTGCTGCGCCGGCCGAGCCAGCCGTGGGAAGCCGTGAAGATCGGCAACTGCGGCTCGCCCCTGGAGACCGCCGCTGGCTGGCTGGTCATCACCCACGGCGTCGGCCCGATGCGCAAGTATAGCATCGGCGCCATCCTCCTCGACTTGGACGAGCCGACCCGGGTGCTCGCGGAACTCAAGGAGCCGCTCCTGCAAGCCGCCGGGTCCGGGCGCGAAGGCTACGTGCCGAACGTCGTCTATACCTGCGGCGCGCTGCTCCATCGCGACCGCTTGATTCTCCCCTACGGCCTCAGCGACACGGCCACGACGATCGTCTCGATGAGCATCGACGAGTTACTCGCGGCTCTCACGCCGTGCGGTTGAGCCAGCCGGCGAGCACGCACCACATCTTTTCCCAGCGCTTTAGCCGGTAGCGGCGCGTGAGGGTGCGGAAGCCGTCGCGCTGCATCTTTCGCAGCAGGCGCTGATACACGCGGCGCATGATCTCCGCGGCGACGAGCGCCTTTCGATCGCCAGCCGGGAGCGCGGCGCGCGCGCTCTCGTAAAGCGCAAAGGCTCGCTGCGCCTCGAACGCCATCAGCGCGCGATACATTTCGTCCTCCTGCTGCATGGCGAGTCCGCCGACATCGTAGCCGAATTGATCCATGTCGGCGCGCGGCAGATAGACGCGGCCCTCGTTCGCGTAGTCGTGCCCCACGTCGCGGATGATGTTCGTGAGCTGCAAGGCGAGCCCGAGATTGGCGGCGTAGCTTTTCGCCTGCGGATCGCGCGCGCCGAAGATCTCGACGCTCACGAGCCCGACCACGCTCGCGACTCGGTGGCAGTAGAGCCGCAGCTCATCCCACGTCTCGAACACGGTGCCATGCACATCCATTTCGCAGCCGTGGATGATCTCGATGAAGTGCTCGACCGGCAGTCGATGGCGCTCGATCAGATCGCGCACGACGGCGGCCAGCTTCGGTTCGTTCGGTTGCGGACCCGCGACGCATTGCTTCCACTTCGCGAGCGCAGCCAGGCGATCTTCGCGCTGGAGGCCGGGCTCGTCGGCGAGGTCATCCACCACGCGGCAAAAGCTGTAGAAGACGTTCATATCCCGCCGCACGCCGCGCGGCAGGACGACGAAGGCGAGCGCGAGATTGGATTTGCTGGCGCGGGTGATTGTCTCCGCCTCGGCGCTCATGGTTCGACCGAGACGACTCCGTCCGAGACGAAGACGCGGCGCGTGCCCGTCGGGCCGACTGGCGCGAGCGATGGTGTCGAAATCGCGAGCACGCCCAGCTCGGCGCAGGCGCGCTCGACGCTCGCGCGGAAACTCGCCGCATCGAGCGCGGTGAGCGCGTCGTCGGCGCGGTCGAGAGCGAGCACCGCGGGGCGGTGGACCAGTGCGCGGGCCAGCGCGACGCGTTGCTGATCGCCCCGCGAGAGCGTGACGACGTCTTCCCCGGAGTCGCCAATCAATCCGACGAAATCGAGCATCGCGTGGGTGCGCTCCGCGGCTTCGACCGTGTCGAGCCGGAGGATCTTGAAGAGCGGGACGGCGACGTTTTCCACCGCGCTGAGACCGGGCAGTAGATGCGGTGCGGCATACACCAGCCCGATTCTTCGGCTGCGAATCGTGGCGCGGCCCTCGTCGGAAAGCATATGAGTGGGCTCGCCGTCGAGCCACACTTCGCCAGCGTCGGGCACCTCCTGCAGGCTCGCGATGCGTAGCAGAAGCTGCACGTCCGGCTCGCCATGTCCGAGCAGGAGCACCGACGTGCCCGCCGCGAAGCTCAGCGACACGTCGCGCACCTCCACGCCGTCGCGGGCGCAGGAGACCTTGCGAAATTCGAGCATGGTCGCGTCGTCGCTCATGCGAGTTCGGGGAGTTCGCCGGTGCCGCGGCCGAATCGCTGGACGACGCACACCCAGCTCGCCAGGAGCCAGCCGCCGACAACCGCGAGCAGCCACGGCGAGATCAATTGCCACGTGACCCACAGCGCGGTGCCCTCGCCGACGCCGCGCGACACATTCTCCTGCAGCGCGCGCACGACAAAGAAGTGGAGAAACGCGATGAGGAAGAACCAGCCGAGCGGCCACCACGCATGCGCGACCATGTCGAGATGCTCGCGCCACGCGCGGCGCCACGAACTGGCGTGCAGCGCGAGGCTGACCTGCACGCCCGCGCCGACGATGATGACGCCGACAATCGCGAGGCGTGCGAGCACCAACCCCTGCGTGAGGAGGGCGTGTTCGGGGAACCACGCGGCGAAGGTTGGAATGTTTTTCAGCATCAGCGGCAACTCGATCAACACGACGCCGAGCAGCAGCACAAGCGCGGACCACTGCAGCACGCACGTGAAGCGGCGGATCGCCACGTCGATGAGTGCCGCCGGATCGAAGGTAAGCCCGCGCACCCATGCGTAGGCGAGCACGAGCAGGAAGACCTGGATCGCGACGCCGAAGAGATATTCGAATCCGAACGCGACGCCCGCGACGACCTGGCCCCAGCGCATCCACATCTCGGGCGGAAGAATCTGCGGCGTCGCATACACGAGCGGCTTCGCGAGCGCGGCAAGCGCGGAAACCGCGAGAGCGAGATGGATCGCGATGCCCCAGCGGCCGAAGCGTCGGCGCAGCGCGAGCAGCAGCACGTTTGCGCGGCCGCGCCAGGCGAGCAGAAGCAGCGGCGCAAAGACTGCGGCGAGCGGGAAGGTGCTGAAGAGATTGTCGAAGAGCCCCGCGAAATTCTCCGCGGCGGAGAGCACGCTCCCGCGCACCACCTGCGAAAACTCATGATGCGGAAGCCACCAGAGCGACTGCGGCGAACCGCTCAGCCAGAGCTGCGGATCCTGCCACGCGTCGCGCATCCACATGAAGATCGGGCGCTCCTCCGCGGGCAGCACGGCTGCGAGATACGCGCGCGTGCCGAGTGCGAAGAGCGCATTCGCAAAGCCGAGCACGCCGAACACAATCCACAGCGCCGGATAGCGCCGCAGCGCGCGCCAGCCGTCGCGCAGGCACTCACGCACCGGGTTCGTGCCCATCATCAGCGCGTAGCCGGCGAGCGCGCCGAGCAGGAGCCACGTGGGGTTGGAGATGGACGGCATGGCGCGTGAGTAACGCGCGCCGCGCGGAGAGAGAAGCGGGAAGTGGCGTCACTCCCAGCGGCTCGACTTGCACCCGACGATCGCGAGCACGAGGCCGAGCGTGACGTGGCAGACGAGAAACCACGCGCATTGAGTGAACGGCTCGAACTTCGTCTCGGTGACGAGGCGCACCGCGTCGAAGTAACGCTCCGCGCGCAGCGTGTCGATGAAGCCGCTCCAGCTCCAGTAGCTCGCGATGAAGGGACGCACGATCGGCGCGAGCCAGTCCGGCAGCGCGAGCACGGCGCCGCTGAGCGGGATTTGGAAACCGACGAGATAGATCGACACGAGCGACGCCTGCTCGGGCGAACGTAGCAGGCTCGAGAGCCCGAGGCACACCGAGGTCAGCGCGGCATTGATCAGCACGAGCAGCGCGGCCTGCAGCAGAAATGCGCCGGGAAAATTCACGAACCAATCCACGAACAGCGCCATCCACAGCGACTGCGCGACGATGAGCACACCGAGGAACACCGCCTTCGATCCGACGTAGGCGAGCGGGCGCAGGCCGGCGAACTTCTCCTTCTCGAAGATCGCGCGCTCGCTGGCGATTTCGCGTGCGGCGTTGTTCGAGCCGATCAGCGCGAGCAGCACGACTTGCAGCATGACGAGCCCGGACACGAGCGTGCCGGTGCGGACGAACTGCTCGCGCGTCTCCGCCGCGAGCAGCACCTGCTTGAGGAAACTCTCGCTGTCCGCGCCGCCGGGGCTGGGAAGTTGCGGCAGTCCGTTCAGGGCGAAGATCGCGACGAGCACGGGGAAGCCGAAGAGCAGCGCGAGTTGCAGCGTGAGCTGTCCGCGATCGCGCATGAAAAGCTTCCAGCGCCGCGCGAGCAGCACGGCGAATTGCGCGATGAGCGACGGCAGCGGCGGCGTCGCGGGAGCAATCACGGTGGGTGCGGCGCGTCGCACTTCCGAGTTCGTCGCGAGCCCGCACTCGCGGTAGTATGCCTCACGATGTTTCTGCCATGAGGCGTGCCACTCCTGCGCGGTGCGCGTGCCGAGCCGCGCGAAGAGATACTCCTGCCCCTCGACGCCAAAGTAATGGAAGAGCGTCTTCGGCGAGCCGTGATACACGATGTGTCCCTCGTGCAGCACAAGCACGCTGTCGTGCTGCGCGAGGTGGCGAAGGCTGTGCGTGACGTGGATCACGAGCCGCTCGCTGTTTCGCGAGAGGTCGCGCAGAAGCTTTACGATTTCGTCCTCCGCATTCGGATCCAGGCCGCTCGTCACCTCGTCCGCGAGCAGCAGGTGCGGCGCGCTGACGAGTTCGAGCGCGAGCGCCAGCCGGCGGCGCTGGCCACCGGAGAGCAGCCGCACGAAGCGGTCCGCGATGTCGGTGAGGCCGGTGTCCTTGAGCACGCCGTCGAGCACCGCGTGGCGGTCGTCGGTGGTGAGTCCGCTCACGCGCAGGCGGGATGCAGCCTCGATATTCTCCCACACCGTGAGCCGCTCGTAGGCGATGCTGAACTGCGGCACGTAGCCGATCTCGTGCGGATCGAGATCGCCTTCGTGCGAGAGGTCGCGTCCTTCCCAGCGCACCTGCCCCGCGGTGTGTTCGCGAAGACCTGCGATGGCCTTGAGCAGTGTGCTCTTCCCGCAGCCCGACGGCCCGAGCACGGCTACAAGATGCCGCCGCGGAAGCCGCGCGGAGATCTCCGCGAGGAGCGTATGGCCATCGACTTGGAGGGAGAGATCCTGGAGTTCGAGCACGGGCGCGGAGGATTGGAGATCGCGGCTGCGATGTCAGCCGCAAATCCTCGACCGCGCTACACGAACAGCTTCGCGACCGGTTTGCCGCCGTCAGTGATCGGGACGGGGCGCTCGTCGGCCATCAGGTTCTTGTTCGGGTTCACGCCGAGCGTCGCGAGGATGGTCGCGAAGAGGTCCGGCACGCTCACCGGTTCATCGACGATGTTCATCGCCAGTTCATCGCTCGTGCCGACACATTGTCCGGTGCGCAAGCCGCCGCCGCCGAGCATCACGGTGAAGCATTTCCCGTGGTGCCCGCGCCCGCCGCCGCTATCGAAGCTCGCCGGCCGGCCGAACTCGCCCGCGACGACGATGAGCGTCTTGTCGAGCAGGTGGTTGGCTTTCAAATCTGTGATGAGCGCGGCCATGCTGAAGTCGAGACCCTGGATGAGCTGGTGCTGATCCTTCTGCGCGGCGTTGTGCGTGTCCCAGCCGGCGCCGTTCACGAAGTTGATGTTGTAGCCCACTTCGAGAAAGCGCACGCCGCGCTGGATGAGCCGGCGCGCGAGCAGGCAGCGCTGGCCGAATTCATTGCCGAAGGCCGCGCGCAGCGAGTCGGGTTCCTCGGCGAGGTTGAAGGCTTTCATGAAGTCGCCGCCTTGCAGGCGGAAGCCTTCGCCGATTGCCTCGTCGTAGTCGCGCGGGGCTGCGTCGCTCGTGCGGTAGCGGAATTCCCCGCGCACCGTCGAGAGCAGGTTCTCGCGGCGCGCGGCGCGTTCGCGCGAAATGTCGGGCGGCAGCGCGAGGCCGGCGGGCCCGCTCGCGGTGTCCGTGAGATAGACGTAGCCGGCCTTCGGCCCGAGGAAGCCGGGGCCGCGCGTCGCGCTCGGGTAGCCCATGACGATGTAAGCGGGCACGCCGTCCGCAGCCGCGCCGCGCTGATCCGCGACGATGGAGCCGATGGACGGATAGACGATGCTCCCGCTCGCGAGGCGGCCGGTGTGCATGCGATTGGTCGCGGCGGCGTGCTCGTCGATGACGTTGTGATTGACCGTGCGCACCGGGATGAGGTGTTCGGCGAGCCTCGCCATTCCCGGCATGTGCTCGCAGAACTTCGCGTCGGGAATCGCGGTGTCGATGATGTCGTAGTAGCAGCCCGCGACCTTCTTGCCATCGCCCTTGGTGGGTTTGGCGTCGAAGGTGTCGATCTGCGAGTTGCCGCCGCCGAGCCAGACGAAGATGCAGTGCTCGGCCTTGCCCATCGGGACGGGCGCGGTGTGCGCATTCGCGCCGGCGAAGCGCGGAGCGGCGAGTGCGGCGGCGGTGGTGGAGAGGAATTGGCGGCGGTTCATTGTGGCGGGAGGGAGAAGGAGATGAAGAAGGAGAGGGAGAGGCTCAGGGGACGAAGGTAAACTCGGGCGTGAGCATGAGCGCCCAGACGGCGTCTTCCATTCGCTCGCGCCAGTCGGCGACGAGGCGCGGCGTGGCGGGATCGCCGGCGCGGATGACGCGCTCGCGCTCATAAACGACGGGCGTGGAGTCGGGGTGGAGATGGTTGCTCCACATCGCGAACTTCGTGACGCGCGGTTTCTTCGGCAGGTCGCCGCTCGGCACGGCGAGCACGCGGTCGGCGTAGCCATCGCGCAGCGCGGCGGTGAATGCGGCGCGCTCCTTCGCACTCGGCCCGCGGGTGAGCACGCGCTGGAAGAGTTGCGTGATGAGGGCGTCGAGCGGTTGGTCGCGCAGGGCGAGCGCGGTGAAGGCGCTGTCGTCGCTCAACCGCGTGATGCGCGCGCCGAGCACGCCGTTCGCGACGATGGCGGGTTGGAGCACGTTGGGCGCTTCCTCGCGGAGGGTCTTCGGTTCCGCGCGCGAGTCGCGCCAGCCGAAATTCACGAGCACATCGAGGAATGGCTGAGCCGCGGGCTTGCCGAGCGAGGGGCGGTCGCGCTCGTTGCTCAGGCCCACGAATTCCCACGCGCGCTGCGGGAAGCCGAGGTTGAGGAAGTCCTTGATCGGGCGGCGCGCATCGAGATCGAAGTTGAGCTCCTCGCAGTCGAACTCCTTGCCAGCGACCTGGAAGAGCGAATCGATGAGCTGCTCAGCGGTGAGGCGGCGGCGCGCGGGCGATTGGAAAAGACGCGCATCGGGTTTCGCAAAGCGCGACCCGGCATCGATCACGACGCGCTGATACGCGGCGGAGTTCATGATGAGCCGCGCGACGTGCTTGAGGTCGTAGTCATTCGCGATCAGTTCGCGCCCGAGCCACGTGAGCAGCTCCTTGTGCGACGGGCGGACATTGTCCCAATCATCCACGGGATCGACGATGCCGAAGCCGAGCAGCCGCTTCCACAGGCGGTTCGCGACGACTTGCGCGAAGCGCTCATTGCGCGGGTCGGTGATGATCGCGGCGAGTTGCTCGCGCGAGTCCTCGGCATTGCGCAGCAAGGCGGGCAGCGGTTCGGTCGGCATCTCTGCAAAGGGAAAATGCGCGTCGATCTTCTGCCCGGCCTTGAGCGAGACGACGACGTGGCTGTTCACGTTGAGCCCCTGCGTGAGGCTCGAGCCGGGCACCGTCACCGGCGCGCGCTGGAGCATCGCGGAGATGGCGAAAAGGTCCTCCTGGTTGAACGGATGATTCGGCGCGTCGTGGCAGCGCGCGCACTTCATCTCCATCGCGAGGAATGCGGACGAGATGATCTGCGCCTTATTCGCCATCGGCAGGTCGTTCTGCGTCGCGATGGCGAAGCCGGCGCTGCCGCCGTTGCGCGGGCTGCCTTCCATCAGCACGAGCGCGGTCGCGAAGCGATCCATCGCCCAGTTGTCGCGCAGCGCGTCCTTGAGGAAGAAGCGGAACGGGCCGGTGTTGTTGAGCGTGGCCTTGAGGATGGCGGGGTTCTCCGCGAGCACGTCCTGCCAATACGGAATCCATTGGTCGGCCCAGCGCACGTCGGTGAGCAGGCGGTCGATGGCCTTCGCGCGCTTGTCCTTGCTCGCGTCGGCGAGGAAGGCGGCGAGTTCCTCCGGCGTGGGGAGCAGGCCGATGGTGTCGAGCGTCGCGCGGCGCAGGAAGCTCGCGTCGTCGCTGAGCGGAGCAGGGGAGACTTTCGCGGCGGCGAGCTTTGTGTCGATGTAGCCATCGACGTTGGCGAAGGGCAGTGCGGGTTTCTTCGCGACTTCGGCGCGAGCGAGGTCGTGGCGCATTTTCCAATACGCGACTTCGTCGGGATGCGCCCGGCGCTCCGCGGCGAGATCGGCGACACGCGCGGTCTGCTCGTGCGAGTATTTGCGCCAGCTATCGTCCGTGAACTCGATCACCGCGTCATCGCACGTGAGCAGGCGGAACGGCGCGCCATCCTTCGACACGCTGAGGCTCGGCTGCCCGAGTTCGGGGCGCATATTCTTCCCGCCGACGAACGTCTCGAAGATGATGACGTGCGGCTTGCCGTCGCCTTTGATCGTGACCATCGCCTCGCTGTGCCCGGGCATGAGCAGCGCGGTTTCCTTCACGAGCTGGAGTTCGAGCTGATCGGCCACCGCGTCGGCGTCGGAGGCGCGCTGCGGACCGATGGGCTTCGGGAAAAAGCCCGAGGTCGCGACGGTGTTGCCGTCGATGGTGAGCCGGCCGCCGCGCATCGCGCGGACGAGGAAGCGATGCTCGCCCGGCGGGAGCGTGACCGCGCCCGCCATACGCACGAGATACGGAATCGAGCGGTCGCGTCGGACGCCGCGCGGCGAGAATTTCTGGATCACATCCGCGAGCGCGAACGCCGGCTCGGTCCACGACTCGGTTTTCACCGTCGGCATGTTGCTCCACGACGCCTCGAAGCCCGCCGCAGTCTTCGACGTGTCGGAGTCGTTGTTCGTCCAGTCCACGGCCTTGCCATCCGTCTCGCTCACGCCGTGCTCGAGGACATCCACACGCACGATGCCGGGCTTGAGTTCCTCCATCGTCACCGCCGGCGGCGGAGCGACGCGGCCGAAGCGCGCCTTGAGCGTGTCGGCGCTGACGAGCTTGCGGAAGACCGCGACTTCATCCACCCGCCCGCGCAGACTCGATCCGGCGGAGCCGCCCATGGACGTGCCGATCCACACCTCGTCGTTGTCGGCCCACGGGCCGAGTTCCGTCGCGCCGCCCATGTCCCAATCGCCACCGACCATCGTGCCATCGACGAAGCCCCGGACGCTGTCCGATTTCCCAAACGTGTAGAGCACCGCGACGTGATGCCAGCCCGCGCCCGGCAGGAAGCCGGTGTTCGCCGTCCAGCGATGCCAGAAATCCTGGCTGTTGTCCGTCGCGTCGCGCTCGTCGCGGAAGACGAAGCTGATGCGCGCCGTGCCGTCTTCCTCGCGCAGTCGCAGGCCCCAGTTCTGGTTGTGTGCCGGCATCCCCGCGCGTCCCGTGCGGCCCTTGCCGACGATGTAGGAATTCTGTCCGTTGGCGAGCGCATCGCACTGCACCCACGCCTCGAGGGTGATGCTGTCACCCTTTTTGAAAGTGAAGTCGCCCTTCTCATCCGGCACGCGCAGGCTCGCTCCGGGCTTCTGCAGGACGATCGAATGATTCGTCGTGCCGAAATCAGGGAACTCCGGTGGCCGCGGCCCATCGCCGAGCGTCGCGCCACCGGTGAGCAGCGACTTCGTGAGTCCGGGATTCGAGGTCCAGTGCGCGACGGGCTTGTCCTTGGCGACGATGCCGTCGTAGGTCGAGGCGAGTGAGCACGCGGCGAGGGGGAGGAGGAGGAGAGTGAGGCGGTTCACGACGAGGGAGTGTGCCCTACATAACCCGCGAAGCACGCCGGCAGGTGGGGGATTTTGCGATAACACTTTCGGGTGAGCGCCTGTAGCCGCGGCTCTTTGAGCCGCGCCGGCTTGCGGCGAGCACATACACGGCTCAGAGAGCCGTGGCTACAGATGAAGCACCCCACGCACATTCTCGCATTCCCACCCCGGGCCGCGCGTGCCACACTCCGCGCGCCATGAAGACGTTCCTCCTCTGCTTCGTCCTGCTCACCTTCGCAGCCGTGGCCGCGCCGCCGGTGGTCTCGAACATCCGCCCCGCGCAGATCGCCGGGACGAAGAACGTGGAGATCCTCTACGACGTGAGCGATGCGGATGGGGATGCGCTCACCATCGGGCTGCAGGTGAGCGGCGATGCGGGGCAGACCTACACCCATCCCGGCCACGGCGCTGAGCGGGCACATCGGCGCGGGCGTCGCGCCGGGGGTGAACCGGCGCATCGTCTGGAATGCGGGCGCGGATTGGAACGGGCAGCTCGTGAGCAGCGCCAAAGTGCGCGTCACCGCCAGCGACGGCACCACCCCGGCCCCGCCGCCCGGCATGGTGTATATCCCGGCGGGGGTGTTTCAGATTGGGGATAATTTCAATGAAAGCGCGCCGGATACGTTGCCACTCCACAGTGTCACGGTGAATCCCATGTTCATGGACAAGTATGAGGTGACAAAAGAACTGTGGCTTGCCGTGCAAACTTGGGCGCTTGGCCACGGCTACACGAGCCTTTCCTCGGGCAGCTACAAAGCAAGCGGTCACCCGGTGCAGTCCGTCTCTTGGTATGACATGGTTAAATGGTGTAACCCACGCTCAGAGAGGGAGGGATTGACCCCATGCTACTACACCGACGACGCGCAGACGTTCGTCTATAAAACCGGCAACGTGGATGTGACCAACGTGCAGGTGAAGTGGACGGCAGACGGCTACCGACTGCCGACCGAAGCCGAGTGGGAGAAGGCCGCGCGTGGCGGCATCCTCGGCGCGCGCTTTCCGTGGGGCGATACGATTAATGGTAGTCAGGCGAATTACTCCGGCAGCGGCGACGCGTTGGAGGGACAGTTCCCGGAAACCACGCCCGTCGGCTATTATGATGGCAACCAGACACCCACCGGTGTGGACATGGCGAATGGCTACGGCCTCTACGATATGGCGGGCAACGTCTGGGAGTGGGTTTGGGATCGGTATGACCCGAACTACTACAGCGACGTGACCGCAAATAATAATCCGCGCGGCCCCGCTATGGGCACCAAGCGGGTGCTCCGTGGGGGCGCGTGGGGCCACACCGCGACTGACCTGCGTTGCGCCTACCGCCTCTACAACTACTCGCCGGCCACCACCAACTCGGCCGGATTTGGATTCCGGTGTGCAAGGGGGCTTTAAACTAAGCACCGAGCCCATGAGCCGAGCCC
>JBEBGD010000204.1:0-2684 GCA_040081625.1 Chthoniobacteraceae bacterium
CGCCGAAAAGAAGAAACCCGCCGCGGCGACGCCGGCTCCCGCGCCGAAGACGCTGGTGCGCGATGTTTCGCCCACCGATGCGGAGAAGCTGATGGCGGAGCGCAAGGATGTGGTGGTGATCGATGTGCGCACGATCGAGGAATACGAGATGGGGCACATCGCCGGGGCGCAGAATGTGTCGTTCATCGACAACGGGTTTGAGGAGAAGATCGGCGAGTATGCGGGCAAGCCGGTGATGATCCACTGCGCGGCGGGCAATCGCAGTCTGCGCGCGCTGCAGCGGATGATGGCGGGCGGGAAGTTTCCGGAGATCTTTCACATGTCCGGCGGGATGGCGGGGTGGCAGGAGGCAGGGAAGACGGTCGTGAAAACCCCGAAGGCTCCGAAGTAAATGCTGCGCCAACTTCTCTCCGCAATGGCCGCGTGTGCGCTCGGTGCGCAGGCGGCGGATCAGGTCTTCGTCGAGGCGGAAAGTTTCGCCGCGCCGGGAGGCTGGGTGCTCGACACGCAGTTCATCGACGCGATGGGGTCGCCGTATCTCATGGCGCACGGGCTGGGTGTGGTGGTGAAGGATGCGACGACGACGGTGAAGTTTCCGTCGGCGGGGAAGTATCGCGTGTGGGTGCGGACGTTCGACTGGGTGGCGCGGTGGAAGGCGCCGGGCGCGCCGGGGAAGTTTCAGGTGATCGTGGATGGGAAGCCGCTGGCGGCGACCTTCGGGACGACGGGCGCGGACTGGCTGTGGCAGGATGGCGGCAGCGTGGAGATCGGGAAGACGGAGGCGGCGCTGGCGCTGCGCGACCTGACGGGGTTCAACGGCCGCTGCGATGCGATCTATTTTTCCAAGGACGACGCGGCGCCGCCCGCGGAGAAGGAGGCGCTGGCGAAGTGGCGCATGGCGGCGCTCGGGCTGCCGGAGAAGCCGGAGGAGGCGGGGACGTTCGATCTGGTGGTGTGCGGCGGTGGTTATGGCGGGATGGGCGCGGCGATCGCGGGCGCGCGCATGGGGCTGAAGGTGGCGCTGATCCAGAATCGCGGGGTGCTCGGCGGGAATGGATCGAGCGAGGTGCGGGTGTGGGCGATGGGCGGGATCCGGCGCGGGCTGTATCCGAACATCGGCGAGATCGTGGAGGAGTTTCAGGACACGGCGAAGCTCTCGCCGGGGACGTATGAGGAGTTCGGCGACGCGAAGAAGGAGGCGCTCGTGCGCGCGGAGAAGAACATCGCGCTCTTTCTCAATCATCACGTGTATGCGGTGGAGATGGCGGAGGCGGGGAAGAGGATCGGCGCGGTGATCGCCTACGACACGCGGACGAATCATCGGCGCGTGTTTCGCGGGAAGTTCTTCGTGGACTCGACGGGGCACGCGAGCGTGGCCGCGCTCGCCGGGGCGGAGCATACGATCCGCGAGAAGGAGCACCTGGGGATGTCGAACATGTGGCGGTGGGCGAATGCGGAGACGCCGCAGACTTTCCCGGAGACGCCGTGGGCGCTGCCGCTCGGGCTGGAGGATTTCCCGTATCCGCAGCGCTTCCACGCGCAGTGGTTTTGGGAGAGCGGCTTCGACAAGCATCCGATCCTGGAGCTGGAATCGACGCGCGACTGGAATCTGCGCGCGTCGTTCGGGGCGTTCAACGCGATGAAGAATGGCGAGGGCAAGGCGGATCACCCGAACGCGAAGCTGGAGTGGCTCGCCTATGTCGGCGGCACGCGCGAGAGCCGGCAGGTGATCGGCGACGTGGTGCTCACGCGCGAGGACATCGCGGGCAAGCGCGCCTTTCCCGATGGGACGGTGCCGACGACGTGGGACATCGACCTGCACTACCCGCGCGAGCAATACGCGGCGAAGTTCCCGAACGATCCGTTCATCTCGAAGGCGGTCTTCGACAAGGCGGTGGACCGGCAGCACGGCTACCCGGTGCCGTATCGGTGCTTCTACTCGAAGAACATCGAGAATCTTTTCACCGCGGGCCGCGACGTGAGCGTGACGCATGAGGCGCTCGGCACCGTTCGCGTGATGAAGACCGGCGGCATGATCGGCGAGGTCGTCGGCAAGGCCGCGTCGGTCGCGATCAAAAACCAATGTTTGCCGCGCGAAGTATATGAGCGCTACTGGCCGCAGCTCGTGGAGCTGCTGCAACTGCGCGGCGCGGCGCGGCGCGAGACGCTCGACGGACCCTTCACGCTTCCCGCCGGCTACCAGCCGCCAGCGCCGTCGAAGGACAAGCATGACTCCGCGCCCGCCGGCATCGCGCCCGCCTCGCTCGGTGGAATCGTCGTCGATGATGAGCAGGCGACGTTGACCGGCTCGTGGACGAAGGGAGCCGGCCTGCCGGACTACGTGGCGAAGGGTTACCGCTATGCCGGGGCGAGGGCCGCGGCGACGGCGCGCTACGAATTCACGATCAAGGACGCAGGCCGCTACGAAGTGCGCGTCAGCTCCGGCTCGCACGAGAATCGCGCGAGCAACGCGCAGGTGACGATCGAGAGCGCCGACGGGGCGAAGACGGTGACGCTCAACCAGCGCAAGCCGGCGAGCCTGCCGAACGGTCTCGTCTCGCTCGGGACTTTCCGCTTCGAGCCGGGCAAGCCTGCGGCGGTGACGTTCACGACCGGGGGCGCGGACGGCAACGTCCACATCGATGCCGTGCAGATCTTCCCACAGCCGTAGCGGCGGCGCCTCG
>JBEBGD010000004.1:0-118050 GCA_040081625.1 Chthoniobacteraceae bacterium
TCGCTCGCTCGAGTCGCAGCTCGCCGAGAGCATCGCGAAATGAACGCCGGCGACCGCTACGCAGCGCTGCTCTCGCCGCCCGCGCGCGAGGAGTCGCTGCTGCGCGCGCCGCGCCGGATCGATGAGCACGAGTTGCAGGCGCGCTGGTTCGCGGGCGAGTTTGGGCGCGAGTTCACGACGACCGATGGGCGCGCGGTCGCGATCACGCAATTCGGCGTGTGGAATCGCGAGGCCGGGCCGGACTTCATCGACGCCGCCGTCGCGCTCGACGGCGCGGAGCCGGCGCGCGGCTGCATCGAGCTCGACATGGATGTGCGCGACTGGGAGCGGCACGGGCACGCGGGGAATCCGGCGTTCGAGTCCGCGGTGCTGCACGTCTTCACGCAGCGCGGCGAGGCGGAGTTCTTCACCCGCACGCACGCGCACCGGCTCGTGCCGCAGGTGCTCCTCGATCTTTCGCGTCTCACCGACGAGCCGCCGAACCCGCAGCCCGACGCGAAGCCCGGGCGCTGCGTCGCGCCGCTGCGCGAGCTGCCGGAGGAGAAGGTGCGCGAGGTTCTGCTCGGTGCGGCGGAGCACCGACTCCGGCGCAAGGCCGCCGCGCTCGCGCGGCTCGGCGAGATCCACGGCGCCGACGAGGCGCTCCACCAGGCGCTCGCCGCGACGCTCGGCTACAAGAGCAACAAGCTTCCCTTCACACTGCTCGCGCAGCGCCTTCCGCTGAAGCTGCTGCGCGCCGCAAAGGACGACGCGGACGCGCTGATCTTCGGCGTCGCCGGCTTCCTGCCGAAGCGCGAGTTCCCGCCGGAGAGCCGCGAGTATCTGCGCGGCATGTGGGCGAAGTGGTGGGCGCAGCGCGCGGAGTTCGAGCGGCTCGAAATCCCCGCGCCGCTGTGGAAGCCCGGCGGCCAGCGCCCGATGAATCACCCGCAACGCCGCCTCGCCGCGCTCGCGCAGATCGTCCGCCATTGGACAAAGGTCCGCGCGCTCGCGCAGCGCTGCGATCCCGCGGCGATCACCGATTTCTTCGCGACGCTCACCGACGAGTTCTGGGACTTCCACTACACGCTCACGTCGAAGCCATCGGCCAAACGCATGGCGCTCGTCGGCGGGACGCGCGTGACCGAGATGCTCGCGAACGTCTTCTTCCCGCTCGCCTTCGCCGGGGATTCGTCGCGCTGGCTCGGCTTCAAGAACCTCCCCGCGACACTCTCGAATCGGCGCGTCGAGATCGCCGCGCTGCGGCTCTTCGGCGACGACAGCACACGCGCCCGCGAGCTTCTCCGCTCAGCCGCAGTGCAGCAGGGCCTCCTGCAAATCTACGAGGACTTCTGCCAGCAGGACGCGAGCGACTGCGTGCGCTGCCGCTTCCCCGGCCAGCTCGCGAAGTGGTGACTCAGCTCACGCGCACGAGCCGCGCGGCGTAGAAGCCGTCGGTGCCGTCGCGATCGGGGCGGAGGGTGAGCTCGGTGTCGAGCTGCCACTGCGCGCCGGCTTCGGCGAGGAAGCTCTGGACCTGCTTTTCGTTTTCGCTCGGGAGGATGCTGCACGTGGCATAGACGAGCTTGCCGCCGGGCTTGGTCATGCGCGAGTAGCGGCGCAGGATGTCGGCTTGCAGTGCGCGAAGGCGGTCGAGTTCCTCGGGCTTGAACTTCCACTTGGTGTCGGGATTGCGGCGCAGCACGCCGAGGCCGGAGCACGGGACATCGAGCAGCACGCGGTCGGCGGATTCGTGCATGTCCTTGATCGTCTTCGGGCTCTCGATGAGGCGCGTGACGATGGTGTCGGCGCCGGCTCGCGCGGCGCGGCGGCGGAGTTCGTCGAGTTTCCACTGGTGGACGTCGAGCGCGATGATGCGGCCTTTGTTCTTCATCAACGCGGCGAGGTGCAGGGTCTTGCCGCCGGCGCCGGCGCAGGCGTCGATGACGCGCATACCGGACGCGACCTCGAGCATCGGGGCGATGCGCTGGGAGGCGGAGTCCTGGACTTCGAAGAGGCCGGCGTGAAAGGCGGGGGTGTTGAAGACGTTGCGCCGCTCGCGCAGGCGCACGGCATCGGGCAGGCCTTCGACTGGATCGACGTCGATCCGCTCGTCGGTGAGCGTGCGCACGAGTTCGGCAGTGGTGTTCTTGAGCGCGTTGGCGCGGAGGAAGACGTCGGCTTTTTCGTTGAGGGCGTCGAGCACGGCGGGCCAGCACTCGCCCAGCTCGGCAGCGCAGGTTTCATCGAGCCAGTCGGGGATGGAGGCGCGGATGGCGGGCTTCGTCTTCACCTCCAGCCGATGGCCGATCATGCGGCTATCGAGGCCTTCGCACTCACGCATGGCCGGGAATTCTCCAGTCTGCCGCCACACATAGACGCCCCAGACGTGCCAGACACGGCGCGCGCTGACTTTCTCCTGGTCGAGGCACTCGGCATCGGGCAGGCCGGTGAGATACCAGTAGCTGCGCCACCAGCGGACGAGGTCGTAAACGGTCTCGGCGACCAAACGCCGGTCGCGCGAGCCCCATTTGGTGTGCTCCTTGAGCGAGGACTCGATGACGCGGTCGGCGTAGCGGCCTTGCTTGAAGATGTCGAGGAGCGCTCCGACGATGGCTTCTGCGACGTTGGGATGGACTTTCACTGGGACTTGGATGGAAGCGGATTGCGCGGATGACAGAGAGTTTTGGCCGATCGCAGTGCTCCACTGCGGCGAATGGGGTGACCGACGGGACTCGAACCCGCAACAGCCAGGACCACAACCTGGAGCTCTACCATTGAGCTACGGCCACCATTCGCAAGGCGCGCAAGGTATGCAGCGAGCCTGCACTGCCAACCGGAATTTTCCCGACCGCTTGACCGCTCTGTGCTCAGGCTTTAATGCGACGGCATGTCCTCCCTCAACGAACCCAAGCGTCCGGAAGCCGGCCCCGCGCCGGCGGCGGGCTGTTGTGAAGCGCAGATCCGCGACTGGTGCGGCGTGGCGGAGAAGTGCGCGCGCGAGGAACCCGTGAGGTGCGCAGCGACGGCGTTCATCGTCGGGCTGGTCATCACCATCCTGCCGGTGGGGCAGATTGTCGGCGCGTTCACGCGACTGCTTGCCGGGCTGATCCGGCCCGCGCTCATTCTGCTCGGTGCGATGAAGGTCTTCGAGGAAGTCGAGAAGCGCCGCAAGCCGTAGCGCCGCGGCCTTATTCGCCCTTGTGGAAAAGCGCCTGCACGTCGCTGGCGTTCACGTCGCTGAAATCGACGACATCACCGCGAATGCTCGACACTTTGATCCGGTCATGGATCGAGCGGACAGCCGGGCCGGCGTAGTATTTCATCGAGCCGACTGTGAGGTGAGTGGGAAAGACGATCACGAGCAGGCTGTTCTCGTCCACATTGACCATGAGGGTGCTGAAGTTCTCGCCCTGCTGATACATGCTCGTGAAGTTGGATTCGTTCACGAGGCTCGCCATGAACTGCACAGCGTTGTAGGCATTCGAGCCTAGGGTGGCAAACGTGGTGGTATCGAGTTGCTCAGGATTGCCGCACTGATGAATGAGATAGCCGGCCTTCTCCACGAGCAGCGCAATGTTCGCTTCGCTCTTCTGGAGAAGTTCCCGGAGGACGCGATCGATCAGATCGATGTCTTCCTGGTTGAGTGCGGGGAATGAGCCCATGGTCGGTATAAGGGGAAATGATTAACGCGAGCGGACGCCGTCGTTAAGGAATTTGTGGAGCAGCATCCGGGTGATCATGTTCAGCGTCTCAAAGACACCGTCGCAGTTTGAGGCAGATGCCTCGAAGGACGGAACCTGCACTTCCCGGTTGTTCAGGAGGAACTCGAGATACTCAACGGGCGCCACATCGGGCACATCCCGTTTGTTATACTGCATCACATAGGGAATATCATCGAGGTTCAGGTTCAGCGCCTTCAGGTTCTCCTGGAGGTGAGTGAAGGTCTCGATGTTCTCCTCCATTTTTTCATACTGCGAGTCGGCGACGAAGACGATGCCGTCGACCCCGCGGAGCACGATCTGGCGGGTGGCATTGTAGATGACCTGGCCGGGAACGGTGAAGAGCGCAAACTTGGTCTTGAATCCCTTGATGGCGACGGCCTCAAGCGGGAAGAAGTCGAAGAAGAGCGTGCGATCGCTGCTTGTGGCGAGCGAGGTCATCTTGCCCTTGGCATCGGGATTCGGGACCTGAACGTTGGAGTGAACCTGCTCGAGGTTGGTCGTCTTGCCGGACTTTGCCGGTCCGTAATAGACGATCTTCACCTGAAGCTCCTTGGTTGCTTGATTGATGATAGCCATGGGTCTGTCGAAATTGATATAGCGATTAGCTTGCCACGGCGTCAGCGCAAAGCCGCAAGCTGGTGAGTGGCACGGATGAGTCGGGCTTTCCGAGAGCGGCGAAGAGCACCTGCCCGCGGCGGAAAATATGGCAGGGGCCGCTTTCGGTCTGGATCGTCAGTTCATTCACGGCTCCCAGTTTCATCTCGCCCGCATAGTTGTTGAGCCGCGCAAAAATCTGCGGGAGGAACGCCGCGAAAGTCTCGCCCTTGAACGGTTCGGGCAGCTTGTGGGCGATGACGAGCCCTTCCTGGAGCGCGACAATGGCGCCCGTTACGCCTTCGATCTCGCAGAGCAGATTCACGACTTCGGTCGGCGACCAACTGGTCTTTTGCGGATCACCGAGGAATTCCCCGATGGTCTTGGGTGGCGCCGCGACGACAGGCTCGGGCGCGACTTCGACAGGCTTCGGCGCATCAACAACGACTTCGTCAACCGGCGCTTCGACTGGAGCTTCCGGCGCGGCGGACGGCTCGACTTCAGCGACGACCGCTTCCGCTGCGGCCGGCGGCTCGGCTGGCGTTTCGGTTTTCGCCACGACAGGCTCGTCTGTCTTTGGAGCGTCAACGACGACCGCCGAGGGTTCAGCAGCAGCGGGGACAGGCTCCGGTTCGCCCGCTTTCGCTTCGGGCTTGGCGGGAGCTGCTCGTCCGCCGGCGAATAGCTCAGGAATATCGCCGACCTCAGCAGCCTTGCGCGCCGTTGTCGCGCCCTTGGTGTGCTTGAGGAAAGCGGGTGCGAGCACACGCAGCGGCAGGACGATCTCGGTATCCTCGCCGCCTTGGCTTTGCTCGGAAGGCGGAGGAGTGATCCACCCGCGAAGTTGCCCCCACGCGAAGGCTACCTTACCCTTGGCGAGTCCGGCAGCGATGTCCGCGCCGGGCAACGAAAGGGTCGCGCCGTTGAGCGCGGCAGCCTCGGACTTGATAGGCTCCGGCCACGCGCCGATCAGATCCTTGAGCGAGATTACGAGCCTCGGCTGTTCGTCAGTCGGAGCGTGCTCGGGTTCTGCCGCAGCGGGCTGCGGTTTGGGCGACTTCTCGACTGCCGCTTGTTTCTTTCCGCCCTTGCGCGTTGTCGGAGTTGCTGCCGGCTCAGCGACGACGAGCGGCTTCGGTTTCGGGAGCGTCGCTGGCGCTTCCTCGGGTGCCTTCGCTGTGATGGGCGCGGCTGCCGTCAACGGCGGAACCGTGACGAGGCCCGGCGCCACTTTCAGCACCTTCCTGGCTTGCACGACCCGAGGTGCCGCGCCCGACGCGGCGGCAGTTCCCTCGACTCGTGGTGCGAGCGTGCGCGGGTTTTCATCGTCGCCGAAAATGTCGAATCCGTCGGCTGCCAATTCGTTGAGTTTCTGGTCGGACCGTTTCTTGAGCAGTGCCGGGCTGATGCGTTTGAAAATCTCGGCGAGCGGCACCTCGACCATGCGCTTGTCCTGCGGGTTGATGGTCGCGAAGGTGCCTGGCGGCGATTGCCGCACAACGCTCGCCAGCGACATCTTCACCGATCCGGTCGGTAGCATTTTCTGGATGGTCGGCAGCGGCAGGATTACCATCGCATCTGGCGTAGGCAGCTTGAGGACGAGCTTGCGCAGGTCGTCCGGAAACCGTGTCATGATCGCGTTGAGCGCGAGCTGAGCGGTTTCCACGCGCTGGACCGGCGCGTTGGAGTCGGACTGGGAATCCCCACCCGCTCCCGGTCTTGCGGACGTGGCTGGAGACGAGGCAGCGGCGGCGGGCTGCATTCTGCGGAAGAGGGACTTGAGGTAGCGAAGCATCGGACCGTTGATGGGTGGTTGTGAAGGTTGAGAAAAGCAGCCGTGATGCCATCACCTGTCCCGGATTGGATTCATCGCACTTCCGAGAAAAGGCCCGTCGTGATTGCGTGCTTGGTCTGTCTCGTGCTTATCGACGCACCGCATGTCGCATCATCCCTCGTCCAATAGAATGCTGAGCGCGCCCACTGCGCGCAGCCGCTGATTCCTGTCCATGGCCAATAAGCCACGCATCCTCATCCTCGACGACGAGTCGGACATTCTTGAGATCTATCAAGAGATCCTCGCCCGCCTGCCGAGCCTGCCTGAGATCGTCACCACAGACTCCGGCGCGCAGGCCGTCGCGCTCATTGAGAGCCAGACGTTCAACTTGATGCTGCTCGATCTGCGCATGCCACAGATGGATGGATTTCAAGTGCTCGCAATCGCACGACGTAAATTCCCTTCGCTTCGAGTCGTCGTGATGACCGGCTCCGACGACGAACAATTCCGCGCCCGCGCCTACGCGATGGGCATCGATCTCTATATCGAAAAGCCCAAGACGGGAAAAGAGATCATCAATTTCGTCGATGCTATCGAGTCGCTCCTTGAACGTGAAGACCAGGGCGGGTTTCGCGGCGTGCAAAGCAAAACCTTGATCGATCTCATCCAGCTCGAATGCCTCACGCAGAGTTCTGCGATCTTGAAGATCACCACCGCGACCCACGACGGCCGCATCTGGGTGCAGCGCGGAGAGATCATCGATGCCGCCACTGGCGACTTCTCCGGCAAGGATGCGCTGTTCGAGATGTTGCGTTGGAAGTCCGGCAACTTCGAGATTCTCCCGCACGACATTCCGCGACCGCGCACGATCTTTACCAATTACGAGAGCCTGCTGATGGAAACCGCGCAACTGCTCGACGAGAGCGCAGTGGCAGCGGATCACGTCGATCCCGAGGCGACCGGCCTGGCCGCCTTTGCCCGCCACAAGGGCGTGCAATTCGCAGTCGCCGTCGAGACGGCTGACCCGGGAACATTTGACCACTGGGGCAGCGAGAATCCCGACCAGATTTCCGCGCTCATTCGCTGCACCGCAGCGGATCTTCGCGAACTCGGCGACGTGCTCGAGGCCGGCCAGCTCGAAGAGGTCGAAGCCCTCGGCCCTCAGCGCCACATCGCGATTCTCGTCGGCGACGAGGAATGCCTCGGCGTCGGCTTCACCCGCTCCGCAGTGCTGCCACACATCCGTGAAACCATGAAACAGATCGAGGCCAAATGGGTATCCTGAAGCCCTTCTCGCGCACGCAAAAGCCGCTCCGTCCCGAGCGCCTGCCCAATGGCTCATTTGCCATCCACAGCGGCGGCGAAATCGTAAGTTCGACGCTGCCCTGCCAATTCCCTCAAGCCACCGTCCTGCAAATCGGCCGCGCGGTGCTCAGCGCATTTCGCCGCGCACAGGAAGCGAATCTGCCGCTCAATGAATTGCTCATCCATTTCAGCGGCCTCACCATCACCGCGCGCGAACTCAAGGGCGGCGCGCTCGTCTTTCTCAACCCAGCCACTCTCAACCTCGCCCGCACATTCACTCCACCCGCCATGCACTACAAGAGCATCGAAGACTTCATCCTCTCGCTCGAGAATTACATCGAGTGTTGGAAGCAATTTAATCACTTCCTGAACCTCGCCCGCGACCGCAAATTCAGCCGAGACGACGAGAATCAATTCCTCGAGGTCAAGAGCATCATCGCCCAGGGCCTCGAGGCCATCGCTGCCTCGACTGATGGAAAGAGCGGCCCGAGCAAGCAGGACGTCACACAGCTTTTCGCGACCGCGCCCTCGCTGCGTTTCCTCAGCGACATGCCCGACGCCGTCCAGCAGGTCGAAGCGCAGTGGCACAAGATCTACCTCAGTCTGCAAGGGCTGCTCGGACAGCTCAAGGTGCAGCAGAGCAAGACCGAGAAAGGCTCGGGCTGGAGCCTCTTCGGCAAGAAGTAGCGCCGCCCACTTAGCGCTTGTCCGCGGCAAATGTCGCGAGCTTCACGCCGTCGTCCGCATTCCACACGCGCAGCACGCTGTCGTGCCCGCCCGCGACGACGACCTTGCCGTCGGCGCTCACCGCAGCGGCGCCCATGAAGTCGCCGACCTCGGGAAAGACGCGCACTTCCTTTCCGTCGAGCGCGACCAGCCGCACCTTGTTATCGCCTGAACTGGTCACGAGATTCGCGCTAGCTGCGAGGAAGCGCACAGCGGTCACTTCCTTCTCGTAGCCGTCGATGTTCTTCTTTCGATCGCCCGTTGTCGCGTCCCACACTTTCACGACGCCTTCCGCCCCGGCACTCACGAGCGTGCGTCCGTCCGCGCTCCAACTCACACCCAGGACATGATGCGTGTGCCCCTCGAAGGAACGCGCCGGCTTTCCCGTCGCGAGATCGACGATGCGCGCCATCCGGTCGGCGGCCCCGGATGCGAGGAATTTCCCGTCAGTCGAAAATTCCAACGCCAGCACCGCGTCGCTGTGAACCTTCGCGAACTCCCGGACGAATCGCCCGTCCGTCGGGTTCCAAAGCTTGATTTCGCCGCCGCGCGATGGCTCGCCGCTGCCCGTTGCGAGGAACTTGCCGTCGCGGCTGAAAGCGAGCGCGTTCACGCGGTCGGCAAGCGGCGACTTGTTATCGCCGGTGCCGATCACCCGCTCGAGCTTCCACTCCGGCTTGATGTTCCATGCCAGCGCGCTGCCATCGCCGGCCGAGGACACGAGCTCGCCATTCGCCGGGAACGCGAGCGCAGTGACTGCGGATTGATGTCCCTTCAACACGTCGAACGCCGCGCCATTCTCCGCGCTCCACGTGTGGATAAGCTGATCGTCGCCCGCGGTCGCGACCGTCGAATGATCCGGCGAGAACGCCACCGCGAGGATCGTCTGCTCCGCAGCAGTCGCGGCCTGCCGTGCCGCATTGAGCTCATCGTCCGCGCTCTTCCGAAGCGCCTCCGCGAGATCGACCAAAGCCTTCGCTTCCTTCACGCTGGTCGCGTTCTTCTCGACCTCGGCTCTCGTGTGCTGGAGTTCCGTCTCGGCCACACCGCGCGCGGCCTCGGCTCGCCTGGCTGCTTCTTCCGCATCGGCGAGCAGCTTGCCCGCAGGTTCGATCTTTTCCGCCGCCTGCTTACGCTGCGCTTCGCGTTGATCGCGCTCGACGCGCGCTCTCGCCGCGTTTTGCAGCGCAGCCGCGGCGTCCGCAGCGACCTTGGTCGCATCCACCGCCGCAGCGCCCTTCAGCGCCTCGGTCGCTGCCGTCGCGAGCTTTGCTGCCTTCGCCGCCGCATCCTGCACATTTGCATCGGCCTTCTTTAACTCCGCCTCGCCGCTCGCGAGCGTCTTTGCTGCGACGTCGTTCGCGGCCTTCGCATCGGCGAGCGCTTTCTGTTTCGCCGCGAGATCCTGCTGCTTCGCCGGCACGGCGGCGACGGACTTCTTCGCACGCTCCTGCGCCGTCGTGAGCGCCTTTTCAGCCGTCTGCACAGCCGCGTTTCGATACGCGACATTCCCCACTTCGACTTGCAGCGCGCGCTCGCGCCCGGCGACGGCCTCCCGCGCGTGGCGGTTCCCGCGCAACTCGGCGATCACCTTGCCGTCCGCGCTGCACAACTTCGCCGTGTTCCCTTCCACGGTCACGAACCGCTGCCCGTCCCCACGCGTGATCTTCCCAGTCACACCTGCGATTGGTTGCGCGGGCTTGCCCTCAATCGCGGCCCGGCGCCAAAGCTTCACCTCGCGGTATCCGCCGCTCGCGAGCAGCATTCCATCCGGACTGAACGCCAGCGCGTTCACCTGATCCCGATGCGCGACCTCGCTCCACACGGCGCGGCCCGACGGCAGGTGGTAGATGGACAGGCGATTCGCTCGCGCGCACGCCGCAAACTGCCCGTCCGCCGTGATCGCCACCGCGAAGATCGCGTTGAGATTTCCCGGCAACGGCTGCCACGCGATGACGCGCTCGACCTTCGCCGACGGCTTCGCGCCCTGGTCGATCCACAGCTTCAGCAGCCCGAGCTGCTCGGCCGTGAGATTCTTCGCCTTCGCCTTGTTCTCGCGCGGCGGCATCACGAGGTCCGCGTCGAGATGCGCCGCCGCCTGCAGCACCAGGCTCTCGCTCGCCTTTCCGCGCACGATCCCCGCGCCCGATTCCCCGCCCTTGAGCATCAACTCCGGCGTCTCCAGATTCAGTCCACCCTTGGTCGTCGTCTCGCAATGGCAGGCGAGGCAGTTGTCATTGAGGAAGGGCCGCACCTCGCGCTCGAAATCCACCGGCTCCGTGCTAGTGAGCGCGGCGATCGGGAGCGGACCCTTGTCCGCGGCGCTCGCGACGATTGCGACGAAGATGGCGAACAGGGCGGACTTCATGGTTTCGGTGGGACGACGATTTTGATTGGCGTCGAGTAGATGGTGGTCACGACATCCTTGCCGCGAAACTTCCCCTTCGTCTGCGCGCTGAAATAGATCGTGTGCTCGCCGGCGGGCAGCTTCCCGACGCTCGCCGTCGCCGTCGCGGCGGTTGGCGCGACATCGACTTCCTTCACGCCCGCGATATTCGCGCTCAGCTTCAGCGCCTCCTTGAAACCGGCGGTCCGCGTAACCTTCAGCACGATCTCGCCCGGCTTCGCCTCGGTCGCGTCGATCCGGATCGGCGTCTCCTCCGTCGCACACACCGCGAGGGCGATGTCGCGGCTCAGCCGCGCCTGCACGCCATCGAGGTTGAAGTCCACGACGGGCCAGCGCACGACACCGCCACGCGCTTCGTGCACGAGGTCGCCAGACTTCCCGACGATGCGAATCCCGCCCGTCCACGCCGCCGGCTTTTCCACAACGCTCAGCAACAGGACGCCCTCGCTTTTCCCCGCGGTGATTTTCGCTGGGGCGAAGCTCACGCCCGGAGGCAGACCCTCGGCGAGCAAGTCAATGTCCCCCGCAAATCCATCCTGCCTCAGCGCGAGCACCTTCACCGCTATCGTCCCTCCCGCGCGCAGCAGCGGCGTGCGCGGCGTGGCTGCGCGATCGTCCTTTTTTTCCAGCGCCGGTTCGACGAGCGCAACGAGGCGGAAGTCGGCCACCTCCTTGCGAATCGACAAGCGATAGATGCTGCGCGGGTCGCTCCGTGCGCCGCCGGAAAGATCGCGAACCGTCACGCGATACGCGCCGTCCTCCTTCACCTCGAAGCGCCACGCAGGATCGTTGCTCAGCGTGCTGAATTTCTGCCCGCCCACGTTCGTCGCGCTGGCGTAAACTTCCTGAACATCGGCGGCGTCCCGCTGCACGAGCAGGAACGGATTCGTCGCCACGCCGAGCCGGTGGGAAAAGACCTCGATCCGCCAGACCTCGCCCTTTTTCGCGTCGAACGCGAAACGATCCACGTCGCCCGCGGGGAAAAACTGCCCGGTGATCTCGCATGGCGGCGTGACCTTCCGCGGCTCCTCCCCGGATGCGCGCTCGGCGACGACCGGTGCGGTGGCGAAGCTGATGAATACAGGGTTCGCATCGCCATGCCGGTAGCTGAATCCATCGACCACGGCGGCCGCCGGACTGCTCAGCCCATCGACGCGCGAGTCGCCTTTCGCCGGCACATCGATCTCCACTTCGAGCTTCCCACCGTCCGGCAGGTTCCGTCCGTGGAGCGTGAACTTCGCCCGCTTGCCCGGTTCCGCGGACGACGGCAGGACGTAGTCGATCCGCGGCCCCGTGCGAATCGCCAGCCGGTAGAAATGCTCCGGGCCGCCGGCGAAGGTGAGGTCGTGCAGCTTCACCAGGAACGGGCCTTCGACCGGCGCCGTGAAGTCGAGCACGCCGCCAATTCGGCTCGTGGCCAACTCGCGTCCGGCTGGATCGAGCACGGAAATCACGGACTTGATCCGCGAGTCAATTTCGATTCCCGCGCACTCGATGATCACGCGCTGGTTGCGCTTCGCGCCGAATCGGAAATAGTCGGCAGTCGCCGCGGTCGCAGCGCCGTTGAAGACGGTGTCGGGCGCGAGATCCACCGCCGACTCGATCGCGCTGTGCGGCTTGGCCTTCACCGACTCCGGCAGCGTGCCGACGACGAACGCCCGCGGGCTCGACACTCCGAGCGGGCCGCTCACACGCGCGTCGTAGATTCCCGCGGGGACACCCGGCGCGATCTTCACGATGAAGCGTTTGTCCTTCGCGACCGCAGTGATGCCCGCGTGGGTGAAGTGCATCGCGTTCATGCCATCGATGTTCGCGCCCGTGATCGCGACCTCGACCTCACTCCCCGTCTTGCCGCCGGGCGGGAAGACCGTGTCGAGCCGGGGCTCCGGGAGATCGGCAGCGTGCAGCGCAGCGACGAAGACAGACAGGATGCCGAGCGCGCGTCTCAACATTTCGGATCAGTGATTAAACAGAAACTCCTTCGTGTTGAGGATCGCCCACACGATGTCCTCGTAGCCGAGGCGCTTGCCTTTAGCGGCGTCGAGCGGCTGGCCGTCGGCGGCTTTGCGCGGCTTGTCGAGGTGCGTCTTCGCTAGCGTGAGCTCGCCAGCATCGGGCTGGCGCGCGTAGGCGGCGAGATACAGCTCGCGCAGCTTCTCCTCGTCGCTGCGTGAATCGCCCGCGAGCTGCGCGGCGACACCGGAATCGCTCGCGAGCTTTTCCTGGATATCCTTCGCATTCAGCAGGTGCAGCGCCTGCGCGAGGCTGGCCTCCTGCGTGCGCTCGCACTCACACGCACTCGATGAATCGGGCCGGCCGAAGACGCTGAGAAAATATGAACTGGAGTTGAAGCTGTTGTCGGGCAGCGAAATCGCGCGCGTCCCCGGCGGCATTCCGGCGAACGTGCCGGGTGTGCGCGTGACGGCGTTGAGCGCGTCGAGCAGCACCTCGGCGGTGAGCCGCTTCGCGTAGTAGCGGGAGAAGCCCTGACGGTCGCCGGCGTTGTGTTCGTTTGGCAGGGCGCTGAGCTGGTAGGTGCGCGATTGCGTGATGTCGCGGACGAGCGCCTTCAGATCGTAGCCGCTCCCGACGAAACGCTCCGCGAGAGCGTCGAGCAGTTCGGGGTTCGACGGCGGGTTCGTCTCGCGCAGGTCGTCCTCGGGCTCGACGATGCCGCGGTTGAAGAAGTGCTTCCAATAACGGTTCACGACGGCGCGCGCGAAGAACGGGTTCGCGCGGTTGCTCATCCAATCGGCAAGCGCGAGCCGCGGGTCGTCGTCGGGCGCGATCTCGAGCGGGCCGGTGCCGAGCGCGGCGGGCTTCACGGGCTGCTTGGTCTTCTTGTTGATCGCGGTGGCGACGCCGCGCTTGTGGAAGATGATCTCGCGATCCTTCGGCTCCGTCGCCTTGCGCCCGATCTGCCCGAAGAACGCGGCGAAGCTGTAGTAGTCGGCCTGGCTCCACTTCTCGTAGGGGTGGTGATGGCACTGCGCACATTGCAGCCGCTGGCCGAGGAAAAGCTGCGCGGCGTCCTCGAGTTGCTGCTGCGGCTCCTTCACCTGCCGATACCACGCGGCGGGCGGATTCTCGGCGATGTCGCCGGACGCGGCGAGGATTTCGCGGACGAATTCGTTGTAAGGTTTGTTCGCGCGGAGACTGTCGCGGACCCATCCGTGGAAGGCGAACGTGCCCGCCGCATCGGCCGGCTTCGCGCGCTTGTTGCGCAGCAGCGCGCTCCATTTGTTCGCGAAGGTGTCCGCGTATTCAGGGCTCGCGAGCAGCGCGTCGATGAGCTTGTCGCGCTTGGCAGGATCGGCGTCGGCGAGGAAGGCGCGCGTCTCGTCGAGCGTCGGCAGCCGGCCGGCGATGTCGATGCTCACGCGGCGGATGAAGGTCGCGTCATCGCTCGCCGGCGACGGCGGCACGCCCATGGTCTTGAGCTTCGCGAAGACGAGTTCGTCCACGTAGTTGCGCGGCGCAGGCAGATTCTCGACGGGCGCGCCGAGCGGCACGGTGGCGCGGAAGACGGTCGCCTTGTCCTGGTAGCGCACCATGATCGCGACATCGCCGTGCTGGTCGGAAAGCGCGACGTGGCCGTCTTCGCCCGCCTCGGCCATGGTCTTCTCGTTCGGTTCGTAGAGCGCGCTGTGCGTGACGTCCTGCACGGCGCCGTCGCTGTAACGCGCGAGCACCACGAGTTGCTGCTCACCGCGGAGCGCCATCGTCCGCTTCCGCGGCAGCACTTCGATGCTCGCGAGCTTCGGGTCGGTGTCGCGGCCGACTGGCATGCCCTGCGCGACCCAGCGCACGAGCAGCGCGTAGTCGGCGGACTTCGGATCGAGCCGTTTGCCGCCTCCGTGCGGCACCTGCGCGGCGCCTTTCAAAAGCAGCAGGCTGTTCTCCGGCGCGGCGGGGAAGACGCGGCGCCCGCGCGCTTCCTTCACGATGTGCTCGTAGTCCTCGTCGGGCTCGAAGCCGAGCAGCGAGAGCTTGAATCCATTCTGCCCGCTCGCCTTGCCGTGGCAGCCGCCGGAGTTGCAGCCGGCCTTGGTGAAGACGGGGACGATGTCGTTGGCGAAGTTGATCGGGCGCAGGTTCGCGGAGCCTTCCACTTTCACCGCGAGCGTCGCGGTCGCGCCGTCGCTGCTGGCGCTGATCGTCGCGGTGCCGTCGGCGATCGCGGCGACGACTCCGTTCGCGTCCACGCTCACGATGCCGGCCGGCGTCGCCGTGTAGGTCGCCTTGTGCGTCGCATCGCGCACCGCGCCGTCGTCGAGTGTCGCGGTGATGAGCAGTTGCTGGCGCGCGTCCTTTCCGCGCAGCGAGAGCGCGCCGGCGGGTTCGATCTGAAGGCTCGCAGACTTGCCGAAAGCGGCGGCGACGAGAGCGAGCAGGCAGGCGGGGATGACGTGGGTGAGTTTCATCGGATCAAATGAGTTCCTTCATCGGCAGCCAGCCATCGACGAGATAGTGCGGGCGACCGGAGAGGTCGGGGAGCGTGACGGTCGCGAGGTCGATGCCGAGCCAATGGTAGAGCGTCGCGAAGACTTCGCCGAAGTGGACCGGACGCTCGGTCGGCTCGCCGCCGAGGCGATCGGTCGCGCCGATGACCTGCCCGGTCTTGAAGCCGCCGCCCGCGACGACGCCACAGCCGACGCGCGGCCAGTGGTCGCGACCGCCGTCCTGGTTGATGGTCGGCGTGCGGCCGAACTCGCCCCACGCGACGACGGCCACATCCTTGTCGAGCCCGCGCTGGTGCAGGTCCTCGATGAGCGCGCTGTAGCCCTGGTCGAACAGCGGCAGATGCGTGAGCAGCTCGGAGTGATTGCGCGCGTGGAAATCCCAACGCCCGAAATTCATCGTGACGCAGCGCGCACCGGCCTCGACGAGTCGGCGTGCGACGAGGAAGTGCTCGTTGTTGCGCGGTGCGCCGTCGCCGTAGTTTTTCGGGTCGCCCTTGCCGTAACGCTCGCGGACTTTCGGGTCCTCCTTCGTCACGTCGAGCGCGTCGAGCAGGCGGCTCGAGGTGAGCACGTTGAAGGCTTGCTGATCGAAGACATCGAGTGCGTCCATCAGTCCGCTGTGATCCGCGTCGCGG
Organism: Chthoniobacteraceae bacterium; assembly: GCA_040081625.1. Lineage (GTDB taxonomy): Bacteria > Verrucomicrobiota > Verrucomicrobiia > Chthoniobacterales > Chthoniobacteraceae > VFJQ01. The sequence goes on from JBEBGD010000004.1 coordinate 15,609, forward strand.
CGGAAAGTATCGAAGCTCGCGAGCAGCGCCTGTCGATCGGCGAGGCGGTCGCTGGTGATGCCGTTGAGCGCGAGGTCGCTCGTGCCGACGCCGTTCGGGCGGAAGGCGGCGCAAGCCGGTCCGAGGAAGCCGGGATGCCCCGGCGAGCCGTAGGGCGGATGGCCGGCATTCGGCGCGAGACCGACGAAAGGCGGCACCGCTTTGCCGGTCTCGGCGCAGAGCTTCGTCATGACCGAACCGATGGATGGCCAGCCGCCGGGCGGCGCTGGCACGCCACGCGCGGAGTGGCCGGTGTAGCAGATGTGTGAATCGTGATCGCCGCTGAGCGAACCGACCATCGAGCGGATCGGCACGAGCTTGTCCATGATCCGCGCGCAATGCGGCATGTGCTCGGAAATCTGGATGCCCGGCACCTTGGTTCCGATCGGCTTGTAAGGGCCGCGGATCTCGAGCGGCGCGTCCATCTTCAAGTCGAAGAGGTCCTGATGCGGCGGCGCGCCGGCCATGTAGATCATGATCACCGACTTCGGCGATTTGCGGATGCCGGACTGCGCCTCGGCGCGGAGGATTTGCGGCAAGCTGAGGCCGCCCATCGCGAGGCCGCCGATCTTCAGGAAGTCGCGGCGCGTGACTCCGTCGCAGAAGCGGCCCGTGGGTTGTCCTTTGATCGTCAGCACGGCTAGATGAGCTCCTTCATCGGCACGCAGCCGGGCTCGACGAGATACTGCGGGCGGCCGGAGAGGTCGTCGATGGTGACCTTGCTCACGTCGATTCCGAGCCGCTGATAGAGCGTCGCGAAGACTTCGCCGAAGCGCACGGGCCGCTCGGTCGCTTCGCCGCCGAGGCGATCGGTCGCGCCGATGACTTGCCCATGCCGCATCCCGCCGCCGGCGAGCAGCGCGCACGAGACGCGCGGCCAGTGGTCGCGACCGGCGTCCTTGTTGATCGTCGGGGTGCGGCCAAACTCGCCCCAGACGACGACCGACACGTCGTTTTCGAGCCCGCGCTCGCGCAGGTCGCCGAGCAGCGCGGTGAGGCCTTGATCGAGCAGCGGCAGGTCCTGACGCAGCGCGTCGAAGTTCTTTCCGTGATGATCCCACCGGCTGAATGCGACCGTGACACAGCGCGCGCCCGCTTCGACGAGACGCCGCGCGGCGAGGAAGTGCTCCATCAACTTCGGTCCGCCGTCGTCGCGGTTCTTCGGATCGCCTTTGCCGTAGCGCGCGGCGATGCGCGGATCCTCTTTCGTCACGTCGAGCGCATTGAGCAGCGCACTCGAGGTGAGCACGCCGAAGGCTTGCTGATTAAATGCATCGAGCCCGCCCATCAGTCCGCTCGCATCCACGTCGCGGCGGAATTTATCGAAGCCGGTGAGCAGCGTCTGGCGATCGGAGAGCCGGTCGAGCGTCACGCCGTTGAGCGTCATGTCTTCGCGACCGCTGCCCTTGTTCGGCTCGAAGGGCGCGTGCCGCACGCCGAGGAAGCCGGGCTCGCCGCAGCGCGCCCATTCCATGTGTCCCATCTTCGGCGCCATGCCGACAAAAGGCGGCACCGCGGGATCGCACGCGCCTTGCAGCTTCGCGAGGACCGAGCCGAAGGCCGGCCATCCGCCGGGCGGCTGGTTCTTAAACTCGCGCCCCGTGAGGCACTGGAATGCGTCGTGCCGTCCGTCGCAGTCGCTCATCGAGCGGATGAGCGTGCAGCGATCCATCATCTTCGCGAGCAGCGGCAGATGCTCGGTGATCTGGATGCCCGGCACGTTCGTCGCGATCGGGCGGAACTCGCCGCGCACCTCGCTCGGCGCGTCCATCTTCAAATCGAAGATGTCCTGATGCGACGGGCCGCCGGGCAGGAAGATCATGATCACCGCCTTGTGCGGACGACGCACGCCGGACTCCGCCTCCGCGCGCAGCATCGCCGGCAGACTCATCCCGCCGAGCGCGAGCCCGCCGATGCGCAGGAAGTCGCGCCGCGACACGCCATCGCAAAAGCGCGGAGTCTTGCTGCCGTAAATGGTGAGCATCGGTGGTGTTCGGTTGGGGCGAGCCGGGGCGGCTCACGCTGGGAAAGACCATGCGCACCGGACTTTCTTAGCGAGTGGCGCGGCTTGACGGATGGACCTTCCATCTGCGGTAGTGCGCCCGTGCCTCAGGTATTCACCGCCCTCCAGGGAGCACTCGTCGAGTGTGCCCTGGCGCTCGTCCTCTTCTTCATCCTCCTCGCGCTCGGCCGCTGGCTGAAACGCCGGCAGGGCGTGTCGCTGGGATTCGCCTACATGCTTTTCAGCCTCTGCGTCGCCGCCTACGTGCCGGCGAATGTGCTGATGATCGAGCTGCCGCAACACGCGTCGGTGATGCGGCACCTGCGCGCAGGCATCCTCATCCTCGGCACGCTCGTGGCCATCGCGCTGTTTCACCGGTTCTTTTGGGAGCTGTGGTTCGAGCGGCACCAGCGCTCGAAGGCGCCGAAGTTCCTCTCGCAGGTCGTTGGCCTCATCCTCTTCGTCGCCGCGGTGCTCATCGCGCTCGGCGGCATCTACGGCGTCTCGATCCAGGGCGCGGTGCTCGGCTCCACGGTCGTCGTCGGCGTCATCGGCTTCGCGATGCAGGATTTGCTCGGCAACATCATCGCCGGCATTTCGATCGAGATCGGCAAGCCCTTCCGCGTCGGCGACTGGCTCATCGTGGACACGAAGCGGGTCGAGGTCATGGAGGTCAACTGGCGCTCCACGCGCTGCCGCGACAACGACCACGTCTATTACGACATCCCGAACCGGCACATCGTCGGCACCACGATCACGAACCTCACGTTCCCCGATCGCACCCACGGCATCCGCATCCGGGTCAACTTCGAATACGGCGTGCCGCCCAACCAGGTGAAGGACTGCCTCAAGCACGCCGCGCTCACCGCCGAGGGCGTCGTCACCTCGCCCGAGCCGCGCGTCTTCCTGCGCGAGTTCGCCGACAGCGCGATCGTCTATGAGATCCGCTTCTGGATGGAAGACGAGAGCCGCTACAACCCCATCTGCGACGCCGTGCGCACGAACATCTGGTATGAAGCCCAGCGCGCCGGGCTGACCATCCCCTTCCCCATCCGCACGCTGCAAATCCAGCGACCGAAGATCGACAAACGCGATGCGCTCGAGATCGCGCGCACTTCCCTGCGGCGGCAGCCCTTTCTCCAGCTCCTCAGCTCGACCCAGCTCGACCGCCTGCTCGCCAACGCGAAGCTGCTGCGCTTCGGTCGCGGCGAACACATCATCGAGCAAGGCGCCGAGGGCCGCTCCATGTTCATCCTCGTGCATGGCCAGGCCGAGGTCTTCGTCCACATCGGCACCGAGGAAAAGCACGTCGCCACGCTGCGCGACGGCGACTACTGCGGCGAGATGAGCCTGCTCACGGGCGAACCGCGCACCGCCACCGTCCAGGCCCGCACCGACTGCGAGACGTGGGAGATCGGCAAGGAAACGCTCGCCGGCATCCTCGCCGAAAACCAAAACCTGCTCGAGCGCCTCTCGGAGATCCTCGCCCAGCGAAAGATGGAAGTGGACGGCGTCATCGAAGCCTCGATGGCCGAGGACGAGAAGACCCAGACCGTGGCCCGCTACAAGGACGGCTTCCTGCGGCGGCTCTATGGGTTCTTCGAGCTTTAAGCGCTAGCCTCCACCACCGACCGCTGCGCCGCGATCAACTCCGCGATCCCCTTCCTCGCCAGCGCCAGCATCGCCGCCAGCTCCTCCTCCGCAAACGTGCTCTCCTCGCCCGAGCCCTGCACCTCCACAAAGCGCCCGTCGTCAGTCATCACCACATTCATATCCACCGCCGCGTCCTTGTCCTCGACGTAGTTAAGATCGAGCGCCGCCGCGCCGCCCACCATCCCCACGCTCACCGCGCCCACGAAATTCTTGATCGGCAGCTTCTTGATCTTCTTCTCGGCAAGCAGCCGCTTCCCCGCCAGCGCCACCGCCACGCACGCGCCCGTGATCGCCGCCGTCCGCGTCCCGCCATCGGCCTGCAGCACATCGCAATCGACGCAAATCGTCCGCTGCCCGAGCGCGTCGAGATCGATCACCGCGCGCAGCGAGCGGCCGATGAGCCGTTGAATCTCGATGCTGCGTCCGTCAGGCCGGCCCTTGCTGCTGTCGCGCTGCTTCCGCTCGAGCGTCGAGTAAGGCAGCATCGAATACTCCGCCGTCACCCACCCGCCCGGCACATTCTGCATCTTCATCCAGCGCGGAACCTCCTCCTCGACCATCGCGCTACAAATCACGCGCGTATTCCCAAAGCACGAAAGCACCGACCCAGTGGCGTGCGGCGCGAAGCCGGGAGTGAAGGAAATCGGGCGGAGTTGATCGGCAGCGCGACCGTCGGGACGAGGCATGGTGCCGAAGCTTTCGGTCGAAAGCGAAGCGAAGGAAGAGAAAACGTCGGGCATGGGGAACTCTGATCGCAGTCGTTACGGCTACTCGCGATAAACGTCCTTGCGATGCTTCACCCGCTGAATCTCGACAATCCGCGAGTCGGCGAGGACCTCGTAGATAACGCGGTAATCTCCGACGCGAACCCGGTAGGTCCGCTCGGAGCCGGAAAGCTTTTGGGAGCCGTGCGGCAGAGGGTTCGCGGCAAGTTCGCCGACCGCGGAAACGACCCGGGCCACCTCCTGGCGCGGCAGGCTCCGAAGGTCTTTTTTAGTCGAACTGCGCCATCGAATCTCAAAGGATTCCATCGCGCTTGAGTTCGGCGAGGAACTGGTCGTGAGGGATCACCGGTTCGTCGCGCCGCTCGGCGACGATGGCCATGTCCTCCAAATCCTCGATGAGCTGCTCGTAGTCTTTAATGGAAAGGACGACAGCCGTGCGCTCGCCGTGCTCATCGGTGATGTATTGGACTGCCTGGCTCATGAAAGGAGGCTACGCGGTCATATCCGAATGTCGAGTGATCGAGCCACACCAGGGTCGGACGCTTCAGGATCTGAGGTGGAAGAGGCCTAGGCGTCGCGGATGTAGTGCTTCCAATCATCCGATTCGGCTGTGGCTTTGATCACTCTGTTGCGCTCGACAAGGAAAACTCTCATGTAGCGCGTGAGGATGAGAGAGTCGGCGATGCGACCAAGCAGGCCGAGAGGCGACTGGAAGTTGAACACGTCGCGCATAATGGTGGCGTTGTCCGCCTGCTCGAAATAGTGGCGATGCTCCATGCGGCAGAACGCACCGCGCAGCATGGCGTCGGCGAAGTGAGTCGGACGATCAAACGCGGTGACGCGAACCGTGAGCGACTGCCACACGCCGAAATGTCTCGCAAGCCAGGTGACCTCTTGGTTGAGGCCAATGAGACCGGATGTGATGCCTGCAACTGCACGCTCGCCAGTGCTCGATGCCGAGTCGGTATGGAGGTCGACGCTCCGAGCCAAGTCGAAGACGCGCTCAATAGGGGCGGCGATAGAAGTAACGAGTTCAATGACAGGCATTGCAGGGCTCCGTTCTCAGGCAACGCCAATCGACGCTTTCCAGACAACGCGAACTCACTGCCGCGCAGGCTTCGCTGCTCATTTCGGCTCGTCGCCCTGCCGCTTCCGTTTCCGCGCGAGCAAACGCTCTGTGGTCGATTGAGCTTCGCAGCCGGGCTCCTCGGCGGGCGGCGGCACGGGTCGTTCGGTTCTCGGCGCAGCCGGGCGCACAGTCGCAACGATCGGCGGCGGGCGCTCGGCTCTCGGTTCGTCGAGGTGTTCCTTCACCTGCGCCTTTCGCTGGAGCAGCGCGCCCATCGTGTCCGTGGACGCCGCGCGGCGCGGGCGGAACCAGCCGAGGATCACATCCCAGTCGAGCTGCACGCGGCGCACCGCGACATCGAGCGGCACGAGCAGGCACAGCGCGAGCAGGAACCAATCGAACACCGGGCGCGAGCTTTCGCGCGTCACGCGCGGCGGGTGGAAAAGCTCCACATCCGCCGGCGTCAGCAGCCGCCCGCCGGTGCGCTCGGCGATTTGTTTGAGCAGGATCGGATCGCTATTGAAACGCAGATACTCCGCGGAATACGGAACCGCGAATCCACCCAGCGCCTGCTCGTTGCGCTCCTTCCCGCCCGCGCTTCCCGTCCCCGCCGCCATCACTTGATAGCGACCCTTTCCCCACAACGGAAAGACGGCCTGATAGCGACGCGGCGCGATCTGCCTGAGCGGCACGGTGATCGTCTCGCCCCGCGGCCCGGCGACACGCGCGGAGAGATCGAGGAAGGATTCATCCCTCGCGAAATCCTCGACGCTGATGACCCCCTGCCCACCGCTCGCAAACGCGCGCAGATGCAAGTCGCTCTTCTGCTCCACCCGCGAAACCTCCTGCGCGAGTTGCTTCACGAACGCGTTAAACTTTTCCCAATCCACCCAATCCGCGGCCCAGTTGCGCGCGAGATCGCTCGTCCACGCCGCAGTCGCACCCAGCCCGAAGCGCCACGTGGCGAAGACGGGATCGATCTGATCGGCTTCCTCCGCTTTCTCCGGCGGCGCACGCAGGATCAGTTTCGCCCGCGGCTTGATCGTCGTGAGCACCAGGCCGCGCAGCGGCGGCACGGCGTCGATACCCTTGAGCGCCTGCGAATCGGGCAACTCGATCGTCGGCGTGAAGACGCGGTTTTGCAGCATCGAGCGCTTCAGCGTCTTCGCCTCCTTGATGAAGATGCTCGGCAGCAGCGACGGATCCTGCGGGAAATAGTAACGCCCGCCGGTGACTTGCGCGACCGACTCCATCTTGCTGATGTCCTGCCCGCCGTGCGGATTGATCGCGATCATCGACACGCTCACCTTCGCATCCACGAAGCCCTGCACGGTCTGCGGAGTCGGCGGCGAGGGATCGCCATCGGAGATGACGATCGTGTGTTTGACCGACGCATCGCTCGCTTTGAGCGCGCTCAGCGCGAGCGCCATGCCCGGCTCAAACGCCGGCATGTCGCCCGGCGAGGCTTTATTGATCGCAATCGCCAGCTTCTCGTATTCACCCGCCGGCGTGAGCGGGAAGACCCAGTTCATCCCGTTGTTCGTCGCATTCCCGCCCCACTCGAAATCGAGCAGCCCGACTTCATCCTGTGCGCCCAGCACGCGGATGGCTTCCTTCGCAATGCGCTTGGCCCACGTGTTGCCCTCGGCGAATTCGCACGTGTGCAGGATGATCACGAGCGCGCCCTTCGGCAGCACCTTCTTCTGCGTCGTGTCCATCGTCACCGGCAGCACTTCCTCGACCGCGCTGCGGTGATAGCCACCCGGACCGTAGCTGTTCGGCCCGCCGAGCATCACGAAGCCCGTGCCCTGGTGGTAGACTGCGTCGCGCAAGCTCTGGAGCTGCTGCGGATCGAACTCGTCCGCGGGCACGTTCGGGAAAATCACGAGATCGTAAGGCAGCAGCGAGAGCGAATCTCGCGGGAACTCGTAGGCGAAGCGCGTCTGCACGATGCGCTCGCTGGCTTTGAGTGCGTCGGAGAGCGGCTGCCAATCGCGCGCATCGCCGCGGCTCGCGCTGACGATGAGCACCTTCCCCTCTCCGCGCAAAAACAAGTCCCCGACCGCGACGTTGTTCTCCTTCCACCCGTCCTCGCCCGTGAGCGGCTCGATCGTGGCGACGTATTCGTAATAGCCCGGCTCGCGCAGGTAGAGCGGCAGTGAGTAGCGGTTCTTTCCCGCGGTGTAATCAACCGGCTTCTCGAAAATCACCTTCCCGTTCTCCTGCAAGCGCAGCGTGCCGCGTCCGGACGCGAGCGAGTTGAGCAGCACGCTCGCCTCGTAAGTCTCGCCCTGCTTCACGACGCGCGGCAGGTCGAGCCGTTCGAGCCAGACTTCCTTTTCGTAGTCGAAGCCGATCGGCAACACATCGACGGCAACGCCGCGCGCCTTCAACTCGTCGAGCATCGCGACGACCGAGCCGTCAGTTTCGTTCCCGTCGCTCACGAGCACGATGCGGCCCTGGTTGGCTTCCGGCAGCATCGCCGCCGCGAGGCCGAGGCCCTTCGCGAGATCGGAGCCGTCTTTCGCGATGCGCGAGTTGATCGTCTCGAACGGGAACGCCGCGCGCGGCGGCAACTCGACCGCCGCATCGCGCCCGAAGACCACAAGCCCCGCCTCGTCTTTCTCCGGCTTTTTCTGCACCGTCTCCATCACCCACGAGAGCGCCTTGTCGCTCACCTTTTCCCCCATCGAATCGGAGACATCGAGCGCATAGACGATCGAGAGAGTGTCCGACTTCCGCACCGCGCGCGGCTCCGCGAGCAGCAGCACGAACAAACCGACAAGTGCGAGCCGGACGAATAGCGCGACTGTCGCCCGCACGCCCCCAAGCCCCGAGCCGCCCGCGTGGTGCAGCCACCAAAACCAAGGCGCGACCGCGATGAACCAAAGCGAATTTGGCCGAGTGAAACGCAAGACGCCGCGCCATTCCAAGGCGACGACGATGAGGAGGAAGAGGACAAGGAAGACCAGCAGCGGCGCGAGCGCGCGCCACGTCACACCACGACGCGAGCCGGGGAATAGAGCGCGTAAGAGTTGAAGTGGACGCACGGCGATGAAATGCGCAGGGAGCCGTGGCGCCGTCAATCGCCGCGGCGGATTAGAACCCGTCGGCGGGTGCGCCTTCACACACGCCCAGCCACGCTTGCGCCCTCTGCTGGTCGTCCGGCAGCGAACCGATCCATGCATGCACCTCCGGTGTTCGACCATCGAGCACGAACCGCCGCGCGACACTGCGCTGCACACGAGCGCGATCCCACAGCGCCTCAGTCAGAGCCGCACCCGTGAGCCCGTCACCGAGACGGATTCGCGACGCGATGGACACGAGTTCTTCGAGCGGGCCCACCGCGAGGAACCCGCGCAAAGTCTTGAAAAACTCCTCTTCCTGATACGAGTCGCTGATCGCGTGCGCGAAGGTGGGATCGAGCAGGGGATCCTCCGCGATGAGAAAATCGACGATCTTCCTGCGAGCCAGCGGCAGGGGAAGTGGCGGGACGGGACGCTTCTCCGCATCGGCAGCGGCGCTCCACGCGTCGAACGTCTCCTGCGAGGGCTTCGAGAGTCCCTCAATCGCGAAGTTGAACAGGGAGGGATTTGAGAATTTGCGCGATGAAGTCCGCAGGTGATTCTCGGCCATGCGCAGTGTTTCCTCCGCTGCTGCGCGATCGCCTGCCTTGGCCTGACGGGAGGCGATCGCTTCCCAAAAATTCGCGAGTTGCGCGGGCGCGACGGAGAGCTGGCTGCCGGTGGTGGTTTCCTTGACCAGGTCGCGCGCGGTGTCGAAGCGACCGGCCTCGGCGTTGAAGACAGCGAGCCGTCCGCGTGTCCAAAACCGATCCTGAAGCGGCACGGAACTAATGTAAGCCCGTGCCTTGTCGAAGCGGCGCGTCGCCAGGGCCGCGTCGTTGAGCCGGGTCGTGGTGGCCGAAGCGAGCGCGGCAAGCGCCTGCGCGGAGTTGTTCGCAGCGCTGTTCTCCTTCCAGCAATTCGCCCAATTCTTGAGCGAGGGCACGAGCTTCTCCGCGAGCGTCAGCCATTCGGCGATCGTCGAGGATTGCAGGCTCAACTCGTCCGACAGCGTGAAGCCGACGTAGGCGCTGAAACGCGCATTCGGGCTCTTGATGCGTTCGATCATGCGCAGCGCATCGCTTTCATTGCGCGCCCGCGCGTAGGCAAACGCGATCACGCGGCAGGCGGTATCGAAGTCGCCCGTGCCCGCCGCAATCGGGAGCTGATCCAGCAGCGCCGACGCACGTTCAAGGAGGCCGCCCGTGACGGCGGCGCTGATCGCTTCACGCGTGAGGCTCTGGCGCAACGACGCGTCGGGCAGCTTTGCGATGTGCGCGAGCGCGCGGTCGAGCGCCTGCTCGGGAGCGGTCGCCGGCCCGGTTGTCCCCGCCCACGCGGGGCGCTGCGGCGCAGACGCCGCCTTCGGCAACTCCCATGGCGCCGCGGAGCCTGCGCGATCGAGCCCGGCGAGCAGCGCCGCAGCGAGGCCTTTCCAAAACAGCGACTGTTGCTTCCCCGGGTCGAGCACCGCGAGAAATGCCGCGGTCCGTTCATCCTTGCCGCGGCGGAACAACGCACCCGCAGCGTGGGCGATGTGCGATTCGTCGGCGATGCCCTTGAGCTTGCGGCACCAGCGCGCGGCATGTTCGTGCTCGCCCGCAGCGGCGAGTCCGGCCACGAGATTCACCAACTCGGTCGGCGGCACCGCACCGGGCCGCGACGCGTGGAGTTTGTCGAGTTCGGCGAGCTTGTCCTCCCATTTCAACCACGCGGCGCAAAGGTAAAGTTCGTCGAAGGAGTAGGCTGACAGCTTCGGGTCGGCGAACTCCTTGCGAGTCTCGGCAAAGTGCTCCTCCCAGATCGTCGTGGCGGGTGCGGTCAGCCCAAGTTCACTCAGCAGCACGAGGTTCGTTCGACCGAGCCCGGCGACGCTGAAGATCGACGTGTCCTTCGGCGGCGCCCATTCCTCGGCGGGCACCTCGGCCAGCAACGCGCGCGCTTGTGCATCCTCCCCGCGTGCCAGGTGCGCGGTGCCCAGCGCGGCGAGCCATTCGTGTTTCTTCGCCGTCGCGCTGCTCCCGCACACGTGGGCCACGAGAGCACCTGCCTGCGCGAGATGCCCGTCGGCGAGCAGTTGCGTGAAAAGGTATTGAAACCGGTGGGGCGCACCCTCGCTGCGGCGGGCGATCTCCAGCGCGGCAATCAGATCGCGACGCTCGCGGAAATGAGCGATCCACGAGTCGGCGGAGTTTTCATCGAGCATGACGCCCGCCGGCGCCTCGCGCAGCGCACGGAGCGCGGCATCGGTTTCCCCGCGCACGAACGCCCTGCGCGCCGGCAGCAGCGCCGCCTGCGGTGTCGCCGTCTCGATCGCCTTTCGACACGCCTTCAGATTGTAGTCGTCGCTCGCTTTCACGAGTGCCGCGAACTTCTTCGCCAGATCCGGCTCGCCGTCGCGCGCAGCGGCGGCCACCAGCCGCGAGACCGAGTAAGGTTCGACCGCACCCGGCACCCGGGCTGCGGTGAACAAGGCGTCGTGATACTCGTGCGTGGTCTGCGAGTCGGGCAGGAAAAGCACCGGCGGGATTTGCTCGATCGGCCGCATTCGCGTCTTTGTGCTCTTCATCGCCGAGATGCGGCCGAGGTAGCTTCGGAAGAATTGCGTTCTTTCCGTATCGGGCATCTTCGCGACCAGCACGGCGAGATCGAAAGCCCCGCCGTCCGGAGCGGCGAGGAGTCCGTCGAGCGCGAGCTTTCGCAGCCCGGCGCCGAGCGCGGCGTCCTGCGCTTCGACCGCCGGGAGCACTTGGAAAACGAAGCTCGCGCGATCGCCACCGGTGAACCTCCCGACCGCATTTTCGATCGCGGGAAGCAGTTGTCGCCGTTGTTCCGGGGCGAGGGCTGCCAGCTCCAGCGCATTCGCGAAGAGGCCGCCCGCACTGGCGGGCGCCGCGTCCGCCGCTTTCACGAATGCCGCCCAAAGCTCCAGCAGCCGGGGCGACGGAGGCGTGCTCGCGGCGGCAAGACGCAGCGCTGTGTGAAGCACCGCGGGATCCTGGCTCGTGCCGCCGGGCAGATTCGCGCGCACGAATTCGTCGAGCACTTTCGCGGGCGATGCGAATGGCCGCTCCGTCAATTGCGCAAGACCGACGGCCTCCCGGTCGCTCGCGACCTCGACCTTCACGCGCGCGGTCGAGTAACCCTCGAGCCGCAACTCGTAATCGTGCGACCCCGGCCTCGCTTGAGCGCGCACGGGCGTCTGGCCGAGAATCGCCGCTCCTTCTAGCACCGTCGCGCCGGGCGGCTCGCTCTCGATCCGCACGGTGCCGGTGCGAAAAGCCGCCGTAGTGCGCGCGGTTTTGGCGCGCTCGACGGAGACCGATTGCCGCACATCGGCCCAACCCTCGTGGCGGACGAGCAAATCATACGTGCCGGTGGGCAGCTTCGCGAGCGTCGCAGGCGTCGTCCCGGTTTTCGGCTCAAACTTTTCGCCCGCGACAGCGGTTTGCTTGAGCGTCAGCTCGAATGGTCGTCCGTCCGGCTCGCTGTGGACCTCGATGGCGCCGGTGCTGCGCACGAGTTTCACGAGGCCGGGATTTGCGACCTGGTCTGCGACGACCGTGATCTCGCGCTCGACGGGGTCGAATCCCGGAAGCTCGATCCGCAACCGATGTTTGCCGAGCCGCACGTCTTCCACGCTCAGCGGCGTGGTGCCGCGGACCTGGGATCCCAACTCCACCGCTGCTCCGGGCGGTTCCGTGGCGAGTTCGATGCCGCCGCGAGAAGCTGCGACCTGCGCGCGCCGTGGCGCCTCCCAGCCCCACCACCACGCAGCACCTCCACCGCCCAGGAGCACCACCGCCGCGGCGATGGCCCGCGCCATCCGCCGCGCGGGGCGTGCCGGCTCCGGTTCCAACCGCACGGTTTCCCGAACACCCAACGGCGCCGACGCATCGGCGCGCAGCCATGCGGGAATCTCCGACGCAGTCTGCGGCCGGTTCGCGGGATCCTTGCTCAGGCACGCGGCGACAAGGATCTCCCACTTCGGCGGCAGCGCCGCCCGGCCGGTGATGCCGAACTCCTCGCGCCGCTCGGCCATCGAGGGCACGGGCTCCTGCAAAACCTGCGCGAGGATCTGCCCGCGAAAAAACGGCGGTTTGCCCGTGAGCAGTTCGTAGATCGTCGCTCCGAGCGCATAGATGTCATCGAGAGGGCTCGGTCTTTTTCCCATCGCCTGCTGCGGGCTCATGTAGGCCGGGGTGCCGCTGACGGGGCCCTGCCCGGTGTTGCGGCTGAGCGAATCGGAGAGCACCGCGGCGATGCCGAAGTCGGCGACCTTCAGCCGGCCAGCGGGCGTGAGCATGAGATTGCGCGGCTTGAGGTCTCGATGAACGATCCGCGGGTCGCTGTGAGCATAGTCGAGCACGACGCAGAGCTGCTCGATCCACGGCAGGATTTGCGCCGGTTCGAAACACAGGCCGGGCTGTTGAGTCTTCAACTCCGCGAGCGACTGGCCCTCCACGTATTCCATCACGATTGCCGCCGTCTGCCCTTCGCGCTCGAAGTGATGCGTGCGGACGATGCCCGGGTGCATCAGCGCCATGCCGCGCAGCACCTCCTGTTTGAGATCGTTGATCGCCTCCGTGTCCTTCACGACTTGATCGGGCAGCAGCTTGATCGCGACCGGCTGGCCGAGCTCCTCATCCTGCGCGAGCAGGACCACGCCCATGCCCCCGCGCCCCAGCTCGCGCAGCACACGGTAGCGATTGAAGAGCACCGCAGCAGCGTCGCGCGTCGGGGCGTCGATCGGCGCGTCGGGTCCGTGCGGGAACGATCCACCGCTGCCACCGGGAGCGTTTGGAAAAAAATCGGACATCGGTCGCCTATGCACTGCGCGCCGAGCGAGGGCAATCCCGAAGCTCCTTCCCGCTACTCGTCGTGCTTCGAAATGCGGATCTTCCTTCCGTCGTCGGGGTCGCTGGCCGAAGCGCGCGGGACTACACGCCGACGGCGAGGCGTTCGGTGTCGGCGTCGAGAACGAGTAGCACGTGCGGCTGCTCGCCGAGGGTGAGCGACTCGCTCCAGAATCGGGCGGGGCGCGGCGCCGCGCCGTGGACGGAGAAGGTGCACTCGCACGCCGTCGCGGGTTCGCTCGCACGCAGGAGTGCGGTCGCGTCTTCGCCGAGGTCGAGGCCGAGCGCGGCGAGCGGGCGCCCGAGCGCGGCTTCGCGGGAGCAGCCGGCGAGCGCGAGGAATGCGCGGTTCGCATCGACACAGCCGAGGCCGTCGGCACGGAGTAGCGCCATCGGCAACGGACAGGCGTTGAATGTATTCACGGACCGCTCCTCGGCATGCACACGCGCGGCGATCTCACGATGTAAGTCGGCCATCCGGCTGCCCACCACCGCGCTGCAATCCTCGAGCATCTGGCGGACTCCGCCGAGCGTGTCCGAAGCCTGGCGGGCGAGCTGCCATTTTTTCGTGAGCGCGTGGGCGAACTGAAGGACTTCGACGGGATCGAACGGTTTTTTGAGGATGAGCAGGCGATCGGAGGGGCCGAGTTTTTCGGCCATCTGGCTCCACGAGTAGTCGGAGAAGGCGGTGCAGATGACGGTCTGGAGCGCGGGATCTTCCTCCCACAAGCGCAGGATGGTTTCGACTCCGTCCAAGCCGGGCGGCATCCGCACGTCCACGAACGCGAGCGCGTAAGGCCGGCCCGCGGCGCAAGCAGCCTTCACCTTCCCGATCGCCTCCTCGCCCTGATACGCCGAGTCCAGCTCGAAGCCCGGGACCACATCGGTGCGCGCAGGCTGCGGCGTTTCGCCGAGGACGCTCGCCATGAGATCGGCCAGTTGCGGGTTGGCGACCGGACTCGCGCCCAGGATTTTGCGGAAGTCCTCGTGAATCGTCGGCGTGTCATCGACGAGCAGGATGCGGCGGCTTTCCATCTCCACCGGCAGGTTGATGATGGGTTCCAGGGGCAAAGGAGTCGTGGCTTCGGACATGGTGGTGTGGGCGCGAAATCGCGTGTCTGCAATTTAGCAGCCATCGTTCCATCCACTCCTCCCACTCCGTTGCAGCGAGACCTGGTGGATCCACCGGGCTCCGCGAAGGCGGGGCGACTGCCGTTCGCGACGGCGTTCGGGCTGGATGCGCCGCGCCCGCTCCGCCGGCGCGAGAGGTCCCTCAGGCTGCCTCGCAGCGACTGTCGGCCGATGCGGACCCGTCGAAGCTGAGCAAGCGATGGACGGCGTTGAGCAGATCTTGCGAGCGGTAGGGCTTCGGCAGGTAATCGTGGCCGGCGGGCAGGTCGATCCGCCCGCCGAACAGGTCGGTGCTGTAGCCGCTGCTGAAGATCACTTTCACGCTGGGCCGATCGATCGTGATCCGCTCGGCGACCTCTTTTCCGGAAAGACCGCCGGGCATGACCATGTCAGTCACCAACAGGTCGATCGGCCCCTGAAACTCCCGCCAGAGCGCGACGGCGGCATTGCCATCCTCGGCGGCGAGCACGCGGTAGCCCGCGTCAGCCAGCACCGTCTCGGCGAGCGAGCGGACCGTGGGATCGTCCTCGACGACGAGGATGGTTTTCGAGGAGCGCGGTAGATGCGCGACGGTGGAAACCTCGGCCACGGCGCCGGGTTCATCGAGGTCGGTGACGGGGAGATAGATCTGGAACGTCGTGCCTTCCCCGGGTGCGCTGACGACTTCGATCCAGCCTTCGTGCTGGTTGACGATGCCGTGCACCGTGGCCAGGCCCATGCCGGTGCCTTTGCCGAATTCCTTGGTCGTGAAGAACGGCTCGAAAATCCGCCGCTGCGTTTCCGAGTCCATGCCGGTTCCGGAATCCGAGACCGTCAGGCGGACGAAGTTTCCCTCGCGTGCTTCGGTCCGGCGCGCCGCGTGTTCGCGACTGACGACGACCGCTTCGCTCGTGATCGTGAGCCGCCCACTTTCGGGCATGGCATCGCGGGCGTTGACGGCGAGATTGAGGATGACCTGCTCGAGGTTGCACACGTCCGCGTGCACGGGCGGCAACTGTTCCGACTGGCGCACGTCGATCGCGATGCTTTCCGGGATCAGCCGGCGCAACATGCTGCCGAGATTGGAGACGACCGAGTTGAGCCGCACGACTTGCGGTTGCATGACCTGCTGGCTGCTGAAGGCCAGAAGCTGGCGCGTGAGGCTGGCCGCGCGCATGGCGGCCTCGTTCATGTCGCGAAACGATTTCGCGATGGGCGCTTCGAGATTCGCGCCCGCGAGGCGCAAGGTCGCGTGGCCCTGGATCACGGTCAGGACGTTGTTGAAATCGTGAGCGATGCCGGCGGCGAGATGCCCGACCGATTGCATCTTCTGCGTCTGGCGAAGTTGCGATTCGAGTGCCGCGCGCTCGGAGATGTCTTCGACGACGATCAGTGCGTGCGACTGGCCGCCCAGCTCGAACGCCTCACTCCAGAGCCGCGCGGCCCGCCGTTGCGCGCCCCGTGCGGACAGTTCGCACTCCCGGCCGACCAGCGCGCGCCCGACGCTGAGAGCCGATCGCAGCGCTTCGTCGAGATGGATGCCCAACGCCTCCAATATGGAGCCCACGACTTCGTCGCGACGCTGACAACCGACCGCCTTGAGGAAGCTGCGATTCGCATCGACGCAGGACAATTCCGCGGAGCGCACGATCGCCATCGGCATGGGAGAGAAATTAAACGCCTTCGAGAAACGCTCCTCGGCTTGAGCACGCTCAGCGACCTCGATCGCGAGCGTATCCGTCAATCCGCGCAGCGCGGAAGTGCGCTCCTGCACGAGGCGATCGAGTTCCCCGACTTTCGTGGCCGCCTGCCGCGCCAGCGACCATTTCTTGGTCATCGAGCAGGCCAGTTGCAGCACCTCGACTTGATCGAAGGGTTTCTTCAGAATCAGAAGCTGGTCGGAGTGGCCGAGCTTGCTGACCATTTCATCCCACGAGTAATCGGAGAACGCCGTGCAGATCACGACCTGCAAGTCGGGATCCTGCCGCCAGAGTTGCTGGATCGTCTCCACGCCATCCCAGCCGGGCGGCATCCTGACATCGACGAATGCCATCGCATACTGCCGCTGATCGGCCGCGGCTTGTTTGACCATTTCGAGTCCCTGCTCGCCTTGAAATGCGGACTCGAGATCGAACTCCGGTCGCGACGCCTGCACCGTCTTCACCGTCCCGAGCACGCTGGCCATGAGGTCGTCGAGGCCGGTGTTCGCAGGCGGCTGCCCTGCGAGGATCTTCCGGAAATCTTCGTGGATCGCGGGCGTGTCGTCGATGATCAGGATTCGCCGGTTTAGCGCGGCCGCAGGCGGAGTGAGTGAAGCGGGAATGGGCGATGACATGGCGCGGCGTTCAGGCTGCGGCTTGGACGCATCCGTCCCCAGCGATGGGCAGTTCGAGGGTGAAAGTGGCGCCGCGTCCGGGGCCATCGCTCTGCGCGGTGAGCGAACCGCCCATCTCCTTGGCGGCGAGCGCGCCGCTATGGAGCCCGAAGCCGTGGCCACCGCGCTTGGTCGTAAATCCGTGCGAGAAAATTCGAGTGAGGTTTTCGTATGGGACTCCCACCCCATTGTCGCGCACCACGATCCTCACCGACTCATCACCGTGGCAGCAGGCTTTGAGGGTGAGCAGCTTCTTGTCGCCCCCCTGCTCGACGATCGCCTGCCGCGCGTTGGTGATCAGGTTGACCAGAATTTGCAGCGCCTTCGGCTTGTCCGCAAAGATCGGCGGCAAGTTCCCGATGTCGCGGAAGACCTCGACGCCGTGCCGCTCCAGTTCGCTGGCATTGATCCGCAGCGCGTCATCGATCAACGCGCCGACATCCACCGATTCACTCATCACCGACGACGTGGCGTAGGTCTGCTGCATCGCGACGATGTCGCGGATGTGCGTCACATTCTTCGAGAGCCCCTCCGCCTCCGCGATCAGTTCGCCTTGCTCGACCAGCAGCGCGTCCGCAAAGTGCGCGATCAAGTCGGGGACGAGCTTGCCCCGCGGATCGGTCGTCAGGAACTCGACCAGCCGCGGCTGCTGTTCCTTCAAAAGCGCCGCGAGCTTCCCGAGTTCGCCCGCCTTGCTGCGGCGCGCCCGGTCGCTGATCACCATCCCCGAGACGTTCACGCTGTTGAGCACGTTGCCGACATTGTGCAAAACGCTCGTGGCGATCTCCGCCATGCCCGCTTCGCGCGAGGATTCGATGAGCTGTTTGTTGAGCACATCGAGCTCCTGGGCGGCCTGTTCGCGCTGCGCTACCTGCCTGCTCAAGTTGAGCTGGCGGCTCGCATGTCCGGCCAACTCGAGCGTGCCGGCCCGGTATTGCTCGATGAATCGCGAGAGGATTCCCGCTTCCATAAAATACCACCCGCCGCGCTCGATCCACCGCCACCATTGCACCGGGGCGCTTCCATAAATCGACTCCGGCCACACCGAGCCCCGCAGGGCGTGATCCAGCGTCACCACCGCCGCAGCGATCGTGAGAACCGATGCATCCAGGTAAAACGCCAGAATCGCCAGGCTGCAAAATGCGTGAAACTGAAGTTCAGGGCGGCCGCCGCTGAGATGGAGCAAAAGCCCCGCAAACAGCATCTGCCCGATCGCTACTGTGCGCCGCGTCAGCGGAGTCCCCGGGCGGAGCCAGACGGAAAAGATGGGGATCAGGGCAAGGATCGCACCCAGCACCACCACGCCCCAGCCCTGCACCGCGTGCAGCGCGAGCGCACCCCCACCCATATTCCAGCCGCGCGGCCAGGACATGGCGCAGGCCACCGCCCACTGGAAAAGCAGCAGCCCTGCGAGCACGCGATCCGTCCTCAGCCGCTGGCTTTGAATCCTGGCGCAAAAGACTTCGGTCGCTTCCGGCACGGCGTCCACGACGGCCGGCGCGTTTCCATTCCAAAAAAGTGAGTGCAGTCGGTTGGAGAGAGTCACACTGAGTGCATTTTTCGGCTACCAGCCCCCTGGATAATTAATCATATAAACGATAATTTCTATAAGCAGCCCCCATTCCAACCCCCTCTGATTCCCGCCTGAACTCCGCTGCTACGCCCCGTCAGACTCCCCCTCGTCGCAGACGGGAATCAAAGCCGCAGTCGCACGATGCGCCGGTTCGTCGTGTCGGCGACAAAGATGCGGCCCCTCGAATCGACTGCGAGCCCCCACGGCGTCGCAAACTCACCAACTCCCGCACCCGTGCGACCGAGCTGACCGTCGAGCTTCCCATCCGGCCGCACCCGCGAGAGCCGGCCCGCGCCGTATTCGATCACGTTGAAAACCCCGTCGGGCCCGAGCGCGATGTCGTAGGGCAGACCGAATGTCAGCGCTCCGAGATCGCCGAGATAATTGCCGGCGTCGGCGAAGACGAGCACGCGGTTGTTGATCGCGTCGGCGACGAAAACCTTCCCGTCGTGCCACGCGAGACCGCTCGGCCTTTGAAACTGCCCCCGCCCCGTGCCGAAGCTGCCGAACTCCGCGAGCCACTCGCCTTCGCGCGTGAACTTCTGCACCCGGTCGTGGCCGCCGTATTCGCAGATGTAGAGGTTCTCGTCCGCGTCCGTGCAGATGCCGACCGGGTAGAAAAACTCGCCCCGTCCCTCGCCCTTGCGCCCGAAGTTGCGCAGCCAGTTTCCGTCGCGGTCGAAATAGACAATACGGTGATAGTGCGTGTCGCAGACCACGATGCGCCCATCGCGCAGGATGACGATCCCCTCGGGCTTGCCGACCTTCACATCGAGCATGTGCCAGCGCCGCACCAGCCCACCGTCAGCGTCGTAAATGAGCACGCGCCCCGCGGTGTCGAGCACCGCGAGTTCATCCGCCGGGCCGATGGCGAGGCTGCGCGCAGTCGGCAGCGAAGCTCCCTCCGGTGGAAGCTGCCACGCACGCCACTCGCGCGCCGTGATCTCCGGCGCAGGCGCGCGCGAACATGCGGCGACGATCATCGAGACCGCGACGAGGACGAGCCTCATGCGCGCAAGCGGACCACCGCAGGCATCTCCGGTTGGAGATCCGCCGCGGCCGGTCGGTGCAGGAACGTTCGCACCACGGCCGCATTCACATGTCGCAACTCCGCCTCGGCGAACGAGCCGAGAAAATTCGCGCTCCTCACGACCATGTGGCTCAGATTCGTCGGCTCGATCTCGATTTGCTCGGGCCGGAAACACCGCGCGAAGTCGATCTTCTCGTCCAGCCACAGGTCCGCCTCCTCGGGCGTCATCCAATTGCCGGGGCCGAGACACTCCATCACGTCGCGGCTCGGCGGGTTCGCATAAGCCTCGGCGATCGGCCCGGCGTGCAGCACACCCCCGTCGCGCAGGCACACGACATTCTGCGCCTCGGCGAGCGCGGCCTCCGGCACATGCGTCGCGAAGACGAGCGAGCGATCCTCCGCCGCGAGCGCCGCACGAATCACCGACCAGTAGCGCCCCACGCGCGCCGGATCGACATGCGCGAGCGGTTCGTCGAGCACGAGCACCTTTGCCGGCGCAGCGAGCGCACGCGCGACGCTGAGCCGCGCACGCTCTCCCTCACTCAACTCGTCCGGTCGCGCCCCCGCGCGCTCCGTGAGATCGAAGCCGGCGAGCAACTCGTCGATGCGCGCCTCGGCGCAACGCACCAGCGCGAGATGTTCGCGCGCCGTGCAGTGCGGCCACAGTCCGTCATTCTGCGGCGACCAGTAGAACGAGCGCGGCCCGTCGAAGATGCCGCGGTCGGGCTTCTCGAAACCGACCAGCACGTTGAGCAGCGACGTCTTCCCCGCGCCCGACCAGCCGAGCACCGCAGTCACGCCACGCGGGATCACGACGGACACATCGCGCAGGCGCGACGGGCCGAGGCACACGTTATTGAGCGTCCAGAGCGGAGCGTCAGCGCCGCGGTTGCGGCTTTCGTCAGTCATCGCGCCGTGCATAGAGGCGCGCGGCGCCGACGGTCAACGCGAGAAGCGCAGCGGGCACGAGCGTCGCGGCGATCAGCATCGCAGAAAGGACCGCGCTCTGGCCGTAGTGCGCGAGATTGTGCAGCCGCGCAAAGACAGGCGTGAGCCCGATCGGCGCGAGGATCGTCGCCGCAGTCAGCTCGAAATACGCGAGCATGAACAGCAGCGCGAGCGCCCCGGCCCGCGGCGCGAGCGCGAGATCCCAGATCAATCGCCGGCTGCCTGCCATGCGCGCGAGATGCAGCGCCTCGCGCGGCGTGTGCGCGCGGATCAACTCGCGCAGCACAAACGCGATCGGCGCGATGAGCAACATCTCGACCGCGATCAACGGGAGCGGCGTATCGCGCAGCAGCCGCACCACCGGGACTTGGATGAACGCGAGCACCAGCAGCGCGAGCACGAGCGCCCCGAGCAGCCCGGGTAGCGCGACGAGCGCACGTCCGCGCATCAGCAGCCACACGCCCGGGGCCGCCGCAGCAGCAATGCCCAGGCTGACGACGAGATCGGCCGCGAAAACTTCCTGCACGCGCAGTTGCGCGAAGCCGGTCGCCGCCAGCCACGCGACGCGCGCGAGCGGGAGGCCGGCGATGAGCACGGCGATCGCGATGATGAAATGCAAACCGCCTCCGCGCGCCGCGCCAACGCGCCCGGAGGTCGCGCTCCACCTCGGCACCAGCAGCGCGACGATCACCGCGAGTTGGATCGTCACCGGCAACGCGATCCGGCGGAGCGACAGCGAAGGATCGAGCCCGCCGGCGTGTGCGTCGAAAAGCATCACCGTCCACGTCTTCACCGCGAACAACGAAGCCAGCTCGAAATCCGTGAACGTGAGCAGGAACAAAACGGCAAGTGTCGCCCACGGCACGGGACCAGCCGCGCGAACCGCGAACCACGCACGCGCCGCTGCGCCCTCCGCCGGGAGAAGTCGCGCGCAAAAAGCGGCCTCGGCGCTGAGCGGCGACGGAAAACAATCGCGGGCCAGTGCGGCGAGCGGCGCGAGCTTGAGCATCAGCAGCACGGAGTAAAACGCCGCGAGCATCGACCCGCCGAACATGAGCGTGACCGGCGCGGCAGCGTAGCTGATCAGCAGCGAGGGCATGAGCAGCGGCGCGATCAGGCAGACCGTGCGCAGCGTCGAGCGCCGCCCACCGCCGAGCGGCCAACCGATGGCGAACGCCGCGCCTGCAAGCACCGCACAGCGGAGGGCATCGAGGGCGACCTGCGCGGTGAAATTCACTCGGTGTATTCCGATTTGAGCCACGCGAGGCACTCCACGCGATCCTTCACAAACCCGGCGAGCGGCACGCACTTCGCCGACCATTCCCGCAGCTCGCGCACTTCGGCGGGAAGCTGGTTTTCATCCACCGGCCCGAGCGGAATCTGGCGCGACTTCGATTTTGCCAGCGCCATCTCGGCCTCGGCGGAAAGGAGGTAGTCGATGAGCTGCCGCGCGGTCGCCTCGTGCGGCGCGCCACGGATCAGCGCGACGGTGTTCGGGATGCAAATGCTCGCGCCGTCGATGCGCACCGGCTTCATCGCCACGAGCGCGCCGCGGTCTTTCGCGTCGAAGAAATCGTCGGTGTCGGTGAATCCGTGATCGCGCGCCCCGCGCGCCACGATGTCCTTCACCATCCCGTTGCCGTTCACCTCGCGCAGACCGCGCGCCCGGCTCTCGTGGTGCCACGTCTTCAGCCGCTCCGGTCCCCAGAGGTGCCAGAGCGCCGTGTAGTGAGTGAGCGTGGTGCCGTAGAGCGGCTTGGCGATTGCGCCACGGGAGAGATCGTCGAGATCGGTCGCGGGATTTCGCGTGTTGATGATATGGACGCGAAGCCGCGCCGCGAAGCCGGTCCAGCGCGCGTCGGCGTCCTTCCATTGCTCGGGGATGCGCTCCCAGCCCGGTCCACGATGCGGCGCGAGCACGCCGCGCTCCGCGAGATCGGCGGTGCCGAGCATCTCGTTGTTCCAAAACACGTCGCATCGCGGCGCGTCCTTTTCCGCGAGCAGCAGTTCCACGAGCCCGAGCGACTTGGTCGCCTCGGTGTCGTATCGCACCAGCACCTTCACGCCGCTCCGCATCTCGAAGTCGCGCAGGATCTCCTCCGCGAAGACCGCGTCGTGCGCGCAATAGACAACCACCGAACTGCGCAGCGCCGGCAGCCGCCAGAGCGTGACGAACAACACCGCGACGAGCCCGAGCAGGAGGAGCGTGCGATCCCGGATGAACGCGGCGGCTTCCGCTTCGCGCCTCATTTCGCCGGCAGCGCGTCGAAGTATTTCTGGATCGCCTCGCGATAGCCCGGCGGCACCTGCTCGGCGGAGATCGCTTCACTCACACCCTGCTTCACCTGCTTCACGGCCTCCTGATAATCCTCGGGACGCGCGCCCTTCGGTCCAAGCTCCTGCGTCTTCCACTGGAGCAAGGTTTTCCCCGCGCTGAGCTGCGTCGGGCTGCGCTCCTGCTTGAAGCTGGTCTCCGACTCATCGTTCTCGGGCGCCTGTCCGCCGGCGCCGGGCTGGCCGTTCGGGCCCATGCCGGGGCCGACCTGATTGTTCTGCGTCAGCTTTTGGTAAAGCGCGGCGTAGTCAGCCATCGTCTTGCACTCGCCGCACTGGCCGCCGTCGAGCTTCTGCTGATCGGCGAGTTGCTTCGCCGCTTGCAGACTTTTCAGCGCGTCCTCGAGCGCCTGCTGATCCTTCATCGCCTGCGCGAGTTGATCGAGCTCCTGCTCGCTCAAGCTCATCGACTGCTGCGCCGCATCGAGCGCTTCCTTCGACATCTGGTCGAGCTTCGACATGTCGAGCTGCTCCATCGCTCGTTGAAGTGCGGCCTGCATCTGCGGCGAGGACGCGGCCTGCTTGAGCCCTTCGCCGAGCTGGTTCATGCGCTGCGCGAGCTGCTCCTGCGCGGCGCGTTTCTCCGCACCCTCGGGCATTTTCGCGATCTTCTGCATCTCGCTCTTGATCGCCTCCATCTCGTTCTTGATCGCGCTCGCATCGCCCTTCTTCAAATCCTCGCGCCACTGCTGCACCTGCTGCGGATTCGCCTGCCCGAACTTCTGCCCGCCTTGCTCATTCGCGTCGTTGCGCCGCTCGCTCGCGGCCTGCCGCCATAGTTCGCCGATCTGCTTCTGCTGCTCGGCGAGCCGCTTGAGATTCGCCTCGCGCTCCTGCGGTTTCGCTTCCTTGAAAGTCTTCTCCAGCGCCGCGAGCGCCTGCTTCACCTTCTCGTTCTCCTTCGCGTCGTCCTGCTTGAGCTGGTCGGCCCGCGCCGCCGTCGCCTTCTTCGTCTGCTCGAGTTGCTGCTGCTGCTTCGCGAACTTCTCGCGCTCCGCTTCTTTCTTGAACGGGTCGAGTTGCGGCAGCCACATCGCGAGCGCGGCGACGATTGCGGTGGACAGGAAAATGTCGCGCGCACCGCGCTGCCACGCGAACGGCAGGACGCGGCGCGGATCGAGCGAGTCGGACCGCTCCTCCGCCTGCGCGAGCACGATCGGGCTGAACTCGCCGGACGCATCCGACACGAGCGCCGAGGTGAGAAAGAGATCCTTGCTCCCGGTTCGTTCGTCGATGAGCCGCGCCGTGTCGCGAGGCTGCGGCTTGCGGGTGAAGACCAGCGCGACCAGCGCCGCGAGCGCAGCCGGCAGCCAGAGCCAGCGCACGACGACCTCCGCCGGGAGGATCGCGAGCAGCCGCGCGGCGAGCAGCGCGAGCACCGCGACACCGGCCGCGACGAGCCAGCCGCGATGAAACGCGCCGCCGAGGCGGGCGAAATAAATCCGGCCGGCGGTCCGTGCGAGCAGCCGCTGTGTGCGCGGGATGTTCATGGCGCCAGCGTGGACCGCAGCCGCCGCGGACGCAACGCGGATTCCCTGCGCGCGCGGCTTGTCGCGGCGAGGCAACGGCCCATAGGTTGCGCGCGTGCGACTTCTCCCGCGTCTCATCTTCATCTGCATCTCGCTGCTCTCCCCGGCTCTCGCCGCGCCCGTCGTCGTGGGCTTCGAGCGCTCCAGCGGCGGCGACGTGCTTCTCTCCGAACTGCACTGCGCGAACTGCCACCGCTCGGACCAGATCGCCGCGCACGCGGGGCCGTCGCTCGCCGGCGTCGGCTCGCGGGTGCGCGTGGATTTTCTCCGGCGCTGGATCGCCGATCCCGCGAGCGTGAAGCCCGGCACGACCATGCCTGCATTGAAGGCGGACGCGGCGTCGATCGAAGCGATCACGCATTTCCTCGCGTCGCTGCGCGAGGAAGGCGCGCCGGCGCGCGTCGCGGGCTCAGTCGAGCGCGGGCGGCACCTCTATCACGCCATCGGTTGCGTCGCGTGTCATGCGCCGGATGCGGACTACCCGCCGCCGGGGCTCGCGCCGGGAACGCGCCCGCCAAAGCTGGAAGTGCCATCGGTGCCGCTCGGAAAGCCCGGCGAAAAATACACGGTCGCGTCGCTCCAGAGCTTCCTGCTCGATCCGCTCGCGGTGCGGCCTTCCGCGCGAATGCCGCGCGTGCCGATGAGTGACGAGGAAGCGGCGGATCTCGCCGCGTATCTCACCGCCGATGCGCCGGACCCGGCGCCCTTTCAGCCAAATGCGCGTCTCGTCGCGCAGGGTCGCGAGAAGTTTGCGTCGCTCGGTTGCGCGGCGTGTCACTCGGCTCCGGGCATCGAGTTCAAGCCGACAGCGACCCCGCTCGCCCGGCTGACCAATGGCGGCTGCCTCGATGCGAATCCGCCGGCGACCGCGCCGCGCTACGATCTCGACGACCGCCAGCGCGCCGCGCTGAGCGCCGCGCTCGCGAAGCCCGCCGGCCCTTCATCCGCGCACAGCTCGATGAGCGCGCTCAATTGCTACGCGTGCCACTCGCGCGACGGACAAGGCGGACCGGAGTCGGGACGCGCGGCGTATTTCGCAAACGTCGGCGATGTCGATCTCGGCGACGAAGGCCGCATCCCGCCGCCGCTCACCGGCGTCGGCGCGAAGCTGCAAACGTCAGTGATCGAGCGTGTCGTGCGCGGCGACGCCGCGGTGCGTCCGTATATGGCGACGCGGATGCCCGACTTCGGCGCCGCACACGCCGCGGAACTCGCGCGCGTTTTCACCGAGACCGACTACCGCCCCGGCGAGCCGATCCCGAACGTGGGCCGCAACACGGTCGGCCGCGAACTCATCGGCACGGCGGGGCTCACATGCATCGCGTGTCACGGCTTGAGAGGACGCAAGTCGCTCGGTGTGCCGGCGATCGATCTCATGCACACGACCACGCGGCTGCGGCGCGAGTGGTTCCACGCGTATCTGCGCGATCCCGGCGCGCTGCGACCGGGCACGCGGATGCCGCCCTTCTGGCCCGGCGGCAAGCCGGCGAACCCGAGGATCAAGGGCAGCGCGGAGCACCAGATCGACAGCCTCTGGGTCTATCTCACCGAACTCGACCAGAGCCGGTTGCCCGAGGGACTGCTCGAGAAAGGGCAGTTCGAGATCAAGCCCACGGGCACGCCGGTCGTCTTCCGCACATTCATGGAAGACGTCGGGATGCAGACGATCGCGGTCGGTTTTCCGCAAGGGCTTCACGTCGCGTTCGACGCGAAGACGGTGCGCCTCGCGCTCGCGTGGCGCGGGGCATTTCTCGACGCCGAGGGCACGTGGGAAGAGCGCGCCGCACCGCTCGCCGCGCCGCTCGGCAAGGACGTGGCGAAGCTCGCGCAGGCCGCGCAGTTCACCGAGAAGGCTGATGCGCACACGATCTTCGGCGGCTACCGACTCGACGCTCGCGGCGTGCCGACCTTCCTCTACCGCGTCGGCGCGACGGAAGTCGAAGACCGCGTCGAGCCGGACGCGAAAGGCCGCGTGCTGCGTCGCACGCTGACGCTTCGCGGAAAGGAGCCGCTGAGTTTTCTGCCTGCGCCGCACGAGAAGATCGTCAGCGGCGGCGCTGCATTCGACGCGCAAGGCGTCGCGAAGATCACCACTGAAATCACCTGGTAATGCGCCGCGCACTTCTCTGCCTCACCCTGCTCACCGCCGCCGCGTTCGCCGACGAGGCGGACTACTACCGCATCGTCACGCTCGACGCGCCGGCGGACCTGAAGCTCGAAGTCAGCGGAATCGCGCCGCTGCCGGACGGGCGCGTCGCGGTGAGTATCCGCAAAGGCGAGGTGTGGATCATCGACGGCGCGCTCGGCGACGCGCCGAAGTATTCGCGCTTCGCCAGCGGCCTGCACGAACCGCTCGGCCTCGCGTATCGCGACGGCGCATTTTATACCGTGCAGCGCACCGAGGTGACCAAGCTGCGCGACACCGACGGCGACGGGCGCGCGGATGAATACCTCACCTTCGCCAAGGGCTGGGGCGTGACCGGCAACTACCACGAATACGCCTACGGGCCGGCCTTCGACCGCGAGGGCAACCTGTGGGTCACGCTCAATTGCTCGATGGGCAAGAAGCTCGACCCCGACGATCAGTGGCGCGGCTGGAGCTTGAAGATCCGGCCCGATGGTTCGTGGGAGCCGGTCAGCGGCGGATTCCGCTCGCCGTCCGGCCTCGGCTTCAACACCGCGGGCGATCTGTTCGTGACGGACCAGCAGGGAAACTGGATGGCCACGGGTCCGCTCTTCCACGTCGAGCCCGGCGTCTTTCACGGGCACACGTCGGCGCTCGAGTATTGCAAGCTGCCCGGCGCGACATTTCGCATCGATGGCGAGATCCCGGAGACGCTCACCGTCGCCGAAGCCGCGAAGAAAGTGCCGCACTACCGACTGCCCGCGGTGTGGTTTCCGTATCGCAAGATGGGCATGAGCTGCACAGGCGTGCTGTGCGACACGACGGGTGGAAAGTTCGGCCCGTTTCGCGACCAGCTTTTCGTCGGCGACTTCACGATGTCGCTCATCACGCGCGTCTTTCTCGAGAAAGTGCGCGGTCGATATCAAGGCGCGTGCTTCCCCTTCCGGCAGGGATTCCAAAGCGCGGTCTTCCGCATGGAATGGGGCGCGGACGGCTCGATGTTCGTCGGCGAAACCAACCGCGGCTGGAACTCGCTCGGCTCGCGCGCCTACGGCCTCGAGCGGCTCGTGTGGACGGGCAAGGTGCCCTTCGAGGTGCAGAAAATGGAAGCGCAGCCCGACGGCTTCCGCCTCACCTTCACCGCGCCGATCGACCCCGCGAGCCTGCGCGCCGCCGATGCGCTGAAGCTCACGAGCTACACCTACAAGTTCCACTCGAACTACGGCAGCGACGAGATCGACCCGCGCGAGCTGGCGATCCGCTCGGTCGAGGTCGCGCCCGACGCGCTCAGCGCGCGGTTCGTCGTCGAAGGTCTGCGCGAGGGCTACGTCCACGAGCTGCATCTCCCCGGCGTGCGCTCCGCGAACGGCGCGCCGCTGCTACACGACGCGGCGTATTACACGCTCAACCAAATTCCCTGAGCGGCATCCCAAGCTGCCGCTTCCAGCTACGGTCCTACGCCGGCACGAAATGGATTCCTCACCACGACGCCGTTGTAACACTGCCCATTGCTGAGGTCTTCGCTCGCGATTTCCGCGCAGCCGTGGCGCACCGCCGTCGCGATGATCAGCGAATCCCAATACCGCGTCTGATACCGCCGGTGAACCGCGATCGCCTCGGCCACCAGTGTCGGCTCGATCGCGGCCACGATGAGCGCCGCCTGATACGCGAGCACCGCGCGTTCAGCCTCCTCGGAGGCGAGCAACTTCCGGCGGATGGCCGTCGCGTGGAAAAACTCGCCGAGCACCTGCGTCGAGATCACTCCCTCGCCGCGTGCAGACAACTCCGCGATGAGCGCCAGCGCCGCCTGCTGTTTCCCCGCGTCGCTCGAATCACACGCATAGACGAGCACGTTCGTGTCGAGAAAGCACCTAACGCTCATGCAGTTCGTCGCGGCTCGTCCACGACTTGCCATCCATCGGTCGACTTAACTCCTGCAACGTCCGCATCAACCGCTCTGTCGCTCCCGGCTTTCCGCGCCCCGACTCCGCCGCGTCCAGCCGCGCTGCCACATGCCCGAGCAAAGCCCGCAGTTCGTCGGCGGACAAGTTGTCGGCGGCTTGTTCGATTTCGGCGAGCGTGCTCATGGGCGTGAAAGTAGCACCCGGGCAGGAGCGGCGGCAAGTGGGGATGCCCGCTCGTCATCTCTCGATTATCCGGTCACCAAGTTGCGGTCGCGGCTTCGGCGATCACGCGGGCATCCCGAGCGATCGGCAGCGCAAAAACAATCGCCATGCACGTGGCTTCCTCGCTAAGCAGCACGCCGGTTCCGGCTTGAACTCGTCGCGAACCCAACCCCACGCATCCCTCCCACCATGCAAACCGCCCTCAAAACCAAGCTCTCCGTGTTCATGTTCCTCCAGTATTTCATCTGGGGCTCGTGGTATGTGAGCATGGGCGCCTACCTCTCGAACACGCTCAAGTTTCCCGGCGCGCAGATCGGCCTCGCGTATGGCGCGTTCGCAATCGGCGCGATGATCTCGCCCTTTCTTGTCGGGCTGATCGCGGATCGTTTCTTCGCGTCGGAGAAGCTGCTCGCCGTGCTCGGCATCATCGGCGGCGCGGTGCTGTGCGCGCTGCCGCAATGCACGGAGTTCGGGACCTTCTACCCGATGCTCATTTTCTACTGCGCGCTCTATGTGCCCACGCTCGCGCTCGGAAACTCGCTCTCGCTTCACCATCTCGCGAATCCGAAGACCGACTTCCCGCGAGTGAAGATGCTCTCCGCCGTCGGCTGGATCGCGGGACTCGTCGCGCTGAACCTGCTCAATGGCGCGGAGTCGCCCATCCAGTTCTACCTCGCGGGCGCATCGTCGATCGTGTTCGGCCTCTTCTCGCTCGCGCTGCCGCACACGCCGCCGCGCAAGACCGGCGCCGACGTGAGCCTCGGCGAGATCCTCGGGCTCGATGCGCTCGCGCTGCTGCGCAAGCCGTCGTTCGCGATCTTCATCGTGTGCATGTTCCTCATCTGCATCCCGCTCTACTTCTACTTCGTGAACCTCGGCATCTACCTCACCGAGTTGAAGTGGGAGAACATGCTCGTGAAGACCTCGTTCGCGCAGGTCTCGGATGTCTGCTTCTTCCTGCTGCTGCCGCTGTTCCTGCGGAAGCTCGGCTACAAGGTCACCATCTTCATGGGCATCGCGTGCTGGGTCGCGCGCTACTTCTCGCTCAGCGGCAGCGTGGATGCGGGCGCAGCGCAGACCGCGCTCATCTTCACGGCCATCCTGCTCCACGGCGCGTGCTACGACTTCCTCTTCATCGCCGGCCAGCTCTACGTGGACGATGAAGCGAACGAGCGCATCCGCGGTGCGGCGCAGGGCTTCATCGCCTTCATCCTTTGGGGCGTCGGCGCCTTCGTCGGCACGCTGCTCGCGGGCAAGGTGCTCGCCGCGCACGCGTTCGCCGAACCCGTGAACGGCCTGTCGCACGACTGGGCCGCGATCTGGCGCATCCCCGCCTGGGGTTCCCTCGCGGTGCTCGTGATCTTCCTCATCTTTTTCCGCGAGCCGGCAAAGACTCACGCTCCGGCGATTGCGTCGCCGACCGCGGGCGAAGACGCGCCGCCGTAGAACAGCGGGCTACTTCATCGACGCGACCATCTCGAGCAGACGCGCGAGGATCTTCTCCGACGCGTCGAACTCGAACCGGCTGGTGCCGAGCCACGTCTCGTAGCCGCCGAGCTTGTGCTGCCCGGGCGTCGGCAGGTAGCCGTAGTAGCCGCCGGAGTTTGAAACGATGAAGCTCTGCGCAAACCCGGCGCGCTTCTTAAAGGCGAGGCCGGTCTCGACGAAAACCTCGTTCGGGATGCCGCCGATCGCCACGTCGCCGATGCGCAGCGCACGCAGCGGCACGGGAATCGTCGCGGGCCATTCGTTCAGGCGCGTGATGCGATCGGAGTAGATTTCATCGAGCGAAGTCGGCACGTCCGTCTTCGGCTGCGCGAGCAGTTCCTTCGCGCGGGCGAGCTGCTCGGGCGCCGGGCGGCGGATGCCGATCTCGATCGTGTCCATGCGGGCGCCGAGCGGCACCGTGTCCTTCCACTGGATCGTCTGGTAAGCCGTGTGCGCGGCCTGCGCGACGCGGTCGGCGACCTCGCGCATCTTCTCGTAGGGCTCGTATTTCTTCGCGGGCTTGCGGCTGTAGTCGTTGTTGTTGATGTCGCCGCTGGTGCCGTTCGCGATCATCGCGACGAACGACGGCTCCTGCCGGTCGGCGCCGAGCAGTTGCTGAATCCGATCGGCGAAAAGCGCGAAGTAATCCGCCGAGATGTGGCCTGCTCCCACTCCGCCGACGTAGTGCAGCGAGTAGCTCGCGAACACCGAGATCGGCCGGCCTTCCGGCGTGCGGACGGCGATGAGGCTGACCTCCGGGTCAGTCGGGCCTGCGGGGCGATCGAGGTTCGGGTTCGCGTAGCCAGGGTTCATCTTCACGAGGTCGGCCGTCGAGCCGAAGGGGTTCCTCGGCATCGTGCCGGGCTTCAGGAACCAGCGGCGGTTGAAGACCTCGCGCGGTTCGCTGCCGACGGCCCAGCCGATCTGCGCGGGCGCGAGGTTGTTCAGCGCGCGGCGCACGCCGTCGGCGATGCGGCGCGCGACGAAGCGCTGGTAGTCGTCGAGGTCCGCCTTGAGCGCGGCGCGATCCTTTCCCAGCGCGCTCTGCGCGGAGTGCGTGTGGGTGCAGGACATGAAGAGGTTCGCCGCCGGCAGCCCGGTTTCCTCGACGATCAGGCGCCGCGCTTCGTCATACATCCGCTCGCTCGCGCCGAGCAGATCGAGCACGACGATGGCGACCTTCGTCGCGCCGTCATCGAGCACGAGGCAGCGCGCGTGCAGGTCGTCGTGGACGTGCTTCGACGGAAATGGATGGAAGCCGCCGATGATTTCGCCGCCGAGCGGCGGCGTGATATTGCTGGTCGCCGCGCCGGCGCGGAAGGGCTGCGCGGCGGCGGGCAGAACGAGGAGAAGGCAGAGCAGGAGGATGCGCATGAGCCGAAGCTGCACGACGGGACAACCGGTGGTCAACTGGCGGAAAGTAGCTCACGCGTCCCTCCGAGGAGATGCTGCGGTCCTGATCGGTCTTTCCAACGTGCCGCCCTTCCTCTTCGCGATGAAGCTCCACAGCGGCTCTTACTTCTTCTCCGTCGTGCGCAGGATTTCCGCAGGCACGGATTCCTTGGGCTTGTTGAAATCAGCACGCACGCTTCGCTCGGCGGGAAGCTGCAAGACTTCCTTCGGATCCATCGCGGTGCGGACGATGCACACGGCGAGGAGCAGGCCGCCCCAGATGGCAGCCTGCGTCCACCAGTCGCGCCACCACGCCGGATCGCGCGGCACTTTCCCCTGATCCTCGCGACCCACGCGCCACACCGCGCTGAAAGCCATGCCGGCGACGACCACGGCGAGGAACGACCATGAGAAAAAGTTGAAGCTCGTGTTTGCGCCGTTCGTCCCGCGCTCGTGGATAAACATCGGATCGAGAGCGCCGACGGTGATCAGCGTCGTCAGCCCGGCGGCGGTCCCCGCCGTCTTCGCGTGGAAGCTGATGCCGAAGAGTAGCGAGACGATGAATAACAGGACGAGGAAGGTGGAAAGGAGATGCCGCGGCTGCGGTTTGGACGCGGGTGGTTCGTTGCCCGCTTCGACTGCCGCGAACGGAGCCTTCACGACCGGCTTGCGGAGCGCATACCAGCACCACCCCGCGACGCCCGCACCCGCGAGCCCGCACAGGTGGATGATCAGATCGCCCGGCACGAAGACGCCGAGCGCGACAACGACCAGCGCGCAAATGCGGAGCAGACGGTCGTTGCCTCGGCGCTGGCCAAGGATCGTCAAACCCATCGCGGTGGCCGCGCCGCTGAGGAAGAACGTGAACTTCATCAGCTCGAAGGTGCGGGCCGTGGCATCGAGAGCGCCGCGCGAGTTATCGACGATCGTGAAGACGGTCGTGCGGATGACGCCTTGCAACCCGTAGCACACGCCGAAGATCGCGAGCATCAGGATCAGACTGATCGCGATCTCGCGCTTTCTTGCGGCGGAGCCAGTCGGCGCAGGGGCGACCGGCGGCTTGCCCGTCACTTTCTCCACGTCGTCGCGCACTTCGCTCGCGTGCTGGTAGCGGCGGTCGGCGTCGCGTTCGAGCGCGTGGAGCACGATCTCGTCGAGCCGCACGTCGATCCGCACGCGCTCGCTCGGCGGGGCGAAGCGGCCCATCGGGACTTCGCCGGTGAGCATCTCGTAGAAGACGACGCCAAGGCTGTAGATGTCGGCGCGGTGATCGACGGTCTCCGGTTTGTCGAGTTGCTCGGGCGCCATGTAGCGCGGGGTGCCGAGCGTCATGCCGCTGTGCGTGAGCGTGTGGTCGGTCGTCTCGCGGCGCAGCAGCTTCGCGAGTCCGAAGTCGGCGATCTTCACGCGGCCGCGTTTGTCGATGAGGATGTTCTCCGGCTTGATGTCGCGATGAACGACGCCTTCCTCGTGCGCAAATTGCAGCGCGTCGCAGATCTTCGGCACGACCGCGATCGCCTCCTCGGGCTTCATTTTCCCCGAGCGGATCATGTCGCGCAGGTTCACGCCATCGACGAACTCCATCGCGAAGTAATACAGCCCGCCGCTCTCGCCGAAGTCGTGGACGCCGACGATGTTCGGGTGGCTGAGCTTCGCGAGCGAGCGCGCCTCGCGGCGAAAACGCTCGACGAAATCCGGCGAGAGCGCGTCGGCGGGCGGGAGGATTTTCAGCGCGACGATGCGGTCGAGTTGCAACTGCCGCGCCTTATAGACGACGCCCATCCCGCCGCGGCCGAGCAGCGAGAGGAACTCGAACTGCGGCAGGCGGCGCGCGACATCCGCCATGTCGCCGATGTCGGGGAAGTCGGCATG
Organism: Chthoniobacteraceae bacterium; assembly: GCA_040081625.1. Taxonomy (GTDB): domain Bacteria; phylum Verrucomicrobiota; class Verrucomicrobiia; order Chthoniobacterales; family Chthoniobacteraceae; genus VFJQ01. The sequence goes on from JBEBGD010000004.1 coordinate 48,919, forward strand.
GAGCGCCGGCGTCCCGCCGGCTGGAGTGTGTGTGGTCGTCGTGGCCGGCGAGGACGCCGGCGCTCCTACGGCGGCACTCAGCAGGCAGCGCGCGCAGAGACCCTCGGGCGCGTTGCCGGCCATCGGCTGGCCGCATTGGTTGCAGGTGTTCATGGCGGGTTCGGGTGAATTCATGTCACCCTGTTCAGAAGAAATCCCGCCGAAAGGTTACCGACTATTTTCGCCCGAGTCCCGGGGGGCGGGCGGAAAATGCATTCGAGGCCGAGGGTCGGTGTTTGCGTCATCGCAGTGGTGGTTCTGCCTGGTTTTGGGGTTTCCTCAGCAAAGGTTGCGAAGTTCATCGCGGCACGAGCCAGGTGCCGGCGAGCAGGTCGGGCAGGCTCCGTTTGCAGCGCGCAGCAGAATAGACCACCAGGCAGACGACGACCGCTCCGACGAGACCGAACGCCGTCGGCGATTTGAGCGCAGGCACGAGAAGCGCGGCAACGAAAACGCCGAGCGGCATCCACGACCACGCGACGAACGCGCGCCAGAGGAGACGCCAGCGCGAGGCGTCGGAGCCATCGCGTCGGACCACGGCGATGCCGAGCGAGCGCATGAGCAGCCCGCCGCGAAAGAAGAGCGCGGCGACGACGCTGAAGAGCGCGGTCCAGATGAATCCGCCGAACGGCATCGCGATCCACAGCGCCGTGTCGGGGCCATGGCTCACTTCGCCGAAACGCTTCCCGATATTCAGCTCGCCGTCGGCATCGATGGCGCCTCCGAGCCCGGCGCGGGCGGCGGTCATCGCATCGGCGGACGGCGGCGGGTCGAATTTGTTGACGATCCGCTCGGCGCGCTCCCGCTGCTCCGCCGGCACCGTGCTCACCGCGTAAAAGGCCGACCACACCTCGGGGTTCTTCACCAATGGCCCGAAGCGGCCCGCGATGAAGGTCTCCGCGGGCTCAAGGCCGATCGCGGGCTTCACGTCGCGCGGAAATATCCCCTGCGCCATGCGTTCGTGAATATCGAGTGCGGTGCGCAGCCGGAGGATGTCGGGATTGCCTTGCGCCCAGGAGGCATAGGCCATCAAGCCGATGGCCATGAACACGCCCAGGAGCAGCGTGGGAATGACGCAGCCGGCCACGAGCCCGAGGCGGCGGGCGTGCGTGATGACCGGTCGCTGCCGCACGAGCGCGCTGAGTTCGCCCGCGAGCGCGGTGAAATCGACCGCCGCACGCAGGCCGTGCAGGAAGCCGCGTGCGCGGACCGCCACCGGCACGCGGACCGCGCCGGTGCGCGCCTCCTCCCCGGTCGCGACGCGGCCCTCGAGCGCGGAGATGGCGATTTGATTGAGGAAGACGGCAGGCTCAAGGAGTGGGGGCGTTCCTCCCCCATCGGATTCGGTCGGGGCCGGGACGGCCCCGCTCCCTGGCGCGGGGAAATCGAGCAGCTTTGCGCCGCCGCTCGCGGTGATCCAGATGCGGTCCAGCGCGAGCGTCTCGGGCATCGAGCCGTCGCGCATGGCGGCGGCGAATTCCGCGGCGAGATCGAGCAGCCAGTGGCGCACGCTTTTCCACGACTGCGGAGCGCGCAGGAGCGCGGTGAGCGGCGTGCCCGACGCGGCCTCGTAGGCGTCCCACGATTCCCCATCGCCGCGCCGGCCTTGCAACCAGCGCAGACGACCGGGCCGCGCCGCGTGGCTCAGCCCGGCGGCGACCGGCGCGGTGTCGGCGGGCACTTCGCGAATCCACACCCGGCGCAGCAGCTTCGCATCGTAGCCGAGGAAGAAGCCGCCTTCGGCGCTGAGCGGCGCGAGCACGTGATACGGTCCGACCTGCCGCATCGCCTGCGTCGTCGCGACGGGCTCCTCGCTGGGCGCCAGTGCTTCGCGGCCCTCGTAGGCCGTCCTTTGGATCACGCGCGTCTTCGTCAGCAGATCGATCACCGTGGCGTAGCCATTGTGCCGTCGCGCCGTGCTCGCGAGCAGCGCCGGGTAGAGGTAATAGGCGATGAGCCCGACGAACTGCCAGGCCACCCCGGCCGTCGCCGCATGGGCGCCGAGGGAAAAGAGAACCGTCACGATCGTCGGCACGAGATAGATCAGCGCGCGCAGCGTCGCGCGGCCCATCCCCGGCGCCTGGCGGTCGAGCCCGCCGACGCGCAAGCCCACCAGCGCCTTGCCCGGAGTCGCGCCCCAGCGCCCTTCGCAGACCGCGAAGTAGGCGATTTCAAAAAGCAGCACACCCACGCCATACCAAAGCCACCGCGGCGACTCCATCGCCGCTCCGTCCATGATCCCCTGCAAATCGCCGAACATCAGCAGTTGCACCGGCAGCGTCACGGCCACGAAGACCACCGCATCGATCAACGCCGCCGCGAAGCGCAGCGCGAGCGTCGCCGGCGTCGGCGCCGTTGTCCCAAAGGGCCGCAGCGCGCGCCTCAGTTCGTCGTAGCCCTTCCACCGATCGCCCGACTGCTTCGCCAGGCAGCGCAGGATGATTCGCGCCAGCGCCTCGGGGATTTCCGGGCGGAAGGTGCGCGGCGACGGCGCGGATTTTTCCAGCACGGTGGCGAGCAGCGCGACGAGGTTTTCTCCCTCGAACGGCGCGCGCCCGGTAAGCAGGTAGTAGAGCGTGACGCCGACCGAGTAGATGTCCGCGCGCACGTCGAGCGCTTCGCCGCGGAGCTGCTCGGGCGCGGAAAAGGCGGGCGTGCCGAGGATCGAACCGGCGGCGGTGAGCGCGGAGTCGCCGCGCGAGAGCGTGGAGATCGAGAGTCCGAAGTCGCCGACTTTCACCGCGCCGCCCGGCTCGATGAAGCAGTTCGACGGCTTCACATCGCGATGCAGGATGCCCGCGGTGTGCGCGGCTTCGAGTCCGGCGATGACTTGCAGGATCGCATCGACTGCCTCGCCGACCGGCATCGGGCCGCCCGCCTTCACGCGGTCGTGCAGCGTGCCGCCGGGGACGAGTTCCATCGTGATGACCGGCGTGTCGTCGATCTCCTCGGTGCCATACACATAAACCGAGTTTGGGTGATTGATCGCCGCCGCGAGCCGCCCCTCGCGGATGAAGCGCTTGCGCGAATCCGCCGAGTCGAGCGAATGCCCGAGCACCTTCAGCGCGATGCGCCGACCGCTCGCGGAGTCCTCCGCTTCATACACCGCGCCCATGCCGCCGCGCCCGAGCAGCCGCAGCACGCGGTAGCTGCCGAAATCGAACGGGAACTCCGGCGGCGCCACCAGCGTCCGCGCGCCGGCGCTGCCGATGGAGCCGTCGATGCGCTGGGTGGCGAGGCCCGCGCGCAGGAGGCAGCGGGCGCAAAGGCCCTGCGTCTCGGCGGGCGAGAGCGGGGCGTTGCATTCGAGGCAGTGGGTCGGTGTGGTGGTCATGGCAGTGGTGGTTCTGCCGGGTTCAGAAGGATCGCCGCGCGGAGGTTACGGACTTTTTTCAGCCACTGAGGACAGCGAGCAGGTGGCGCAGCTCTTCCTCGACTTCGGAGGGCGTGGCGACGGTCTCGGCGATCTCGGTGCGGATGAGATCGCGGTAGCGCTCGCGCAGGCGATGCACGGCGACTTTCACCGCGCCCTCGCTGGTGCCGAGCGCGGTGGCGATGTCCGCGTAGGGCGTGCGGTCGCCGGTCAGCGTGCCTTTCAGCGCGTCGAAATGCGCGGCTTTCCCGGCACCGACGAATTCCTCGCGCAGCCGCGCGAGCACGCGATCGAGCAGCGTGAGCGCCCAGCGGCGGTCGTAGAGCAGGTCCGCTGTCGCGAGGTCGGCGGGTTCGTGCTCGTAGCGGCTCTCGGCGGTCATGTCGTCGATCGAGACGAAGGCGATTCCGCCGCCGCGCTTCTTCGCGCGCGACTTGTCCCATTCGTTGATGAGGAAGTGCTTCATCGCCGCGAGCAGCCACGAGCGGAAGCGCCCGCGCTCGCGTTCGACGGCGTTGAGCCAGTCCTTTTCGAGCAGGCGCGCGAAGAACTCCTGCGTGAGATCCTGCGCATCGTGGGGCGAGATGCCCTGCCGGCGGACGAAGGCGTAGAGCGGATACCAATACGAGCGGCAGAGCGCGGCGAGCGGCGAGCGAGCGCTGGAGGCATCGCCGCGCGCCGCGAGCACGAGGCTCCAGTGCGTGGTGTGGAAATCACGCGCGGAGCCGGGAGGGTTGTCGTTGCTCGCGGGCATGGGTCGGTTGTGACAGGCCCGCGGCGGAAAGTCAGCTTCGACATTGCGTCCGGTCGTGCCGCGTGAGTAGCCTGTCCGCCCATGAATCGATTCACCCTTCTCACCGCTCTCGCTGTCTTCGCCCTCGCCGCCTGCACAAACAAGAAGGGTGCGGGTGGTGGCGGTGGTGCGGATGGCGATTTCGTGAGCGGCACACCGCTGGCCGATCGCGAGGAGGGCGTGTCGTTTCTCGGCGGCAATGTGGACCGCAACAAATTCGCGCCGGTGTATTTCGCGTTCGACAGCCACGATGTGGGAGCGGGTGAAGGCGGGAAGATCGACCAGGTCGCGGCGTTCATGCGCGAGAGCGGAGGCACGGTCATCATCGCCGGGTTCACCGACGAGCGCGGCACGCCCGAATACAATCGCGGTCTCGGCGAGCGGCGCGCGCTCGCGGTGCGCGAGGCGATCATCCGCGCCGGCGGCGACGCGCGGAAGCTGCAGACGGTGAGCTTCGGCGCGGAGATGCCGGCAGCGGAAGGATCGAGTGAAGCAGCTTTCGCCCGGAACCGGCGCGCGGAATTCGGCGTGGTGCGCTGAGACCGCGCAAAAATCGCATGCTTGTCGTCGAATCGTCCGCCGTATTAGCTCTGCCGTATGCCTGATACCGACCTGCAGCGCGAAAAGATCGAGGGAGGCTTTACCCTCGGCTACGAACAACTCACCGCCATGTTTCCCGAGGCCAAGGGAGTCCCGCAGGTGCAGTATGATCTCAAGTGCGCGAACGCCGTCGTGCTCAAGCGATTCGCTCCGGGCGACATCGTCTGCGAGGAGGGCGAATTCGGCAGCACCGCGTTCTATCTCGTGAAGGGAAAGGTGAACGTCTTCATCAGCTCGCGCGCGGGTGCGGGCGAGGAGAAGCCGGGATTTCTCAGCCGCATTTTCGGCGGGCCGAAAGTCGGCGCCCGGCCCGGCGTTCAGTCGATGGTGCGCAAATTCATCTCGACGGACTCCGGCGATCTTTCGCTCGAAAACCCGATCGCCGCGCTCGGCTCAGGCGAGCTTTTCGGCGAGATGACGTGCCGGAATTTCCAGCCGCGCTCGGCGACCATCCAGGCGACCGAGGAATGCGAAGTGATCGAGATGCTGCGTGTCTTTCTCGATCTGCTCATGGGCCAGACCGACCGGGAACCGGAGGTTGAATTCAATACGACGCCCGCGCAGCCGCTCGTGCCGAAGGACGAGTCGCCCGCGCCGGTCGGCCCCGATGGCAAGCCGCTGCCGCCACCTGCCGGCGAAAAGCCGCACAAGCGCCGCGAGCCGAAGGAGAGGAAACCCGGCGCGGTGTGGAAGAGCGGCTGGTGGCGTTGGGACGGGGACAAGAACCAGTTTGCGTGGCGCGATGGCGGGTGGGAGGCGCCGCCGGCGAATCATTTCTGGCTCGGCGGCGCGTGGGTGCGGCGCGACCAGGAGTGGATCGAAGTCGAGGGCCGCTGGCAGCCGTTCATCCTCGTCAATCCGCCGCCGGAGCCGAAAGCCGAGGAGCCGCCCGCTGCTCCGAGCGCCGAGCACTTGTGGAAGGCCGGCGAGTGGGTGTGGCAGGCGGTCGATCCCACGCAGACGAGCGCGTCCGACAATTTCAAGTGGGTGCCGGGCCGATGGGACAAACCGAAAGCCAAGGGCGCCGCGTGGGTGCCCGCAGAGTGGGAAGTCATCGGCGAAAACGACGGCTACCGCTACGTGCCGGGCCGCGAGGTCTCGCCCTTCCAGGTGCGGATGAACGAGACGTATCGCGCCCGGTCGCTCGTCAGCCACCTCAAGAGCGTCGAGCTTTTCGCAAAGGTCGATCCCGCCGCACTCGATGGCGTCGTCGAGCGCGCCACCTTCAAGAGCTGCTACCCCGGCGAGCGCATCTGTGAGCAGGGCGATCCCGCCGAGCATTTCTACCTCATCCGCTCCGGCATGGTGAAAGTCGTCAGCGGCTTCACGCACCTCGTCAAGACGCGCACCGAGGCGCAGCGCCACGCGCGGCGCACGATCATGGAAGTCGCGAAGCTCGACTTCCAGCTCCAGCAATCCGCGGACGAAAACGAATACGCATCGACCGCCACGCGGAAGGCCGACCTCGAGCGCAATGCCGCCGACGCCCAGGTGCGCCTGCGCCAGGCCGCGGACGAGGAAGCCGCGAGCGTCTCGACCTATCTGCGCCGCGGCGATTACTTCGGCGAGATGGGCCTCGTCGGCGGCGCATTCCCGGAGTTCGAGGACCTGAAAAAGCCGCGCCGCACCGCGACGTGCATCGCCCTCGATCGCGTGGAACTCGTCGTGATCGCGCGCGAAGACTTCCTCGCGCTACTCGAAGCGAGCACGGTCTTCCGCGACGAGATCCGCCTCACGGTGCAGGCGCGCCTGAGCAAGCAGCGGCTTCAGAAAGCCGTCATGCAGGGCGTCTCGACGAGCTTCTTCGAGGAGAAACTTTTCCAGGCGCAAAACCTCCTCGTCATCGACCTCGATAAATGCACGCGCTGCGACCAGTGCGTGCGCGCATGTGCCGATGCGCACGATGGCCACGCGGTGCTGCATCCCGTGACGAAGCTCGTGCGCGACGGGCGGCGATTTGAGAACTACCTCGTCACCGGCGCGTGCCGCTCGTGCTTCGATCCGCTGTGCATGACGCGCTGCCCGGTGTCGTCGATCCGCCGGAAGGAGAACCTCGAGATCATCATCGAGGACTGGTGCATCGGCTGCCGCGCGTGCTTCGAGGATTGTCCGTTTGGGAACATCAACATGATCGACCAGTTCGAGCTCAGCCCGTCGAACGTGGAACTCGTGCAGGGCGGCCCGCCCGCGGAGCTCACGCTCAGTGGCGTGCGCGTCGATCGCGTGAAAGAGATCATCGTCACGGTCAAGGGCGCGAAGGGCGGCGAGCGGGCGAAAGGCATCGAGGCGAGCCTCGGCGGCGGCAAGCAGGAGCGAAAGATCCTCGTGCGCGCCACCGGCGGCGAACTGCCCGACGCGAAGGCGAAGATCGCGATGGTGCTGCGGCTCAAGGATGGCTCGATCGTCGATTTCCCGAGCGGCAGCGGCGGCATCAAGGTCAAGGCCGCGGGCGAAAAAGCCGAGATCAAGGCCGGCAGCAAAGCCGTGAAAGTGAAGGCGAGCACGTGCGACCTTTGCACCGGGCTCGAAATGCCGAGCTGCGTCTATGCGTGCCCGCACGACGCGGCGATGCGCGTTTATCCCGCCGAGTTTTTCGCCAACGGCGCGCCTTTCGAGGTCAAGCGCCAGGGCCCGCAGCCCGGGGACATCGACCGCCGCACCACGCACATCCGCCTGCGCTGAGTGCGCCGCTACGGCGCCGCCAGCCGCGCCTGCGTGCCCGCGGGTGCGAAGGTCGCGTAGCCGGTGTCGATGCCAGCGGCGAAGAAGCCGAAGCCCGCGCCTTGTTTCTGGAGGATGACGCCGCGGAACTTCGCCGCCGCACCGGTCTGCGGATGGATGAATGTTCCGCCGAAGTTGCCGCGCAGCGGATTGATCCGCGCGCTCAATCCCGCGACTGTCGGGGCGGAGATGGTGATCGCGTTTGCGCGGGAGAGCGTCGCGGGCTGGACGAGCGTCGCGGCGAGCCCGCCGTCGCCGAGCGAGAGCGCGGTGTTGTTCGCGCCGTCGCTCACGGGCACGACGGGCTGATCGAGCGCCGGGGTGCGGTATCGGCTGCCGACAGTCGCGAGATCGAGCGACAGACCATCGGGCCGCGACCAGCGCAGCGAGCCATCGAGTTCGTTGACTTCCTGTTCGCGAAATTGCAGCGCTCCGGTGAGCACACCCGCGCCGCTGTAGAGTTGGGCGAAGATCGGCGCCTCGCCGTCGCGAGTGAGCCGCGCACGCACCAAGAACGGCGCTCCGTCGGCGAGCGCGCCGGAGAGCGTGACGACGCCGGTCGTGCTCACGGACACGGTCGCAGCGCCGTCGCCGGATGGTGCTCCCGGCGCCTGCGTCGAGGGAAGCACGAGCGTGTAGCGACCGGCGTGCGGGTCAGCGGCGTCCGGCTTCACGAGCCCATCGAGTGCGAGGTCGGCACTCCAGCCTTCGCCGGACACGGTGCCGGAGATCGAGGCGTTCGCGTAGGTGAGCGTGAGGGCATACGTCGCGACATTCACCCGCGCGGCGCCGGTCGCGTCGAAGCGGCCTTTGAAGACGAGCGATTGGCCGTTGAGCCGCAGGCGTCCGGTGAAGAGTCCGTTGCTGCCCAGGCTCAGGGTCGCGACTCCGCGCGTGCCGTCCGAGCCGGTGAATAGCCCCGCGTAGCCGCCCGCGCCGGCGAGGAATGGATTCGGGATGAACGCCGCGGCGAGCGCCAGCCCGCCCTCGGGCACGCTGAAGGTGAGCGTCCGCGAGAGCGTCGTCGCGCCGCCGCTCCAGCCTGCAAAGATCGAGCCGGCCAGTGGGGTCGCGGTGATCGTGTAACTGCGACCGACCTCGCGCAGCGAGGTGCCGGCGAATCCGGCGGTGATGCTGCCGCTGCCGGTGAGCGAGATCACGACCGGTGCGAGCACGACGTAGCGAATGTTGCGCGTCGCGGTGCGCAGCACGGCGCCTCCGGCGGAGAGGCTTTCGATGCGCAGCGTGTTTGCGCCGGGCGCGAGTCCATCGACTTGCGCGGACCACGAGGTCGTCCCGTTTGCTGAAGTCCATGCGCCTTCACCGAGCGAGTTTTCCACCCGCACGCGCACCGACGCGGCAAGGGGCTCGCCGCCCGCCGTGCCGCGCACCGTCACGAATGGATCGTTCACTTGCGCGCCGCTCGCCGGCGCGGTGATGGAAAGCTGCGGCCCGGAGGGCGGCGCGGTGAGGACGACCCAATACCACTGCCACTGACTGCCGGGCACGTTCACGAACCCGACGCCGACCGAGGTTTGCGCGGCAAAAAACGGGACTTCACCGAGCAGGTGCTGCTTGTGCAGCGACGAACTCATCCAGTCATTCCACGCGGCGCCCGTGGACTCGCGTCCGGCGCTGAGCGACTCGATATTATTTCCGCTCACGGACATGTCGTAGCCGGCGGGCAGCGAGTAGCCGGCCTGGCGCACGAGGTAGTTCGCGCCGCGACCGCTCGGGTCCACGTGGGCGAAGTATCCGCGCGCGGCCATGTCCGCAGCTTTCGCGCGGGCGACTCGGCAGAGGATCGGGTCGAGCGTCACGGACGCGCGACGCTGGCCACTCGCGTTTTTCATCAGGTTAAAGATCGCGAGTTCCTGCGCGTTCACTTCCGCCGCGCGACTCACGGAGGCGGAGAAGAGCCCGCTGAAAAGGACGACGAACGCGACGGCAAACACGCGGACAGCCTTGAAAGCGAGGGCTGTGAGCAGTGGCGTTGGCGTCATGTGGGCGTGGCGGTCCATGGGCAACCGCTCTTTAAGCCCGCAGCGTGCCAGTCTCTGTAATCGCCTATGGAAAATACAATAAAGTCGGCAAATCGCTCACGGGACGGACTCTAGCACCGCCTCCTTCGCCCCGTCCTCAGGCATCGCCTGAAACGTCCCCGTCCCCACCAGCCGCTCGAAAATCGGCGACGCCATGAGCGTCGTGATCACAGCCATGATCACCAGCGTCGCAAACAGCCCCTCGGTGATCACCCCGCGCTGGAGGCCGATGTTGATGATAATCAGCTCCATCAAGCCGCGCGCATTCATCAGCGTGCCGATGCCGAGCGCCTCGCGGTTCGAGATCCCGGTCGCGCGCGCCGCGAGCCAGCAGGCCACGCCCTTGCCGAGCACCGCCACGACCAGCACCGCGCCGCACATCAGCCACAGGTAGCCGGTATTCAGCAGGCCGATCTTCGTGTTCAGCCCCGAGTAGGTGAAAAACAGCGGCAGCAACAGCGCGACCGTGAGCGGCTGGATGCGGGCGACCAGATCGCGCGCCATCACCCCGCGCGGCATCGCCGCGCCCATCACGAACGCGCCGAAGACCGCATGCAGCCCGATCATATCCGTGAACCACGCGCCGAGCGCCATCAGCGCCAGCCCCACCACGAGCCCCGACTCGGCGAGCACGCCGTCCTTCACCATGAACCGCTCCAGCCTCGCGAGCAGCGGACGCACGACGACGAGCGTAAACGCCACGTAGCCCGCGCCGCCGCCGATATTCACCAGCGCGGAGTTCCAGTCGTTGTCGAAACTCGCCAACACCACCGCGAGCAGGCACCACGCAGTCGCGTCGTCGATCGCCCCCGCGCCGATCGCGACGGTCCCCATCGTCGTGCCGTTGAGTTTTTTGAAATGGATGATCCGCGCGAGCATCGGGAACGCGGTGATGCACATCGACGCGCCGAGAAAAAGCATCGCCTCGGCGAGCGACGTCTTTTTCGGAAACAGCTCCGTGTGATGAAAGAAAACCCAGCCCAGCCCGGCACCGAGCACGAACGGCGCGATCATCCCCGCCGCCGACACCGCGATCGAGCTCTTCATGCGCCGCTGGATGATATCCATCCTGAACTCCATCCCGACGATGAACATGTAAAGCGCCAGCCCGAGCTGCGACGCCGGGAAGAGATAGCTCTGCGTGTCGCGCGTCGTCTGCGACTTGTCCCACGGGAAAAGCCACGCCTGCGCCTCCGGCGCGAGCAACCCGAAAAGCGACGGCCCGAGCAGCACCCCCGCGATCATCTCCGCCACCACCTGCGGCTGACCAAACCGCGCCGCGACCGCACCGACGAGCCGGCAGAAAAGCAGGATCACCGCGAGCTGCAGGAAGAACTGGATGGCGAGGTGCAGGTTGGACATCGGACGGAAACGTCGTGTCTAGCGGATCGAGGCTTGTAACGGAAATAGAGTTTCGGTATCAGGCTTATGCCATGCCGTTATCAGAACCATGGAGCTGAGACACCTCCGCTACTTCCAGGCCGTCGCCGAGGAACTCAGCTACTCACGCGCGGCGCGCCGGCTGCACATCGCCCAGCCCGCACTCAGCCGCGCGGTGCAGGAGATCGAGCGCGAACTCGGCGTGAACCTCCTCGACCGCACCCGCAGCAGCGTGCGCCTCACACCCGCGGGCAAAGTGCTCCTGCGCGAGACCGCGCTCATCTTCGAGAGATGGGACGAGGCGATGAGCCGCGTCCTCCGCACCGCGGGCGGCGAGGAGGGCGAACTTCGCCTCGGCTACATCGGACCGCCGACGCAACCCTTCCTCGGCCGCCTGCTCGGAGAATACCGGCGGCGTTATCCGCTCGTGGCCATCCATCTCGAGGAGCGCACACCGGAGCGGGTGTGGGAGATGGTCGCAAAGAGCCGCCTCTCCATCGGTCTCACCCGACCCGTGCCGATGGCGGAAGCACTCGGCCTGCGCACGATCAAACTGCGCGACGAACGGCTCGGCATCGTCGTCCCCGTCGCGCACCCGCTCGCGAAGCGAAAGAACATCGCGTGGCGCGCGCTCGAGCGGGAGCCGCTCATCGTCCTCGCGCGCCGCGAAGGTGTGGGCCTGCACGACGCCGTGCTCGCCGGCTGTCGCGCCGCCGGCTTCGCCCCGAAGCTCGCGCACACGCCGAGCCTCATCGGCACCGTCCTCAGCTATGTCGAAGCCGGGAGCGGCGTGGGCATCGTGACCGATAGTATCGTCGCGCCGGAACTCCCGCTGCACTTCGTCCCGCTCAAGCCGACGGTGTCCGTCCCGCTGGTCCTCGTATGGCAGGAAGACGAAGATGCCCCGCCCGTGCAGCGCTTTCGCGAACTCGTGATCGAATGGCAGCGCGCCGGCAAACTGTGGGCCAAGCGTCCCAGCCGCTGACGACTCCGGCTTCATTGATTCAGCACAGGTGGTGAATGAGATCACCGATAGACTCAATTAATTGTTCCTGTCGGTGAATAAACTCAGCATCAGACTCAATCAACTGAGCCAAAAGGTAAACTCATTCACCCATAGACTCATCAAATTGAGCTTGTCTGTGACCTGATTCATCAACAGGCTCAACTCACTGAGCCTAACGCTGAATCAATTCACCGATGCGCTCACCCGGCTGAGCCTTTTCCTGAATCAACTCACCTCATTTCCTACCGCTGCCAGAGTAAACATCCGTCCGATCCTCATTCCCATGAACGACCAACCCAGCCCCGCCCCCGAATCCGCGCCCGACTACCAATTCCCGCTGCGATTCTACGCCCAGCTCACCCACCCGCTGCGCATCTGGATCATCCGGCAACTCGCGCAAGGCGTGGAACTCTCGCCAAAGCACGTCGCCAAAGCCCGGGGCCGCAAATACCGCGCAGTGAACCTGCACTGCCAGAGCCTGCACGAAGCCGGCGTCGTCTCCTGGCGCCCCGGCAAAGACCGCCGCTGGGATGTCTATTTCATCCCCGAAGGAATCCGCCGCGAACCCGGCTGGCTCGACTACGGCTTCTGCCGCTTCCGAATCCAGTAAGCCCCCGCCGCCGGGGAGACGCACGTTTTCGTGCTCGCCTTCCCCGCCGCGATCCGCTGTCCTGCGCAGCATTCGTCATGAAACCGACGCCGTCCCTGCTGTTCCTTGTCCTCGCTCCCAAGTTGGGGACTTGGGAGCGGAACCTTGCGGCGGCAACTCCAGTTACCGTGGCGGGTGGTGGATGACCTTATCGGAACCCCATCGACCACTGCTTCACCGTCATACTCCACGCCATGAGCGGAACACCACTTGTCAACCAATTCACCGGTCGCTGGATTTCGCAGCAGACGCGGGAGATCAACAACGAGTATTACATCCAGGTCCAAGCCCAAACGAGCGAGGCAGCGCTTCGCTGCCAGCGCGCACAGTTGAAGGCGCAGGTTGCAGCAGCAGCACTGAATCTGCGAGGCCAGATGGAACTCGCGCAGCGGCAGGACACCGCGAACCAAATCCTCGGAGGGCTGGCAGGGGACATGGGCTCTCTGCTCGGTTTGGCAGAACAAATGAGTGGGCACCTCGAGTCCATCGAATCCACCTTGGAGAACGTCAACGCAACGATTCAGCAGGGCTTCGCGTCCGTGACCGCTGTGCTCGAAAGGGCCGTCACCGTGCTCGTGCAGCAGCAGAAAACCATCACGCAAATCGCCGACACACTTAGCAGACCCAACGAAACGGAAGCCCGTGAGTGTCTGCGCGACGGCCAGGTAATGTTGGATTCATACATGCAAACTGAGGGGCGCGAGCAGCAGGAAAACGCAAAGGACGCGCTCCGGCTTTTCCACCGCGTTATAGACAATGAGATCGGCAAACAGAGCTACGTGGCTTGGTTCAACATCGGCTATTTGCGCTGGCAACATCTGAAAGACGTAATGGAGGCAGAGGAGGCCTTTTTCCAAGCTCAACGTCTCAGCGGGATAAGGCAGGATTACGCGTGGCAGACACAGAGCCTTCGCCACATGGCCGAGATGCAACGATTGCAGGACCGGGTGGAGGAGGCTTATCACACGGTTCACCGCGCCCTCGCCATCAGCCGCGAATACGAGTCTCTTTTGTGTGCCGCGCGCTACGCGAAAAAAACTAGCAAGACCGAGGAGTTTATGACGCTGCTTGACGAATGCATCGAAATGAGGCCGGAAACGATCATCACCATGTTTGCCGAGGAGGATTTCAAGGATTGAGCGCTGCGCTTCAATCCCTCGCATCCCGCAGGCTCGCCATTGGGCGCGAACGGGCGCTGAAGGCGCAGCGGGAACTGGCCGCAACTTTCGACCTCCTGCTTCTTGCTGAACGGGAGCACAATGTTGTTTTCCCTTGGTCGTGGCGGGAATATCAGACCCGACTCCGCGACGAGAAACAGTGCCAGGAGGCCGGCTACCTCGATTTACTCGCCATTGAGGCGGTCGCACACAAGACCAACGCGGAAGTGCTGGAAAAAGCACTCCGCTCCATGAATGAACGCCTTAAAGTGTTGCAAGATACTGTTGCCGAAGCACGACGAGAAATTGAAGTCCAGACGCAGAAGCACAACAAGGTGCTGGGAGATGCAAAAAACGTCCTGGCAGACGATCAAGGTGGTAGGCATATAAAACTTCCGGCGAAAAACATCCCTTCGCCATTGGAAGGAACGGGATGTTTTTTCGGGGTAGTAAGTGGTTTTTTCTTTGGGGGGTTAACTGGAGGGATCGTAAGCACATTTTTCCCTGACAGGGAAAAGGGACTTATTTTATTTGTATGCATGTCCAGCTTTTATTTTTTTCCTCAGCTTATTGGCTATGTGGTTTGGCGAGTAAAGTGCCGTAATAGCGTGCGTAGCGCCAATATTAGCGCGGCGTTTACGATTCGAGTGGAGAATCAGCAGTTTCAAGATCGCTTGCCGAGACTTCAACAACAGCTTGCAGAAGCCGAGAGAACTTTGCGGAGTTCCGGACTTGCGCAGACGGCGATACATACACGTTTGCAGGCTGCGGGGTCATGAACGGGGTTCCGCTCTTTTTCTCCTCGTTCCCAAACTTCATGAGTTTGGGAACGAGGAAGCATGACTAGTTAGCGAGCGGACTTGTTGCGAATCGAGTAGAGGTGTCGGTCCATGCGTGGGCGGGGTCGGTCTGTGAATATCGCTCCCGATTGCGCATCGTTCGATGCGGCGAGCGGCACCTTCTGATAAAGGTTTGCCGCGTGAGAAACGTGAACATAAACTGCCCGGCATGAGCACCGTCGCCGAAATCATCGATGCCGTGAAACTTCTCAACGAAGCGGAGAAGGACGAATTTCTCGACAGGCTGCGGGAGATCGAATTTGAGGATTCGTGGGACCGGCAGTTGGAAGCCGATGCGAAGGCAGGCAAGCTCGACTTCCTCGTGCGGGAAGCGGACGAAGCGGTGCTAAGCGAGACATTGCGCGATTGGCGAAGGGGTCGTGAGAATATTCTTGCTGTCCCGCGCCGCGTTGACTCCCCCTACCGCCGCGTGCATCCTGCCAGCATGAGCACGCTCGCTGAAATCGAAGAAGTCCTGCCGAAACTGAAACCGGAGGAGTTGATGCACGTCGAGGCGACATTGCACCGGCTCCAGCGTGAGCGCGGCGTGGGCGTGATCTTTGACGATGCTTACGGCGTGTGGACCGAGGAGGATCAAGCGTCGGTGGCCGCGGAAGCGTGGTGTGTGATGGAGGATCAGCCGCCCAGGGCGTGAGCGAGCCGCAGCGTGGCGAAGTGTGGTGGGTCGATCTCGGCCTGGCGGGCAAGGTCCGGCCTGCTGTGGTGATGAGCGCGCCGATCGCGGATGATGACTTCGCCTTGCTGGCGACGATCCCGCACACGACCTCGGCGCACCCGTCCCGATACGCCGTGCGAATCCAGCCGCCCGGGATGAAGGACGGCTTTTTCAATGTGCAGGCGCTGGCACCCGCGCCGCGGGCGAAGTTCATGCATCGGCTGGCAGTGCTGACGAGCGGGCAGATGGCGGAACTCGATGCGGCGGTGAAGCGCTGGCTTTGTCTGGATTGACGACAGCGGGCTCCAGCGGCGTGTCGAGCGCCAGCTCCCTGCGCCCGAACCGGAATGTGAACAAGATCGCCAGATTTCGTTCCCGAGCTACGCGATCAGGCGGGTGACGCATCGGGGATTGCACGCACCTTCGCCGCCATGAAATCCCTCGCCCTCCTCCTCGCTCTCGCCGTCGTCGCTCACGCAGAGACACGCACCGAGACTTACAAGACCATCGGCGACGTGAAGCTCGACCTCATCATCCAGCTCCCCGACGGCTGGAAGGCGGAGGACAAACGGCCCGCGATCGTTTTCTTCTTCGGCGGCGGCTGGACCGGCGGCTCGACCGGGCAGTTTGAAAACCAGGCGCGTTACCTCGCCTCGCGCGGCATGGTCGCGATGTGCGCGGACTATCGCGTCGCCTCGCGGCATCGGGTGAAAGCCGCCTCGTGCGTCGCCGATGCGAAGTCCGCGATGCGCTGGGTGCGCGCAAACGCCGCGAAGCTCGGCATCGATCCCGATCGTCTCGCTGCCGGCGGTGGCAGCGCGGGCGGACACCTCGCGGGCGCCGTCGCCACGCTCCCCGGCCTCGACGATCCCGCCGACGACAAGAGCGTGAACTGCGTGCCGAACGCGCTCGTGCTCTTCAACCCCGCGCTCGTCCTCGCGCCCGCCGACGGCGCGGACCTCTCCGGCTTCCTGCAAAAAGTCACCGCCGAGCGTTTCGGCTGCGAGCCCACGGAGATCTCGCCGCTTCACCACGTGAAAGCCGGCGCGCCGCCAACGATCATCTTCCACGGCAAAGCCGATACGACCGTGCCGTATTCGAGCGTCGAGCTTTTCACCGCGCGCATGACGAAGGCCGGCAACCGCTGCGAACTCGTCGGCGCGGACGGCCAGGCGCACGGCTATTTCAACTTCCGCGCTGGCAAGACCGAGTTCGCCTACGCCACGCTCACCGCCGCCGACAAATTCCTCGCGAGCCTCGGCTGGCTCAAGGGCGAGCCGACCGTCGAGAAGTTCTTCACCGCCAACCCACCCGCCGCCTTCAAAAAATGAAACAGTTGATTCTCCTCCTCGCGCTCGCGGCCGCCGCCATCGCCGCTCCGCCAAATGTCGTGATGATCGTCTCCGACGACCAGCACTGGGGCGACTACGGCTTCATGGGCCACCCGCAGATCAAGACGCCGCACCTCGATAAATTCGCGCGCGAAAGCCTCACCTTCCGCCGCGGCTACGTCCCCTCGAGCCTCTGCTGCCCGAGCCTCGCGACGATGATCACCGGCCGCTATCCGCACGAGCATCTCATCACCAGCAACGACCCCGCGAAACCCGCCGACATGAAGCCGCGCGAGTTCCAGACCTCGCAGGCGTTCAAGGACGGCCGCGCGCAGATGGTGAAGAACATCGAAGCCTGGCCCACGCTCCCGCGCCTGCTCGGCAAGGCCGGCTACAACAGCCTGCAGACCGGCAAATGGTGGCTCGGCGACTTCACCCACGGCGGCTTCACCCACGGCATGACCAAGGGCGGCCGCCACGGCGACGCCGGCCTCGACATCGGCCGCAAGTCCATGCAGCCGATCTACGATTTCATCGCGCAGTCGCGCAAGGACGCGAAGCCCTTCTTCGTCTGGTATGCGCCGCTGATGCCGCACGACCCGCACACGCCGCCCGAGCGCATCCTCGCGAAGTATCGCGACAAGGCCCCGAGCGAGCACATCGCGAAGTATTGGGCGATGTGCGAGTGGTTCGACGAAACGTGCGGCGACCTCTTCGGCTACCTCGACCGCGAAGGCCTCGCGAAGGACACACTCGTCCTCTACGTCACGGACAACGGCTGGATCACCGACCCGCAGACCGGTCGCTACGCGCCCAAGTCCAAGCAATCGCAATACGACGGCGGCCTGCGCACGCCGATCATGGTCCGCTGGCCGGGGAAGATCGCGCCGAAGATGAGCGACACGCCCGTCAGCTCGCTCGACCTTTTCCCCACCATCCTCAAAGCCTGCGGCGTCGCGCAGCCGAAAGACCTGCCCGGCATCGACCTCGCCGACGAGGCCGCCGTCGCCGCGCGCAAGACGCTCACCGGCGAATGCTTCACGCACAACTTCGTGGACATGGCCAAGCCGGCCACCAGCCTCCGCTGGCGCTGGATCCTCGAAGACGGCTGGAAGCTCATCGTCCCCGCCCCGCAAAACGAGAAGGGCGCGCCGGAACTCTACCGAGTGACCGACGACCCGAACGAGGAGAAGAACGTCGCGAGCGCCGAGCCCGCGCGCGTCACCGCACTGCGAGCAAAGCTCGACGCGTGGTGGCCGGGGAACTGACGATCAAACTCGCGCGCAGCGTTAGGAGACTGATGAGATAGTCCACAGATTTCACGGATGGACACAGATTCGTCCTGGCAATCCGTTCAGCTGCTCTGTGAAAATCGGTGCAATCTGTGGACAACCACCGAGGCACCGAGTTTTTCAACAGGCTGCTAGCGCGCTTCAGCCTTTGGCTGCTCGGCTTCCGCGTGATTCGTGTCGGACTCCTCGCCGTCATCATCGTCGTCATCCAACTTCTGGAGTTCGTGCTCGGAATAGAAATGACGATGCCGGCGCGCCTTGGGCAGCGGCGCCAGAGTCATGAGCACACTGCGGCCTTGTAGCTTCGGCTCCTGCTCGACGCTCGCCATCTGCACGAGGTCCACCTTGATCTTGCCCATCAACTGCATGCCCAGATCCTGATGCGCCATCTCGCGACCGCGATACTGGAGCAGCACGCGAACCTTGTGGCCCTTGTCGAGGAACTCCTCCGCATGGCGCATCTTCGTGTCGTAATCGTGCTGGTCGATGTTCACGCGGAACTTAATCTCCTTCATCCGCGAAGCCACGGTGTGCTTCTTGTCCTTGTCGTGCTTGGCCTGCTCGTATTTGAACTTCCCGAAATCGACGATGCGGCACACGGGCGGCTCCGCTGTCGGTGCGACCTCCACCAGGTCGAGCCCCATCTCCAAAGCTTTCCTCAAAGCGTCCTGCGTTTTCATGACCCCGAGCTGTTCGCCCGTGGACGCTAATACTACGCGCACTTCACGCGCGCGAATCTTCCCGTTTACCCGAATGTTTTGGAGTTGGATGGCGTTGTTGTTTTTAGCGTCGCGCACCCGTGGAGCGGAAGATGCGGCGCGATGTTTTCCTGGTCTGGTAGTGGGCCCGTCTCAGCGCAGACTCGGCTTTCCAGCTTCATCTGCGGCTCCTTTTTCGACCGGCGCGCGGGAGACGGAGCCTCGCGTCGGCGGGTTGCGGAAAATACGCGCGCAACCGGGCGGGAGAATGTCCCGGAACGCGGATGCGGCAAGGGAATTTTATCAATCGTTGCGGCAGGCCACGCGATCACGGCGCGTCGCGGAGGAACGCGATCAAGTCGGCCATCTGCTCCACGGAGATCGCCGCCTCGAGCCCCTCCGGCATCGCCGAAGTGCCCGTCGCCCGGAGCGTGGCGACGTCCGCGCGCGAGACCGTCTCATCGACGCCATCGAGCCGCTTCAACGTGAGTCCGGTCTCCGTCTCTGCCGTGATGACTCCCGCGAGCGCGCGCCCGTCCTTCAACTCGACCGTGTAGAGCATGAAGTTCGGCGACACCTCGCGATTCGGATCGAGGATGTTTGTGAGCATTTGCTCCGCCGGCCATGCCGCGACCGTCGCGAGATTCGGCCCGAGGTCGATCCCGGTGTCGCCCTTGCGGTGACACGTCGCGCACGCAGCCGCGTAGATCGCCGCGCCTTTCGTCGCGTCGCCCTTGCGAGTCAGCACAGCTTCATAGCGCGCCAGCACTTCCGTCCGCGAACCACTCGCGGTGAAAAGCTTGGCCGCACGCTCGCGCAGCGCGATGTCCGGGAATCGCTGAAGCGAAGCACGGACCGCTGGACTCAACTCCGCGGACTTCACGCGTTGAGTTTCCATCGCGTCGAACAGCGCCGCGAGCCACTCCTTGCGCGAAGCGAGCGCGGATGCCGCGGCTTCGCGCACAGCGGGAGTCAGCGTCGGCCACGCATCGAGCAGCAGCGCGGCGACACCAGCCTCGCGCCGCTCCTGCAACAGGCGCACGAACGCGATTCGAACTCCATCGGGCTCGCGCGGCGCGAGCACTCGGGCGGCTACGAACTTAAGCGTCGGAAAATCCTCCAGCGTCAGCAGCGCGATGTAATGGGCCCGATCATTCAGTCGGGCCGAACTGTTGAGAGCACCCGCCGTCGCCTTGTCCTCAAGAGACCCAAGCCAGGATGTCGTCACGCCCGATGTCGCGAAGTCACGCGGCGTCTTGCCGTGCCGGGCGAGACCTTTCGCCAAGCCGAGCACGCCGGCCTCGCTCATCGCTGGATGCGACCGTGCCGCCTCCCCGAGCGCGTCGAGCAACAGCGTGCAATCGGCGGACTTCGCTGCGGCGCCGACGATCGTGCCCGCATCGCGCAGAAACGCAGCGCCGCCGGTCGAGTCCGGGCTCTTCATCAGCAACGCGGCGACCTTCGCCATTTGTGCACCAGTCGAGCTGAGCACTGCTGCACGCATCCATGGATCGGTGGGATCACGCCCGGTGATCGCGGCCATGACGGAGATCGCGGATTCATCCATCGCCTCGCCAAGCGATAGCGCGACTTGGAAGCGCACGAACGCGGAGGTGTCATTGGAGAGGCCCATCACCGCGGCGCGTAGAGGCTCGGAACTGTTCAACCGCGGCTCGACGAGGAGCACGCCAGCGGTGCGCACGTGTTCATCGGCATCGTGCATCGCTGCGAGCGCGTCGTCTGGTTTCAGCGCGCCGAGTCCCTCGAGCGTCCACAGTGCGTGCAGCCGCGCGAACGCCTTCGCGTGCTTCGTCATCATCTCGCGCAGCGCAGGCACCGCGCTCTTGGCCTGCCGCTCGAAGAGCAAGCGGTGCGCGGTGTCGCGGTGCCAGGCGTTCGGGTGCGCGAGCAGCGCGACGAGTTCGGCAGTGCTCGCCTTGCTGAGCTTCAGTGTCGCGCGTGGTTTGAAATCCGGCGGCGCGAGACGGTAGAGCCGGCCTTTGTCGCGGCCGCGTTCGAGATCGAGCGCGGCGTGGATGTCGTCGGGCAACGACCACGGGTGCTCGATCACTTCGCGATACATGTCGCAGACGTGCAGGCAGCCGTCGGGCGCGTTCGCGAAGTTCACGGGGCGAAACCACACGTCGCGCCCCGCGCAAAACTCGCGGTCGCCGTCCACGCGTTTCGCCCTGAACGTGACGCCGTCGGGCTGCGTGACGAGACGGTAGAAAAGATTCCCGGCGACATCTGCGACGAAAATATTTCCGCGAAACTCAGCCGGATACGCATCGCCGCGATACACGGTCACGCCGCTCGACGACGTGACGACACCCGTGCCGACCAGTTCGCTGCGCGGCGTGCGCGCGGTGACGGTCGAGTCCGCGGACCATCGCCTGGCGCGCAATTCCCGCCATGCTTCCGGCGGGCTCACGCGATGAACCGGGAGTTGGTCGCCCGCTTCCGTCACATCCACGAGCGGACTCATCGCCGGGAGATACGGCTGCCGCGCGAGGTAGCGGCTCTCGATCACGACGTGCTGCGCGGGATTGCGGATGTTGCAGAGGAAACGGTTGCCCCAGTCGTCGCGCGTGTTGCCGAAGCGCGCGCCGCCGCTCACCAACTCGAACGATCCATCGCGCGGATCGAGCCGCACGTCGGCGCGACGCATCGCAACCGGCTTCCCGCCGGGGCGCGCGATCTCGCCGCCATTGCTGCCGCCCGCGAGGTAGAGCCGGTTGTCGAGTCCCCACACCGGGTTGTTCAGCACCGCCTGCACGTTCAGTTTTTTGAAACCGGTGAGCAGCTTCTCGCGCACGTCGGCCTTTCCGTCGCCGTCCGTGTCCTTCAGATACCAAACGTCCGGCGTCGCCGTCACGATCACGCCGCCTTTCCAGCACGCGACGCCTGTCGGCCACGAGAGGCCGTCCGCGAAGGTCGTGCTGCGATCGAACTTCCCGTCGCCGTCGTCATCGGTGAGCAGCCGTATTTTTCCGATCGGCGCGTCGGTCGGATTCTCCTGACTCGCCGTGTGGCGCGCCTTGTCCGTGTAGGGGTAGTCGTTCATCTCCGCGACGTAAGCGCGGCCGTCTTCGTCGTAGCAGAGCGCGACGGGATCGGTGACGAGTGGCTCCGCGGCGAGCAGCTCCATGCGGAAGCCGTGCAACATTTCGAAAGTCTTCTCGGCCTCGCCCGGCAGCGTCGGTGACGTGGCGGGAAACTTCAGCGGCTCCGCGCCGAGTGCCGCGAGGCTAAGCAGACAGAAAACGCTGAGCGTTCGCATGAGTGATGGCGGTGAGTTGCGCGGCGCTGAGTTCCGATTCCTTCAGCTTCAGCTTCGCGGCTTCGTGGTAGAAAACGGGCGCGTAGGAGCCGAAGCAGAGTCGGTCGAGCGGCATGTCCTCGAGCATCGTCTCGATGCCGGCGATGCCTTCGAGCATCGCGAGATCGAAGACGACCTGCGTCCCCGCGAGCGCGAGCAGCACCGGCTTGCCGGCCATGCTGCGCAGCCAGTTTAGCAGCATCACGCGCGCGCCGGGTGCCGCTTCGAGCGCCTTCGCGATCGGTGAAATATCCACGGGGGTGACGCGCATCAGCGGGCTCTGCGTGCGCTCGTCTTCCATCACGCAGACGACTTGCACGACGAGCCGCTGCGCAGCCGCGAGCTTCAGCGCCTCCACGAACCGCGCGTCGTCGAGCTTGTAGCCGTGGTATCCGGGGATGAGCCGGATGCCGCGCATCTTCGCGCACGCGGCGATGTCCGCCTCCCATCGCGGCAGCGCGAGATTCACGAC
Organism: Chthoniobacteraceae bacterium; assembly: GCA_040081625.1. Classification (GTDB taxonomy): domain Bacteria; phylum Verrucomicrobiota; class Verrucomicrobiia; order Chthoniobacterales; family Chthoniobacteraceae; genus VFJQ01. The sequence goes on from JBEBGD010000004.1 coordinate 71,306, forward strand.
GCCGAATGGCTCGAACATCGGGAATGCGCGGCAAGCGTCCGCGAGGCGCGCGTTCACGCCGGCGATGTCCTTTTGCAACACGCCATCGAGCGACGACGTCCACGCGCGCGTGACGCCGTTGCGGGTGAGCTTCGCGGCGAGTGCGGCGGGATCGGCCAGCGGGAGATTGCGGATCGGCCAGCGACCGAGCCAGACGTTCGTGTCGATCAATTCGGCTCGCGTCGTCTGCGCGCGTGCGGTCATCGCGGCGGCGGCGAGCGTGGTCTGGATGAATCGGCGGCGCGGGAGCATGGCGTCAGAACTTGATGCCCTTTTCGCGCAGGATCGGCGCGAGCAGGCCGATGAGATTCTCGGCGAAGATGAGCCGCTTCGCTTCGTCGGGGATGTCCGCGCCATGAACCTTCGCGAGCTGCGAGGAAAAGCTCCGTCCGCTTGCGTCGCTGCCGTAGATCACGCGATTCGCGCCGAGCTCGCGCACGGCCATCTCCGTGTAGCCCGCGACGGGATCGGAGCCGGCGAGGTCCGCGTAGGTGTTCTTGATCTGCGCGATGGCGCGGATGCCCTTCTCCCAATCGCCGCCGGTGTGGCCGCAGATGATCGGCTTGCCGTCGAGGCGCCGCGCGAGCTCGGCGAGTTCTGTCGGCGTGGATTCGCCCGCGTAGTTTTCGCCGGCCTTGAACCACGTGTGCTGAAACACGACGGCCTTCAGCGCGTGCGCGCGCTTCACGATCCGCTCGACCTCCGGCGTGTTGCAGTGCTGCGCGATCCACAGCTTCACGCCGACCATCGGGCCGTTCGCCACGCAGCGCTCGAGCTCGGCGAGGCTCGCATCGACGTGCTTCGGATTGAGATACACGAAGCCGAGCAGCCGGTCCGGCCACTTCGGCAGGACGCTCAGCACCTGGTCGTTCTCGGCGCGGAATTTTTCCGGCGTCGGGTCCTGCGACCACGGGAAGCCCATGTAGAGGCAGCAGCGCTCGACGCCCATGCGGTCCGCGCATCGCAGCAACTTCTCCGCGCGCTGTTCCGCGCTCGCGCCGGCGGATGTAGCGAAGTGCGTGTGAAGGTCCCAGATGCGCATGAGGGTGTAGCGACAAGCACGCGCGATGCGATTTTGTTAGCGCGGAGCACCAATCGGAGGCGCCGCGGCTTTGTCGTTTTAACGCGGCTCCAGCCGCACATACGGCAGCAGCCCATGCACGCCGCCTTCGCGACCGAAGCCGCTCTCCTTGTATCCGCCGAACGGGCTCGTCGGGTCGAACTTGTTATACGTGTTCGCCCAGACCACGCCCGCGCGCAGCTTGCTCACCATCTTGAAAATTTTACTCCCCTTGTCGGTCCACACGCCGGCGCTCAGGCCATAAGGCGTGTTGTTCGCGCGCTCGATCGCCTCCTCCGGCGTGCGGAAGGTCATCACACTTAGCACCGGCCCGAAGATCTCCTCCTGCGCGATGCGATGACTCGCCGTCACGCCTGTGATGAGGCTCGGCGGAAACCAGTAACCCTTCGCCGGCAGCGCGCACCGCGGCTGGATGAGCTCGCCGCCTTCGTCCACTCCCGCCTGCACGAGCTCGCGGATTTTCTCGAGCTGCGGCTTCGAGTTGATCGCACCGATGTCCGTATTCTTGTCGAGCGGATCGCCGACGCGCAGCGTCTTGATGCGGTCGCCGAGCTTGCGCAACACGCGCGCAAAGACGCCCTCCTGCACGAGCAGCCGCGAGCCCGCGCAGCACACGTGGCCCTGGTTGAAAAAGATGCCGTTGATGATGCCTTCGACCGCCTGGTCGATCGGCGCGTCCTCGAAAATCAAATGCGCGGCCTTCCCGCCGAGCTCGAGCGTGAGCCGCTTCCGCGTCGCCGCGACGGACTTCGCGAGCAGCTTGCCCACGTCGGTCGAGCCGGTGAACGCGAGCTTGTCCACGTCTCCGTGCTCGACGAGCGCGCGCCCCGTCTCGCCCGCGCCGGTCACGATGTTCACCACGCCATCGGGCAACTCCGCTTCGCGCAAAATCTCCGCGAGATGCATCGCGCTCACGCTCGTCGTCTCCGCCGGTTTCAAGACGACGGTATTCCCGCAAGCGAGCGCCGGCGCAAGTTTCCACGCGGCCATGAGCAACGGGAAATTCCACGGGATGATCTGCCCGCACACGCCCACCGGCGCGGCCTTCCGTCCGGGGAAGGCGTAGTCGAGTTTGTCCGCCCAGCCCGCGTGATAGAAGAAGTGCGCCGCCACCTGCGGCAGGTCAAAGTCGCGCGATTCCTTGATCGGCTTGCCGCCGTCCATCGTCTCGACGATCGCAAGCTCACGCGCCTTCTCCTGCACGATGCGCGCGATCCGGTAGAGATACTTCCCGCGCTCGCGCCCCTGCAGCCGCGACCAACTCTTGAATGCGCGCCGCGCCGCCGCGACCGCCGCATCGACATCCGCCGCGCCGCCGAGCGCGACTTCCGCGAGCGGCTTCTCGTTCGCGGGATTCAGCGATGGGAAATACTTCCCCGATTTCGGCACGACGAACTTCCCGCCGACGAACAACTCGTAGCGCGGCGCGATCTTCACGGGCACCGACTCCGGCGCCGGCGCATACGCCCACTTCCCGCCGAAGCTCAACCGTCGCTCCGCCGCCGGCACGACGGGATGCTCAGCGACGACGGCGATGGAACGGGAGGCTTTGCGAGGCATGACGCGGAGAATCCCTGCCGATACGCGCGGTTGCAAGCGTCCGCGCAAAACGCTTTTCCATGCGTTCATGTCCCGCTTCCTCCTCACGCTCATCGCACTCGCCCTCTCCGCCGTCGCCGCTGAGAAGCCGAATATCCTCATCATCGTCGCCGACGACCTCGGCTACGCGGACATCGGCTTCCAGGGCGCGAAGGACGTGCCCACTCCCCACCTCGATGCACTCGCCGCGCGCAGCGTGCGCTGCACGAGCGGCTACGTCTCGCATCCGTTTTGCAGCCCGACGCGCGCGGGTCTGCTGACCGGGCGTTACCAGCAGCGCTTCGGCCACGAAAACAATCCCGCATGGCTCCCGGAAAGCACCGTCGCCGGCCTGCCGCTCTCCGAGACGACCATGCCGCAGGTCATCGCGAGCGCCGGTTACAAGACCGGCGCGGTCGGCAAGTGGCACCTCGGCGCACATCCGCAGTTCCATCCGAACCGGCGCGGGTTCGCCGACTACTTCGGAGCCCTCGGCGGCGGGCACATCTACATGCCCGGCAGCAAAGGCGGCGCGGAATACAACATCCCGCTCGACCGCAATGGCGCTCCCGAAACGCACACGAAGTATCTCACCGACCACTTCGGCGAGGAAGCCGCCGCCTTCATCTCGCGCCATGAGAAGCAGCCGTGGCTGCTGTATCTCGCGTTCAACGCGCCGCACACGCCGATGCAGGCGACGGAAAAGTATCTCGACCGCGTGAAGACGATCGCCGACGAAAAGCGTCGCACCTACGCCGCGATGATCTGCGCGATGGACGACGCGATCGGCGCTGCGCTCGCCGCCGTGAAAGCCGCCGGCGACGAGGAGAAAACGCTCGTCTTTTTCATCAGCGACAACGGCGGACCGATCTCGGTGAACGCCTCGCTCAACACGCCGCTCAACGGCGCGAAAGGCAGCGTGCAGGAGGGCGGCGTCCGCGTGCCCTTCCTCGTGTCGTGGCCCGCAAAGCTCCCGCGCGGGAAAGACTACGCGCAGCCGGTGATCGCGCTCGATTTCTTCGCCACCGCGGTCGCCGTGAGCGGCGCGACGCTGCCCGCCGGCGTGAAGCTCGACGGAGTGAATCTCATCCCCTTCCTCTCCGGCGAAATGACCGGCGCGCCGCACAAACACCTGTTCTGGCGCACCGGCGGCGGCGACCAGCTCGCCGTGCGCGCGGGCGATTGGAAGTGGATGCGCCGGCAGGGCGGACAGCCGCAGCTCTACAATCTCGCGAGCGACATCGGCGAAGCGACCGACATCGCCGCGAAGGAACCCGCGAAGGCCGCTGAGTTGGAGAAGATCGCGCTGGCGTGGAGCGCCGAACTCGTGCGCCCGATCTTCGAGAGCCCGAAGCCCGGGAAGAAGCAGCCCGCAAAGAAGTGAGCCCGTTGCGTTCTCTCGTCCTCCTCGCACTCGCGTCGGCAGCACTGCGCGCCGCGGACGTGCCCGAGATTCTCGCGACCGAGGACGGCGTGCGCTTCGGTCTCTGGCCGCATCGCCCCGCGCAGGCAGCGCCGATCGTTTTCGTCCTCTCGGGCGCCATCGACGACTCGCTCACGTCGCGCTATTTCCGCCAGGCCGCGCAGTTTCTCATCGAGGACGGCATCGTGTGTGTGTCGGTGGATTTGCCGTGTCACGGGCAGGACTCTCGGCCGAAGGATAGCGGACTCGGTGGCTGGCGCGCGCGCGCCGTGGCTGGCAACGACTTCGTGGCCGATGTCACCACGCGGCTGCGCAAGGTGCTCGACCATCTCATCAAATCCGGCATCGCCGACCCGCAGCGCATCGCCGCGCTCGGCACGTCGCGCGGCGGATTCGTCGCGCTGCACTTCGCGGCGGCGGATACGCGCGTGAAAGCCGTGATGGGCTTCGCGCCGTTGATTGACCTCGCGAAGATTTCCGAGTTCCGCGGCGCGGAAGACGACCCGCTCGTGCAAAAGCTCGCGCTTGAAAAACAGGCCGACGCACTCGCGGGCCGCTCCGTGTGGCTCGTGATCGGCGACCGCGACGCACGCGTGAGCACCGACGCGACGATCGCCTTCGCCCGCGCCGTCACCGCCGCATCGCTCGCGAAGAGTCTCCCCGCGCTGGTCGATCTTCATGTCATCGCGGAGCCGAAAGGCCACACCGTCCCCGCCGGCACCGCCGAACTCGGCGCGAAGTGGCTGCGCGAAAAACTGCTCAAGTAACATGCGCCAGCACCGAACGCCAGCCGGGTCCGGGCCGCCTAGTTCGCCGCACTCCAATCCACCGCGACGCGCAGCTTCTTCTTGAACTTGTCCGTGTAGTGCAACTCGCCGTGCGCGAGCCCGTGCTCATGCACGAGCCGCGTGCATTTCACATCGAAGCAGCAATACTCGGCGATCTCGAGCAGCCGCCCTTCGCGCCACCAGCGGATCGCGTCGAGGCCCTCGGCGGTCTTGCCGACCCCGAGCGTGGCGGTCGCGATGGCGTCGAGGCTGAGGCGATGGCCGAGCGTCTTCTCGACCTCGACAAGCATGTCGAGCGTGCGGCACTGGTGCGGCAGGTCGAGAACGGTGTAACCCATGAGCACTTCGTAGTCGAAGTTGATCACGTTGAAGCCGACGACGAGGTCCGCGCGCACAAGTTGATCGACGAGCGCGAGCACGTCTTTCTCCGAGTAGATGCGATACTCGCCGAGTCGCGTGGAGTAGGTCACGCCGATCGACATGCCCATATCGCGCTTGCGGCCCCAGCCGCCGACGTCGTTGGCGGTGCGCTGCGTTTCGAGATCGAAATAGACGATGTCGCGGGACATGAGCGCGGGAGTTAGCGCGCTACTTTGCGCCGGTCCATTCGTATTCGCCGGCGTCGAAGGCCATCATCTGGTCGAGCTTGCGGACGCGGTATTCCTCGATCACCGCGCCGTCGCTCTGCCACAGCGTGATCGCGCCGTCGGCCTCGCGCGTGAGCGCGGCCCACTTGAGGTGCGGCGTGGTGGTGAGGCGGTGCAGGGGAAGGCCATCGACGGTGCGAAGCAGGCTGCCCTTCTCGTCGATGGCGACGCCCACTTGCAGCGCGGCCGGCGCGACCTGGATCAGCTCGTTACGCATCAAGGCGACGCGCACTTTCTCCTCGGCTACGGGCGGCTGCTCGCGGCCCATCGCCGGCGCGGCCTGTGCGAACGTCTCCTGAGCGGCGATGGACTTGGTCAGAAAAATCTCCCACTCCGAAATCTTTTTCCCGTCCGCTTCCGACTTGGTTTCCTTCAGCCGGAGAGCGCGCAGACGCAGCTCGTTTGCGCCGCGCTCGATCAGGAAAAGTTCGTCGCGATCCGGCGCGGCGGCGAGGGCGAAGGGCTTCGGTTCCTCCGCCGGAAACTCGAGTTCGCGCAGCAGTTCGTCGCCGCTGCGCTGAGTGAGCACGCCGTCCTCGATCCGCCACACGCTCTCGCTCGCGCCCGGCACTTCGCGGGCGGGCTGCGCGGAATTTTCCGTCGGCGCGATGCTGTGTTCGCCGGAATCGAGATGCAGCCGCACGAGCACCGGGGCAGCCTCCACACTCATCGCGTCGAGCAGAAGCTCGCGACCGTCGAGCCGCACCGCGCGCAGTTCGCGCACGCGCGGCGCTTCGTCGTCGTCGAGCCAGTCGTTTCCGTGAAAGGCGACGCCCTCGATCTCGACATCGCCGACGGCGAATCCGCGCGCGAAGTATTTCCCCGCGGGCAGCGGCGCGCCAGCGTCGTCATTGCCGTCCCAATTCGCCATGAGTCCATTGAGCCCGATGATGAAGGCGTCGTCCTGCGCCTCGGCGGCGAGCACGCGGACGAGCCGGCCTTCGACGGAAAAAACGCCGACGCTCATCGTGCCGTCGAGCGGCGGCGGGAGGAAGGTGATGCGGACGCCCTTGGGCGGTTCATCCTGCGCGCAGGCGAGGCCCGCGATCGCTGCGATCAGCGCCAGTCGCAGGCTACGCATACACCCGCCAGTCGAGGTTCGGGAAGATGTTGTCGCGCCACTCGCTGTCCTCGAGGAACTGCTCATCGACGAACTCCGCGAGCACCTGGTCGTAGAGACGCGTGAAGCGGAGGACGTGCTGCTTCGTGCGCCGCGTCGCGTAGTTGCGCGCCGTGCCGGTCTTCATGAGGAAGGCCCAGTCGCTGGCCTGCGCGAGTAAAAGTTCGCGCGCCATCTGCGCGAGTGCGCGATCGACCAGTGGCGGCAATTTCTCGCGACGGATGTAGATGCGGGCGAGTTCGGTCATACGACGCGCGGCGGCGTGGAGATGGGGATAAATCCACTGGTTGGATTCGTCGAGCCAGACTTCCCAGTATCCGTGGTTCCCCCAGCTCGACGTGCCCGGCGCGACCAGTTGCAGCGTCTGGTTCTGCGCGAGGTATCGGCTGGGCGTGGTGAAGGTGAACTCCGCCTGGTCATACGCGGCCTTGCGGATGAAGAGCTCGAGCCACTCCACGCCCTCGAACCACCAGTGCCCGAAAAGCTCCGCGTCGAATGGCGCGACGATGATCGGCGGCACATCCATCAACTCGCGGAGCTGCGCGATCTGCTGCGCGCGCTGCGCCATGAAATGCGACGAGTGCGCCTCGACCGCGGCCATCGCCCATGCGCGATTGTAGATCTCCTTCGCCGCCGGACCGCGCCCGGTGATGCGGTGGTATTTGAGCCCCGTGAATTTCTGCCGGCCGTCCGGGCCGAGGAACGGACGCATGTATTCCTGGGAAAGATCGAAGCCGATGTCGCGGTAGAAATCGCGATACGCCGGGTCGCCGGGGTAGCCGACCTCGGCGCTCCAGACCTGGCGCGAAGACTCGCGATCCCGCCCGAACACCGCCGGGCCCGCGGGCGTGAAGACCGGGGCGTAGATCGCGTATTGCGGACGCGGCGTGCCAAACACGAGGCCGTGCGCATCGAGCACGAACCACCGGATTTCCTCCTCGGCGAGGAACGACTCGAGCCCGCAAAAGTAAGCGCACTCGGGCAGCCAGATGCCGCGCGGATCGCGACCGAAGATCTCGCGGTGATGCTCGCGGGCGATGCGGATCTGCGCATGCACGGCCTCGGGGAACTCCTCCATCAGCGGCAGGAACCCGTGCGTCGCGGCGCACGTGATGATCTCGATGATGCCGCGCTCTTCGAGCACCGCGAACGCGCCGACCAGATCGCGCCGCCAGCGCTCCTCCCACGCCTGCCGGGCGCGCGTCAGCCGGTCGTGGTAAAGCCGCACGACCTCGCCGAGCGCCGCGTCGTCGCGGGTGCGGTGCAGCTCGCTTTCCACGAGCGCGAGAGAGCGATCGAGCTGCCGCGTGTAGCGCTCCTGGAGCAGCGGATCGCGCAGCATGTGGCAGAGCGGCGGCGTGAGCGAGATGGTCAGCGCAAACGGAACGCCGTCGTCCGCGAGCCGGTGCAGCGCATCGAGCAGCGGGAGGTAGGTCTCGGTGATCGCCTCGTAGAGCCAGTCCTCCTCGAGAAATTCCTCGTGCTCCGGGTGGCGCACATACGGCAGGTGCGCGTGGAGGATCAGGGCGAGGTAGCCGGCGGGGGCAGCCATGCGCGTGTGGGCTGGAGCGGGTCGTGGTCGCGCCGCTCAGCGCAGGGCTGGCGCAGCCGCGGCATCGCCCGCGACCGGCTGCTCGCGCTTGATCCAGCCGAGATCGTAAAAGACCTCGATGAAGTTGATCTGCTTCACGGCCGGGAAGCTGCGCAGCGCGCTCGCGATCCACTCGCGGGCCTTCGCGTCGTTGCCATGCGCGAAATCCCACGCGGAATGGGCGTAAAAGGAGATCGGCGTGTCGTTGATGAGCGGGATCGCCTCCAGCCGCGCACGCGCCTGCACGTCGTTCTTCTCGAGCAGGTAGGTCAGGAAGATGCGGAACTTGATCAGGTCATTGCCCTTCTCCTCCTTGAGCAAATCCTCGAGCACCGCGCGCGCTTCCGCATACTGGCCCTGGATGAAGGGAATCTCCGCGAGGTTGAAGCGGGCCGGGAAAAACTTCGGGTCGAGCTTGAGCGCCTTCTGGCAAAAGTCCCGCCCCTCGTCGAAGCGCTTCCCCTCGATCGCGATCGCACCGAGGATGTTCAGCGACATCGTCGTCGGCTTGTGGGCCGCGTCGGCTTTCTCGATCGTCTCGCGCGCCTTGCCGAAATCGCGAACCGTGAACGCCTTCATCGCCTCGATGATCGCGTCGCGGTAAGTGGTCGGGGCGTCCTTGAGCGGATCCTCGGCCGCGGTGGCGAGGCCGGAGACGAGCACTGCAAAGAAGGAGGCAAACAGGATGGGGCGCATGGGTGACGAACGACTAGCCGACGCGCCGCGGAAAGGAACCTCGATTTTTTCCGCCGCCGCTACTTCTTCACGAACTTCTCGAGCTCGGCGATGAACGCCTTCGGCCCGCCCTCCATGTAGCCGAGCCGGCCGAGCACCTTCCCATCGCCATCGAGCACGAGCACCGTCGGGAAGCCCTCGATCTTGTATTTCTCCGCGAGCTTGTTGTTCGCGTCGGCCTGCGCCTTCGGCAGCGGCTTGATCTGCGGGAAGTCCACCATCACCAGCTCATACTTGTCCTTCACGTAGTCCTTGAACTCCGCCTTCGAGAAAATCTCCGCATCGAGCACCTTGCACCAGTGGCACCAGTCCGAGCCGGTGAAATCGACCAGCGCGGGCTTGCCGGAAGCCTTGGCCTTGGCGAGGCCCTTCTCGAAGTCATCCTCCCATCCGCCCTTGGCGAAAAGCGGCGCGGACAATGCGAACGTGAGGGCGAGAGCGGAGATGAGGCGGAGATTCATGGTCGTGAAAAGACACGGCCTGCCGGGCACCCGTTCATTTCGCCTCCGAGAAATATTTCAGCCCCGCCGCGCCGATGACCGCCAGCACCCCGCCCACCGTCGCGCGGCGCGTGGGCCGTTCGCGATCGATCAGCCACGTCAGCAGCATCGTCACCAGCGGCGAAGTGGCCACGATCGGCAGCACGATCCCGCTCGGCGTCGTCCGCAGCGCCCATTGATAACACGCCACGCCAAGCGCCGGCCCCGAGAGCGCGTTCGCCACGATCAGCGGCGAAGCGCGCCGCCACTCCGCCGCGCCGAGCGTGCCGGGCTGCGGCCGCATCCGCTTGAAGAAGATGTATGCGAGCGCCGTGACCGTGATGCCCGCGAGGATGCGCTGATACGCCGCCGTGCCGCCATCGACCAGCGAGCCCGCCAGCGCCGCCACATCATTCGCCTTGCGCGAAGTCACCGCCCCGAGCGCCTGCCCCGCCGCCGAGCCGACGCCGCAAGCGACGCCGATCCAAAACGTCGCGCGGCCGCCCTCGAAGCTGCGATCCGGCGCCAGCGCAAACGCGACCCCCGCGAGGATCACCGCCGAGCAGAGCACCTCCGAAGTGTGCAGCGTCGTGCCGAGCCACAGCCACTCGGCCAGCGCCGCGATCGGCGCGGCGAGGCATTGCGTGAGCAGGATCGTCAACCGCGGGCCGATCCGCTCGATCGACGCAAAGAGCGCCATGTCCCCGAGCCCGAAACCGATCACGCCGCTGAGAAAAAACCACGGCAACCCCGCGCCGCCGAGCCCTCCGCCAAACGCATGCGCCCACACCGCGAGCAGCACCGCCGCCAGCGTCATGCGCGAGAGATTCGCCGTCGCCCCGCCGACGATGCGCGAGGAGCGCGCGGCGGTGATGACCGAGAGCGAAAAGAAAACCGTGGTGAGAAGCGAAGCGAGCACGAGGCCGCGCAGTAAGCCGCACCCTCCGCGGCGTGGCAAAGCAAAGCGCCGGGAACGCTAAGGCGAGAGGCGCTCGATCTTCCAGCCCTCGACGGTGCGTGTGTAGCGAAGGCGGTCGTGCAGGCGGCTGCGGCGGCCCTGCCAGAATTCGATGGTGCGCGGGATGACGCGGAAGCCGCCCCAGTTCGGCGGGCACGGGATGTTAGCTTCGCCGTGTTGCGCCCTGGCTTCGTCGTAGCGCTGCTCGAGCACGGCGCGGTCGGGGATGGCTTCGCTCTGCGTCGAGGCCCACGCGCCGAGCTGGCTGGCGATGGGGCGGCTGGCGAAATAGGCTTCGCTCTCCTCGCGGCCGGTGGGCGCGGCGTGGCCGATGATATGCACCTGCCGCTCGAGCGGCAGCCAGAGGAAGGTGAGCGAGCAGCGCGGCTCGCGCAGGAGGTGGCGGGCCTTGGCGCTTTCGTAGTTCGTGAAGAAGGTGAAGCCGCGCTGGTCGCAGGCTTTCAATAGTAACGTGCGCGTCCACGGCTGGCCCTGGTCATCGACGGTGGCGAGGATCATGGCGTTCGGCTCGGGGATCTGCTGCCCGGTGGCTTCGTGCAGCCAGTGGTGGAATTGCTCGACGGGGTCGGGCGCGAGGTCGGCCCGGCGCAGGCCGCGCTGGGCGTAGTCGAGGCGGAGGGCGGCGAGTTGTTCGGGCGTCAGTGGCATTTCAGTCCTGGAGAAAGGGATTGGTGGTGCGCTCGCGGCCGAGGGTGGTGGCGGGGCCGTGGCCGGGGAGCACTTTCACGTCGTCGCCGAGCGGGAAGAGCTTCGTGCGGATGCCGCCGAAGAGCAGGTCGCGGTCGCCGCCGGGCAGGTCCCAGCGGCCGACGCCGCCGGCGAAGAGCACGTCGCCGCCGAAGAGGACGCGCGTGGCTTTCCAAAGCAGGCAGAGGCTGCCGGGGCAGTGGCCGGGGACGTGGAGCACGTGGAAATCGATGCCCTGGAGTTCGAGCGCGGGCGCTTCGTCGATGATCTCGCCGCCGGTGACGGGCTCGATTTCCCACTGGAAACCGAGCTTCAGGAAGAAGTCGCGCTCGGTGATCATCGGCTGGGTGAGCGGGTGGAAGGCGACGCGGCAGCCGTGTTCGCGCTGGATGCGGGCGGCGTCCCAGACGTGGTCGATGTGGCCGTGGGTGAGCACGAGCAGTTCGACGCGATGGCCGCTGGCGCGCAGCCAGTCGGCGGTGTCCTGCGGGGCGTCGATGAGCACGTTGGCGCCGGGCACGAAGAAGCAGTTCGTGTCGAAGACGCCGCCGGTGAATGTGTCGATCTGCATGGGCGGACCCATACGGACGGGGCGGCGGGTGACGAGAGAAACCTGCGCCGCAGAGCCGCCAAAACTGACGCGATGCCCGCCTTGTGCTTTATGGAAGTTCTGCAAATGTCGCCCGCCGATTCTATGAAGTTTTCCCGTTCCTTCATCTGCCTGCTCACCGCCGCCACCCTAAGCTTGGGCCCCGCGACCTTCCATGCCGCCGCCGAACCGGAGCCCGGACAGATCATCATTTCGGTCGGGCGCCTGCTCGAGCAAGGCCACTACAGCCGGCGCAAGATCGACGACAAACTCTCGCGCGAGCTGCTGAAGAACTACCTCGATGCGCTCGACTACAATCACCTCTTCTTCACGCAGAAGGATGTCGATGCCCTCACGAAGAAATACGAGACCTCGCTCGACGACGACATCCTGCTCGGCAACCCGGAGCCGGCTTATGTGATCTACGAGCTTTACCGCAAGCGGGTCACCGAGCGGGCAGCGAAGGTCAAGACACTGCTCAAGGAGCCCTTCGACTTCAAGGGCACGCGCACCGTGGAGATCAACCGGCAGAAAGCGCCGTGGCCCAAGGACGAGGCGGCGGCCGACCAGATCTGGCGCGACCGCACGGAGAACGAGTTGCTCGCCGAGCAGCTCGGCAAGACCGAGAAGAAGGCGATCGCCCCCGGCGCCAAGGACCAGCCGATCGTCGAGAAAGCTCCCAAGGCGGAGACTGATCCGATCGAGCGCATCACCAAGCGCTACGACCGGCTCCTGCGCAGCATCGGCGAGCAGACCAAGGACGACATGGTGAAGATGTTCCTGTCCACGCTCTCGCAGACCTACGACCCGCACAGCGAATACCTCAGCAAGAGCGAGCTGGAAAACTTCGCCATCAACATGCGACTCGCGCTCGTCGGCATCGGCGCGGTGCTCCAGAGCGACGAAGGTCTTGCAAAAATCATGGAGCTGGTCCCCGGTGGCCCGGCCTCGCGCAGCGGGGAGATCAAGGTCGGCGACCGCATCTCCGGCGTGGCGCAGGGGGACAAGGAGTTCATCGATACCCTGGACATGAAGCTCGACAAGGTCGTCGAGATGATCCGCGGCAAGAAGGACACGATCGTGCGGCTGCGCGTGCTGCCGGTGAACGCGACCGATCCGAGCCTGCGCAAGATCGTGGAGATCAAGCGCGACGAGATCAAGCTCAAGGACCAGGAAGCGAGGGCGGAACTGATCGAGCGCCCGATGCCCGACGGCACCACGCAGCGGCTCGGCTGGATCGTGCTGCCCTCATTTTACGCCGACATGGAGCACAGCGGCTCCGCGACCGCCAAGAGCACCACGCGCGACGTGCTCGCGCTGCTGAACCGGCTCAAGCAGGAGAACATCAGCGGCCTGGTGATCGACCTGCGCCGCGACGGCGGCGGCGCGCTCGACGAGGCGGTGAACCTCACCGGCCTCTTCATCAAGCGCGGCCCGGTCGTGCAGGCCAAGGATTCCAACGGCAACATCCACGTCCAGCGCGACCGCGACAGCACCATCGCCTACGACGGCCCGCTGATGGTGCTGACCAACAAGCTCAGCGCCAGCGCGAGCGAGATCTTCGCCGCCGCGCTGCAGGACTACGGGCGCGCGGTGATCGTGGGCGACTCGAGCACCTTCGGCAAAGGCACGGTGCAAAACATGATCGAGATCGGCCGGGTGATGCCCTTCCTCGGCGGCGGCAACGATGCCGGCGCGCTCAAGCTGACGATCCAGAAATTCTACCGCATCGCGGGCGGTTCGACGCAGCTCAAGGGCGTGCTGCCCGACGTGAAGCTCCCCTCTTCCACCGACCACCCCGAGATCGGCGAAGGCGCGCTCAAGGGCCCGCTCGCCTACGACACCGTCGATCCCGTGCCTTTCGAGCGCTGGAGCGGCAGCTTGTTCAAGACCGACCTCGCCGAGCGCAGCGCAGTGCGCGTGGCGGCCGATCCGGAGTTTCGCTACATCGTCGAAGACACGGCGCTCGTGAACAAACGGCTCGCCGACAATCGCCTCTCGCTAAACCTCGAGAAGCGGAAAGCGGAGATCGAAGAAGAAAAAGCCCGCAAGGACTCGCGCAAGACCGCTCGCGCCGAAACGAAACCCGCCAACGAGAAGCGCTTCATCATCACGCTCGACACCGTCACCAACCCGAAGCTCCTGCCCGCCGAGGAAAAGGAGAAACAGGACGCCGCAGCGCGCAAAGAACGCGCCAAGCCCGACGACGCCGATGACGAGGACGAGAGCGACACGCCGGAAAAACTCGTCGATGCAGTCCGCAACGAAACGCTGAACATCCTCGGCGACCTCGTCGAACTCAACCGCGCGAAGACCGCGGCGGCCACGAAGTAACGCGCCCTACGCCGTCGTCGCGAGTTGCACGGTGAAGCGGACGCGTTCGCCCGCGGTGAGCCGCACGTCGCACACGCGCAACCCGGGAATCTTCAAGTCCGCGACCTGAAAGGACCGGCCGCGGAATTTCGCCAACTGCGGCTCGATCGCGGCGCTCGCGAGGCTCGCGAGCATCCCGCCTTCCTCGATGCTCAGGTCGGTGACGGTCGCGCGAAGGTCGTCGTCGATCTCCGCACAACCCAGGACGACCAGGGTCGTCGAAACGATCATCGCTTTGACATCGCACTCGACCTTGAACTCCAAAGCCCGCGACGAGACCGCGGACAAGGTGAGTCGCGTTTCCTTCACAGCCAGACCGCGCTCTGCCGCCAGCGACGATACGATCGCGTGGAGCGCCGATTGAAGTTCGCGATGGGAGCAGTCGAAATGGAATTCCACGGGACGAGGGCGCGCAGCTAGAGCAGCGCTACGACCGGGTCAAGCGGTGCGGCGGAAAAGTTGCCGCCAGTCACGTCGCGCCCGCAAAAAATCGGTTGCCCGCTTCCCGGGGCAACCGCATATACGGCCCCCACCTGCCGGGAATTCCTGAGTAGCTCAGCGGTAGAGCAATCGGCTGTTAACCGATCGGTCGTAGGTTCGATCCCTACCTCAGGAGCCACCGGGTCCTCCCCGGATACCAACTCGAAAAGCTGCCGGTATTGCGGCGAACACGCCGGCGCCGCGATCGCACGACGCCCAGGTCTTGACCGCGCGCTTCGGATTCAAACGCGCCGCCAGCGCGCGAGCGCGCTCTCGACCCCCGCGCCCGACGCCACGCAGAAGGGTTCGCCCGGCTTCACGCACACGCGGCTTCCGTCTTCGCTGGTGAAAACCATTTCCACACGACGCTTCCCGGGGCTGCTGCGGATGATGTCGCGCACGGCGATGAGGTCGGCCTCGGTCGTATGCGCGCGCTCGAAAGTGAGCACAAGAGGCGCTTCGCGCGGCGCGGGTTTTTTGAGCGGCTTCACTTCGTCGGCGCCGAGGCGCACGCCTTCGTCGCGCAGGCTGAGCTTGCCGGTGATCGAGACGACGGCGCCTTGCAGGAGGTGCTGCTGGGATTTGGTGTAGGCTTCGTTCCAGACCATCACCTCGAGCTGGCTGGTGAAGTCTTCGATCACGACGACGGCGAACGGTTTCGAGTCCTTCTTCGTGAACTTTTTCTCCACCGACACGAGCGCGCCGGCGATCGCGACGTTGCCCTTGTCCTCCTGCTCGGCGAGCTGCGCGATGGGCACAAATTTTCCGCTCTCGAGCAGCGGGCGGTATTCGTCGAGCGGGTGGCCGGTCACGTAGAAGCCGAGCAGTTCTTTTTCGTAGCCGAGCTTCTCGGTGAGCGGCCACGGCTCGACCGTCGGGGCGCCGGCTTTGGCCGGTTTCTTCGGCGCGGTCTCGAAGGTGTCGAACATCGACGCCTGCCCCGCGGCCTTGTCGCGATGGGCGCTCGCGGCGGAGGCCATGGCGGAATCGATCGTGGCGAAAAGCTGCGCGCGCTCGTTGTCGGCGAAGTCGAACGCGCCGCATTTGACGAGGCTCTCGACGGCTTTCTTGCTGATCTTGCGCGCATCGACGCGCCCGCAGAAATCCTCGAGCGAGGTGTAGGGGCCGCCGCGGCCGCGCTCGGCGACGGCGGCTTCCATCGCGAGTTCGCCGACGTTTTTGATCGCCGCGAGGCCGTAGCGAATCGCGCCGAGGTGCGGCTTCTCGACGGGTGCAAGGAGCGGCGGTTTGCAACCGCCGTTCGCACCCGACTCCGCCGCAGGCGGCAAATCCTCGAAACGCACACCCTCCTCCTCCACCTCGCCGGCCGCCCGGCGGCTGGAAACCGCCGCTCCTTGTTTGCGCGCCTCGACGCCTTCGTTGTTCACCTCCGCGGGCTCGAACTTCAAGCCGCCGAGGTTCAAGTCCGGCGGCAGGATGTCGATGCCGAGCCGCGCGCACTCGGTCACGAAGACGCTGATCTTGTCGGTGTTGGAGACTTCGTTGCTCATGACAGCGGCCATGAACTCGACCGGGTAGTTCGCCTTCAAATAAGCGGTCTGATAGCTCACCCACGCATACGCGGCGGAGTGCGATCGGTTGAAGCCGTAGCCGGCGAATTTCTCGAGCGTGTCGAAGACGTCGTCGGCGACTTCGGGCTTGATGCCATGCAGGCTCGCGCAGCCGTCGCGGAATTTCACGCGCTCCTCGGCCATCTTCTTCTTGTCCTTTTTTCCCATCGCGCGGCGGAGCAGATCGGCGCCGCCGAGCGTGTAGCCGGCCATGACCTGCGCGGCCTGCATGACCTGCTCCTGGTAGATGAGCACGCCGAAGGTTTCGCTCGTGACTCCGTCGAGGAGCTTGTGCGGCGCCTTGATCTTCGCGGTGCCTTTCTTGCGCTTGATGTAGTCGGGGATCAGCTCCATCGGGCCGGGCCGGTAGAGCGCGATGAGTGCGTTGATGTCCTCGATCGTGCGCACGTCGAATTGCTTCGCCCATCCGGTCATGCCGCCGGATTCGACCTGGAAGACGGCGATCGTTTCGCCGCGGTTGTAGATGTTGAAGGTGGCCTCGTCGTCGAGCGGGACGGTGTCGATGTCGAAGGCCGGCGTGTGCTTGCGAATGAGCACGACGGCGTCGGTGATGACGGTGAGGGTCTTGAGGCCGAGGAAGTCGCACTTGAGCATGCCCACGTCGGTGAGCGGGCCCATCGCGTATTGGCTCACGATCGAGCCGTCGTTTGCGCGCGCGAGCGGGATGTAGTCGGAGAGGTCGCGGTCGCCGATGACGACGCCCGCCGCGTGGACGCCGACGCCGCGCGTGAGCCCCTCGAGTTTCACCGCGGTCTCCCAAAGCTGCGCGGTGGCCGTCTCGGTCTTCACGGCTTGCGCGAGCTCGGGGTTCTTGTCGATCGCGCCGGGCACGTGCTCGACTTCGCCGGTGTCGGGATTCTTTTTGTCGATGCCCGTGAGCGTGATGCCGAGTTCGTTCGGGATCATCTTCGCGATGCGGTCGCCGTCGCCGTAGCCCCAGCCCATCACGCGTGCCACGTCGCGGACGACGGATTTGGCGAGCAGCTTGCCGAAGGTGGTGATCTGCGACACGGCGCGGTCGCCGTATTTGTTGCGCACGTAGTCGATGACTTCGCCGCGGCGATTCACGCAGAAGTCCACGTCGATGTCGGGCGGCGAGACGCGCTCGGGATTGAGGAAGCGCTCGAAGAGCAGCTTGTAAAACAGCGGGTCGATGTCGGTGATGCCCATCGCGTAGGCGACGATGGAGCCCGCCGCCGAGCCGCGGCCGGGGCCGACGGGGATGCCCTGCTTGCGCGCCCAGTCGATGAAGTCCCAGACGATGAGGAAATAATTGGTGAACCCCTGCTTCTCGAGCACGCCGATCTCGAGTTCGAAGCGCCGCTGCACTTCCTCCGAGTCCACGCGGGAGCCGTAGCGGCGGTGCAGGCCGGCGAGCGCGATCTCGCGCAGGTATTCGTTTTGTTCCCGGCCCTCGGGCGGCGCGTAGTGCGGATACTTCGGCGTCGTGTCGAGCTTGAAGCCGCAGCGCTCGGCGATGGCGAGCGTGTTGTCGCACGCGTCGGGATAATCGCGCCACAGTTCGCGCATCTCGGCGGGCGTCTTGAAGAAGACCTCGCTCGCGTATTTCATCCGCCGCTCGTCGGTGACGTTCGCGCCGGTGCCAATGCACACGAGCGCGTCGTGCGCGTCGTGGTCGTCGCGGTTGAGGAAGTGGACGTCGTTCGTCGCGACGAGCCCGACGCCGAGATCGCGCGCGAGCTTCGGCAGCGCGGCGTTCACCGTGCGCTGCTGCTCGATGCCGTGATCGCACATCTCGAGGAAATAATTCTCCGCGCCGAGGATGTCGCGATACGTCGCCGCGAGCTCGGCGGCCTTCTTCGGATTCTGCTCCGCGTGGATGGCGTAAGGCACCTCGCCCTTGAGGCAGCCGCTCAGCCCGATGAGCCCCTTCGCGTGCTGCGCGAGCAGTTCCTTGTCGATGCGCGGCTTGTAATAGAAGCCGTCGAGATGCGCCTTCGACACGAGCTTCATCAGGTTCTTGTAACCCGTCTCGTCGGACGCGAGCAGCGTGCAGTGGAAGGACGACTCCTTCTGCCCGGTCGCGCTTTTCCGCAGGTGCGAATCGGGCGCGACATAGACTTCGCAGCCGATGATCGGAGTGATCTTCGCCTTCTGGCAGAGCTGGTAAAACTCGACCGCGCCATACATCACGCCGTGATCAGTGATCGCGAGCGCGGGCATCCCGAGCTGCGCCGCCTTGTTCACCGCGTCGCCCACGCGGCAGGCGCCGTCGAGCGTGGAGTATTCGGAGTGGAAGTGGAGGTGGACGAAGGAATCGGGCATGAGCGGACGCAAACGATACGGCGCAGCGGCGGAGCGTGAAGCGGGAATTCGCGTCAGCTACAGCCCGGTCCGCGCGTAGATCGCGTCGAGCGGGATCTCGCACTCGATCTGCGGGAAGCGGAGAGCGCTCCCCGCATCCGGCAGCACCTCGCGCGTCCACACGTTATCGCCGCGTCGGAAGGCGAGGATCTCGCGCCGGTCCTGCGCGACGAGCACGTAGGTGTGCAACGTCGGGATCGTGCGATAAGCGATCGCCTTCTCGTGCCGGTCGCGGTCCTCACTGCTCGGGGAGAGCACCTCGACAATGATCGCTGGCGTGTCGCAGTAGAGCTTCTGCTGCCCGGCGGGATCGCAATTCACCATCACGTCCGGGTAGTAGAACCACTCGTCCCCGGCGCTCTCGATATGCGCCTTCATGTCGTTCATAAAGGGCGCGCACTTCTTCCCACGCAGCGCGACGTAGAGCTCTCCGAAAATGTTTCCGGCGATGTGATTGTGAGCAGTCGTCGCCCCCGCCATGTCATGCACCGGGCGCAGTTCACCCGCGAGATACTCGTGGCGGATGTCGCTGAGGAGTTCCCCTTCGAGATAATCCTCCGGGCTGATCCACGTCTTAAGACTGCTGGCAGTGCTCATGTGCGGACGGTGCGGGGCGCGCGGCGCCCTGTCAACGGGTCGAAAAATCCGCGTTGACACCCTATCTCGGCGTGATTGCACTCCCGCCCCAGGTTTCCCTCCGAAACCCTCTACCAACCTACAACCACATCCTCGTCACATCATGTCAGCAAAAACTGAAGGCATCGCCCCCAACGCCAGCCGACTCCTCTGGGCCGGATTCATGGCCATCCTCGCCGCCGGCGTCGGCTACTCCGTCCGAGGCGGCATCCTCGGGCAGTGGGCCGAGCAATTCGGCTTCACCATGTCCGAGCTGGGCGCCATCACCGGCGGCGGCCTCACCGGCTTCGGCATCGTCATCATCCTCGGCTCGCTGATTGCGGACAAAGTCGGCTACGGCAAGCTGATGATCACCGCATTCGTGCTGCACTTTCTCTCAGCGGTCATCACGCTCGCCGCGCCGGCTGCCTTCGCCGCAGGCGGCAAGGATGCGGCGTTCAACTGCCTCTTCTACGGCATGTTCATCTTCGCCATTGGCAACGGCCTCGCCGAAACGGTCGTCAACCCCCTCACCGCCACGCTCTACCCGAACAACAAGACGCACTTCCTCAATATCCTCCACGCCGGCTGGCCTGCGGGACTCGTCCTCGGTGGACTCGCGGGTGCCCTCATGGCCGGCAAACCCGCCGATCCCGCGGCCGGCGCCGCCGCCGTGGCCGCGGTGGATTGGAAAATCCAGATGTCGCTCTTCATCATTCCCGTTGTCATCTACGGGGTAATGTTGCTCGGGCAGAAGTTCCCGAAATCCGAGGCCGAGTCCGCGGGCGTCACGCTCGGGCAAATGGTCAGCACGGTTTTCGCCCCGCTCATGCTCGTGCTGCTCGTCACTCACGCGCTCGTCGGCTACGTCGAACTGGGCACCGACTCTTGGATCAGCAAGATCACCGGCTCGATCATGGGCAGCCCCGCGGCGGGGCTGAAGCTGTTCGTTTATACGTCGATGCTGATGTTCCTGCTGCGCTTCGTCGCCGGTCCCATCGTGCATCAAATCTCCCCGCTCGGCCTGCTCTTCGTCAGCGCCGTGCTCGGCGCGATTGGCCTCACGCTGCTCGGCAGCGCCGCGACCGTCACCGCGTGCATCGTCGCCGCGACCGTCTATGCACTCGGCAAGACGTTCCTCTGGCCGACGATGCTAGCCGTGGCCTCAGAGCGATTCCCCAAAGGGGGCGCCGTCGCCATCGGCATGCTCGGCGGGGTCGGGATGCTCTCCGCCGGCTTGCTCGGCGGCCCCGCCATTGGCTTCAAGCAAGACTACCACGCCTCGGCCAATCTCGAAACGACCGCCCCCGACGCCTACAGCCGCTACAAGGCAGGCAACGAGAAAGCGTTCTTCGGCTTCAAGACTGTCGGCCTAGATGGCGCGAAAGTCGGCGTGCTCGAAGACGGCGGAAAAGAACTTAACCGAGCCGGCACCCTTCTCGCCAAGGAGAACAAACAGGACGCCAATCACGCCAAACTCGCCGCGTGGTGGGAAACTGCGCAGGCCAGTGCCGACGCCGACAAAAAGCCGGTGCAGGCCGCCGGCATCCACGGCGGCAAGACCGCGCTCAAGCTCACCGCCTACGTGCCGATGGCGATGGCGGTAATCTATCTACTGCTCATCATCTATTTCAAAGCCACGGGCGGCTACAAAGCGCTGCATGTGTCCGGGGAGCAAATCGCCGGCGGTGTGCAAGGTCCGGGCCAAGGCTAGGCGATCAGCAGCGACATCCTCACGCAAAGGGCGGGGCTTCGGCTCCGCCCTTTTGCTTTCCACTACGTTGGTTCGATCGTCACCAGCGCCGTGGTGATCGTCCACGCGTCGTCGAACTTCATCCGCTTGCGCTCGTGGCCGGCACCCCATGAATCGCTGTAGATGATCTCCTGCGTCTTCACGTTGTAGCCGATGATGAGCCGCATGTGGCCGCCGCTCGCCTGCTTGATCTCCTCCTCCTGGATGAGCCCGAGATGCACGCTCCACAGCAGCGGGATGCCGCTGTCGATGTGCGACTGCACATCGCGCTGGAAGCGGCTCACGTCGGCGCGGTTTTTCGTCCGCGCATCCTTGAGCACGTCGGCTTTCATCGCCCCGTAGATCTCCGCCACGTCGAGCATCTGGCCCTGGTCGGGAATCTCCGGCGCCTTCGCGCGCTTGGCGGAGCGGTTGTAGTCGCGCATCAGGTCGAGGATCGTTTTCACGTCGAGCTTCTCATGCTCGCGCACGCGCACCTTCAGCCGCGCGGCGACTTTCTTGAGTGACTCCGTCATCGCGCTCATGCTCGTGCCACCGGCGGCGGAACTGTTCGCGATCTGCGCGAGTTCGTTCGAGTCCACATCGCCGCCGTAGTAGCGCATCACGCGCTCCGCGCTCGCGACCACGCAGTAGCCTTTCTGGCCTTGATCGACCATCGGCACGTCGTGCAGCCACACGTCGCCGGTCGCCTCCTTTTTCACGTGCTGCGCAGCGTTGAAGCGCGGGCGCGTCGCGCTCGCGGTCGTGAGCATGGTCACTCGTTTCTCGACCGGCCGCACTTCCAGCCTCGCAAACTCGGCACGAAAAGGGATCTGCCGCGACTTCACTTCCTTCGTGAACGAATACTCGAGCAGGTATTGCGACTTCGCGGTCTGCCAGACGAGGCCCTCGGCTTTCACCGCGCTCGTCGCGTCCTTGCCGCGCACCGTGTGCTTGAGCCCGGTCGCCTTGGTGATCGCCTCGACCGTGCCGACCAGCAGCGACTGCCACTGCGACTCGGTCAGTTCGCCCGCGTCGCCACGGGCGAAGAAGTTCGCACTGATCAGGTTCGGTTTTCCGCCCTCGAAGCGCGCGATGAACTCGTAGATCTGCCGGCCGAAAAGCGTCATGCCTTCGCGTTGCGCGGCGCGCGCGGAATCCCGCGTCGCGGAAGTCCAGCGCAGCGGGAGGCCGGCGGTGGCTTTTTGAAACGCATCCTGGTCGATCGTCCACAGGTCCGGTTGGGAGAGCACGCTGTCGAAGCTGAATTTCTCATCCGCCTCTGCGTGCGCGGCGACGACGACGAGAGCGATGGGGAGAAGGCGGAGCGGTTTCATGCGGAGTGAGCAGCGAGTATGCGCCCACTATACGCAGGCTCGGCCGAACGGAAAACCGCCAAACGGGCACCGCGCGATGCCGCGCCGATCTCATCGCGCCGAAACGGACTAGCCTCCATAATTCTACGGCTCAAGCATTCGCAGACCGATGGTGATCGTCCATGCGTCATCGAGTTTCATGCGCTGACGCACATCGTCGACCCGTTCCGAATAACTATAAATAATCTCCTGCGTCTTCGCGTTGTAGCCGACGATCAGCCGCGTATGCCCACCGCCGACGCCCGGTAGATTCGGCTCCGGCAGCAGGCCCAGTTGCACTTCCCAGAGCAGTGGAATGCCTGCGTCGATCCGCGCCTGCACCTCGCGTTGGAAGCGGCTCAAGTCGGCGCGGTTTTTGGTCCGCACCTCTTTCAGCACCTCGGGTTGCATCGCCCCGTAGATTTCCCGCGTCTCCAGCACCTGAGCTTGTTCCGGGACTTCCCGTGCCTTCACACGCTTGGCCTCCCGATTGTAGTCCCGGATCAACTCCTGGAGCGCCTTGGTTTCTAACTTCACAGGCTCGCGCAGGCGCAATTTCCAACGTGCCTCCACCGATTTGAGCAGCTCTGCGGCCGCGAGCGAATTGGCGCCGCCGGCCACATAAGCGTCCGCAAGCGGGGCGATCTGGCGCTCATCCGCGTTCATCCCAAAATAGTAGCGCAACACACGCTCCACACTCGCGGCCATCGAGTAATTCTTCGCCCGGCGCGCGGCCATGGGCACGTCAAAAAGCCAGACGCTTCCATCCGGCTCGCGTCTGATGTGCCCAGCGGGATTGAACTTTTGCCGTGCAGACGTCGCGCTGACAACCCCGGGCGGCTGGCTGCCGATCGTTCCTGGCGCCGCCTTTGCGTCCCCCAGCAGTTTGCCGACGGCGGCAAACTCCGCCGCGGGCCAGCAGCTCGGGTCGAAGCGACCGCCGATCAGGCGCCATTGCTCGCGAGCGATCGCCAAGTCCGGCACTGTGGCGGCGATGCGGCAGAACACACTCGCGACTTCGAGCGACCCTGGGTAGTGCCTTTGCAGCGCCGTGAAGCTCCGCTTCAGCGCGTCCCATGATTGGGCCGAACGGGAAAACTCCCCGGTCAGATAGCCGAGCGAATTGAGATACAAGGCTGCCTTCGCAAAGACCTCCTCCGCATCCGGCACATCCTTTCGCGCCATCGTCTCCAAAACAACCTGTTCCCACTCTCCTGGCTGCCCATACCAACGCGGCAAAAGAAAGTAGGCTCGGTGGTCGTAGAGCGAGTCGTAGTAGGCGGCGTTCCTCACGCCATCCTCAAACAAGGCGTCATACTCGTTGCGCGCCATGCCGGTCCCGAGCGCGACCCGCTGCATCGCGGAATGCCATGCGGGACATTTCTTGTTCAGTGCCTTCGCTGCCGCGAGCGCCTCAGCAGCTTTGGCCAACCGGTCCCGCATCCCTGCCCATCCTTCCTCCGCGACTTGATCCGCAGTTTTACTGGTTCGGGCCTTCCACGCATAGCCCCGATATAATTCGGCCAGAGCGATGCGCGGAGTTGGCGACTCCTTTTTCAGATCGCACCACGAGTTGAGCGCTGTGATCAGCTTCTCCCAATCAGCGTCGGGCGCCCTGTCCGAAAAATCGCCGAAGGCCGAATAAAAAGCTCGAAGATGAAGGTAGCCGTTCGGATAGCGGGATTTCTTCTGGCGGTAATCCTCCGCCGCAGCCTCCAATCGATCAAACGCGCCTGCCAACGCGAGCTTGCGCACTTCCCCTTTGAACGCGTCGCGTTGCTCTTTTTCGCTCAAGTTACTTTCCGCTGCCCTGCCGCCGGAAAGCAGAGCGCAGCCGGCCAAGGCGAACATGAAGCAACGAAACGGATGAATCCTTGATTTTTGCATCGAGGGACGAGTGGGAGTTGTTATGAGGGGCGGGGCGGTCGCCAGCAAGCGCGGATACGCGGAACAAAACCAGTGCGCCGGCAGTCGGGTGCGTTTACGTGACCTTGGGCTGCTGCTGGGTCAGGCAATGAAACGCGCCGAGGCCCCAGATCAGCTCGCGGCAATCGATCGGCACGACCTTCCGTCCCGGCAGCGCCTTCTCGATCACGGTCGCGGCCCATCGGTCGTTCGGGTCGTGGAAGATGGGCAGGAGCACGACGGTGTTGGCGATGTAGAAGTTCGCGTAACTCGCCGGGAGTCGCTGGCCGTCGCGCACGATCCTGCCGGGCATCGGGAGCGTGTGAACCTCCAACGGCGTGCCGTCTTCGACGGCCATCGTGTGCAGTAGTTCGAGATTGTGCGCGAGCGGGTCGTGGTTCGCGTCGTTCGCGTCCTCCTCGACGACGGTGACGACCGAGTGCTGACCAACGAAACGCGTGATGTCATCGACGTGTCCGTCGGTGTCGTCGCCCTCGATGCCGTCGCCAAGCCAGAGGATGTTCGTGACTCCGAGATGATCCTGCAGCCGCTTCTCGATCTGCTTTTGAGTGAGGTCCGGGTTTCGGTTCGGGTTGAGCAGGCAGCTCTTGGTCGTCAGCAAAGTGCCGCTGCCATTCACGTCGATCGAGCCGCCCTCGAGCACCATGCCGGGCTCGACCACGGGCAGCGCGAGTTTCTCCGCGACGCGCGTCGGCACCACGTCGTCGAGATCGAAAGGCGGATACTTCCAACCCCATGCGTTGTAGCCCCAGTCGAGCACGAGCATCCGCGGCTCCTCCGCACGCGTGAGGAAGATCGGGCCGTGATCGCGGCACCACGGCTCGTTTGTCGGGATGTGGTGAAACGTCACGTGTGCCGCGCTCGCGAGGACTCGCCGCACGAGCTTCTCGTGCGCGGCGTCGCACACGTTGATGTTCACCGGCTCGGAGTCGGCGAGCGCATCGACCATCGCCGCGAGCGCCGGCTGCACGCGCGCGAACGCGCCGGGAAAGCTGATGCCGTCAGGCCGCGGCCACGAGAGCCACGTCGCCGCGTGCGGCTCCCACTCCGCCGGCATGCGGTAGCCGAGTTGTGCCGGGGACTTGGAGGACCTGGATGCGGCGGCTTGGGCGGCGGGGATCATGACGCGTGGAGTTAGTCCACCAAGCGTCGGGTGATGTCTCCGTAAGCGTCAATGCGGCGGTCGCGAAAAAACGGCCAGTGCGTTCGCTGCGTTTCGAGTGCGTCAAGGTCAACTTCCACCACGAGGATCTCCTCCGCGTCCGGCGACGCCTTCGCCATGATCTGCCCCGAGGTGTCGGCGACGAAGCTCTGCCCCCAGAAAACAATCCCGTCGCCGCCATCGGGCGCCTCGTGGCCGACGCGGTTCGGCACCGCGACGTAGCAGCCATTCGCGATCGCGTGCGCGCGCTGGATCGTCTCCCACGAGTCGTGCTGCCGCGTGCCATACTCCGCCTTCTCGCGCGGATGCCAGCCGATCGCTGTCGGGAAAAAGAGAATCTGCGCGCCGCTCATCGCGGTAAGTCGCGCGCTCTCGGGATACCACTGATCCCAGCACACGCAGACGCCGATCTTCGCGTAGCGCGTCTGCCACGCGAGGAAGCCGAGGTCGCCCGGCGTGAAGTAGAACTTCTCGTAGTAAGCCGGGTCGTCGGGGATGTGCATCTTGCGATACTTCCCGAGGTAGGTCCCATCGGCGTCGATGATCGCCGCCGTGTTGTGATAGACGCCCGCGCTGCGTTTCTCGAAGAGCGACGCGACGATCACGACGGCGCGTTCCTTTGCCACGGCACAAAGCCTGTCGGTCGTCGGGCCGGGGATCTCCTCGGCGAGCGCGAAGTATTTGTGATCCTCGATCTGGCAGAAGTATTGCGAGGTGAACAGCTCCTGGAGGCAGATGATCTGCGCGCCGCGATCCGCCGCGGCGTGGACGCGCTCGATGGCCTTCGCCACGTTCGCGGCCGGCTCCGTCGAGCAGCTCATCTGCACGAGGCCGAGTTTTACTTTGCGCATGGGCTGTAAGCAGCCGCTACGGCACTACTTCACTTCGCTGCGCGGGACGATCTTCACGCTCGTCATCGTCATCTTCTTCACCGGCCGGTCCTGCCCGCCGGTCTGCGTCGAGTTGATCTTTTCGAGCACGTCGTCGCCTTTGATCAGGATTCCGAAGGCGGTGTATTGCCCGTCGAGGAAGGTCGCCTTGTCGTGGCAGATGAAGAACTGCGAGCCCGCCGAGTTCGGATCCTGCGAGCGCGCCGCCGAGAGCACGCCGCGCACGTGCGACTTCTTGTTGAACTCAGCATCGACCTTCCACCCCGGCCCGCCTGTGCCCCAGCGCGCCTGCTGCGAGTCGTCCTTGGTGAGCGGATCGCCGCCCTGGATCATGAAGCCCTTGATCACGCGGTGAAAGCACGTGCCGTCGTAGAAGCCCGAGGTGGCGAGCTTCTTGAAATTGGCCACGTGATTCGGCGCCACGTCGGGCCAGAATTCGAGGACCATGACGCCCTCGGTGGTGGTGATGACTGCGACTTCGTCTGCGGATGGGTTGCTCACGGGTTTGTCTTCGGTTTTGGGTTTGTCCTGCGCCTGCGCCGCGAAAGCGCAAAGCGCAGCGACGGTCACGAGAGAGAGGATGAGTTGTTTCATGGAAAGGACGCCGCCAATGCCATGCCTGCGCCGAAGGGTCAATGCGCGTTTGGATGGTGCGGAGATTTCGCAGCCAGCCGCCACGAATCGCTGCCCGGAGAATTCGGCGCTATTCGATGATGAAAGCCCAGCGCCGATTCGGCGTGCGCTCGCGAAACGCGCCCGTAGCGAGGACGCCATTGTCGATCTTCTCGTCGATTTCCGTCATACGCGCCGGCTTCAGGTCGATCGGCGACTCGGTGCAGACGACCGCGGTGGCGTAGCCCTGCTCGAAATCCCAATCCCAGACGGCTCCGAGCGAATTGCGCTGGGTCCATTGGACACCGCGTAGATACTGCTCCATGCCGGGCGGCATCACTCCAGCGGCTGCTTCCGCCGGATACCGGGTGTGCTCGGCGGCATACATCTCAAAGCCGGCCGTGGCCGTCCGCAGGTCGGAGGAAAACCGGGCGTTTTGCGCCGTATCGCGCGCACGCAGGAACCCAGGCAGCGCGATCAGGACCAAGTCCGCCAGGATGGCGACTACGATCATGATTTCAACGAGTGAGAAGGCAGCTTGGCGACGGCGCATTGGGCGGAATGACTGCCGTCGTGTCGCAGTTGCTGTGCCAGCGGCTTGTCGCTCATCGACGCCCGTAGATTCGCCGCTAAGCTGCCGCAACTTTTCAGGTGATGTTTCCACCCTCATGTCTCCCGTCCTCGCGCGTCTGAACTCATTCTCTGCCGGGCTGCTGCTCTCGTGCGCGACACTGCGCGGTGCCGACACCGTCGAGTTCAATCGAGACATCCGCCCTCTCCTCTCCGATCGCTGTTTCTATTGCCACGGCCCGGATGAGAAAAAGCGCGAGGCAAAACTGCGGCTCGACACTCGCGACGGTGCGACGGCCGACCTCGGCGGTTACGCGGCCATCGTGCCGGCTTCGCCGGAAAAGAGTGAGCTGCTCGCGAGGGTCACCTCGCACGATCGCGACGAAGTGATGCCGCCGCCGAAGGCGAAAAAGTCGCGCTTCACCGCGGAGGAAGTCGCGACGCTGCGACGCTGGATCGCCGAGGGCGCGCGATACGAAGCCCACTGGGCGTTCCTGCCATTGCGGGACTTCAACTCTGGCGATTCGATCGATGCTTTCATCGGCGCGCGCCTCGCGAGCGATGGCCTCGCACTTTCACCCGAGGCCGATCGCGCGACGCTCATCCGGCGCGTTTCGCTCGACCTCACCGGGCTGCTGTCCACGCCCGAGGAAACCGCCGCGTTCATCCGCGACCACTCGCCGGACGCGTATGAAAAGCTCGTCGCTCGCCTGCTCGCCTCGCCGCATTACGGCGAACGCTGGGGCCGGCACTGGCTCGATCAGGCACGCTACGCCGACTCGAACGGCTACTCGATCGACGCCGAACGCGCGATGTGGCCGTATCGCGACTGGGTGATCAAGGCGCTCAACGACGACATGCCCTTCGATCGCTTCACCATCGAGCAACTCGCCGGCGACCAGCTTCCGACCCCGACGAAGGCGCAGCTCGTCGCCACGGGCTTTCACCGCAACACGCTCATCAACCAGGAAGGCGGCACCGACGCGGAGCAGTTCCGCGTCGAGGCGGCGATCGACCGCGTGAACACGACCGGTGCCGTGTGGCTCGGGCTCACGGTCGGCTGCGCGCAGTGCCACACGCACAAGTTCGACCCGATCACGCAGCGCGAATTCTACGAGCTGTTCGCGTTCTTCAATCAAGGCGAGGACAAGAACAATACGGGCCCGACCGTGCAGGTCGTGCGTGGCGAAATGTTCGGCCAGCCGGTGAAGGTCGCGCCGGCGACTCCCGCGGCTGACGTCGCGAAACTCCAGGCGGCATGGGAGGCGAAGGAAAGCGCGAAGCTCGAGAAGACCGCAAAGCTCGATCCGCAGACCCCGCGCGAGAAGTTCGCCGAACTCAAGGGCGCCCAGGCGCTGCTCGCGGCGCTGCGCGTGCTGCCCGTCGAGCGCACCGCCGAGGAGAAGAAGGCGGTGCTCGCAGCCTTCGAGAAAGCGGAGCCGAAGGCGCGCAAGAAGACTGATCCGAACGTCGCAGCCGCGATGATCATGCGCGACCTCAAGACGCCGCGCCCGACCTACCTGCTCACGCGCGGCGACTTCACCCGCCCCGACAAGGAACGCGGAGAACTCCAGCCCGGCATCATCGCCGCACTCGAGACCCGGAACCCGAAACCCGACACACGCACCCGCCTCGACCTCGCGCGCTGGCTCGTCTCGCCGGAAAACCCGCTCACGCCGCGCGTGACGCTGAACCGGATGTGGATGCGCTACTTCGGCCGCGGCCTCGTCGAGACCGAGGAGGATTTCGGCACGCAAGGCACCGCGCCGACGCACCCTGAGTTGCTCGACTGGCTCGCGCGCGAGTTCATCCGGTCGGGTTGGTCGATGAAGGCCATGCACCGGCTCATCGTCACCAGCGCCACGTATCGGCAGTCCTCCAACGCGCGCCCGGATGCGGCGGCAAAAGATCCGCGCAACCTGCTGCTCGCGCGCCAGGAGCGGCTGCGCGTCGAGGCCGAGATCGTGCGCGACGCGGCGCTGAGCGCGAGCGGCCTGCTCGATCGGCGGATCGGCGGCCCGAGCGTTCATCCGCCGCAGCCCGAGGGCGTGTATGCCTTCACGCAGAACGCCAAGAAATGGGCGACCGACACCGGCCCGGATCGCTACCGGCGCGCGCTCTACACGATGTTCTACCGCAGCGCGCCGCATCCGCTCTTCGGCACGTTCGACGCGCCGGATTTCCAGACCACCTGCACGCGCCGCATCCGCTCGAACACGCCGCTCCAGGCGCTCACGCTCGCGAACGATCCCGCCTTCCTCGAGATCGCGCAGGCACTCGCGGCGCGCGTCGTCCGCGACATTCCTCGCGACGACCTGGACGCGCGTGTGCGTCGCGCCTTCCAACTCGCGCTCTGCCGCGAGCCCGATGCGGATGAACTGGCCGCGCTCACCGACTACGCGCGCCGGCACGATCTCGCCGCGGTGGCGCGCGTGCTCTTCAACACCGACAACTTCATCACCCGCGAATGAACCCGGCCGACCAGCATCTCCGCGAAGTTACGCGACGCCATTTCTTCGAGCGGTGCGGCGTCGGCGTCGGCTCGCTCGCGCTGCACGAATTGCTCGCGCGCGACGTTCACGCCGCCTTCAAGCCGCAGCTCGATCCGACACGCCCGATGCATCCGCGCACGCCGCCGCTGCCGGCGAAGGCGAAGCGCGTGATCTACCTTTTCATGGCCGGCGGGCCGAGCCAGCTCGAGCTCTTCGACGACAAGCCGAAGCTGCGCGAACTCGACAGCCAGCCGCCACCGCCGAGCCTGCTCGCGGGCCGGCGCTTCGCCTTCCTCAAGGGCACCGAGAAGCTCGTCGGCTCGCGCCGGAAGTTCGACCGTTACGGCCAGTGCGGCATGACGATCAGCGAGATGTTCCCCAATCATCGCGCGATCGCCGACGACGTGTGCTGGCTGCGCGGAGTGAGCACCGACGTCTTCAACCACGGCCCCGCGAAGCTCTTCATGAACACCGGCTTCCAGGCGCCGGGCCGTCCGGCCTTCGGCGCGTGGGCGACCTACGGGCTCGGCAGCGAGAGCGACAGCCTGCCCGGATTCGTCGTGCTCCAAAGCGGGCCGCGCGGACCGCGCGCCGGTGCCGCGTTGTGGTCGAGCGGTTTTCTGCCCACCTCGTTTCAAGGCGTGCCCTTCCGCGGCAAGGGCGACGCGATCCTTCATCTGCGCAGCCCGGACGGCACGACGCGGGAAGGCGAGCGCGACTTCTACGACACCGTCGGCACGCTGAATCGCGCGCGACTCGCGGCGACCGGCGACCCGGAAATCCTCACGCGGCTCAACGCCTACGAGATGGCCTACCGGATGCAGACCAGTGCGCCGGAGCTCATGGAGCTGAATCAGGAATCCGCCGAAACGCTCGCGCTCTACGACGTGAAGCCAGGCGAGAGCAGCTTCGCCGCGAACTGCCTGCTCGCGCGCCGTCTCATCGAGCGCGGCGTGCGTTTCGTGCAGCTCTACCACACGAACTGGGACAGCCACGGCGGCCCCGGCGAGAATCTCAATGCCGACTTCGAGAAAGTCTGCCGCGAAGTCGATCGCCCCGCCGCCGCGCTCGTGCTCGACCTCAAGCGCCGCGGCCTGCTCGAGGACACGCTCGTCGTCTGGGGCGGCGAATTCGGACGCACGCCGATGGGCGAAAACCGCACAACGCTCGGTCGCGATCATCACATCGATGCCTTCACGATGTGGATCGCAGGCGCCGGCGTGAAGCCCGGCTTCATCCACGGCGAGACGGACGAACTCGGCTTCGGCGTGACCGCCGGAAAAGTCCATGTCCACGACCTGCACGCGACGCTGCTGCACCTGCTCGGCTTCGATCACGAGCAGCTCATCCACCGCTTCCAAGGCCGCGACTTCCGCCTCACCGACGTGCACGGAAAGATCGTGCGCGAGATTTTGGCGTAGCGCTACGGCTTCTGCGGTGGCTGCGCGGGCGCCTCGGTCGGCTTCGGCTTTTGCGCCTCGGCGGGCGCCGGCGTGGGCGACGGCGGCGGCGCGCTCACCGGCGGGGTGACGGCTTCGACCTTTCCGGGCGCTGGCGGCGCGCCGGGCGCGCCGGGCGCGGGGGTCGCGGCGGGTGCGGGCTTGTCGAGGAGCGACGCGGTGAATGCCTCAAAATCGGGCTGCGGAATGAGGAAGGTGCCCATGAGACCGTCGGCGCTGGAGAAGCGCATTTTCTCGGGGCTCTCCGCGCCGAGCGTGAGCTTGCCGCTGGTGTTGCCGGCGGTTTTGAACGTCACGACGGCTACGGGCTTGTCGAAGCCGTGCTCGGGCGTGCTGGCACCGATCCATCTCACGGCGTGCAGGCTCGAGAGCGTGTTGACGAGGCTCTGCACGTTGATCGTGTGCGGTTTGTCGTCGCCCTTGGCGAGCTTCCAGTTCGCGTCCTTGTCCCGGTCGAAGCTGAGTGTCGGCTGGCCTTCGCGCACGATCTCGAAGGACGCGATGTCCTCGGGCTTGTTCTTGAAAATGTCGAGCGGCTGAAGCTGGAGCGGGTCGGCGACGATCGCGTCGAGAATGCCCTTCGACACCGCGAACACGAAGGGCTCCTCGTCGATCTTCACGAATGCGTCATTGTCCTGCACCTTGCCGACGAGCACCGACACGATCGGCTTTTCGCCGGCCTTGGTCTCGGCGGTGTTCTCGCTCGAGAAGGCGCTGAGTGTGACTTTCACGGCGGGCGCATCGAGACCGTATTTGGGCAGCTCGGTGGCGACGTCGGCGACGAAGCTGCTGACGGTCGCGCTGCCGAGTTCGTCGAGCAGGCGGGTGATCTGCGAGCTGTTGACTTCGATGTCCTTCTCCTCCTTGCGGACCCAGCCCTGCGGTCCGTTGCGGGCGAGCACGAGCTTCGGCTTGCCCGCGGGCTCGATGGTGATGCGATCGACGAGGTCGCTGTTGAACTGCGCGAGTTTCTTGTCGCGAAGGTCGTTCGGCTTGACGCCCAGGAGGCTCTCGATGGTCTTCGGCAGCAACACGACGGCGTCGCGCGAGGAGAGGCGCGCATAGACTTTCTCCTTGTCCTTTTCGTCCTTGGGATTGCCGCCGAGACTGAGAACCTGCGGCTGATCCTGCCCCTCGATGAAGAGCGTGATGGTGCCGCGCGGCTGCTCGAGTCCGTATTCGGCGAGCTTGGAAGTATCGGCGACGAAGCTCTCGATGCGCGCGGTGAGCGACTGCGAGACGGTGTCGCCGATCTTCGCGTCGTCGCCACGCGCCTTGAGCGGACGGACGAGCGACCAGTGATCGTCCGCTTTCACCACCTCGATCTCGCCAGCCGGCGTCTTGAGCACGGCCTTGGTGACCTGCCCGACGCTCAGCTCGCTTAGCTTTCTGTCGCGGAAGTCGTCGGCCTTTTTCGAGATGTCGGTGCGCAGGGTGTTCGCGACGACGAGCACCTCTTTCGCGCCTTCGAGCATGACATAGACGCGGCTCTCGATCGCGGTGTCCTTGCCGAAGAGCAGGTGCGTCTGCTTGCCATCGACGGTGAGCGTCAGCTTGGTCTGCGGCTCTGCGAGCCCGTATTCCTTGAGCTGATCCTTGGTCACGCCCTTGCCGTCGTTGTCGATGGTCGATTCGCTGCGCAGCAACTCCACGCTGGTGAGCAGCCCGCTCATCGTGCCGGAATCGGCGCGGTCTTTGACCGGTGCCTCGACGCGCCAGTTCGCGCCATCTTTCCTGAGGTCGATCTTGGACTCGGGCGTCTTGATCCCGATCTCGCTGATCTTGTCGCGATCGAACGCGAAGACGCGGTCCTTCTTTTCCGCGCGCTCCTGGGTCGTCGGGATCCTGCTATCGAAGAGCCACACGTAGCCGCCGAGACCGACGACGAGCAGCAGCATGACGAAGGTCTGCGTGAATCGCTTCGCGCGCCATGCGCTCCACAAGGCCGCGACCAGCACGAGCGCGGCGACGCCGCAGAGGATGTAATTGGGGTCGGTGAGGTATTGTTTCATGACGGGATTTAGCTCCGGCGCTGGAACCACGAGAGGAAGCCGAAAGCGGCGACGACGCACGGCAGCCCGAGCACGATCAGCAGCGCGAGCTGGGTCTGCTGCTTCTCGTCGAGAGTGAAACTGGTGAGCTTCTTTTCCTTCGGCGGGATGCCCATGCCGATGCCGCCCTCGCGGTTGAGCAGCCAGTTGGTCGCGTTGAGCGCGAAGTCCAGGCCGTATTCGTATTGCTGCAGGCCGCCGTCGATGAGGAAGCCGGAATTGCCGACCACGATCATCCGCGCGGTATCCACTTTGACGCCATCCATCGCGCCTTTCTCGAGCGCCACGGCGACGGTGAATGGACCTTCCTTTTCACGCGCAGGATCGCGGCTCGGGATCGCGGGTCCAGCCATGCCGTCGAGTTCGGACCAGAAATCCTTGCCGACCTCGGCCAGCTCGGTGAAGCGAATCTGCTCCGCCTGGGTCTTGGTTTTGTCGAGCTCGAGCGACGTGCTCGCGCCGAAGAAGAATGCGTTCTGCCCGGCCATTTCCTTGGTGATGGCCTGGCCGGCTTCGCTGAACGTGCCCTCGGCTGAGCCGACGATCACGGTCTGCCGCTGGCCGGTCTGGATGTTGAGCTGCGTGGCGATGCGCATGATGCGGCCGCCGCCGGGCGTCACGCCGGATTGCGCGAGCCACGCGTTCAGGCGCGGCGTCTTGCCCGGGCCGTTGAGCAGCACGAGGAGGCGGCCCTTGTTCTTCCAGTAGTTGTCGAGCAGCTCGATCTCGCGCTCGGAGAGATCCTGCTTCGGGCCGAAGAGCATCACCGCCGTCGCGTCCTCGGGCACGCGCTCGACGTCGAGCAGCTTGAGGTTCTCGAACTTGATGTTCGAGCGCTTGTAATTCATCGCGAGGTTCACCGCGTCGTCGGGCTTCTCGAGTTGATCCGCGATCTTCAGCTCGGGCTCGCCGTGACCACTGACGACGTAAAGCTTCTGCGGCTTGCCCTCGACCAGTTCGAGCAGCGCGGTGGTCAGCGCGGACTCGCCCTTGAACGCCTTGATCTTCGGCGCCTGCTGCATGAACGGGTTCTGCTGCTGCTGCTCGAACTCGACCATCTCCCCCACGTTCACGAACTTGGATTTCCCGTCGTAGTCGAGGATGACGATGTTCTCCTCGCCGAAGTGATACTTCTCCGAGAGTTCCTTCGCGCGGGTGAAGTTCTGGTAGGGCTGCACGAGCTCGACGGTCAGCTTGCCGTTCGAGGTGTAGGCGTATTCCTTGAGCAGCGTCTGCACGTCCTGCCCGATCGGCGAGCCGGGCGTGAAGTAGATGATCGCCGACACCGGCTTTTGCAGGCCACCGAGCAGGTTCTTCGTCTGCGGGCTGAGCACGAAGCGCTGGTCCCGCGTGAAGTCCCAGCGCGTGAAGTGGCGGAAGCCGACGTAGTTCACCAGACCCACGATCACGAAGGTAAAGAGGATCTGGATGACGACGTTGAGGCCGATGGCGAACCGTCTGCCGGAGGACATTCCGGCCGTCTCGACTGGTGCGGGCTTGGTTTCAGTTTCTTCGGACATGGTGTTGCGGAAAAGGTTGCGGGTTCAGCGAGGGATCAAGCCTTCCACTTCCGCCGCTGGAAGGAGTGAAACGTGAGGATCAGCAGCAGCGCCGTCGCGCTCAGATACCAGACGATCTGCCGCGAATCGATCATCCCCTTGCCGAACTCCTCCATGTGCTCGGCGGCGGAAAAGTAGCGGAACAACTCGAGCCAGTCCGGCCGCGTCGTGCCGAGGATCCGCGGCAGGAACGGCATGAAGAACCAGACGAAGATGCCACACGCGCTGATGATCGCGGCGTTGATCTGCTCCTTCACGAGCGACGACGCAAAGCACCCGAACGCCGTGAAGAACATGCCCATAAGCAGCAGCAGCAGATACGTGCCGCCATACGCGCCGATCGCATTCGCCGCCTGCTTCTCGGTGAGCCATTGGAAGATCGCGAAGTGAATGAGCGTCGGCGCCCAAAGCGTGATGTAGAAAAGGAGTGCGCCGAGGTATTTCGAGAGCACCACCTGCAGGTCCGTCACCGGCGCCGTCGTGAGCGTCTCGATCGTTCCCGCGCGGTATTCGTCGGAAAAAATCCGCATCGTGATCAGCGGGAAAGTGAGGATGAACACGATCCAGAACGGGATGAACGTGAAGGCCACCTGGATGATGGTCGCGTCGGTTTCCTGTTTGTTGAGCAGCACGACGGCGAGCCAGAAGTTGAATCCCGCGACCATCAGCAAGAAGAACATCACCACATAGGCGATGGGCTGGTAGAAGAAGGAACGGATCTCGCGATTGAGAAGGGTGAGTAGCGTTCGCATTGGAATGGGTGGTGGAAAGGTGGTGGGTGGTTTGCTCTGCTTCCGCTTCTTCATCTTCTTCTCATTCCCTCCCCCGCCGGACGGCGAAGCAGATGAAGAAGCAGAAGCAGGGAAGCGCTTCGCGCTAGCTGTCCGATTGCGTCAGTTCGACAAAGACGTCCTCGAGCGTCGCGCGGCGGCGGTGCAGTTCGCGCACTGCCCAGCGATTCTCGATCGCAAGCCGCATCACGTCTTCGCTCGGGTCGGTATTGGCTTCGAGCCGCAGCTCGAAGATCGAAAAATCCGCGTCCTCCTCGACATCGACCTTCTTCACACCCGGCAGCCGGGCCAGCGCATCCGCCGCGTGATCCCTGCCGACATTCGCCTCAAAGCGCATCGAACCCGCCGCGCGATGATTGCGCAGAAGATTGTCCGCCGTGTCCGAAGCGCGAATCTTCCCCTGGTGAATCACGATCACCCGCGAGCACATGATCTCGACCTCCGGCAGGATGTGCGTCGAGATCAGCACCGTGCGCTTGTGCGCGAGATTCTTGATCAAGTCGCGCACGTGCCGCACCTGGTTCGGGTCGAGGCCGATCGTCGGCTCGTCGAGGATCAGCAAATCCGGGTCGTGAACGAGCGCATCCGCCAGCCCGACGCGCTGGCGCTGGCCCTTCGAGAGCGTGCCGATGATCGCGCGCTGCTTCTCGCGCAGGTCGCACAGCTCGATCACATCGCCCACGCGCTCGCGCACCTTAGAGCCCGGCACGCCCTTGAGCGCCGCGCGATAGCCGAGGTATTCGTTCACGCGCATGTCGTGATAGAGCGGCGTATTCTCCGGCAGGTAGCCGAGTCGCCGGCGCGCCTCGATGCTCTGCTCGAACACATCGAACCCCGCCACGCTCGCTTTCCCACTCGTCGCCGGCAGATACCCGGTGAGAATGCGCATCGTCGTGCTCTTGCCCGCGCCATTCGGCCCGAGAAAGCCCACGATTTCACCCTTCTCGATTTCAAAATTCAAATCATCGATCGCCGGAAACGGCGCGCCGGCGTAGCGCTTGGTGAGATTCTCGACTTTGATCATGAGGCGTGAGTGGAAAGGGGTGCGCGGTTTATCCAAGCGAACTGGAACTGGCAACTTACATCTTTGTAAGAAACCAAGCGGCGCAACGTGGCCGCTTGCTGTCAGTCACTGCGCCCGGCGGGGGTCGAACCCACAACCTTTGGCTTCGGAGGCCAACGCTCTATCCAGTTGAGCTACGGGCGCATTGGAAACGCGGCAGAGGGTAGGAGCCGCCGCGAGTCGCGCAAGCCGGTTTCTTTTCTACGCTGGACGCCGCGCCCGGCCCGCCTACACCTCCACTCCATGAACACCCCGAAACGCAAACCCTGGATCAAGCCCGCCATCAAAGAGGTGCGGATTTTCTTCGAGTGCACCTGCTACGCGGGCGCGGTCTAAGGGGGTAGCGTCATTCGCGTCCGGATCCTCGGCGCAGCGGCGGGAGGTGGACTGCCGCAGTGGAATTGCGGCTGCGCGAACTGCCACGCCGCGCGGAGCGGTGAGCTCGCGCCGATGCTCCAGTCGGGCGTCGCACTCGGCGTGGAAGGCGGGCGCTGGATTTTGGTGAATGCGTCGCCCGACATCCGCGCGCAGATCGAGGCCTTCCCGGAGCTGCATCCGCGGAGCGAGCGCGATACGCCCATCGCCGGCGTGCTGCTCACAAATGCCGACCTCGACCATGTGCTCGGCCTTTACATGCTGCGCGAAGGCGGCGCGCTCGACGTGTTCGCGACGGACGCGACGCGCGAGTGCATCGAGCGGCATCTCGGCATCGGCGCGGCGCACCGCGGGATTCGCTGGCTCGCTCCGCCGCTTGTGCGGATGCGCGCGATTCCGCTCCCGGCTGCGGCGCCGCGCTACGCCACGCCGTTCGCGGGCGAGCACAGCGTCGCGTTCGAGATCGAAGGCGAGCACGGCACGCTCGTGGTCGCGCCGGACGTGGGCGAGATCACGCCGGATCTCGACGCCGCGCTGCACCGCGCGTCGGCGGTGCTGTTCGACGGCACATTCTGGAGCGACGACGAACTCCAACAGATCGAGCCAAAGGCGCGCACCGCCCGCGAGATGGGTCATCTGCCGGTGCAGGCGAGTCTGCCGCGACTCGCCGCGCTGCCAGCCCGCGTGAAAGTCTTCCTCCACATCAACAACACCAACCCGATCCTCGCGCACTCAGCGGAGCGCGCCGCCGTCGAGACGGCCGGCTGGCAGGTCGGGCGCGATGGGTTCGAGTTCGACGTATGAGCGACGCGACCTTCCTCGCCGGGCTGCGCGAAGTCGGAGCGCGCGCGTATCACGACCGGCATCCATTTCACGTCGCGATGAATGCCGGCGAACTCTCGCCGGACGCGATCCGCGCGTGGGTCGCCAACCGCTTTTACTACCAGCGCTCCATCCCGCTGAAGGACGCGGCGATCATCTCGAACTGCCCGCTGCGCGAAGTCCGACGCGTGTGGCTCCATCGCATCGTCGATCACGACGGGACCGCCAGCGACGAAGGCGGCATCGAAGCGTGGCTGCGGCTCGGCGAAGCGTGCGGACTCCCGCGCGAGGAACTGCTCGCCGAGGCGCGCGTGCTGCCCGGCGTGCGTTTCGCCGTCGATGCCTACGTCACCTTCGCACGCACGCAGCCGTGGCCCGTCGCCATCGCGTCGTCGCTCACCGAGCTGTTCGCGCCGGACTTGATGAAGACGCGGCTCGCCGCCTTCGAGCTGCACTACAGGTGGGTG
Source organism: Chthoniobacteraceae bacterium (assembly GCA_040081625.1). Taxonomy (GTDB): domain Bacteria; phylum Verrucomicrobiota; class Verrucomicrobiia; order Chthoniobacterales; family Chthoniobacteraceae; genus VFJQ01. The sequence continues at coordinate 109,754 of JBEBGD010000004.1, forward strand.
CAGCCATCGGGCTTCGACTACTTCCGGCGCAGGCTCACGCAGGCGCGGCGCGACTCGGACGAAGCCCTACAACTCACGCTCACGCACTGCGACACGCCGGAACTCCAGCGCGCCGCCGTCCGCGCGCTTTCATTCAAGTGCGACGTGCTCTGGTCGATGCTCGACGCGATCGCGCACCATGAATGAGCCGCTCGATCTCCTCGCCCGCCCGGCGCTCGCAGCGGGAGTGCGGCTGCAAACCGACCGCATCACCGGCGAGCCGATGCTGCTCAGCAGCGAAGGCCTCCTCATCCTGAACGCGACCTCACAGGCCATCGTCGAGCGTTGCAATGGCAGCACGACGATCGACGCGATCGCGGAATCGCTCGCCGCCGAATACGAAGCCGGCGCGGACGAACTGCGCGCCGACGTGCTCGAATGCCTGCGCGATCTCATCGCGCGCCGCCTCATCACGACATGACGCCGCGCCCTTACGCCCTGCTCGCGGAACTCACGCACCGCTGCCCGCTGCACTGCCCGTATTGCTCGAATCCGGTGAAGCATTCGCAACGCGATGAGTTGAGCACGAGCGAGTGGAGCGACGCGCTCGCGCAGGCCGCGGCGGTCGGCGTCGTGCAGGTGGGCTTCTCCGGCGGCGAGCCGCTGCTCCGTCGCGACCTCGCGGAGATCGTCGCGTCGGCGCGCGCGGCGGGGCTCTATTCAAATCTCATCACAAGCGGCGTCGGCCTCGGCGCCGAACGCGCGCGCTCGCTCCGCGATGCCGGGCTCGACTCGGTGCAGCTCAGCTTTCAAGCCGACGACCCCGCGCTCGCCGACGCCATCGCCGGCACCCGCGCGCACGCACAGAAGCTCAATGCCGCGGCCGCGATCCGCGACGCCGGCCTGCCACTCACCGCGAACGTCGTCCTCCATCGTCACAACATCGACCGCCTCGCGGGCATCATCGACTTCATCGCCGCGCTCGGTGCGCGCCGCGTCGAGCTGGCGAACACGCAATACTACGGCTGGGCGTGGCTGAACCGCGCGCAACTCATGCCGACGCGCGAGCAAGTCGAGCGCGCCGCCGCGATCGCCGCCGCCCCGCGCGATGGGCTCGAGATCATCTACGTGCCGCCGGACTACTACGACGACCGGCCGAAGCCGTGCCTCCACGGCTGGGGCCAGTCGCACCTCACCATCGCGCCCGGCGGCGAGGTGCTGCCGTGCCCGACCGCGTGGAGCATCCCGGGGCTCGAGTTTGAAAACGTGCGCGCGCGCCCGCTGGCGGAGATCTGGCGCGACGGCGCGAGCTTCAATGCCTTTCGTGGCACCGCATGGATGCCCGAGCCGTGCCGGAGCTGCCCGGAGCACGACCGCGACTTCGGCGGCTGCCGCTGCCAGGCCGCGCTCATCGCGGGCGATGCCGCGGCGACCGATCCGGTCTGCGGCAAATCACCGCTTCGCGCCGAGGTGGACCGAGTGCTCGCGCTGGTGAACGAAAGCGAACCGTCGCTCGCCGCCTGCGCGCCGCGCACGTAAATCGCGGTTGCCGCGGGCGTGGCGCGCGTCCTTACTCGCACCGGCAACATGAGTTTCCGCGAGGCCTATTACCTCCACGTCCACGGCGAGCAGCTCGGCCCTTACACGCTGCGCCAGCTCGATCATCAGCTCCAAACCGGGCTGATCTCCGAGGACACGCTCTATTGGTCCGAAAACCTCGACCAGTGGCAGCCCGTGACGCAGCTCATCCCGCTGCGCAAAAAGTTCCGCCCGCTGCGCGCCGCGATCATCGCGCTCGTGCTGCTCGTGCCGCTCGGTGCGATGGCGTGGTTCTTCGGCCCCACCGCGCTGGACGGCTGGCGCGAGCAGACGCAGCGGCAGTATTCGCCCGAGGCCGCCTACTGGGCCGCGCGCGGCGTCGTGCGACACGAACTCGCCGTGGCAAACATGGCGCCGCAGTTCCTTCCCTTCAGCGCGGCGCGCGTCGAGATGGGCGCGGAGAACACTGCGGTCGTGCATGTCGAGGGCCGCGCCCTCACCGGCGCCGCCAGCGGTCAGCCCGCCGCGTGGAAAGTGCGGCTGCGCTTCGATCCCGCCGTGCGAACGTGGTCGCCGCTGCCGGTGCAGCCCGCTTCGCCATGACGCGCGCCATCCTCGTGCTCGCGCTCGCGCTCGCGGCGTGCCGGCCCACGCCGACCGCTCCGCTGACGAAGGCCGATTTTCCCGGGCAGCCGCCCGTCATCGACGCGCAGCCGGTGGACACGAAGAGCTACGATGCGGGTTACCAAATGGGCTATTCATTCGGCATCGCCGCCGCGAGCACTCGCGCGAAGCTGCCCGCTCAGGAGGATGTCGATCTCCTCGCCGACGCGGCAGCGGGCGAGGATCCGGCCCGCAACAAAAAGTGGCGCCGTGGATGGGCGACGGGGTATCTCGAAGGCTTCCGCTTCCGCGCACTCCAGACCAAGTGACCTGCCGATTTCCTTTCCTGCTGCTCCTGCTCTCGCTCGCACGTGCCGACGCGCAGACGGCCGCGAGCGGCGAAGCCGAAGCGGCGAAGTGCCTCGACCACATCGCCTCGGTGCGGCGCGACGTGCTCGGCAAATACGAAGACCAGCTCGGTGAAATGCAGGCGCAGATGCAGAAGGCCGCCGACCTCGAGAGCGCGCTCACCGTCCGCGCCGAGCGGAAACGCGTGCGCGCCGACGCTGCGCTCAGCGAGGCGAATTTCGTGGCCGAGCCGCGCACGCTGCGCGCGCTCCAGCAGCAGACCGCGGCGCGGCTCGATGATCTGTGCGCGAGCGTCGTCGCCGAGTCGATCCCACGACTGGTCGAGCTGAAAAAGCAGCTCACCATCGCGGGCCAACTCGACGACGCCGTGGCCGTGCGCGGATTGATCGAGAAGCTCCAAAACGAGCACGTCCCCCTCACCCGCCCCGCCACCGGCGCGCTCGTGCAGGCCGACACGCTCGTGACCGCCTACGCCGCGGACCGCGCGCGCGCCGACAAGGCTTACAAGGAGGCGCGTGTCACGGTGCGGGGCGCGTTGGTGACGTATCGCATCGACCCCGCCGATTCGCGCAAGGCGACCATCTACCTCGGCCACGCCGGCGGCACCGGCTGGGTCGCGTGCATCTTCGAGGACGGTGCGCGCTTCCGCGAAGACAAGTCTTTCAACACGACCGCGCTCGTCATCTCGAGCCTCGCCGGCTCGACGCTCGCGCGCTGGCAGACCGGCCAGACGGTCGAGATCCAGGGCACGTGCGAAGGGTTCGAGGATGTGGTGCGGCTGGCGAAATGCGAACTGCCGAAATAAACGCGCCGCCTTCGTTTACGCCAGGCTCTCGTCACCGTCGCTCCGGCCGAGAATTCGTTCGACCGTGGCGATGAGCATTTTCATCGTGAAAGGCTTCTCGAGCAGCGGCAAAGCACGGGCTTCCTCCCTGTGCGGCAGCGTGCTCGACATCAGCAGGATCGAAGTCCGGGGGTGTTCGCTCATGAGCCAGCACGCGAGGTCGTCGCCGCGCATCCGCGGCATCTCGATGTCCGTGATCACGAGATCGATGGCCGTCCCGTTGGTCGCGAGGACTTCCTGCGCTTCCACGCCATCGCGGGCGATCAAGGAGCGATGCCCCCTGAGACCAAGCGCCTTCGCGACCGATTGCGCGATGATCGGGTAGTCATCGACGACCAGAATTGTGGCTCCGTCCTTGAGCTGCGTCTTCGGTTCGTCCATGGGATGCAATGTAAGCAATCGCAGGCCCTCGCGCCATCGGCCCGCTCCCGCTGCGTGAGCACGGACTATCCCCCATCGCCGCTAAGGTAATTCCTCAGCGCCGCCGGCGATTTCATGCCTCAGCCACCCATCGCGCCGCGTAGGAGGTCAGCTCTGCTGCGCTGCTGATCCCGAGCTTGGCCTTGATGTTCAAGCGGTGCGCCTCCACGGTCTTCGGGCTGATGTGCAGCAGCCCGCCGATCTCTTTCGTGGCGAGGCCGCGTGCGATGAGGCGGAAGATTTCGAACTCCCGGTCGCTGAGCAATTCGATCGAACCGCCGGTCGTGCCGGCGCTTCTCCCGGTGAGATTCTGGAGGACCCGCGCGGAGACTTTTTCGCTCACGACGATGTCCCCGGCGAGCACGCGGCGGATGGCTTCCAGCAGTTTCGCGCCGCCGGCGACTTTCATGATGTAGCCCGCGGCACCGGCCTTCAGCGCGCGCTCGGCGTAGTTCGATTCGTCGTGCATCGACATCACCAGGACGGGCAGCGAGGGAGCGACGGCTTTGAGGTCCTTGATCAATTCGAGGCCGCTCTTGTCCGGAAGCGTGATGTCCGCGAGCACGAGGTCGGGCTTGGTTTTGAGCGCGGCGCCGAGCCCCGCGGCGGCCGAGTCGGCTTCCGCGCACACGCACAGATCGGGCTGGCTGCCGATGAGGTGGGCGACGCCTTCGCGCGTCATCGGGTGATCATCGACGATGAGCACACGAGCCCTTTTCGGTGGAGTCTTCTTCGTCTTCATTTCACGAGGGCTGGAATTCACAACTCACTGAGGTGCCGCCGCCGGCCCTTGGCTGGATGCGAAGTGTCGCGCCGATCATCTCGCTGCGGTATTGCATGATGCGCAGGCCCATGCCGGTGGATTCCCAAATGGACGTCGAGCAACCCATGCCATCGTCCGCGATGGTGAGCGCCGCGCCTCTTGCAGTGCCGGCGAGCGACACCACGACGCGCGTGGCGCGGCCGTGCCGGACGGCATTGCTAACCGCCTCCTGCGCGATGCGGTAGAGGTGCGTCGCCTTGAGTGGATCGGCGACGAGCACAGTCACCGTGCTGTGAAACTCGCACGCGACACGAAAGAGCGCGGTCATGTTCGCCACCAGCTCCCGGAGCGCCGGCGCGAGGCCTTCGCCGCCGAGCTGAACCGGCGAGAGCCCGCGGGCCAGCGAGCGGGCCTGCAGCGTGGCCGTGCGGAGGTAGGCACCGATCCTCTCCACAGCCTTTTGCGCCGCCGGGAGGCCGTCGAGCTGGGTCTTGAGTGCCTCGGTGTGCATCTCGATCCCCGTGAGCTGCTGGCAGAGGTCGTCGTGCAAGTCCTGGCCGATCCGCGTCCGCTCGTTGTCGCTGGTCTTGAGTAGCTCCTCCTCGAGGTCGCGCCGGTCGATCGCCGCGCCGAGGACATTGGCGACGGCCTGGACAAAATGGACGTCGTCAGCGCTGAATTTACGCGGCCGGTCGCTGAACACGGCCAGCACGCCGAACGGCTGGCCACGTCTACGAATCCCGACGCTGAGGCTGCTGGCGACGCGGAAGTCCGCCAGCATCGAAGGCCGCCGGAAACGCGACCCGGCCTGGTGATCCTCGACGATGACAGGCACATCCGAGTGCAGCGTGAACCCCTCCAGCGAATCGCGGCCGCTGCTCACCCTCGCAGCGCCTGCGCCTCCGGCTTTCCACCCCGCGCCGGCGGTCACGAGCAAGTCGCCGGACTCCGGCTGCAGCTCGAGCACCCGGCAACTTTCGAAACCGAGCACCTGCGGCACGACCCCGACGACATCGAGAATCAAGCGGTCGAAATCCCGACCCGCGAGCGCGTGCTGGCCGAGTTCCGCCACGGCCTGCTGCTGGCTGCGGCTCTGCTGCGCCTCGGCGACTTGCCTGCGCGACGTGAAGTCGGTGATCGCCGTGCGGCACACGCTGCCGTGCAGTTCCGGATCATGCACCAGCATGCTCTGCAGCAGCACGGTCATGGGTTCGTGGCCTTTCCGAAGCAGGCGCAACTCGGTCGCGGCGTGCTCGTCCGGCGTCGTGAGTTTCGCCAGGTGTGCGCGAAACGCCGTCACGTCCTCGCGCACGACGTGCGACCGAAACGGCGCACCGATCAGCCGCGACCTCGCGCCACCGAGCATCGCAGCGGCGGTGAGGTTGAGTTCGCGGATGATGCCCTTGTCGTCGAGCGTCACGTAGCCGACGGGCGCAAAGTCGTAGAGGTCGGCGTAGCGGTCGCGCGAACTTTCGAGAAGCAACTGTGCGCCGATCAACTCGCGGTTCTGCGTTTCGAGCTCGATCTGGTGGACATGCAATTCGTGCAGAAGCCGCCCGGCGGGATCACGCTTCTCGATCACCTTGATGAGCCGGATCAGCTCCGCCCTGGTCAGGTGCCGGTAGTTTTTCACCGCGCTCCCGCCGCTGCCATCGCGGACAGGATCGGCGGCGTCCGCCCGCCGCCGCGCGCGGAGTTTGCGCGGGGCTTTCGTCGTCGGCGACTTTGTGGGCTTTCGCTGGCTCGCACTCATGGCATCGCCACCATTTACATTCGCGAGGCGGTCTGCAATCCCCGCGTCGCCGCCTTGTCATCCGCGCGGGCCGCGTGTAATTCGCGGCCCATGCCGGAACTCATCGAGCCGATCGGACTCAAGAACGCCAAACATCTCGACGACCTCGAGCACAAGAAGGTCGAGGAGGACGAATACAAACCGAAGCTCAAGGAAGCCCAGATGGCGCTGCTGCGCTGGCAGCGCGAGCTGAGCGAATCGAAGAATTCGCTCGTCGTCATCTTCGAGGGGCCGGATGCGGCGGGCAAGGGTGGCGCGATCAAGCGCATCACCGAGCGGCTCGATCCGCGCACGATCCGCGTTCACTCGGTCGTGAAGCCGACGAGCGAGGAGTATCAGCACCATTACCTGTGGCGGTTTTGGAACAAGCTGCCGCCTTACGGGCAGATGACGATCTTCGACCGCTCGTGGTATGGCCGCGTGCTCGTCGAGCGTGTCGAGGGCTTCGCGACCGACAAGGAATGGAAGCGCGCCTACCAGGAGATCAACGACTTCGAGCGCACGCTCGCGGAGGATGGAGCGATCATCGTGAAGTGCTACCTCCACATCTCCAAGGACGAGCAACTCTACCGCTTCAAGCGCCGCGAGGCCGACCCGATGAAGCACTGGAAAATCAACGAGGAGGACTGGCGCAACCGCAAGAAATGGAGCGAGCACAACCAAGCCGCGGAGGACATGTTCGAGAAGACCTCGACCGACATCGCCCCGTGGAACGTGCTGGGTTCGAACTTCAAGTGGTGGGCGCGCGTGAAAGTCGTGAAGACCGTCGTCGAGGCGATCGAGAACGCCAAACTGCGCAAGGCATGATGGGCCGTGCGCTGACTGCATCCGCGGCGCTGCTGCTCCTCGCCGGCTGCGACAAGATCCTCACGGACCGGCCAAAGGAAAAGATCGCCGCCGCGCAGGCGAAGGCGAAAGCCGGCGAGCATCGCGACGCGGTCGAGCTCTACGAGGACGCGCTCGACGGCACGAGCACGACCGCAGAGGTCCACTACCGGCTCGCGGTCATCTACGATGAGAAGCTCAAGCGCCCCGCGAGCGCGCTGCACCATTTCCAGCGCTACATCGACCTCGCGCCGAAGGGGACGTTTGCCGACGAGGCGCGCGCATGGGTGAAGGATGGCCAGCGAAAGCTCGCCGGGGGTCTCGGCGGCGGCGGGCCCGCCACCCAGACTGAGCTCATCCGGTTCAAGAACGAAAACCTCAGCCTTCAAAGGCAACTCATCGAAGCGAAGCAACGCATCGCCGCTCTGAGCGTCACCGCGGCCAAACGCGCCGAGGAAACCAAGGCGCCGCTGCCGCCGGGCGCACGACGGCACACGGTGCAGACGGGCGATACGCCGTCGTCCATCTCGCAGAAATACTACGGCACACGGAGCCACGCGCAGGACATCCTGGACGCCAACCACAACCAGCTCGCCGGGAAGAAAGTGATCAAGCCGGGGCAGATCCTCATCATCCCGTGATGCGGATTGTGGAAAAACAGCGTTGTCAGCGCGCCACGTGATCGTTAAAGCAGCGATCCAATCTATGAAGCGCATCGTCATTTCGTTCGCCGCCGCCTTGAGCCTCGTGCTGATGCCGGCGTGCGTGAGCAACCCAAAGCCCAAGCGACCACCCGGCGGTTTCCAGCCACCTTCAGGTGAAACGCCGGTGGATCAACCTGGCGACCTCCCACCCGTCGAGCCTCCGCCGACGGCGCAGAACGAGCCGCCGCCACCGCCGCCACCGCCGAGCAATGCACCGAAGGCCACCGGCGATCTGCCCTACGGCAAGCCAGTGCCCGGCAAGCCCGGCTACGTCACCAGTCCGTATGCGCCCGCACAAGGCTACGTCGATGTGCGCGGCTTTCCGCCCGGCACCGAAGTGCGCTGCCCTTACACGCAGAAAATCTTCCTCGTTCCGTAGCGGTCGCTGCTCCTCCCTCAGCCCCGGCCCGCTCGGAAACCAGCGGGCCGGGGCTTTTTTTTCCGCATGTCCTCCTGCGT
>JBEBGD010000152.1:0-10208 GCA_040081625.1 Chthoniobacteraceae bacterium
GTGCCGCTGATCGTCGGTGGTTCCATCGCGGCGGTCGCCATCGAGCTCGAGTATTCCGGAGTGGGTCCGGGCGGCCGCGTGGATGGCGGGCGATAGCCGACGGTCTCGTGCGGCCTTGGAAAGACCACCGGTTGCGGCGCGCGATCCGAGTCCGCCGGCAGTGGCGCGATCACGCCGAGCCGCTCTCCGGCTTCGCGCACCGAAGCGGGCCGGTCCGTGGGTTGCGCGGCGAGGCACGCGGCGATGACTTCCTCCCACGTGTCCGGGATCAAGTCGCCGCCGATGCCCAGCTCGGCGCGGCGCGCGGCCATGCGCGGCAGCGGCGCGGTGTCGCCATTGCCGCGGTAAAACGGCGGCTTGCTCGTGAGCAGATCATAGACGGTCGCGCCGAAGGCATACACGTCGTCGGCCACGGTCGCCGGCTCGCCGCGGACGCGCGCGGGGCTCGAGTGGGAAGGCGGCAGCGCGAGCAGCGGCCCGCCGGCTTTGCTCTCGAGGTCGAAGAGGCAGCGCGCGAGCCCGAAGTCGCACACTTTCACGTCGCCGAGCGGAGTGACGAGCAGGTTCGCGGGAGAGAGATCGCCATGCGTCGCCTGGTGCTGGCGCCACCCGAAGTCGAGCGCTTCGCACACCTGCGTGAGCCACGGCGCGATCTTCTCGGTCTCGAAGCAGCGCTGCGGCTGGTGCGCCTTTGCGTCGAGCGCCGACTCGCCGTCGATGAACTTCGAGACGATCGCCGCGGCCTGCGCGTCGCGCGCGAAATCGAGCACGCCGACGATGCCGGGATGGGTGATCTCGAGCATCTTCACGACCGCATCGCGCAGCCGCGTGACGACGCGTTCATCGAGCAGCCACGACTCCGGCACGAAGCGCATCGCCAGCTCGCGGCCGATGCCTTCATGCACCACGAGCCACGCGCTGCCGAGCGGCCCACGGCTAAGGAAGCGCTTGAGCACATATTGGCGGAAGACGCGCAGGCCCACCTCGAGCGCGGCGGATTGCGTGCCGAGAGCGGTATCGTCGGGCGGTGGTGCGTCAGGCATTCGCGTAGTTGAGGGTCGAAAGCTGAGGGACGTCAATCTCGCAAGCCGACAGTGTCCGCCGGCTCCGGCGAACCCCACGCCGGCGTCGCGCGCAGCCGTGGACAATCGCGCGATGCCGCGACAACGTGCTTGCCATGATTTCCGCCGCCCTGCTCAAGCTCATCCTCGCCACGCTGGCCGGAGTCGTCCTGGTCTATGCGCTCTGAGATGGGGCGCCCGTTCCGCTACGCGCTCGATCCGCTCTGCCTCGCCTCGTGCGCGCTCTACGCCGCGAATCGCTGGCTGGTGAAGCCGCACGTCGCGTCGGATTTTCTGCGCGGGCATTTCAATGACCTGCTGCTCATCCCGTGCGCGCTGCCGCTGGTGCTGTGGGCGCAGCGCCGGCTCGGGCTGCGCGGGCACGACGAAGCGCCGGCCGCCGGCGAAGTCGCGCTGCACCTCGTCGTGTGGACGCTCATCGCCGAGTGCATCGGCCCTCGCTGGCTGCACCGCGGAGTCGCCGATCCGTGGGATGCCGCCGCCTACGCGCTGGGCGCCACGCTCGCGCTGGTCGTGTGGGGGCGAAGCGCGTGCGCAGTTTCCTCGCGCTGATTTTCTGTTATCGACTGCCCACCCAATGAACGCAGATCTCTTCGCTGGTCGCTACGAACTGCTCCACGAGGCGCCTCCCGGCGCCGCTGGCCGGCTGTTCGAGGCGCGCGATGCGGAGACCGGCGAGGTGGTCGCGCTGAAGGTCTTTCGCCGCGAGATGCAGCACGATGCTCCGGAGCTCGCGGACATCGAGCATCTTTTCAAGGCCGGCCTGGTCTGCCAGCACCCGCGCATCGTCCGCTTTCACACGCTCTCGCTCGACCAGGGCTACCTCGCCCGCGAGTGGATCCACGGCTTCCCGCTCATCGACCTGCTGCGCCGCCGCCGCGAGCTGCCCGCGGCGGAAGTGGCCGCGCTTTTTCACGACGTGCCGGAGATGATCGACGCCGCCGTCGCCGCCGATCTCGCGCCGACCGGCGATCTGCTCACGCGCCTGTTCGTGTGTTGGGATCGCAGCATCCCGGTCGAGGAGCTCGTGCGACTGCGCGGCGTGCCGGTGACCGACTGGAGCGACTTCAGCGTGAAGCTCAATCCCATCAGCCTCAGCGCCGTATTGCCGCTTTCGCCCGAGGAGACGATGAGCACCATGGTCGCCCCGCTGCTCGCGCAGGCGGGGCCGATGCGCACGCCGTCGGTGGGATTCGCCGAGACGATCCATCAACTGCTCGGCGCGCCGCGCCGCTCGGACCGGCATCGCCGCTACGTCCCGCTCGGCACACTGAACGAAGCCGGCAACGCCGTGCTCCGGCGCATCATCGAGGGCGGCACACCGCCCGCATCGTGCGTGGCATTTTGGAAGGAACTCATCGACGCCACCGCGCTCAGCTCGCCGCTGCGCAAGGCTCCACCGCCACCGCCGCCGTCTCCGGTCCTCAAGCAGCCGCCACCGCCTCCCTTGCCGGCTCCGCCGAAGTCCATCGTGGCGCCGCCGCCGCTGCCGAAGCGCCGGGCCCTGCACATCCCCGAGGCCTTTCTCGGCCATGTGCAGCCGGGCACGATCCTGCGGCTCACGCCGCGCGACATCAGCTTCACGCCGATCCAGTTCATCGCGCGGCCCGCCTTCCGCATCGGCCGCTCGCTGTATCACTCCGACTTCGTCACGCGCGTGCTGCCCGAGACGCCGGAGAATGAAAAGCTGACCAAGGAAATCGGCCGCGTCCACGCGCTCGCGGAAGTGCGCGGGAAACAGATCGTGCTGCGCGACGGCAACGGAGAGCAGGCCAGCGTGAACGGCTCGAAGCTCAACGAGCAACTCCTCTCGGTGGACAAACCCACCCCGCTCAGCGGACGCGGCGTGCTCGCGCTCTACCGCAACTACGAACTCGAGATCGAGCCGATGCTCGGCAGCGCCGACCTCGGCTGGACGATCGACAACGAAGCCGCGTGGCCCGGCCCGATGCCGGCCGCGCCGGCGATCAGCGGCGCCGTCGTTTTCCACCCGCGGCGCAATCAGCCGATGCTGCGGCAATCCGCGTGGCTCTTCACTCGCCTCGACTTCTCGCTCTCCTCGCGCGGCGACGTGACGTGGTGCGAAGCCGGCGCGCCCTCGAGCCAGGGCAGCTTCATCCATCACCGCGGCTGCTTCTGGCTCGCGACCTTCGCGCCGCCGCCCGGGACGATCTTTCTGAACAACACGGAAGTGCCGCCCGGCTCCGCTGTCCCGCTGGCGTCCGGCCAGCCGATCCAGCTCGGTCCAGGCGGCTACATCGTCGAGATCCAGTAGTTCCCCGCCAGCTCTTCGCCGCGCAAAAATTCGCCGCTGCGTTGGTTCACCCTTTGCTCGTGCTTGCCGCATCAATGTTGCCCTCTTCCCGACATCCGCTCGAAGCCGTCGTCCGTGATCGCGACGGTCGCCAGCTCGCGCGCTGCGCGGTCCGCCGCGGTCGTTACATCATCGGCAGCGGGCAGAATAACGAGATCGTCGTCGAGGAGACGTCCATCTCCGGGCGCCACGCGCGGCTGACCCTCGTCAGCGACGACGAGATTTACATCGAAGATCTCGGCAGCGCGAATGGCACGCGGGTCGCCGGCGCCGCTGCGGAAAAGCTCACGCCCATCGCGCCCGGCGCGCGTGTCACGGTCGGCGGTTGCGTGCTCGATTTTCAGCGGCGCGGATTGCCCGCCGCGGTCTTCGGATTCCTGCCCGAGGGCTTCCTGCGCGAGAGCCGCTACAATTTCGGCGAAGCCGTCGTCGAGGGCAGCACGAGCACGATCTTCAGCGCGTTCGACACCACGCTCGGGCGCGACATCGCCATCAAGGTGCTGCGACCGGAGAGTCAGGTGCGGGTCGATCATGTGCTGCGCTTCATCCGCGAGGCGCAGATCACCAGCCAGCTCCAGCACCCGTGCATCCCGACCGTCTATGAGCTCGGGCTCAACGACCAGAGCCAGCTCTACTACACGACCTGCTTCGTCGAGGGCGGCTCGCTCGGCGACGTGCTCGACTCGCTGAGCGGCCGCGAGCCCGGCGCGACCGAGCGCTTTCCCCTCACGCGCCTGCTCGTCGCCTTCCAGAAAATCTGCGACGCAGTCGCCTACGCGCACTCGCGCGGCGTCATCCACGCCGCGCTGCGCCCGGAGACCGTCACTCTCGGTTTCTATGGCGAAGTGCTCGCCGTCAGTTGGTGCTTCGCGCGAGTGCTCACCGTCGCGCCCGATGGACACACCCTGCCGCGGCCCGTCGTCGCCGCACCGAGCGACTCCGCCTGCCCGCTCTCGACTTACACCGCGCCGGAAATCGCCGCCGGCGCGTGGAGCGTCGTCAATGCGCGCACCGATGTCTATTCGCTCGGCGCCATCCTCTATCGCATGGTCACGCTGCACCGGCCGATCACCTTCGAGGACGAAGGCATCCTGCGCGACGCCATCACCCACGGCGACATCCGCAATCCGGCACCGTTCGCCCTCGAGCCGCACCCACACTGCCCCGGTGGCCGCTACCCCGCGCCGCTCATGGCCATCGCGCTCAAGGCGCTGAACATCGAGCCCGCCAACCGCCATCAATCCGTCCAGGAACTCCAGGCCGCCGTCGCTGCGTGGCAGCAGGGCCTCGCGCACTGAGCGCGCTGCGGGCTTGTAGCGCGGGGCCGATGAGTCCTATGGGTCGCATGCGTCCCATGCTCCTCGCCGAATACCTCACCGCCCGCTCTGCCCTGATCGACCGCGCGCTCGACCGCCTGCTCCCGCGCGCCACGGCGAAGCCCGCGACCATCCACAAGGCGATGCGCTACTCGCTCTTCGCCGGCGGAAAGCGGATGCGCCCCGTGCTCGCGCTCGCCGCAGCCGAGGCGTGTGGTGGAAAAATCGAGCGCGCCATTCCCGCCGCCTGCGCCGTCGAGTGCATCCACACCTACTCGCTCATCCACGACGACCTCCCGTGCATGGACGACGACGACCTGCGCCGCGGCCGCCCGACCAGCCACAAGGTTTTCGGCGAAGGCATCGCCGTGCTCGCAGGCGACGCACTGCTCACCGTCGCCTTTGAAATCCTCGCGCAAGCTGCGCGCACGCCGCGTCACCCGGTCGCCGCGCAGGTGCGCGAACTCGCCGACGCCGCCGGCAGCCGCTGGCTCATCGGCGGCCAGGTCGCCGACCTCGAAGGCGAAGGCCGCACGCACACCGGCGCGGAGCTGCGCTACATCCACCGCTGCAAAACCGCCGCACTCCTCACCGCATCGCTGCGCCTCGGCGCGATGAGCGCGAACGCCGCGCCCGCGAAGCTCGCCGCCATCACCGCGTTCGGAAAAAACCTCGGCCTCGCCTTCCAGGTCATCGACGACATCCTCGACGTAACGCAGACGACCGAGAAACTCGGCAAGACCGCCGGCAAGGATGTCGCCGCGACGAAGGCCACCTTTCCCGCGATCTACGGCCTCGAGAAATCGCGAGCCGAAGCCCGCAAGCTCACGAAAGCCGCGCACACCGCGCTCGCGCCTCTCGGCGCAAAAGCCGCGCGCCTCCGCGAGATCGCCGACTACCTGCTCGCGCGGGAATACTGAGCGCGGATGCCGACGTTCACCGCACTCTCCAGCGCCTGGCTGCTCCTGCTGACGATTCCCCTCGTCGTCTTCTACTTTCTCAAGCTGCGCCGTCCGCGCCACGTCATCCCGTCGCTCGTGCTGTGGCGGCAGGTGCTCGCCGACCAGCGCGTGAACTCCCCCTTCCAGCGCTTCAAGCGCAACATTCTCCTTCTCCTTCAGCTTCTTCTTCTCCTTCTCCTCGCGCTAGCCGCCATGCAGCCCGTCCTGCGTCGCGCCACGAGCAGCGCCACGCGTCTGCCCGTGCTCATCGACACCTCCGCGAGCATGGCCGCGCTCGACCAGCAAGGCGGCAAGTCGCGCCTCGACGCCGCGAAAGCGCGACTCACCGAACTCATCGACACTCTCCCGGCGGACCAGCAGGTCAGCCTCATCGCGTTCGCGAAAACCGCGCGCCGTCTCACCGCGTTCACGAACAGCAAGACCGAGCTTCGCGAAGCGCTCGCGACTCTCGAAGTCGAGGACGTGCCCGGCGATCTCGACGAAGCGCTGCGCCTCGCGCAGGCGCTCGGTCGCAGCGAGAGCTTCGATCGCGTCTGGCTCATCAGCGACGGCAACTTCCCGGCGCGGACGCAATTCGAGCTCTCGTTCAACGTCGATTTCCAGCGCGTCGCGCCCGGCGGCTCGAACTTCGGCCTCACCGCGTGCAACGCGCGTCGCGATCTCGGCGGCGCGTGGGAAGTCTTCGTCCAGCTCGCTGGCAGCGCTGAGGCGGAGAGCACCACCGGCACTGTCGAACTGTGGCAGAACGGACAGCTCTCCGGCAGCGAACGCGTGACCCTCGCTCGCGGCAGCGCACCGCGGCTGAGCTTCCGCCTCGCCACGAGCGAAGCCGCCGATGTCGAGGTGCGCTACGTCCCCGAGGGCTTCGATTCGCTTGCATCCGACAACGCCGCACGGCTGCACCTGCCCGCGCCGCGCCCGCTCAGCGCCTTCGTCCCCGAGACGCTCGCCAGCGCGCGCCACGCGCTCGCGGCGATCGAGGGCGTCGTGCTTTACCCCGGCCCGGACGGCGCGACGCAATCCGGCTACGACCTCGTGGTCACCGACCGCGAAGCCGACCTCGCGCTGCCCGCCCGCGTCGTCGCGAGCTTCGGCCTCGTGCCGGAGGAACTGCGCGCGCTCGTGACCATCGAGAAGTCGAACGCGCAGGCGATCGACTGGCGCCGCGACACGCCCGCGCTCCAGCACGTGAGCCTCGAGGACGTGCTGCTCGCCGACGATCCGCGCTTCGCCGCGGAGATCACCGACACACGCCTGCGCGAACTCGGCTACGTCGCGCTCGCCGACGCACCGCGCGGCCCGCTCATCGTCGAGAAGTCCGACGCCGACCAGCAGCGCGTCCATCTGCTCTTTCATCCCGACCGCTCGACGTTCGTCTATCGCGTCGGCTACCCCGTCTTCATCTCGAACCTCGTCCAGCTCGCGCTCCGCCGCGGCCAGCTCTCCGAAGTCGCCGCGACGCAGACCGGCCCGCTCGCGCCGCGCGTCGGCGCCGCGGCATTGCTCAGCGCCGCCGAGACTTCGCTCGCCGCGGTCGATTCGATCGAGTTCGCCGAGCAGATCAAAGTCAGCGCCACGAACGCCGCGCCGCGCGTGGACCGCTCGCTGTGGTGGCCGCTCGCGTGCGCAGCGCTGGTCTTGCTCGCGATCGAGTGGTGGTGGTTCAATCGCCGCGCCGCCCATGCGTAGCGTCCTCATCTTCCTCGCCTTCATTCACACCGCGCTCGCGCTCGAGATCCGCGAGATCCGCTGGGGCTTCGACGGGAAGGCGATGCCGAACCGCTTCAACCTCCTCTCCGTGCTCGTCGCGCAGGAAGGCGGCGCGCGGCCCTTCGATGGTGAGCTGGCGCTCATCGAGACGCGCGGCGGCGAGTTGGGCGTCGGCGCGCCGATCGCGCAGCCGCTCTACCTCACGCCGGGCACGCAGCGCTGGGTGCAGTTCGTGCCGTTTGTCTCGCAGGAAAATGAATGGCGGCTCCGATGGGGGCAGGGCGAGAAGGCGCGCTTCGTCGTGCCGGCGGCGAAGTTCGGCCCGCCGGCGACGGTGCTGCTGCGCGATGCGACCGCCGTCTTCGCCGACACCGCGCGCCTCGCCGCGTTCCCCGACGAGCTTTTCCCCACGAGCGTCGCGGCCACCGATGCCCTCGACCAAATCGTGCTCGATCACACGCCGCGCTGGGATGCGCCGCGCCGCGAAGCCTTCCTCGACTGGCTGCGCCGCGGCGGGATTGTCCACCTGCTGCGCGGCCCGGAAGGCCATCCGCGTTTCGAGGGCGATCTCGCGGTGCTCAACGAGACGGGTCGCATCGGCGCGGGCCGCGTGATCCGGCACGACGTGGGACGCGAAGACTGCGACGAAGCCTTCCTCGCGAAGGCCGGCTACGCGCGGCGCGAGTTCAAGAAACAGGAGGGCAACACCGGCCCGATGCTCTACCGCTTCGACCAGACGCTGCTGCAAAACCTCGCGAGCCTCACCAAGCCGCAGGTGCAGTGGTGGCTGCTCTACCTGCTCACGCTCGCGTATCTCGCCTTCATCGGGCCGGTGCATTACGCGTGGTCGCGGAAGGTCGATTGGCGGCTCGCGATCGCGGGTTTCCTCGGCACCGTCGCCGTGTTCGCACTCGCGTTCATCATCGCGGGGCATCGCGGCTCGGGGGAGAAGCAGACGTCGCACTCGCTCGCGATCGCGCGCAGTCTCGGCGGCGACCGCTGGGATGTGCAGGAATGGGTGAGCGCCTTCGCGACGAAAGGTGATTTCTACAAGCTCACGCACACCGCGCCCGCGAACTACTACTCCGCGCTCAGCGACGCGGAGGGCGTGAACGGAAAGATCACCGGAGGCAAGGACGGTCACTTCGACGTGGACATCCCGCTCTACTCCGCGCGGCCGTTTCTGCATCGCGCGGTGATGAGCGGGCCGAAGGCGGAGGTGAAGGTGATCGAGTGGAAGGCGGACAAGCTCGTGCTCGAACTGCCGGAAACATTCCCTCGCGTTACTGGATCGGCGCATCTGCGATTACGAGGCCAGATTCGCTCCGTCGCGGTGGACGGTCGAAAGATTGCCTACGCGGATAGTAAAGGCGGCCTCGTGGCGCCGGAGGATCATTGGTTCAGCGACAATGAGCTGCGCGCTTTGCAGCAGTTCGAGTGGACCAATCGAATGTTCGATCCGAAGTCCGCATCGACTCCGCTCTTTGCGCGCTCTCTCGGCGGTGTGAAGGCGATGCCGCACGCGCTGACGCCGCGCCCTCTCTCGCCAGATCACCTCCAGATCTTCCTCTTCGCCGAAGCCCCCGCGTCCTTCGCGATGAAGGGCAAGGGCTTCGATCGCGGGCGCGGGCATGTGCTCTACGTCATCGATGTCTTCCGCCCGGACTCGTCTGCTTCTGCTTCTTCATCTTCATCTGCTTCGCCTGCTCGAAAGCAAGAAACCGAAAGGAAGTAGATGAAGATGAAGAAGCAGAAGGAGAAGCCGACTCACCGCCGCCCATGAACCACCTGCCACCCGACCCCGAAAACGTCATCCTCATCGACGGCCTCACGCACGCTTACAAAACCCACCTCGCTCTCAGCGGCGTGTCCTTTGCCGTGCGGCGCAAATCCATCCACGGCTTCGTCGGGCCGAATGGCGCGGGCAAAACCACCACGCTCAAAATCCTCGCCACACTCCTGCCGCCGCAGCGGGGACGCGTCGAGGTCTTCGGGCACGACGTGAAGCGCGACCGCACGCAGGTCCGCCGCAAGATCGGTTTCATGCCCGATCACTTCTCGATGTATCGGCAGATGACCGTCTTCGAATACCTCGACTTCTTCGGCGCCGCCTACGGCCTCGCGCAGGCGCAGCGCGACAAGATCATCGCCGACGTGCTCACGCTCACCGACATGGACTCGCGCAAGAACGACCTCATCCACGGCCTCTCGCGCGGCATGCAGCAGCGCGTCTCGCTCGCGCGCGTGCTCGTCCACGATCCCGAGTTGCTGCTGCTCGATGAACCGGCGAGCGGCCTCGATCCGCGCGCGCGCATCGAGCTCATGGAGATCCTCGAGGAGCTGCGGCGGCTGGGGAAAACCATCTTCATCTCCAGCCACATCCTCAGCGAACTCGCCATGCTCTGCGACTCGTGCACCATCCTCGACCGCGGGCAGGTCCGTTACTCCGGCCCCATGCGCGACCTCGTGAGCGGCAGCAATGGCGAGTCCGCGCAATACCACCTCACCCTGCGCACGCCGCACGCGGAAGCCGCCGCCGCGCTCGCCGCGCTGCCGGGCATGACGACGGTCAGCCCGCCGCTCCCGACCGAGCCGCGCTACACGCTCATCTTCGACCGCGCGACGCTCGCGCCGAACGTGATCCTGCAGACCGCGCTCGGCGCGGGCGCGGATATCATCGGCTTCGCCGAAGCGCAGCGGCACTTGAACGAGGCGTTCATGGACCTGACCGAGCCGGGGGTGCCGATGTGAGGCGGGCGGGGTTGGTCGGCGAGCGCGAAAACTGGCTAAAAATGCTCGATCGGGAGGGGGAGGCTGGCTGGGC
>JBEBGD010000056.1:0-35440 GCA_040081625.1 Chthoniobacteraceae bacterium
CGCTTCGGGGAGCTGGGCGGGGATGAGATGCAGCGGCGGGCGGCGATGGCGTCGGAGACGTTTCTGAACCAGGGGGTGACGTTCACGGTGTATTCGGACAATGAGGGGACGGAGCGGATTTTTCCGTTTGATCCGATCCCGAGGATCATCCCGGCGCAGGAATGGGCGCATCTGGAGCGTGGGCTCACGCAGCGGCTCAAGGCGCTGAATGCTTTCCTCACGGACATTTACCACGAGCAGCGGATCGTGAAGGAGGGGGTGGTGCCGGCGGAGGTGGTGACGAGTGCGAAGTATTTCCGCCCGGAGATGGTCGGCTTCGATGTGCCGCATGATATATATATACATGTGTGCGGGACGGACCTCATCCGGGACCGGCACGGGGAGTATCTCGTGCTCGAGGATAATGGGCGGTGTCCGAGCGGGGTGAGTTACGTGCTGGAGAACCGGGAGGTGATGAAGCGGGTGTTCCCGCGGCTTTTTGCGCAGCAGAAGGTGAGGCCGGTGGGGCATTACGGGCAGGAGCTGCTCAATGCGCTGCGGTTTGTGGCGCCGCGCAATTGTCCCGATCCCTCGGAGCCGACGGTGGTGCTGCTGACGCCGGGGATTTTCAATTCGGCGTATTTCGAGCACTCGTATCTGGCGCGGTCGATGGGGATAGAGATCGTGGTCGGGGGCGATCTGGTGGTGAAGGACGACATCGTCTTCATGAAGACGACCAAGGGGCTCAAGCGGGTGGATGTGATCTACCGGCGGATCGACGACGACTTCCTCGATCCCGAGGTCTTCCGGCCGGACTCGATGCTCGGGGTGCCGGGGATCATGCGCGCGTATGGCAAGGGCAACGTGAACCTCGCGAATGCGATCGGCACGGGCGTGGCGGACGACAAGGTGATGTATTATTTCGTGCCGAAGATGGTGGAGTTTTATCTCGGGGAGAAGCCGGTGCTGGCGAATGTGCCGACGTATCTGTCGATGTTCGAGAGCGACCGCGAATACATCCTCGAGCACATCGCGGAGCTGGTGGTGAAGAGCGCGAATGAGTCGGGCGGCTACGGGATGCTGATCGGGCCGCACGCGACGGCGGCGGAGCACGAGAAGTTTCGCAAGGCGATCCTCGCCGAGCCGCGCAACTACGTGGCGCAGCCGACGATCAGTCTCTCGCGCAGCCCGAGCGTGTGCGACGGCGCGATCGAGGGCCGGCACATCGACTTGCGACCTTACATTTTGTCGGGAGAGAAGACGACGATCATCCCCGGCGGGCTGACGCGCGTGGCGCTGCGCAAGGGCTCGCTGGTGGTGAATTCGTCGCAGGGTGGCGGGAGCAAGGATACGTGGGTGCTCGATGAGGATTAATCGTCATGCTTTCGCGCGTCGCTGACACTCTCTACTGGCTGGCGCGCTACATGGAGCGCGTGGAAAACAC
The DNA here is from genome assembly GCA_040081625.1 of Chthoniobacteraceae bacterium. Lineage (GTDB taxonomy): Bacteria > Verrucomicrobiota > Verrucomicrobiia > Chthoniobacterales > Chthoniobacteraceae > VFJQ01. The sequence continues at coordinate 1,424 of JBEBGD010000056.1, forward strand.
GGCGCGCATCCTGGATGTGAACTTGCAGCTCACGCTCGATTCGGATGAGGGCGGCGCCGATGCGGAGCGCCGGGCGTGGCTGCCGATCCTCGCGACGCTCGAGGATCAGACGCTTTTTAATACCGTCCACGCGGCGGTCGATACGGAGAGCGTGTGTTCGTTCGTGACGTTCGCGAAGGAGAACCCGGCATCGATCTGGTCGTGCGTGTCGGCGGCGCGTGAGAACGCGCGGACGGTGCGCGAGTATATCTCGAGCGAGATGTGGGAGCGCATCAACGCGCTTTACCTCTGGCTCAAGGGCGAGAAGGCGCGCGATCTCGCGGGCGGGAGCGGGATCGACTTCTACCGGCAGGTCGTGGACATGTGCCATCAGTTCCACGGCACGACCGACCAGACGCTCACGCACGGCGAAGGCTGGGATTTTCTCCAGGTCGGGAAGTTCATCGAGCGCGCGGACAACGCGTCGCGGCTGCTGGACTTGAAATACCACGTGCTGCTGCCGCACGGGGAGAAGGTCGGCGGAAATGTGGACACGGTGCAGTGGCAGGCGGTGTTGCGCTCGTGCAGCGCGTTCGAGGCGTTTCGGAAAATCTATCGCGGCCAGGTCACGCCGTGGAGCGTGGCGGAGTTCATCGTGCTGCACGACGAGTTCCCGCGCTCGATCCGTTTCTGCGTGGACGCGCTCGATGAAGCGCTGCACCGCATCAGCGGCTGCGACCGCACGCATTTCGCGAACAACGCGGAGCGGCTCTCGGGGCGGCTGTGCTCGGACTTGAATTACACGACCATGGACGAGGTGTTCCGGGCGGGCTTGCACGAGTATCTCGACGCGATCCAGCGGCGCTTGATCGAGATCGGCGAAGCGATGCACGAGCAATACTGCGAGTGGCTCGAGGGCGAGGCGTAAGGGACGCGTTCGGACGACGTCGGGTTCGGTAAGGATTAGGGAACTCGCGGGAGGAGGCGCCTCTGAGGAGATTATGATTTTTATAGAAAACGCGCCGCGCAAGCACGACGGCTGCTAATTCACCACGGCATGATCTCGCTCACCAGCCTGCCTTCCGAACTGGAGGCCGATCTCGAACACACGACCACAAACCACCCGGTGGCTGGACGCTCCAACTGCTATTCGCTCACGATTTTCACCCAGCGCTGGCGGGACGTGCGGAGCTTCTACGTCGATCTGCTCGGAGCCGAGGTGCTCAGCGAACGCACCGATCGCTACTGCGAGCTCGACCTCGGCGGCATCCCGCTGACCCTGCGCATGGCCGAACACGGCGAAGTCGTAAGCTACTTCCACGTCTATATGGCGATGCCGAACCGCGACGCGGTGCTCGGCGAATTGCGCCGCCGCGGGATCATCGTCACCGCGGTCGGACCCTACACAAATTTCCGCGACCCCGAGGGCCGCGTCATCAAGCTCTCCGAACAGAAGACCATCGTCTCCTGATCCCGGCTCTACCCGCGGGGTGGGTGGACCAGCGCTTCGATTTTCGAACTCGCGCCAAGGCCGCCCACCTCGCGAAGGATGCCGTCCACATTTCTCGATCGCCCCAAATGAGCAGAGCCGCTTCTTGGGGTGGAAAACGGCTCAGTTCATTTTGGGGAATATCTCGCGCCGCCAACCATCAATCCGCTACGCAATGCCACCGCGAGACGCTGCCGGAGTCTTTGGGGCGCCCGTTTTAGAGCTTACCTTCAAACTCCACCAACCGCTGAAGCGCTTCGAGAAACTCCTTAAACGCGCCGGCGGGAAGCATGATCGTGTCACGCCGCCCTCCTACGTCTTCGGTAATTTTCATGAAACGCCCACGCTGGTTTTCCTTCAGATCCAGAAAGAAGATTTTCCGTTCGAACGCAATCTTTTCAGACGCGATCGGATCGGAGGGCATCCTCTCCCCAAGGCTCGAGTTCATCATATGTGTGGCTTCTGACTTTGTTTAATACCAGTCCACCGTGGACCGGCGTCAGCGCAAAAACTAGGGACCGCGCTTCTGCGATGCAACCCGGAAGTTCCCGTATTTTTCGGCCAGTAATTTCCCTGCCTCGCGCGCGCACTGCCCTCGCGATTCGGCGCATTTCCATCTTGCCCCCGACGCGGCTCCCTCGCAGCGTGCGCGCCCGTCTCCGCCGCGCGCAAAAACCATCGCACGCAGCGCGCGCCGGAACTTTGATTTGCGCAAAACCACGCTGCGCTGCTAACCAACTCCCCCACCCTTTCACACTGCAATGAGCAAAAATATCGAGTCCACCCTCGTCGAGAATCGCGTCTTCAAACCGTCCAAGGAATTCAGCAGGAAAGCCCGCATCCAGTCGATGGAGCAGTATCGGAAGATGTGGAAGGAATCGATCGAGAAGCCCGACAAATTCTGGGCGCGCGAGGCGGCCGAGCTCGTGTGGCAAAAAAAGTGGACCAAGGTGCTCGATTGGAAGCTGCCGTTCGCGAAGTGGTTCGTCGGCGGGAAACTCAACGTGAGCGAGAACTGCCTGGACCGGCACCTCGGCACACCACGACAGAACAAGGCGGCGATCATCTGGGAAGGCGAGCCGGGCGAGAAACGCGCGCTCACCTATCAGCAGCTCCACAGCGAGGTGTGCAAGTTTTCAAACGTGCTCAAGCGCAACGGCGCGAAGAAAGGCGACCGCATCATCATCTACATGCCGATGATCCCGGAGGCCGCGATCGCGATGCTCGCCTGCGCGCGCATCGGCGCGACGCACTCGGTCGTGTTCGGCGGATTCAGCGCGGACTCGATCAAGGACCGGATCGAGGACTGTGGCGCGACGATGGTGATCACCGCAGATGGCGGCTACCGGCGCGGCTCGATCGTGCCGCTCAAGAAGAACGTGGACGACGCGCTGAAGACCGGCGGCAAGGGCGTCAAGCGCGTGATCGTCTTCCGCCGCGCCGCCAATGACGTCCACATCGAAGAAGGCCGCGACGTGTGGTGGCACCGCGAGATGGAATACGTGGACGCGAAGTGCCCGCCCGCTGCGCTCGACAGCGAGCACCCGCTTTTCATCCTCTACACGAGCGGCTCGACTGGAAAGCCGAAGGGCATCCTCCACACGACCGGCGGCTACCTGCTGCACGCTTACACGACGACCAAATACGTCTTCGATGTGCGCGACGAGGACGTGTATTGGTGCACCGCCGACGTCGGCTGGGTCACGGGCCACAGCTACATCGTCTATGGTCCGCTCGCGATGGGCGCGACCGCTTTCATGTATGAAGGCGCGCCAAACTGGCCGGAGAACGACCGCTTCTGGCGCCTCATCGACGAATACAAGGTCACGATCTTTTACACCGCGCCGACGGCGATCCGCGCTTTCATCCGCTGGGGCGATGAGTGGGTGAAGAAGCACGACCTTTCCTCGCTGCGGCTGCTCGGCACGGTCGGCGAGCCGATCAATCCCGAGGCGTGGATGTGGTATCACAAGACCATCGGCGGCGGACGCTGCCCGATCGTCGATACGTGGTGGCAGACCGAGACCGGCGGACAAATGATCACGCCGCTACCCGGCGCAACGCCGACCAAGCCCGGCACCGCCACGCTGCCGTTCTTCGGCGTCGATGCGGTGGTCGTCGATGACGACGGCAAGGAAGTCCCCAGGAATGTCGGCGGCAAGCTGGTGATCCGAGGCCCGTGGCCGGGAATGTTGCGCACGATCTACGGCGACAATGCCCGCTTCAAAAAGACCTACTGGAGCGAGGTCAAAGGTTGCTACTTCGCCGGCGACGGCGCGCGCCGCGACAAGGACGGCTATTTTTGGATCGTCGGCCGCATCGACGACGTGCTCAACGTCGCGGGCCATCGCCTCGGCACGAGCGAAGTCGAGAGCGCGCTCGTCTCGCACGCGTCTGTCGCGGAGGCCGCGGTGGTCGGGCGGCCCGATGAACTCAAGGGCCAGGCCGTCGTGTGCTTTGTCACGCTCAAATCCGGCATCGAGGCGCGGCCCGAGCTGCGCGAAGAATTGCGCAAGCATGTCCGGCACGTCATCGGGCCGGTTGCCACGCCCGACGAGGTGCGTTTCGCCGAGGCGCTGCCGAAAACGCGGAGCGGAAAAATCATGCGCCGCCTGCTCAAGCAGATCGCCAGCGGCGAGATCATCACCGGCGACACGACGACACTCGAAGACTTCAACGTGATCGCGAAACTCTCGGCGGAAGACTGATCAGCAGCCACGGCCCGGCGCCGAATCGATGAATTACTTCTCACCCGGCTTCGGCGAAATCATCCGCTGGATACAGCGCGCGCGCCATCGAGTGCGACGCCTGCTGGCGCGGAGGTCGCTCGCGAAAGCCGAGGCGCTCCTCGGGTTGCTCGGCTGGCAGCAGGCGGACTTCGATCCGGAGACGCAGCGGGAAGTCGATGCGATCCAGAACGTCGAGCGCGAGCAGGCCGCGCTGAACAATCGCGCCGCCGAAGTCGCAGCCGACATCCATACGCTCGGCGAGGAGCGGGCGAAGGTGCGCGCGGAGTTCGATCGGCAACGCGCAACGCTTGAGGCAGAGCGCAACCGGGTCCGCGAACCGCTCATCGAGATCGAGCGGATTCTCAGCGAACGCGGCGCAGAGGTTGAGCGCCTGCTCGCCGCTCTCGATCGCGAGGAACACGAGCGCGATGCCGTTTACCGCAAGCTGCTCGGCGTCAATCCACAGACGCCGCAGGTGCGCGACGAAATCCTCCACGTTCGCGAGCGCCTGACCTCGATTCCCATCGAGAAAACCGACCTCAAGGCGCAGCAACTCCACGCGACGACCGGGGCGCAGGAGCGCACTGCAATCGAACAGCGCACCGCGGAGCTCGACCGCCAACTTCGCGATCTCGCCGCCGTGGCCGGAGAGCAGGACGCGAGCTTCGCGACGCGGATCAAGGCGCTGGAAAAGGAGCACTCACTCGCCGATTCGCAGAGCACGCGCCTCGAACGCGCGAAGCTCGATCCGTATCGCGAGATCGGCCGCGTGCTGGCGGCGAGCGGGGTCGCGCCGCTCAATCAACCGCAGGCGCTCACGCGGGTGCATAACTTGCAGTGCGCGATCAGGGACAGCGACGACGCGATCGCGGCATCGCTCGCGGACACCGCCGCGGAAGATCCTTCCTCACTCCGACTCTCGCTCGGGCTGTGGACGGTGATCGCGATCGCGGTCGCGCTGATCGTCGGCGCATTGTTGTAGCACAGCGTTCCCCCCGACGATTTTTCCGGCGTCGAGCTGCCATCGGAACAGCGGCCACTCGATCCGCTTCGTGAGCGTCTTGAAGAGCTCCGGCCCGTCCCGCTTTTGCAGCATCAGCTCGCGCACGCCATCCGCCGCGCAGCTCTGCAGACGGCAGTAGCCTTTGCTTTCGCGAAGACCGCCGAGCACGCGGCTCGCCCCATCGAGCGCGGGGGCGACGTGGCGCGTCAGGACGAGGTAGCTGTAGGGCAGCGCGCGCAGGTCGATGCCGAGTTCACGACTCAGCTCGTGCCAGCGCGCGTCTTGAAAAACCGCCGCGGGCGGCTGCGCGAAGTGATGACACCAGTGCCGCTCATTCTCTTCCGCGAGCAGCCCGCAGCGCGTCTGATGCGTGCATGGCGCGACCACGGACGGCGGTTCCGCCTCCGCAAGCAGTCGCTCGCGGATGGAGATCAGGCGCCGGCTGTCGGCGTGCGTGCCGGCTTCGATCCAGATGACTTCTCCGGCGGCACGCACTTGCGTGAGCAACCCATCAAGTGCGGGCTCGGGAAGTTCGTTGAGCACATGGCTGACGAGCAACAGCGTGTCGCGATCGGCGCGCGGCTCGGCGGTCCCGACGCGCGGATGGCTCTCGTGCAAACGCGCGCTGGCATACGCGACCGCGCGCGCCGAGCGGTCGTGGAAGGCCGCGGTGGTAAAGGCCGGCCACGCATCGAGCACGCGCCGCGTGGCAATACCGGTGCCGCAACCCCAATCGAGCACGCGTCGTGATTGCGGACGCCAGCCGACGGCACCAAGCGCGCGAATTGCCGCGTCGATCTTCCAGCCGATGCGCGCGGCGAAGGTGGCGTCGTAGAGCGCGAGTTCCTCGTCCGAGAGCCAGTAGTCGGCGTCGCCCGCGCTGCCCGCTAGAAAGCGCGCGCGCATCGCGGCGAGGAGCGTGAGTTCGCGCGACTGCCAGTGCTTCACTCCGGTTCGTCGTGCTGGCGCATCACGCGCTCGATGAACGGCTGGAGCCGCTCGAGCGCGATCTTGAACAGAAGCGGGCGCGCGACATCGAAGGCGATCTTCGCGGTCGCGAGCAGCAGGCCGGTCTTCGCCACGCTGGACTTCACCCGCCTGCCGTCCCCGTCCACATAGACCTTGCGCGTGCGGCCCGGCATCTTCGCGAGCACTACGCCGAGCAGCGCAGCGCCGCCGATCCAGACGAATAGATTGCCCGACACCGCGCGACGCACGCGCGCGGGCACGTCGAGCGATTCGCGCACCGCTGCGCCGGAGCGCTCCGCGCGACGGCGGGCCGCGGCAAGTTCGTCGATCAGTTCGGCTTTGCGGTCTTCGCGTCGAGCCATGCCTGGTCCTTTTTGAACTCCTCGAGTGTCGTGGGAAAGAGCGGCTCACGGGCGAGCGAGCGCACTTTCAGCAGGAGCAGCACCCCGGCGGCGAAGTGCAGCAACGCGGCGCCGAGCGTGACCCAGATCCAAGCCACACCGCCGCCACAGGCCGTGGCGATGGCGAAGACGAGCGCGAGCCAGAGGAAGACGTAGCCGAACACGAGCACGACCAGGCCGCCGAGCAAAAGACCCAGCGCCTTGAGCCAGTGCATACCCGCCTCCCGGCCCTCGATGCCGGCGAGTTCGAAGCGCGCGCGCAGGTAGAGCCAGCCGGCCGCCAGCATCTCGAGTGCGTGCGCGAAGAACCCTGCGTTGCGTGAGGGCTCAGCGTCGGGCACGCGTCAGTTCTTCCGGACCAGCAACCCGATGATGAATCCGGCGAAGAGCGCGGTGCAGACCGCCTTGAGCGGGTTCTGGCGCACGTAGGTTTCGCCTTCCTCCTGCCAGTCTTTCGCGCGGGTGCGCGCTTCGCCGTAGTATTCCTCGGCGCGTTCGCGGAATTCGCCCGCGGTGGCCGTGGCCTTCTCGCGCAGTTCGCGCGCCTTGGCTTCGGCAGCGTGCTTGAGTTCGCGGGCCTTGGCTTCCGCTGCGGCGCGGAGTTCCTCGGCGGCCTGGCGGGCGTGGCCCTTCGCGTCTTCGACTTTGCTCTTGGCTGTGCCCGGTTCGCTGTTGGTTTCGTCGCTCATGGATTTGGATTCGGTTGTGGTTTGTGATTCGGATGAAGTGAACACGCCCACCTTAGCCCCGCCGTGCGCCGTCGGCTACTGCTCTCGGAAGACGATGCGCGCCTTGCTCAGGTCGTAAGCCGACAGCTCCAGTTCGACTTTGTCGCCCGGCACGATGCGGATGAAGTTCTTGCGCATCTTGCCGGAGATGTGGGCGAGCACGAGCGCGCCATTCGGCAGCGCGACGCGGAACAGCGTGCCGGGGAGCACATCTTTGACGATGCCTTCTGTGGTAATGGTGTCTTCCTTGGCCATGCGAAGAGTGCGAAATGTGCGCGGCTCACGCGGGGAAGGCAATGCCGGAGTGCGTGATGCATTGCGGATTGCCGATTCCCGTTTGCCGGTTACGAACGCGGCATGACGACCGACTTCGCCGCCGAACGCGCCGACTTTGCCCGCGTGCTCGCCGCGATGCGCGCCATCCAGGCCGCGCCGCTCGACGCGCTGCGCTCTCCCGACTGGCTCGCCGATCGCATCCGCGAAGCCGGCCTCGTGCCGATCCCGGAGGCGGCGACGACTTACGCGGGCGAGGAGGATTTCATCAACGGCACGCAACAGGGCCTCATCCAGCTCCCGCGCGAATTCGCGCGCTGGCTGCTGCTGCTCGGCGAGCAAAAGCCCGCGAGCTATCTGGAGATCGGCTGCTTCAACGGCGCGACCATCTCGCTCGCCGCCGCGGTCCTGCGCCGCTTCGTGCCCGACGCGCGAGTCGCGACGTGCGATGTCTTTCCCGCATTCATCTTCCACGAGGAAGCGAACGCGCTCACGCCGATCGAGTATCGCGTCGGACGCACGAGCTACGACTTCCGCGGCGAGAAGTTCGAGGCGGTCTTCATCGATGGCGATCACAGCTTCGAATGGGCGTGGGCGGACTACGTGAATGTCGGCCGCGCCGCGCGCCTCTGCGCGCTGCACGATGTGCATAACGCACCGTATCGCGAGTTGCATCTCGGCGGCGTCTGCGGCGCGTGGGAGCGGATGAAGGCGGAGGAAGGCGGCGAGCTGATCGAGATTTTCGAGCACCCGACCGCGGAGATCATGGGCATCGGGGTGCGCGTTCGTCGCTGACGCGCGGGCTACGCTTACCGGCAGTTCATCGCGCGCCCGGTCGCGAGTGAAGTGCGCGGATGAATCTTCGCCCCTGTCTGCTCGCCTTGCTCGTCGTCCCGCTCGCTCACGCCGACGTAAAGTTACCCGCGATCTTTTCCGCGCACGCGGTCTTGCAGCGCGAGGCGAGCGTGCCCGTGTGGGGCTGGGCGGCGCCGGGGGAAAAGGTGAGGGTGCAGTTCGCGGGGAACGCGCAGGAGACGACGGCGGATGCTGCCGGAAAATGGCGCGTGAACTTCTCCGGACTGAAAGCCGGCGGGCCGCACACGCTCGTGGTGAAAGGCGCAAACGAGATCACCGTGCCCGACGTGCTCATCGGCGAGGTGTGGCTCGGCTCGGGGCAATCGAACATGGCGATGACGGTCGAGCGCTCGAAGGAGTTCGAGCAGGAGAAGGCGAAGGCGGCGCTGCCGCAGGTGCGGATGTTCACCGTCGGCAGCGGAGCGGCGGCGACGGCGCAGGAAAATTGCGCGGGCTCGTGGGTGGTGTGCTCGCCGGAGAGCGTCGGGCGATTCTCGGCGACGTTGTTTTTCTTTGGGCGGGAGATTCACCGCGCGGTCGGCGTGCCGGTGGGGTTGATCAATTCATCGGTCGGCGGGACGCCGATCGAGTCGTGGATCGCGCCGGAAGCGCAGCACGCAGCGCCGGAGCTGAAGGGGTTCTTTGACTCGATCAAAAAGGACAATGCGGCGTTCGACGCGGTGAAGGCGAAGGCTTCCTACGACACCGCGCTCGCGAAGTGGAAGCTCGCCGCGGCGAAGGCGAAGGCCGAAGGCAAGCCGGCACCGCGTGCGCCGCGCGATCCCGTGGCGCTGCACGAACGGAAGGGAAATGTCGGCGGGCTCTTCAACGGCAAGATCGCGCCGCTCATCCCCTACGCGATCCGCGGCGCGCTGTGGTATCAGGGCGAGGCGAACAGCATGCCGGAGAAGGCAAAGCACTATCACGCGCAGCTTGCGCTGCTGGTAACGGACTGGCGGGCGCGCTGGGGAAACGAGTTTCCGATGGCGTGGGCGCAGTTGCCGAACTTCGACGGAGCGGGGCGCAACTGGCCGGCGGTGCGCGAGGCGATGCTCAAGACGCTTGCACTTCCGAAGACGGGCATGGGGATCAATATCGACATCGGCGATGCGAAGGACATCCACCCGAAGAACAAGCAGGAAGTCGGACGCCGGCTCGCGATGTGGGCGCTCGGCTCGGTGTATGGGCAGACGGGCGCGACGAGCGGGCCGCTTCCCGCCGGACACAAAGTGCGCGGCGCGGAGATCGTGCTGAACTTCACGCACGCCGACGGTGGGCTCGTGGCGAAGGGCGGGGAGTTGAAGGGCTTTGTCGTCGCCGGCGCGGACAAGCAATGGAAGCCCGCGCACGCTCGCATCGACGGCGACAAGGTGATCGTCTCCAGTGCTGAGGTGACGAAGCCAGTGGCGGTCCGATACGCTTGGGAAAACAACCCAGCATGCAATCTCTACAACCGCGCGGGGCTGCCGGCGTCGCCCTTCCGCACCGACACGTGGCAATGATCCGCATTCTCTTCCTCGTCTGCTTCGCCGCGGCCGCGTTCGCCGCGGAGCCGAAGCCGAACTACGTCGTCATCTTCGTGGACAACCTCGGCAACGGCGACGTGCTCGGCTCGCCGCTGCACCGCACGCCGCACATCGACCGCATGGCGGCGGAGGGGACGAAGTTCACGAGCTTCTACGTGGCCAGCGGCGTCTGCACGCCGAGCCGCGCGGCGCTGATGACGGGGTGCTATCCGCTGCGCGTGAGCTTGCACGAGAGCGGGACGAAGTCCGCGGTGCTGCGCGCGGTGGATCAAAAAGGACTGCATCCCGACGAGACGACGATGGCCGAGGTGCTCAAGCAGGCGGGCTACACGACGGGGATCTTCGGCAAGTGGCACCTCGGTGATCAGCCGGAGTTTCTCCCGACGCGGCAGGGCTTCGATGAATTCTTCGGCATCCCCTACTCGGACGACATGACGAAGGACAAGTTCCCCGCCACCTGGCCGGAGCTGCCGCTGCTGCGCGGAGAGAAGGTGATCGAGGCGCCGCCCGATCGCGACCTCCTCGTGAAGCGGACGACCGAGGAAGTCATCGCATTCATCGAGCGAAACAAGGACCGGCCATTCCTCGCCTACGTGCCGCACACGATGCCGGGATCGACCGCGCATCCCTTTTCGCGTCACGACTTCCGCGGCACATCGAAGAATGGCGACTACGGCGACAGCGTCGAGGAACTGGACTGGAGCACCGGCGAAATCCTCGGCGCGCTCAAGCGGCTCGGGCTCGATGAGCGCACGCTCGTCGTATGGACGAGCGACAACGGCGCGGTAAAGCGCAGTCCCTCGCAAGGAAGCTGCGCGCCGTATCGCGGCTTCGGCTACGACACGAGCGAAGGCGCGATGCGGATGCCGTGCGTAATGCGCTGGCCGGGCCGCATTCCCGCAGGCCGCGTGAACGACGAAGTGTGTTCGACGATGGATCTGCTGCCGACCTTCGCCGCGCTCAGCGGCGCGCCGCTGCCGGCCCGGCGCATCGACGGCCACGACATCCGTCCGCTGCTGCTCGGCGAACGCGGCGCGAAATCGCCGTGGGACGAAGGCGGCCTCGCCTTCTACCGCATGGAGCAGCTCCAGGCCGTGCGCGCCGGCCCGTGGAAGCTCTACCTGCCGCTCGAGAACAAATACAATTCACTCAACCGAAAGGCCGCGCCCGCGAAGCTCGAGCTCTACGACGTGCGAAATGACGTGCATGAGGATCGCGAAGTTTCCGCCACGAACCCCGCGATCGTCGCGCGACTGACCGCGCTCGCGGAGAAGATCCGCGTCGAAGTCAGCGCGCAGCAGCGCCCGGCGGGCTGGGTCGAAACGGCGAAGCCGCTGCTGCCATAAAGCTCAGCGCCGCTCGCGGAAGAAGTCCTGGAGCAACGCCGCGCACTCATCGCCGCGCACACCGGTGGTGAGCACGCAGCGGTGGTTGAGTTGCGGATGCTGGAGCAAGTTCATCAGCGACCCGCCCGCGCCATCCTTCGGCGAGGTGCAGCCGAAGATGACCCGCCGCACGCGCGTGTGGACGATGGCGCCGGCACACATCGGACACGGCTCCTTGGTGACGTAGAGATCGCAGTCAGTCAGGCGCCAGTCGCCGACCATGCTCCCGGCCTGCGTGAGCGCGAGCATCTCCGCGTGAGCGGTGGCGTCCTTGAGCGTCTCGACCTGATTGCACGCGCGGCCGATGACCTGTCCGGCGAGCACGACAACGGCGCCGACGGGCACTTCTTCAGCTGCGAAGGCTTTGCGCGCCTGGCGCAGCGCCTCGCCCATAAAGTAGTGATCGCTCGATAGATCGATGATTGGATCGGGGGTGGCGTCAGGCACAGTGATGAGAATTCGGGTTGCGTGAGTGGTGTTTTACGATAAGCCTCCGGCCCTTTTCTAAAAATAAACCGCCATTACGCCATGAACCGAGGCCAGATTCTCCGCAACATCGAGAGCGAACAGCTCAAAAAAGTAACCCCGAAGTTCAACGTCGGCGACACCGTCAAGGTGCATACGATCGTCCGGGAGGGCGTGGACAAAGAAGGTAAGAGCAAGGAGCGCATCCAGATTTTCACTGGCGTCGTGATTGCCCGCAAGGGCACGCTCGTCAACGCGAGCTTCACGGTGCGACGCATCAGCTACGGCGAAGGCGTGGAGCGCGTGTTTCCGCTGCACTCGCCGCGCATCTCGAAAGTCGAAGTCGAGCGCGAAGGCGCGCCGCGGCGTGCGAAACTCTACTACCTGCGTGACCGCAAGGGCAAGGAGGCGACCTACGTGAAGCCGAAGAATACGGCGCTCGCCAAGACCGAGCGGGCGACTCTCCGGAAGGCGACCAGGGCCGCTGCAGCAGCCGAGGCTCCCGCAGCCGCAGTCGCGGCCGAGTAGCCAGACTGCGCCGGGCACGGCGATGCCTTGCAGCCTCAAGCACGAGAAGGCACTTCGAGCCCGGGGCTTTTTATCGATCGCCGGCATTGATGAAGCCGGGCGCGGCCCACTCGCCGGACCGGTCGTCGCTGCCGCCGCGATCTTGCCGGAGAAGTTTTGCCACGAGGTGCTGCGCGATTCCAAGCAACTCACCGCGCGGCAACGCGAGCGGATCCACGAGGAACTGACCGGCCGCCCGGAAATCGTGTGGTCCGTCGCCGTCGTCGAAGTCGAGGAGATCGACCGCATCAACATCCTCCGGGCGAGCCACGCCGCGATGCGCCTCGCCGTTGCCGGGCTGCCCTCGCCGCCCGATCACGTGCTCATCGACGGCCTGCGGGTCGATCCCTTTCCGATCGACCAGACCCCGCTCGTGAAAGGCGACGCGCTCAGCTTGTCCGTCGCCGCCGCTAGCGTGATCGCGAAGGTTACGCGCGACCGATTGATGCTCGACTACGACCGCGAGTATCCGGCATACGGCTTCGCGCAGCACAAGGGCTACGGCACCGCGCTGCACCTTGAACGCCTTCGCAAGCATGGACCTTGTCCAATCCATCGCCGGTCTTTTGCGCCGGTTCACCAACTCCTCGCCGGCTCCGGCTGAGGAAAACGCCGCGCACGCGCTCGGCCGGCTCGGCGAGGATCTCGCCGCCAAACACCTGCGGCGCAACGGCTACAAGGTCTTATACCGAAACTTCCGCCACAAGCGCGGAGGCGAGGTCGATATCGTCTGCCGCGACAAACGCAGCGGCGAACTCGTCTTCGTCGAGGTGAAGACGCGGACTTCCCGCGACTTCGGCGCACCTTCCCACGCGGTCGATGCAGAGAAGCGCGACCTCATCGCACGCGGCGCGATCGCGTGGCTGCGACTGCTCGATTTCCCGGACATCCGCTACCGGTTCGACATCGTGGAGGTGATCGCGCCGCGCGGCGGGAGGGCCGAGGTGACGGTCCTCGAAAACGCCTTTCCCCTGCCCGAGCGCTATCGCGTCTGAGGTTGCGCGGAGCCCGGCGGGCCGTGCACCTTCGCCCGATGAATCCGCCCGCGAACTTCCACATTTCCCGCCGCCGCTTCCTCCAGACCAGCGCCGCCTCGCTCGCCCTCTCCACGCTCGGCGCGGATGCGCTCGACATCACCGGCAAGCCCCGGCGCGTCGGGTTGATCGGCGCGGGGTGGTATGGGAAGAGCGACCTGTGGCGGCTCATGCAGGTCGCGCCGGTCGAGGTCGTGTCCATCTGCGACCCGGACAAAAACATGCTCGCCGGCGCGCTCGAGATCCACGGCCAGCGCGCGAAGTCGAAGACCGCGCCGCGGACCTTCGGCGACCACCGCGAGATGTTGCGCGCGGAGAAACACGATCTGGTCATCATCGGCTCGCCCGACCAGTGGCACGCGCTGCACTGCATCGACGCGATCGAGCACGGCGCGGACGTGTATTGCCAGAAGCCGATCAGCGTCGATGTGAGCGAAGGCGAAGCGATGCTCGCCGCCGCGCGCAAGCACAAGCGCGTGGTGCAGATCGGCACGCAGCGCAAAAGCACGCCGCACTTGATCGACGCGAAGAAACAGATCATCGACGCCGGCCTGCTCGGGAAGATCGGCCACGTCGATATGTGCTGCTACTTCCACATGCGCGCGAACGGCAACCCGCCGGTCGAGCCCGTGCCCGACTTCCTCGACTACGAGATGTGGACCGGGCCCGCGCCGCTGCGGCCTTACGACGGCCTGCCGCACAAGCGCTGGTGGCGCACCTTCATGGAATACGGCAACGGCATCGTCGGCGACATGTGCGTCCACATGTTCGACACCGCGCGCTGGATGCTCGACCTCGGCTGGCCGCAGCGCGTCTCGTCGAGCGGCGGCATCTTCGTGCAGAAGGAGGGCAAGTCGAACATCAGCGACACGCAGAGCGCGGTGTTCGAATACGAGCACTTCAACTGCAACTGGCAGCACCGCACGTGGGGGATGCCGACCGATCCCGACTACCCGTGGGCGCTTTTCATCCACGGCGAGAAAGGCGTGCTCAAGGCGAGCACGATGCGGGCGGACTTCGTGCCGCACGACAAGAACGCGAAGACCATCCACTTCGACTGCCTCTTCGAGCGCGAGAAGTTCCCCGAGGACGTGACCGAGAAGGACAACGAACTGAACGCCGCACCCGCCACGCGCCGGCACATGCTCGACTGGCTCGGCGCGGTCGAGAAGCGCAGCCGCCCGATCGCCGACATCGAGGAAGGCCACATCTCCACGGCGAGTTGCATCCTGGCGAACGTCGCGATGACCCTCGGCCGCCCGCTCGCCTACGATCCGAAGCAGCGCGTGATCACCGCCGACGCGGAGGCGACGAAACTCCTGCGCCGCGCCTACCGCGCCCCGTGGCGGCATCCCGGCGCGGCGTAGCGCGCTGCTCAGAACAAATCCATCTGCGCCGTCGGCACGCGGAAGTGGGCGGCGCTCAGTTCGCGGTCGATGTTGCGGATGGCGAGGTCGTCGTCGGAGGGGAAACCGGCGCGGCGCTTGGCGACTTGGAATAGCGCCGCGATCTGCTCGGCGAGCGGGCCTTCGCCGCTCATGCGCGTGCCGAAGTTCGGATCGTGCAGCTTTCCCCCGCGCAGCTCGCGGATGCGGCCGAGCACCTTCTCCTTGTGCCCCGGCGCATGGCGCTCCAGCCAGCTCTCGAAGATGGGGCCGACGGCGCGCGGCAGGCGCACGATGGTGAAGCCCGCGCCGATCGCGCCGGCGTCCGCCGCGGCTTTGAGCAGCGCGGGGATCTCATGGTCGTTCAAGCCGGGGATGATCGGCGCGGTGAGCACGCGCACGGGGATGCCGGCGGCGGAGAGCTGCGCGATGGCGTCGAGCCGGCGCGAGGGACGCGACGCGCGCGGCTCGAGCACCTTGCACAACTCAACGTCGAGCGTCGTGAGCGAGATCGCCACACTCACCGCGTGGTATTTCGCCAGCTCGCGCAGCACGTCGATGTCGCGGGTGATGAGATGGTTCTTCGTGATGAGCGCGACGGGATTGCGGAACTCGGCGAACACTTCGAGGCACTGCCGCGTGAGCCCGAGCCGCCGCTCGATCGGCTGATACACGTCGGTGATTCCGCTCATCGCGACCGTCTGCGGCTGCCAGCTTTTCTTCGAGAGCGCGGCGCGCAGCAACTCGGCGGCGCGCGGCTTCACCATGATCTTCGTCTCGAAATCCAGCCCGGCGCTGAAGCCGAGATACTCGTGGTAGGGCCGCGCGTAGCAGTAAGCGCAGCCGTGCTCACACCCGCGATACGGCGAGCAGCCGGCGCGGAACGGGATGTCGGGCGAGTCGTTGAACGAGATGATCGACTGCGAGTCGTCGCGGTAGAAGACCGTGCGCGGCTCGATCAGTTCGCCGTCGTCGTCGAGCAGCGGCCCGTCGAGTTCGACGTGCAGCGCCTCGAAGCGGTTCGCAGGATTTCCGCCGGCGCCGCGTGCGCGCGGCTCAGCCGAAGTAGGCGGGTTCATTGCCCGGCTTCCACTTGATATTGCAGCCGATGCTCGGCACTTGCCGCTCATCGACGGGATCGCCGGCGAGCACGGCATCAATGGCGGCGCGCATGTCTTTTCCGTCGAGTTCGCCCCTGCCCGGTCGATCCGGCCCGCGCATCGGGCGCGAGTCGTCGATCTGCCCGCGATAGACCAGCGTGCGCTGCGGACCGAAGAGGAAGAAGTCCGGCGTGCAGGCAGCGGTGTAGGCCTTCGCGACGACCTGCGACTCGTCGAAAAGAATGGGGAACGTCAGCCCCGATTCGCGCGCCCAGCGCGCCGTCGGCTCAGGTGCATCGTCGGGATACTGGGCCAGGTCATTCGCCGTGATGCCGACGATCGCGACGCTCTCGCCCGCGTAGTCCGTCGCGATTCGCGCCAGCTCCGGCGAGACGTGATGCACATAGGGACAATGCGCGCAGAAGAAGACGACGAGCAGCGCGTCGCGATCGGCGAAGTCTGCGAGCGCGACGGTTCTCCCCGTGGCGACATCCGGCAGCGCAAAGTGCGGAGCGGGCGTGCCGAGGGCGAGCATGGTGGAATTGGTGGCGGACATGGGGGAAGGATGAAGGCGGAAGGCGGAAGGATGAAGTGATTTGTGCGCGCACCCGGACTTGCTCATCCTTCATCGTTCATCCTTCATCGCCCGCCAATGCCCACCACGCTTCTCAAACTCAGTTGCCCCGACGGCGTCGGCCTGCTCTCGCGCATCTCCGGCTGGGTCGCGCAGCACGGCGGCAATCTCGTCGAGGTGCATCAGTTCACCGATCCCGATGCGGGCTGGTTTTTCACCCGGATGGAAATCGACACGCACACGCTGCGCGGCGATCTGCTCACGCTTCGCGAGGCTTTCCTGCCGCTCGCGGCGGAGCTGAAAGCGGAGTGGACGCTGCGGCCCGCGGAGTCGCGCCCGCGCGTGGTGCTGATGGTGAGCAAGCTCGGCCACTGCCTCGCCGACCTGCTCTGGCGCTGGCGCTCCGGCGAGCTGGCCTTCGACATCCCGTGCGTGATCGCCAACCACGACGACTTCCGCGCGGAGGTCGAGCGGGAGGGGATTCCGTTCCACGTCATCCCGATCACGCCGGAGACGAAGGCGCACGCCTTCACCAAGGTCGCGAGCCTGCTCGATGAAGTGCGCGCAGACGCGATCGTGCTCGCGCGCTTCATGCAAATCATTCCGCCCGAGCTATGCGCGAAGTTCCCCGGGCGGATCATCAACATCCACCACAGCTTTCTGCCGAGCTTCGTCGGCGCAAATCCGTATCAGCGCGCACACGAGCGCGGCGTGAAGCTCATCGGCGCGACGTGTCATTACGTGACGAGCGAACTCGATGCGGGACCGATCATCGACCAGGAGGTGATCCGCGTGGAGCACTTCCACAGCGTGGCGGATCTCGTGCGGCTCGGGCGCGATTGCGAACGCGCCGCCCTCGCCCGCAGCCTGCGCTGGCACCTCGCCGACCGCGTCCTCATCCACGGCGACAAGACGGTCGTCTTCCGGCACTGACATGACTCCCGCCACGCGCTCCTCACTCATCCTCGTCGCGTTCGCCGTCAGCGGATTCGGACTCACCACGGCGTGGGTCTATCGCGAGGCGATCCGTGTGAAGCGCGAGCGCGAGGCGCGAAACGCCGCGAGCGCGCCGGAGACGGGCGAGATGGTGTGGATCAAGCCGGGCGGATTCACGATGGGCTCGATCGATGGCGCGGACGACGAGAAGCCGATCCACGACGTAAAGGTGCGCGGCTTTTTCATCGACCGCACGGAGGTGACGAATGCGGAGTTTGCGCGCTTCGTCGCCGCGACCGGGCACGTGCCCGCCGGCGGATGGAAGAGCGAGAAGGAGCGCGACGCTTTCCCAGCCGTGAACGTCACGTGGGCGGATGCCGGCGCCTACGCGAGCTGGGCTGGCAAGCGGCTCCCGACCGAGGCGGAGTGGGAGTTCGCGGCGCGCGGCGGTGTCGATCGCCTGCGCTTTCCATGGGGCAATGAACTGCTGCGCGATGGTCGCTGGGCGATGAACATCCGCGATGATGCCGACGGATTCCCCGACCTCGCGCCCGTCGCAAGTTTTCCGCCAAACAGCTACGGGCTCTTCGACACGAGCGGCAATGCCGCGGAGTGGTGCGCCGATTGGTATCTGCCGGACTATTACAAGGCCACGTCGGGTAACAAAGCCTCGCGCGACAATCCGCCCGGCCCGACGCGCAGCTACGATTCCGCCGAGCCCGGCGTGTGGAAACGCGTGGTCCGGGGCGGCTCGTGGCAGTCGGAAGAAGTGGATGCGCGCAACTCAACACGCGGCAAAGTCGGCCCGGACGTGGCGTCGCCGACGGTCGGCTTCCGCTGCGTGCGCGATCCGCGCTGACTGCCACATTCGGCAGGCAAAAACGGCGGTGATCGCCGTTAGAATCAAGTCCGCTCAATGACCACCGCGCGAACCTCCATCCTCTGCGTGCTCTTCTTCGCAGCTTCGGCGGCGGCGAAAGAACGCCCGTGGTCGTTCAAGCCGCTCGCGCGACCAGCGGTGCCGGCGGTGAAGAACACGGCGTGGCTCAAGGATGGGCTCGATGTCTTCATCCTCGCGAAGCTCGAGGGGAAAAACGTCGCGCCGAATCCCGACGCCGACCGCGCAACGCTGCTGCGCCGCGCGAGCTACGATCTCACCGGGTTGCCGCCGACGCCGGAGGAACTCGACGCGTTTTTGCGCGACCCGGCAAATGACGACGCGGCGTTTGCGAAAGTGCTCGACCGTCTGCTCGCGTCGCCGCGCTTCGGCGAACGCTGGGCGCGGCACTGGCTCGATGTGGTGCATTACGCCGACAGCATCGGGCGCACGATGAACGCGGTCTTCCCCTACGCGTTTCGCTACCGCGATTACGTCATCGACTCGCTGAACGCGGACAAGCCCTACAACCGCTTCGTCGGCGAGCAGGTCGCGGGCGATCTGCTGCCGTGGAAGACGCCGGCGGAGCGCTCGGAGAATCTCACCGCGACGGGCTTCCTCACCTTCGCGTCGCTCGATCTCAGCGAGACAGGCGCGCAGTTCGAGATGGATCGCGTGGACGACCAGATCGACGTGTCGACGCGCGCCTTCCTCGGCCTCACCGTCGCATGCGCGCGCTGTCATTATCATAAGACCGACCCGATCACGCAGGAGGACTACTACGCGCTCGCCGGCATCTTTTACTCCACCGCGACGTGGCCCGGTGTCGCCGGCAAAGGCGATCTCGGACCGAACGGATACGTCGATGAAGACAAGCTCGTGCGACTGCCTGCTGCAGCGCCGGCGGCGCTCGCCCGCACACGTAGCACGGCGGCGGCGGATGCGATGATGGATGCGCCGACAAAGGGCTACCCGACCATTTTCCGCTTCCTGCCCGATCGCGTGATGGGTGTGAGCGAAGGCGAGATCGGCGACTGCGAGGTGCGCATCAAAGGCGACCCGCACGATCGCGGCGACGCGCCGCCGCGCGGCAGCATCGACATTCCCGGCCTGCCGAAAATCGCGGCTATCCCGAAAGGCGAGAGCGGGCGCCTGCAACTCGCGCAGTGGCTCGTGTCGCCGCAGAATCCGCTGACCGCGCGCGTGATGGTGAATCGCGTGTGGCAGCATCTTTTCGGCGCGGGGCTTGTGCGGACGGTCGATGACTTCGGCATCACCGGCGAAGCGCCGACGCACCCGGAGTTGCTCGATCATCTCACGGTGCGCTTCGTCGAGGGCGGCTGGTCGGTGAAGAAACTCATCCGCGCGACGATGCTCAGCCGCACGTATCGCATGAGCAGCGCGGGGCGTTCGCCGAACCCGGACGACGATCTCTACTGGCGCATGCGCCCGCGCCGACTCGAGTTGGAGCCGATCCGCGACACGCTGCTGCTCGCGGGCGGCGCGCTAAAGTTCGAGCGGCCCGAGGGCATCCAGGTTGCGGGGTTCGGCGGCAAGGGACGCGAGGCGCGCGCGCGCAGCCTGATGCGCGAGGACGCGCCGTATCGGACGATCTTCGTGCCGGTGCTGCGCTCGCTGCTGCCGTCGATGCATGAGCTGTTCGACTTCGCCGACCCGAGCCAGATCAAGGGCCAGCGCGACGTGACGACCGTCGCGGCGCAGGCGCTCTACTTCGTGAACAACGAGTTCGTGGCCGACATGGCGCGCGGCGCGGCGGAGGCGCTGCTCGCGGAGAAGGGCGACGAGGCGAAGCGCATCGAACTGGCCTACCTGCGCGTGCTCGCACGCAAGCCGACGCCGGAGGAGATCGCCGATGCGCGCAGCTACCTCGAGAAGCCCGGGGATTGGGCGACCTTCGTGCAGGCGCTGTTTGCGAGCGCCGAGTTTCGTTACGTCCTATGAAGACCTGCTGCTCCATTTCCACCCCGCGCACCCGCCGCGATTTTCTCGCGCTCACTTCCGCCAGCTTTGGCTGGACGGCTTTTTCCGCGCTCGCCGCGGAGAAGGCGGGCGCGAATCCGCTCGCGCCGAAGCAGCCGCATTTCACCGCGCGGGCGAAGCGGGTGATCTTCCTCTTCATGCAAGGCGGGCCGAGCCATCTCGAGACGTTCGATTGGAAGCCGGAACTCGCGCGCGTCGGCAAAGGCGGCAATCACCAACTGCTCGGCTCGGTCTTCAAGTTCGCGCCGAGCGGGCAGAGCGGGCTGATGATCTCGGAGGTTTTTCCGCAGCTCGCGAAGCACGCGGACGAGCTGTGCGTGCTCAACGGAATGCAGACGCGCACCAATTCCCATGTGCAGGCGACGGTCGCGCTGCACACCGGGAGCGAGACGTTCGTGCGACCGTCGTTCGGCGCGTGGATCACCTACGGGCTCGGCTCGCTCGCGGAGGATTTGCCGGGCTTCGTGACGA
Organism: Chthoniobacteraceae bacterium; assembly: GCA_040081625.1. Taxonomy (GTDB): domain Bacteria; phylum Verrucomicrobiota; class Verrucomicrobiia; order Chthoniobacterales; family Chthoniobacteraceae; genus VFJQ01. The sequence goes on from JBEBGD010000056.1 coordinate 22,171, forward strand.
TCGATCCCTTGCACGACCAGGGCGGCGCGATGAATTACGGCTCCGCGTTTCTGCCCGCGACGTTTCAAGGTTCGCGGCTCAATGGGAGCGGCAACGGCGTGCCGAACATCGACGGTCTGCTCGGCAGCAGCGAGCAGCGGCGGCAGCTCGATCTCGTGCAGCGGATGAACAAGCGGCTGCTCGCGAAGGTGCCGGGCAACCCGGAGATCGAAGGTGTGATTCAGTCCTACGAACTCGCCTACCAAATGCAGACCTCGGTGCCCGGCGTGCTCGACATCAACAGCGAGCCCGAGGCGACGCGGGAACTCTATGGACTGAACGATGGCGCGACGCAGAGCTTTGGCCGGCAGTGCCTGCTCGCGCGGCGGCTCGCGGAGAAAGGCGTGCGTTTCATCCAGCTCACGCACATGGGATGGGATCACCACAACAACATGCGCGAAGGTTTGCGCGGGCGCGCGGAGGCGATCGATCAGCCGATCGCGGGGCTGCTCACCGACCTCAAGCAGCGCGGGATGTTGAAGGACACGCTCGTCGTTTGGGGCGGCGAATTCGGGCGCAGCCCGCACGACGACAAGGGCGATGGAAACGGGCGCGGACATCACGGGCGCGGCTACACGATGTGGATGGCGGGCGGTGGAGTGAAGGGCGGCTACCGCCACGGCGCGACGGATGAGATGGGCGGTGAAGTGGTCGAGGGGAAGATGGACACGCAGGACTTGCACGCGACGATCCTGCACCTGCTCGGGCTCGACCACGAAGCGCTCACGTATCGCTACGCGGGCCGCGATTTCCGGCTGACGAATGTGAGCGGCAAAGTCGCTCGGGCCATCCTTTCATGAAACACGCACTCGTCTTCCTCCTCGCCACCACCATCGCAAATGCACAGACGCCGTCGCGCGACGAGGCGCTCGGCGCGATGCGCAAGGCGGCGACGTTCTTTCGCACGAAGGCGGCGGTGAATGGCGGCTACGTGTATTATTACTCGCCGGATTTCTCGAAGCGGCTCGGCGAGGGCAAGGCTTCGGCGACACAGATCTGGGTGCAGCCGCCGGGCACGCCGGCGGTCGGGCTCGCGTATCTCAAGGCGTTCGCGGCGACCGGCGAGAGGCTCTATCTCGACGCGGCGCGCGAGGCCGCGGAGGCGCTCGTGTATGGACAGCTCGCGTCGGGCGGGTGGATGAACTCGATCGACTTCGGCCCGCCGACCAAAGGCACCGGCAAGTATCGCAATGGCAAAGGCGGGCGGTGGGATTTCTCGTCGCTCGACGACGGCATCACGCAGACGGCGCTGCGCTTTCTCATGCACGCGGACCGCGCGCTGGAGTTTAAACACGCGGGTATTCACGCGGCGTCGGAGAGCGGGCGCGCGGCGCTGCTCGCGGCGCAGTTCGAGCACGGCGCATTTCCGCAAGGCTGGGACGGACCCGTGGCCGCGGTGAAGGCGGTGAAGGCGAGCTTTCCCGACTACGACTGGAAGACGGAGAATCGGATCAAGGAATACTGGGACATGCCGACCTTGAATGACGACCTGTGCGGCTACGTGTCGCGGACGCTGCTCGACGGATGGGATATCTACAAGGACGATCGCTGCCGCGCGGCGCTGGTGAAGCTCGGCGACTTCCTGCTCCTCGCGCAGATGCCCGAGCCGCAGCCCGGCTGGGCGCAGCAATACGACGCGCAGATGCGGCCGATCTGGGCGCGGAAGTTTGAGCCGCCGGCGGTCGCGGGGCGAGAGTCGCAGGATGCGATCGAGACGCTGATGCTTGTGCACCGACTCACGCGCGATGCGAAGTATCTTGAGCCGATCCCGCGCGCGCTCGCGTGGTTGAAGCGTTCGCTCCTGCCGGATGGCCGGCTCGCGCGCTACTACGAATTGAAGAGCAACAAGCCGCTCTACATGACGGACGACTACCAACTCACGCACGACGACTCGAAGGTGCCGAAGCACTACGGGTGGAAGACCGAGTCGCACATCGCGGAGATCGAGAATGCCTTCGCAGCGGCAAAGAGCGGAGCGCCGGCGCCGATCACACAAGCATCCAAGGACATGCCGTCGGTGTCGCAGATCGTGCGCGATCTGGACGCCGAGGGTCGATGGATGAGCACCGCGGCTGGCGGCGAGATGCTCGTGGGACAGCCGAAGTTCAAGCCGGGCGAGCAGTTCATCGCGAGCGAGGTCTTCAACCGGAACCTCGAAGCGCTCAGCGATTTTGTGAAAAGGTAGCGACGAGTTCGCGGCGCGCGGCGGGCAGTTTGTGGAAGGCTCGGCCGATGGCGACGGCGGCAGAAACTTCCGGATGCGCGATGCCCTGGAGGCGGACGAGTTCTTTTTCGAAATGCTCGAGCGCGCGCAGGCTGGCGGGCTGTTCGTTGAGGTGGCGGAGGGCGCGCTGGAACAAATCGTAGAGATCACACACGGCATGTTCCGGCTCGGTGATCATCTCGATCAACTCGACAAAATACGCGGCGAGCGCGACGCGCTGGTAGTCGCCGCGCAAGCCTTCGTGCGGCTCGACTAGATCGGCTTCACGGAGCGTGTGCAGTTCGCTCTTGCGGCTGCGGGCGATGGAGATTTCGCATTCGAAGAAGAGGTCGAGCCGTCCGGCGAACTTGCTCTTCGGCTGCCGCGCGCCCTTGGCCACGGTCTTGAGCTTGCCGTGCGCGGCGGTAAGCCACGTGATGATGAGGCTCGTGTCGGAGAGCTTCGTCTTGCGGAGGAGGATGGCGGGCGTGTTGTCCATGCGCGTGGCGCGGGGCACTCGTCACCCGTCGAGCGGCGCGCGTCACTCCAAAAAGGCATTGCCGGCGCGGAGCGTGTGCGTTACCCGTCGCGCCCACTTTTTCCAACACCATGCCCGACGAACCCCAGCAGCAGCAAGTCACGGTCGATGCCTCCAACCTCCGCTCCAGCTACGCGAATGTGTGCCGGATCGCGCAGACTCCGAACGAGGTCATCATCGACTTCGGCCTGAACCCGAATTTTTTCGGCCAGATCCTCGATGAGCCGCTGAAGCTCGACAACCGGGTTATCCTCTCGCACGACGCGGCGAAGCGGCTGTGCATGCACCTGGTGGCGACGATCCAGAATTACGAGGCGCGATACGGGGCGATCGAGCTCGACGTGACCAAGCGGTTGAAGTCCCAGCCCGCGAGCTGAGGGGTTCGTGTGCGGAGCTAGCGCGCGAGAAGTGGAGAATTTTCGCGCACGCGATGCTTTACGTCGGGGACAAAAAATGGAATACGCGCGGACTGCGGTTCCGACGCGCAAGTTTTCCGGGCGAGCGCACGAAGCCGTCCGCGCTGATAAACATTTTTCACACCTTCCAGAAAACAGGCTTTTCCTTCAAATAATATCTTGACCTCTCGATCACCTCACCGCACTTTCCAACGCCCAATGAAGCCCCTCTCCTGCCCCGCCCCAGTGCATTCCGCCGAGCCGCTCGAAGGTCGAATCTCCCCAGCTGTCATGCACATCGGTGCAGTCGGCACGCTGGAAAACTCGACGGACTCCGAATACCACGAGGAGATCACGGTCGGCAGCCGACCCGACGCGTTCGATGATCTGAACTTCGTTGACACGGCGACATCGCTCGACGCGATCTCGCTCGCCGTGAACCCCGGCCAGGTGGCCAAGGCGTTCTACGTGCGGCTCAACGCGGGCGACTCGATCCAGCGGCTCACCGTCGTGAACAACTACCAGGATTTGATCGTCGTGAAGTCCGGCAGCGCGATCGCCTACTTCACCGACATCAATGGCGATAACGAATACGAGGAGGGTGAATTCACCGGCGTGTCGCTCAGCGCCAATGCGCTCGTGGACATCAATGGCACCGTCTATGGCGACATCGTCACGAATCTCGATACGAAAGGCACGAAGATCGTCTCGGACGATACGGTGGACATGGCGGGACTGGTGGGCTCGAAGCAGGGCATCCGCTCGCTCTTCATCGGCGGTGGCACCGTGCAGGGGAGCATCCTCAGCGGCGGCGACATCAACGGGCTCACGGTGATCAACAGCGTCGAAAACGTTTACGCCGGAGCCGCAGCGCACGGAAAGGCGTTCAGCTTCTTCAGCGGAGTCAATGCGGGCAATGGAATGGTGATTTTCCAACCCGACGCCGGCGTCAAGGGAGCGAGCATCACGAACGTCCAGATCGGCGCGCTCAATTCGACGGTCGGAAATGTCGCCGTCCCCGGCGAACTCATCGCGGGCGCAGGCGGCGCGGGCGCCAATGGCGGTTCGTTGACGAACATTCGGATCACCGGCGACTCGGATGGCTTCCGACTCGTCGCGGGAGATGGCGGGGACGCCGACCCGGCGAGTGGAAAATTCAATGGCGGCGCCGGCGGAAAACTCAGCACCATTTATGTCGCCGGAGTCGCCGACTCGACGACGCCCAATAGCGAAGTGCTCATCAAGGCGGGCGCGGGCGGAGACGGCGCCACCACCGGCCGGGGCGGCGCCGGCGGCACCGCAAGCAAGGTGCAGGTTGGGTTTGAAATCAACGGCGGACGCCTCGTCCCGTCGGATACGCTGCTCGATGACAACGTCCGCATCGAAGCGGGAGCGGGCGGCTCCGGCCAGTTCGGGGGCGCCGGCGGCAAGGCTTCGGCGATCAAGGTGCGGTTGAACACGCGGGATCAAATCGGCGGCGACGTCGAGATCGCGGTGCTGGGCGGCATCGGCGGCGACGCGGTCTCCGCGGTCGGTCGCGCAGGTGTGGGCGGCTCGGTGGATAACGCCGAGGTGCTCAACCAGATCAACGTCAACGACACGGACATTCTCATCCAGGCCGGCAAGGCTGGAACCGTCAATGCCGCAGGCGGCAACGCCCTTGGGGCGGCAGGCGGTTCGGTTTCCAACGTGAAGCTGCTCGGGTCCGAGTTTCAGGTCATCGCGGGAGATGGTTCCGATGGAAAGACCGGCGGCAATGGCGGCTCGGTCAAGCGGGTCATGGTGCTCGACGATAACGACATCATCGCGCAGAGCATCCTCATCTACGCGGGCCATGGGGGCGACGCGACCGGCGGCAGCGCCGGCTCTGGCGGCGTCATCGACAATTTCCAAGTGGTCCGCGCGGACCTCGCTGCGATGCTGGTGAACCCCGGCAACGGCGGCAACGGCGGCAATAGTATCGGCGGCAAGGCCGGGCGCGGCGGCGGCATCACGACCTTGATCGTGAAGGACATCGATTTCGGGCTCAACCGCTCCGGTTTCTTTACCGCGCGCGCCGGACTCGGCGGCGACGGCGAGAAGGCTGGCGGCGCCGGCGGCGTGATCAAGAATTTCGACCTCGCGGCAGTGGACCTGAGCGCATTTGTGAATGCGGGTGCGGGCGGCGATGCACTCGTCGCCGGACGCGGCGGCGCGGGCGGAGGCCTCCAGGGGGCGCAGATCGTTACGAGCGGCAGCGTGGGCGGCGCCAACGTCTCCGGCTCGCTGAGCGCAGGCGCGGGCGGCGACGCGAGTGGAGTCGGGAAGGCCGGCGGAAAAGGCGGCGACGTGAGCAGCTCGAAGCTGGTGATCGATGGCGACCCGACCTTTCCGCTTGTCGGCGACGGCATGATCGTCGCGGGCGCGGGCGGCGGCGGCTCGGTGGGCACAGGCGCCGCGGGATCGGGCGGATCGATTTCGCGCTCGGGGATTTTTGTCGCCGAGGGCAGCGCGAGCCTCATCGCCGGCGACGCGGGATCGACCGGCGGCAGGCCCGGCACCGGCGGCAGCATCACCGGCACGGCTGGTGCGCTGATCGGCCTGCGCGGCAATGTGAACCTGACGGCGCAGGCCGGCGACGGGTCCTTCGGCGGCGCGGGTGGCAGCATCACCAATCTCAACTACGGCAACGCAAACGTCTTCGACGTGGACAGCGACGGCGACCCGGTGACACCGACGCCGGCGGGGACCATCAATATCATCGCCGGCAACGGTTCGCAGGGGCCCTCGAAAGCGGGTCGGGGCGGCTCGATTTCCAACGTCAACGGCTCGGCCAGCTCGGGCCTCAACCAGAGCGTCCTCTTCCTCGCCGGCGACGGCGGCGGCGACGTGCGCACGGGTGCGGCGCCGGCTTTCGTCTATACCGGCTCGGGCAAGGCGGCGACGGGCGGCTCGATCTCGAATCTCACGCTCAGCCGCGGCGGCGCGCTCGGCGGGTTGATCACCTTTGAAGCCGGCGACGGCGGCCACTCCGGTGCGGCATCCAACGGCGCGGCTGGCGGACACATCGATGGCGTCGGCGTGACGGACATCGCCCTCGAGGCCACGTTGCGCAGCTTTGCGGCTGGCGACGGTGGCGATGCCGTGCGGCGCGGCGGCATCGGCGGCTCGGTGCTCGATGTGAATGTGCTCGGCCACGACATCGGGGTGCGCTCCGGCAAGGTGTATGGCTACACGGAGATGGGCGGCGTTTTCGCCGGCCTCGGCGGCCGCGGCGTCGTGGAGGGGAAGGCGGGCAACGTGGTGGGTCTGTCGGCGGATTCGATCGCGGCGATCGTAGCGGGCAAAGGCGACGTGCCGGGGCTGGTCGAGAAGATCAGCGACGTCACGCTCAATGGCGGCAACCAATTGCTCTTCCGCAATAACTCGTTCGCGCCGCACTCGGATTTCCAGCTCACCTATGGCGGCCAGACCACGCCCTCGATCCCCGGGAACGCCACATCGCAGCAGATCGCCGCTGCGCTCAATCTGCTGCCGGGCATCGCGGACGCGGGCGGCATCACCGTGCTCACGTTCACTTCCGATGGCGGCTACGTGCTGCAGTTCGGCTCCGCGCAGGTCGCGAATACCGACGCGAGCCTGACGGCGGCGGAGCTGGAGATCGCGCTCGAGGCGTTGCCGACGGTGCTCTCCAAGGGCGGCGTGACGACCTCCGATCAGCTCGACGGCATCCACGTCCAGTTCAATGGCGGCGGAATCGACGCGGTCCTGCCCGTCAATGCCACGCCCGCGCAGCTCGCTGCCGCGCTCAATTCCACGGGTCTCAGCGCCTTCGGCAGCTTCAAGGTGACGCAGAGTTCGCCGGCCGGAATCCCGGGCGATTTCGTGATCACCTTCCAGACGATCGGCTTCGGCGACCAGCAGCAGATCACCGGCGTGGAAAATGTGCCGGTCAAAGTCCTCCAGACGCTCCAGGGCGCGATCGGGCTGCTCTCGACGAGCGAGACTCTCACCGGGGAATTCGGCCTGCCGGTGACCGAGACGCGCTCGGGCAGCGACCCGCTGATCATCCAGGAGACGGTGCGAGGCGAGTTCAACTTCGTCGCGGGCGAACTCACGATGGGAGACCCTTCGATGACGCCGCCGGTGGCCGAAGTGCAGCAATACTCGCTCGTGCCGCTGAACACCTTCCCGACTGCGCGCTATACGCTCAACTTCAACGGCGAGGAGACCGGCTTCCTCACCTCAGCCGGCACCGACTTGACGCTGGCCGCGCAGGCCGATGCGGCGCTCGAGAGCCTGAGCACGATCCAGGCATTGAACGGACCGGGCGGCAACAAGGTGCAGGTGACCGTCTCGACCACGGCCGGGCGCACTTTCAATGTCGCCTTCAGCGCGCTCGATGGCGACGTGAACCCCATCACCGGTCGCTTCCTCGTGCCCGAGACGCAGCGGGTGAACCTCGGAGCGCTCTCGACCATCCCGGGCGCGACCTTCATGCTCGGCTTCGGTGCCGACACCACCGGGAATCTCTCCGCGACGCCGACGATCGCGGAAATCGACGCGGCGCTCGAGGCGCTGCCGGCAATCCAGGCGCTGGCCGGGCCTTTCGCCGACAAGGTCTCCGTGCTCGCGCTGAGCCCGAACACATTCGACATCACCTTCAACAGCAATGGCGACAAGGCCTCGCTGACCGGCGCCACCAGCGTGCCGGAAATCCAGACCCTCGATCTGGCGGCCATCCTCGCCGTGCCGGGCGCCACATTCCGCGTGAACTTCGATGGGCAGACCACGTTCACGAACGAGACGACGCCCGAGATCGCAGCCGGCGCGACCGATGCGGACACCGCACTCGCGATCCAGGTGGCGATGAACAACCTCGACTCGGTCAAGGCCACGGCGCCCGGCAACACCGGCTCCGTCATGGTCTCGGCGCAGGCCGGGCAGAAATTCCTCGTCACCTTCTCGGCCACCGGCGAGCAGAACGCGATCGTGGTGACGGGATTCACCGACGAGGTGCAGAACCTCGACCTCAACTCGATCATCCCGATCCCGACCAGCGAGTTCACGCTGAGCGTCAAGACCAACGTGCCCGTCGATGAGACCCGGCAGTATGTGGTGAGCAACTCGTTCACCGCGGCAGTGGACACCGACCCGCTCACGGCGCCGCGCGACGGCCAGCTCACCGACCCCGAGGCGGCGCCCGTCTCCGGCCAATGGTTCACGAACCTGACGCCGGGCAGCACCGCAACCCGGGAGCGGCTCCTGGTGGATCGCACCTTCTTCTTCGCACCAAATCCGGTTGTGCCGAATGGGCAGATCCAGTTCATCTTCGGCGCGAGCCAGGTCACCGTGCTGGCGACGGCCACCGACGCGCAGATCGACGCCGCGATCGAATCGATGCCGTCGATCCAGGCGCTCACCGTCGGCGCCGTGAACAACCGGGTGAATATCAACCACACCGGCGCGCTGGCGCCGCAGTTCAATGTCGAGTTCAACGGCAATGCCGACATCAATCCGAACCTCCGGGCCATCGCACTCGTGCAGGAGGTGCAGCAGATCGACACGACCAATCCCCTGGCGGCCAGCAACACCGTGCTGAGCTTCCAGGGCCTCGACACCATCGTGCTCCCGACCGTGCCGACGGCCGCCGAAGTGCAGACCGCCCTGAACGCCCTCGCCTCGATCGCAGCCATCGGCGGCGTGACCGTGGCCAATGCCGGCGGCAACCTGCTGAACATCACCTTCACGACTCCGGGCGATGTGCCGACCTTGGTCACCGGCACGCACGAGGTGCTCGAACGCCAGACGCTCGATCTCACGCGCCTCCTCGGCACCGGCGCGACGTTCACGCTCGGCGTTGGCGGCGCTTTGACTGCACCGCTCGCGGAGAACTCCACGGCCGCGCAGATCCAGGCCGCGCTCGACCCGCTGGTCGATGACGGCTCGGCGTTGAACGGCAACAGCGACGTCGTCGTCACGCAGCTCGCCGCGCCCGGCCAGTTCGAGATCAGCTTCACCACGCTCCGCGGCAATCTGCCCGAAGTCATCGCCCAAGCCACGCTCGGCACCGGCACGACGACGCGCCTGCCCGGCACTTCGACCGCCACCGACATCGAGGCCGCGCTCGATCTCGTCACCGTCGGCGGCGTCACCGTCACCGCACCGGGCATCGTGGCCGGCCTGCCGGTCGCGGGCACCTTCGGCATCAGCTTCAACGACAACGGCGACCAACCGGCGATCGTGGTCAACACCTACGTCCACGAAATCCAGACCGTGGACGTGTATGACGTCGGCCAGTTCTTCCTGCGCTTCGGCAACCTGCCGACCGCACTGCTCGACCCGCCGCTCGTCGTGAAGGATCCCTTCGCCATCACTCCCGCCGAGCTGTTGGATCTCGACGCGAAGGCACTGGCAGTCGAGAACGCACTCAACGGGCTCGTCTCCATCGCCGCCACCGGGGGAGTCGATGTCGTCCCGACCAAGCGCGTCGCGCTGATCAACGGTGTGCCCACCGACGTGTATGAAAACACGAGCTTCGACGTCATCTTCCGCGGCGACGGCGACCAGAATTCCCTCGCCGGCGAGCACCCGGAGACGATGCCGACGGCGACGATCCGCCCGGGCAGCCCGACGGTATCCGAGCAGCAGACGATCCGCTATTTCGCGAAGAACGAATTCGACCCGACCGCCTACGCCTCAGCCAACCTCGTGGGTGCCATCTCGGACATCAACGAACACGACGCCAACGTGTTTCGCTTCGTGAACCTCGACGGCAGCATCGATGGCTTCGGACGGCCAACCTTCACCCTCGGGGACCGTCCGCTCGACGGCATCCTGATGGCAAAGATCTTCGACCAGGCCACGGTCAACTTCACACCCGAAGCGCGCCTGACGGCGAGCGGCTTCTTCGATAACGACAACCGCCTCTAACCCCCCTTCACCATTCAAGTCATCATGTCAGCCAAGTCCATGAGCTTCACCTCCATCGAACCGCTTGAGGCGCGAATCGCGCCGGCCGCATTCATTCCGCCGACCATCATCGCGGCAGAGAACGACCCCACCGGCAGCCATATCAAGACCGTCACCGTAAACACGCCGATCCTGCTCAAAGCGGGCGACCTGCTCACGACCGGCGGCGTCGCCAGGAGCGGCAGCTATCTGCTCTTCGTCGAGAAAGGCCAGGCCCTGGTCTTCACCACCGATCTGAACAACAACGGCGCCATCGATTTCAACGAAATCACCGGCATCTCCGCGGGGGATGGACTGCGACTGGTCAGCTTCGTGGATATCCACGGAGACATCGTCACCAACCTGCGCGGCAACGGAACGCTGAGCGACTCGGACAACGACAGCAGCAACGACGACCCCGGCCTCAAGGGCGGCGGGCGCGTCCTGCTCGACAGCCGCATCGAGAAGATCGAACTGCGCTCGCTGCGCCTGACCGACCTGACCGACCAGAACAATGACCGCATCGTGGACGCTGCCGACATAGGACGCCGCATCGTGCTCACGAGCTATTCGGTGTTTGGCCAGATCATCGCCGGCGGGGGCTTCGGGGTGAAAGGCGACGCCAGCAGTGGCTTGATCATCGACGACTCCGGCAAGCTCATCCAGCAGCAGTTCTTCATCGGACCGGTGCCCGGCTCGCCCTTCGGCCCGGACTACTACGACCCGGCCGTCACCCCGATCAAGGCGCAGATCGAGGGCATCATCGTCGGCTCGGCGGGCTCCGGCGAATACTTCAGCTTCGGCATCTCGCGCAACGGCTCGAACGACCCGTTCGGCACGGGCGACTCCACCGGCCGCAACCTGCTCGCCAACGGCAACGACGTGCAAGGCTATATTAGCGCATTCAAGGCGGCGTCCGGCGCCACCGGCGCGGGCATCTTCAATGTCCGTGGCGCCACAAACACGATCACCTTCAACATCGGCCGGCTCGCGTCCGGCGATGGGGGACTGCGGGCCTCGGGAGGCAACATCGAGAACGTCATCCTCAACGGGGACGATGCCGGCGGCTATGTCGTTCGCGCCGGCAGTGGCGGCGGCGGGTCGATCGGTGGCAATGGCGGATCGATCCTCGATTTCCAGGATCTCGGCTCGAACACCGGGCAGATTATTTTCCAGGGCGGCAGTGGCGGCACCGGCTCCACAGGCGCTGGTGGAAACGGGGGCGCGGTCACCTTCGGCACCATGAATATCCTCGGCAGCGTGCTGGTGCAGGAAGGCGACGGCGGCAACGGATTCACCTCCGGCGGCAATGGCGCCAGCCTCTCGAAGGCATTCATCACCTCACCCGATCGGCTTGCCGATTACGTCCGCAATATCGTCGGCACCACCCACGACACGCCCCACGACCCGGCCACCGGCAAGCGCGATCTTAATAACATCACGATCCCCGGCCTCAGTCCGCTCACCCCGGGGATCATCGGCCAGGGCAATCCCGTCGATTTCGACGGCGACGGCATCGGCGACATCGTCTTCACGAGCAGTGATCCCTCGCAGTTGGTCGTGCAATTCGGCGACGGCAACGGTGGCTTCCGCCTGGACCCGGTCTCCGGCAATGCCGACCGCATCTACCTCAATGGCCCGCTCGATGCCGAGGCGCTGACCGTCGGCGACTTCGACGGCGACGGCCATCTCGACATCGCCACCGCTTCGACCCGCGGCGGTGCCTATGCCGGAATCTATGTCTTCATCTCCAAGTATGAAGATACCAATCGCGACGGGTTCCTGACCAAGACCGAGGACCTCAATGGCAATGGCCGGGACGATCTGCTCGGCTTTTTCAGCCCCCGCTTCAGCCCGTTGCCGAATATCAACGACGCCGCAGTCGCAGTCGGCGGCGCCCGCTCCGGCCATGCCATCGCCGATCTCGATGTGGGCGACTTCAACGGCGACGGCTTCACGGACATCGCGGTCCTGGCCACCTATTACTCGGAGATTCTGCTCCAGCCCTTCCAGATTCTCTTCTTCATGACGCCGGACATCGAGGACGGCAAGCCGACCGGCCAGTTCTTCGCCGACTACGGCACCAAGGCGCAAGCGGTGCCGGCGCAAAGCGCCAACCCCCTCCTGCCGCTGCGGATCATCGCCGGCAATACCACCGTCGCCAACATCGAGACCACCGCCCTCAGCGTGTTCTCCAGTTACGACGTGGTGATCGCCCACGGGATCGGCTCCAGGACGCTTCAGGTCGTCGATAATTCGGTTCCGCGATTCTTCGGGCCCAGCACAAGCATCATCACGCTCGGCCAGGTGGATACCGACCGCGATCTCCCGGCCGGCGGCAACGTTCACATCTCGCTGGCAAATGTCACCGCGGGCGACATCGCGATCCACGACTTCGACAATGATGGGCTCGCGGATTATTCCGCCATCTCCAACAGCCCGGCAGGATATCTCGTCACCCTCCAGGGCGACGGTCTCGGCGGCGCACGGCGCATCGACGGACGCTATCCCTCCGATGGCAGGACTGGTGGGAGTCAGAACCTCGGCTTCTTCTTCGGGCCTCCGGGAGCGGGGAACGTCGGCGGGCTCGACCTCACCACCGTCCTGCTCGGCATCCGTGATGTCGATGCGGACGGAGACGGCCTCAAGGACGACGTGGCGATCCTCTTCAACACCACCGGCCCGAACCCCTTCACCGGCGTCGTCGAGATGGATATCGGCTTCCCGCCGCTCCCCGGCGGACTCGTTCCTCCGCTGCCGGCGCAGCCGCTGCCGGTCATCGGCGTGGACGACAATCCCGGCGCCGACCGCATCACCCAGTATGCGATCAGCAATGGCGTCGAGCCGAGCGTCGTGGCCTTCGACGTCTATCACCCGCTGCCGGGCGCCTTCGGTGTTCCCGATACGACGATCGTCAACTTCGCTGTCGGCGATCGCGAACTGATCAATGCAGGTTCAAACTTCATCATCGGCATCGGCGATGTCGGATTTGGGTTCACACCCACCTCCGAGCACTATCTGCGCTTTGAAGCCGGCGACGGCGGCACCGGCCTCCTCGGACGCGGCGGCAATGGCGGCAACCTCGGCAGCGGACGGATCGACCGGACGACCCTCGTCGGGTCGCTCGACATCCACACCACGCTTGGCGGCGTTCAATTCGTCGGC
>JBEBGD010000153.1:0-10184 GCA_040081625.1 Chthoniobacteraceae bacterium
AGCGCAGAAAGCCGAGTCGGACAACGACGCCGCCGCGATGCGCATCGCCAACGCCGCCGCCGACGCCGCGAAGGCCCGGCTCGACATCGCCCGCCACCACCTCGCGCAGGCGAAACTCGTCGCACCCTTCGATGGCGTCGTGGTCGAAGGCGACCTGCGCGAGCGCCTCGCCGCGCCGGTGAAGCAGGGCGAGGTCCTGCTCAAAGTCGTGCGCCTCGATGCGCTCTACGCCGAACTCGCGCTGCCCGAGCGCCACATCCACGAGATCGCCGCCGGCCAGTCTGGCGACATCGCCTTCACCGCCCGCCCCGCGCTCACCTTTCCGATCAAACTCGAATCCCTCGAGCCCGTCGCCGAAGTCCGCGAGAAAGGCAGCGTCTTCATCCTCCGCGGCGCCTTCACCACGCGCGAGTCGTGGTGGCGCCCCGGCATGAGCGGCGTCGCGAAAGTCAACGTCGGCTCCCGCAACCTGCTGTGGATCGTCACGCACCGGACCGTGGATTTCCTGCGGCTCTATTTCTGGTGGTGAAGCCATGAGCGCGACCTTCAGCGAGCACTGGCACCGCGTCGCCAAGCAACGCCTCGCGCTGCGCCCGACCGTGCAGATGCACCGCCAGATCTTCCGCGGCGAACGCTGGTATGTCGTCAGCGATCCGCTCACGAATCGCTTCTTCCGCATCACACCCGGCGCGCACGACCTGCTCTGCCGGCTCCAGCGCGGACGCACCGTCCAGGCCGCGTGGGAGGAAAGCCTCGAGCGCGATCCCGACGGCGCGCCGGGGCAGGAGGAAGTCATCCAGCTCCTCGGCCAGCTCCACCAGGCGAACCTCCTCCGCGGCGAAGTCCCACCCGAGGCCGCGAGCCTTTTCGAGCGCCACACCGAGCGCCGCCGCCGCGAGCGGCGCGCGCAGTTCAACCTCATGTCGTTCCGCATCCCGCTGCTCGACCCGGACAGATTTCTCCGCCGCGCGCTCCCGCTCGTGCGCTGGCTCTTCGGCCCGATCGGGCTCGTGCTGTGGCTCGGCGTCGTCGGCGCGGCGCTGAAAGTCGCGCTCGATCACGCGCCCGAGTTCGCCGCACAAAGCGAGGGCCTGCTCGCGCCCGCAAATCTCGGCCTGCTCTACCTCGGCCTCGTGCTCATCAAGGTGCTGCACGAATTCGGCCACGCCTTCGCCTGCCGCAAACTCGGCGGCGAAGTGCATGAAATGGGCGTGATGTTCCTCTACTTCAGCCCCGTGCCCTACGTCGATGCCACGTCGAGCTGGGCCTTCCGCGAGCGCGGTCCGCGCATCTTCGTCGCCGCCGCGGGCATGCTCATCGAGCTGTTCGTCGCCGCGCTCGCCGTCTTCGTGTGGGCGAACACCGCGCCCGGCGCGCTGCACAGCGTCGCCTACAACATGATCTTCGTCGCCTCGATCACGACGCTCGTCTTCAACGCCAACCCGCTGATGCGCTACGACGGCTATTACATCCTCAGCGACTGGCTCGAGCTGCCGAACCTCTCCGCGCGCTCGATGGAAATGCTCCGCTACCTCGCCGAGCGCAGCCTCTTCGCCTGCCGCGATCTGGAAAACCCCGCCGCCACTGCGCGCGAAGGCTGGACCCTCGCGCTCTACGGCCTCACGAGCTGGCTCTATCGCCTCATCGTCTTCGCCGGCATCGCGTGGTGGATCAGCAGCCAGTGGTTGCTGCTCGGCGTCGTCCTCGCGCTGTTGTGCGTGTGGTCGTTCGCCATCGCGCCGCTGTGGAAACTTGCGCGTTATCTCGCCGCCAGCCCGCGCCTCGCCCGCACGCGTCCTCGCGCCGTGCTCGTCACCTGCGGCGGCTTCGCGCTCGTGCTCGCGCTCCTCGCGCTGTGGCCGATGCCGAATCGCTTCCGCGCGCCCGGCGTGCTGCGCGCCGAGCAATACAGCGAAATCTTCACCGCCGCGCCGGGCACCATCGTGGAGATTCAAGCCGCTTCGGGCATACGCGTCGAGCAGGGCCAGCCGCTCGTGCGCTTCACCAATCGCACGCTCGAACTCGAAATCGCCGCCGCCGAATCCACCCGCGCGCAAGCCGTCGCCGGGGAAGAACGCGCCCTCGCCCGCGCCACCGAAGCGCTCGGTCCGATCCGTGCCCGGCGCATCGTCGCGGAGAAACGCCTCGCTCAGCTCCAGCGCCAGCAAGCTGCGCTTCAGCTCACCGCGCCGCACGCCGGCACGTGGGTTTCGCCGCAGTTGATCGACAGCGTCGGGCGATGGTTTCCGCGCGGTGAACGCCTCGGCGAAGTCGTGCGCGACGACCGCTTCCGCTTCCTCGCCGTCATCTCGCAGGATGAAGCCGCGGGGCTTTTCACCGACCGCCTGCGCGGCGAGGTGCGCCTCATCGGTGAAGCCGGCGCACCGCTCGGAGTGAGCGAAGTGCAGGTCATCCCCGCGCAGCAGGACATCCTCCCCTCCGCCGCGCTCGGCTGGGCCGCCGGCGGCGAAGTCGCCACCTCGCAGCACGACCGCAGCGGACTCAAAACCGCCGAGTCATTCTTCGAGCTGCGCGCGATGATCGCCACACCCGCCGCAGCCGCGCTGCGCCATCAGCGCTCCGGCAAGATCCGCCTCGAACTCCGCCCCGAGCCGCTGCTCGCACAATGGACGCGCAAGCTCGGCCAGCTCTTGCAAAAACGCGCCGCGCTGTGAGCCCGTCCACCGCCGAGCACCGCCGCACATCCGTGCATCCGCCAAAGCGGCTGCCAAAGGGCCTCGACCGCTGGGTCCACGACTGCACGGGCCATTTCGCGCGCCGTCCCTCGGTCGCGGGCGCGTTGCACGACCACGCGATGCAGGCGTGGAAAGCGACAAGCGAGCTTGCGAAATTCGGCGAGCGGGAATTCGCCGCCGAACTCGCCGATTGGCAGCGCCGCTTCCGGCGCGGGGAGCCGATCCCCGACGACGCCTTCGATCGCGCGCTCGCCGTCGTCGCCGAAGCCGCTCGCCGTCACCTCGGCCTGCACCCACATCCCGTGCAACTCATGGCCGCGCTCGCCGCATCGCGCGGACTTTTCCTCGAGATGGCCACGGGCGAAGGCAAGACGCTCACCATCGCGCTCGCCGCCGCGCTCGCGGGTTGGCGCGGACGGCCCTGCCACATCATCACCGCCAACGACTACCTCGCCTCGCGCGACGCGGATTACCTCCGCGCATTCTACCGCGCGATGCGGCCTGAGCGTCGGCTGCGTCACCGGCGGGATGCAATCGCCCGACCGCCGCGCGAACTACCACCGCGACCTCACCTACGCGACGAGCAAGGAGGTCGTCGCCGACTTCCTCCGCGACCGCCTGCAACTCGGCCCGCTCGCCAACGCCACGCGCCGCCTCATCCGCAGCATCCTCCAGCCCGGCGCCGCCTCGCGCGATGGACTCGTGCTGAGCGGCATGCACACCGCGATCGTCGATGAAGCCGACAGCGCCCTCGTCGATGAAGCCGTCACGCCGCTCATCATCAGCCGCAAGTCCGAGAACGAACCGCTCGCCCGCGCCTGCGCCATCGCCTACGACCTCGCGCAATCCCTCACGCGCGGCACCGACTACATCGTCGATGAACGCGCGCACGACATCGCGCTCACGCCCGCGGGCTTCGCGCACCTCCACGCCGGCGCCAGCGCCCTGCCCGGCATGTGGCGCGGACGCCAGCGCGCCGAGGAACTCGTGAAACAAGCGCTGCGAGCCCGCGAGTTTTTCCACCGCGGAAAACAATACGTCGTCGCCGACAGCGAGATCGTGATCGTGGATGAATACACCGGCCGTCTCATGCCGCAACGCACGTGGCGCGAGGGCTTGCACCAGGCCGTCGAAGCGAAGGAAGGCCTCACCGTCACCGCGCCCGCCGAGACGCTGGCGCGGCTGAGCTTCCAGCGCTACTTCCGCTTCTACCGCCGCCTCTCCGGCCTCTCGGGCACGCTCGCCGAAGCCGCGTCCGAGCTGTGGCACGTGTATGGCGCGGCGCTCGTCCGCATCCCGACGCATCGCCCGTGCATCCGCGAACGCCTGCCCGATCGCATCTTCGCCACGCAGCCGGAGAAGTGGGAAGCGATCGAAGCCGACATCGCCGCCCGGCACCCGCGGCGCCAGCCACTGCTCATCGGCACGCGCAGCATCGCCGCGAGCGAAGCCCTCGCCGCGCGCCTCGCGGAGCGCGGCCTAGATTTCCAGCTCCTCAACGCCACGCGCCACAGCGAGGAAGCCGAGATCATCGCGCGAGCCGGCGAAGTCGCGCGCATCACGATCGCCACGAACATGGCGGGCCGAGGCACGGACATCAAACTCGCGCCCGAAGTCCTCGCGCTCGGCGGGCTGCACGTCATCCTCACCGAGATCCACGACGCCGGCCGCATCGACCGCCAGCTCGTCGGGCGCGCCGCGCGGCAGGGCGACCCCGGCAGCGCGCAGGCCTTCGCCAGCCTCGACGACGAACTCGCGACGCGCCACCTCCCGGCGTGGCTCCGTCAGCAGTCCGCCAGCGCGCTCGCACGCAGCGTTCCCGGCGCACACGCCATCGCCAGCAAGCTCATCGCCCGCGCGCAAAAGCACGCCGAGCAGATCGCTTCCACCCAGCGCAGGCACGTGCTCGAAGCCGACACCCGCACCGGGCAACTTCTCTCCTTCACCGGCACGGAAGTCGTCGAGGGATGAGAACAGAAAGTCCCGCAGCCTCCGCCGCGATTCAAATCTCCAGGACACAGACACACTCGCCACTCGAAACGAGCGCTCCAAGATTTCGTGACTGTCTCTAAACCCGACTGCTTAGTGTTCACGCAGAGATCGGAGCCATCGACATCGAGGATCTCCGCCACACCACGCGCCCACACCATGCCTGCCGCCCCATCGCTCACCATCGCCGCCGCCATTCTTTGCGCCACGCTTGCCCGCGCGCACGCTCAGTCGTTGCCCAGCGCTGATCTCGCCCCGGCCTTCAAGCCGCCTGCGGAATGGTCCACTGACCTCGGCTCGGTCAAGTCTCCGCTCATTTTCAAGGACGGCAGCACGGCGCAAGCGGCCGCCGACTGGCCGGGGCGGCGCGCGGAAATCCTCGCAACCTGGCATGAGATCATGGGCGCGTGGCCCGCCGTAATCGCGCGTCCGAAGATCGAGGTATTGGAGTCGAAGCGTCGCGAGAATTTCACGCAGCAACACATCCGCATGCAGATCGCGCCGGGCCAGACTGGCGAAGGCTATCTCCTAATCCCTGATGGCAAGGGGCCGTTTCCCGCGGTGTTCGTGCCGTATTACGATCCGGAGACGAGCGCGGGCGTCGGCGACAAGCCGTTGCGCGATTTCGCTTATCAACTCACGAAGCGCGGGTTCGTCTCGCTCTCGATCGGTTCGCCGGGCGGCGATGCGCGCAGGCCGGTGCTCAGCGCCGGGGCGCAATGCCAGCCGCTGAGCTACCTCGGCTACGTCAGCGCGAACGCGTGGAGTGCGCTGGCTTCGATGCCGGAGGTGGACGCGAAGCGCATCGGCATCGTTGGCCACTCGTATGGTGGAAAGTGGGCGATGTTCGGCGCGTGCCTTTGGGAGAAGTATGCGTGCGGCGTATGGAGCGATCCCGGCATCGCCTTCGACGAAACGCGTGGCAGCATCAACTATCAGGAGCCGTGGTATCTCGGCTTCGACACGACGATCACGCGCAAGCCTGGTCTCGTGAGCGCGGAGAGTCCGCGCACGGGTGCCTACAAGACGCTCATCGAACGCGGCCACGATCTCGTCGAACTGCAGGCGCTCATGGCGCCGCGCCCGTTTCTCGTATCGGGCGGCGCGGAGGATCCGCCGAAGCGGTGGACCGTGCTGAATCACCTCATCGCGGTGAACAAGCTGCTCGGCGTTGATCATCGCGTCGCGATGACCAATCGCGCAGATCACCCGCCGACGGAGGACTCCAACGAAGTGATCTACCGGTTCTTCGAGTGGTGGCTGAAGCGGTAGTTCATGCAGACCTCCGTCATCAGCACTGCGGCGTTGCGAGTGAGCAGGATCGGACTCGGCTGCGTGACGTTTGGACGGGAGATCGACGAAACTGCTGCGCACGCGTTGATCGACCACGCGTCGGCGCGCGGCATCACGTTCCTCGACACGGCAGCGGCCTACTCGCAGGGTGAGTCGGAGCGCATCCTCGGACGCTGGCTGGCGTCGCGTCGCCCGGCCGCCGGCTCGGTGACGATCGCGACGAAGATTCTGCCGCCGTATGAACCGAAGCGCCTCGCAGAAGCTGTGGGCGAGAGTTTGCACAGGCTCGGGGTCTCAGGGATCGACCTGCTCTTTCTCCATCGTTGGGATGCGACGGCGGAGTCGCCGGCGGCGCTTGCGGCGCTCGACGCAATGGTAAAGACGGGGAAAGTCCGCGCGCTCGGCGTGAGTAACTACACCCGGCAACAACTCGAAACGTCGGTGGCGTTGCAGCAGCAGCGCGGGCTGACTCGATTCAGCGTCGTGCAGAACAATCACAACCTCGCGGTGAGCGACGTGAGCGCGGAGTTCCGCCAGTGCTGCGCCGCGCGGCGGCTCGCGATCGTAACCTACAGCCCGCTCGGGGCCGGCTTTCTCACCGGCAAGCACCGGCGCGGCGTGCAACCCGGCTCGCGCTTCGCGTTGGTGCCGGGGCATCAGGACGTTTATTTCAACCCCGAAGCACAGCGGCGACTCGCGCGGCTGGAGTCGGTGGCCGCCCGCACTGGCCTCGCGCAGGCGCACCTCGCGCTCGCCTGGGCGTTGCATCAGCCGGGCGTGGATTCCGTGCTCGTCGGTGGACGAACACCCGCGCATCTCGATCAAGCCCTCGCCGCGCTGGATTTCGATGACCCCGCGCTATTCGCGGACCTCCGCGCGGATGACTCGCCATGAAAAGCTTCCCGTGATCCCGTAGCGTCGAGCCTCAGGGATTCTCCAACGTCGAACAACCAGCGAACAGAATCCCGCCTCCCCACAATCCTCAAATCCCGCCATGGCCTCCCTCGCCATTCTCATCTCGTTCACGCACGCCATCGACACGCGGACGCGCTACGACGACCGCGTCGACCGCTGCTGCGCACACGTCATCCGGCCCGACGGAGTGTTCGATTCATTTTGCAAGGATTGCGCGTCACGAAGCACATGGTCCCGCCCGACGACCCGCAGCCTCTGAAGCCGATTCACGCCGGTTGGTTTCTCGGCGCACCATGGATTGCCGCGGTCTTGGTTCTGATTGCCTTTGCATCCGGCTTAGTCCGCTCGTTTTCACAACTCATGCCGTTCGGTCTCGGGCGGTATGCACATCAAAACTTCGCGGCACTCGCCTGCGTGAGGCTCGGCTTATGGCGATTCGATCGGCGGATGAAGGAAATCGGCTGATCGCGCGTCCGCGACGAAACTTCCCCTTTCATCCCGCCGCATTCGCCCATCATTCTTTCCCCCATGTCGATCACCGCCCGCACCACACCCATTTGGAAAAAGCAGAAGCTCTACGTCGGCCTCTTCCTGCTCGCCTTCGGCGGCTACTTTTTCTGGGACGGCGCGGTCGGCTGGCCGCGCAGCAACGAACGCTTCCTCAAGCACCGCGAGTTCGCGAAAGCCAACGACCTCGCCGGGTGGCGCGCCTACGCAAAGGGGCAAGGCTGGAGTGCGAAGCCGCCGGAAAAGCTGCACACTCCGACGGAAGTCAGCGGACAATTCATCTGGGGTGCCATCCCGACCATCGGCGGACTTCTCACGCTGATGTATCTTGGCCTTCACAAAGGCCGCACCATCCAGCTCGACGACGAAGGCGTGAAATCGCCCGCCGGCCGGTGCGTGCCCTTCTCCGCAATCACAGGACTCGGCCTGAAAAAATGGGACGCGAAAGGCTACGCGATCGTGCGCTACACCCTCGGCGGACGGCAGGCGCAGTTCGTCGTGGACGACTACAAGTTCGAGACCGAGCCCGCGCACGCGATCGTCGATGAGATCAAGCGCCGGCTCGAATCGCGCGCCGGCTGAGTGCGGAACTTCGCCACGATCTTCCGCTGGCACGTGCTGCGATATACCGCGCGGCACAAGCTGCTCGCCGCGCTCAACGTGCTCAGCGTCGCGCTCGGCATCGCCGTGTATCTCGCCATCCAGATCGCCAATCACAGCTCGAACGAATCCTTCGCCGCCGGCGTCGATCTCGTCGCCGGCAAGGCCCACCTCGAAGTCCGTGGCGACATCGACGAAACGCTCTGGCCGCGACTCGCGCAAGCACCGGGAGTCAAGGCCGCGACCGCCGTCGTAGAAGGCGTCGCGACGCTGCCCGATCTGCCCGGCGAATACCTGCGCCTCGTCGGCGTGGACATCTTCACATCGACGCCGTTTTCCACCTTCCGGGTGGATGGCCGGCTCGATCTCGACCGATGGCTCGGGCAGCGCGGCAGCGTCGCGCTCACCACCGAGTTCGCCGCGCGCCATGCGCTCGTCGTCGGGAGCAAACTGCGCGCATCCATCGACGCGACGACCCACGAGCTCGAAGTCGTCGCGCTCATCGACACGCGCGACTCGCCCGCCGGCGCGCAGCCGCGCTTCGCCACGATGGATCTCGGCTGGGCGCAGGAGCTCTTCGGCACGCAGGGCCGGCTCAGCTCGATCCAGCTCCTGCTCGACGAGCCGCGGGACGCGCCGCAGATCGCCGCGAGCCTCGCGCTCCCGCCCGGCCTGCGCGCCGAGCCGCCGCGCCAGCGCAGCTTCCAGATGCAGACGATGCTCGCCGCCTTCCGGATGAACCTCACCGCGCTCAGCCTCGTCTCGCTCCTCGTCGGCGCCTTCCTCATCTACAACACCATCTCCGCGTCCGTCGCGCGCCGCCGCGTCGAACTCGGAATCTTGCGCGCCCTCGGTGCCACGCGCTGGGAAGTGCGCGCGCTCTTCCTTGGCGAGGCACTCATCTTCGGCGTCGCTGGCATCGTCATCGGCTCATTCGCCGGTATCGCTCTCGCAAGCGTCACCGTGCAGGCGGTCGAGCGCACCGTGTCGTCGCTCTACTTGCTGACGAGCATCGACCGGCAGTTCCTCAGCCCGTGGCAATTCGTCACCTCCGCCGCGCTCGGCATCGCCGCCGTGCTCGCGGGTGCGTGGATTCCCGCGGACGAAGCCGCACGCATCGATCCCATCGCGGCACTCAGCTCTGGCGCGCACGCGGAGCGCAGCGAACGCAGCCGCTGGCGCTGGTCGTGGATCGCCGCCGCCTGCCTCGCCCTCGCGCTGATCTTCTCCGCACTCGGGCTGCGCACCGGCCCGCCACTGCTCGCGTTCGTCGGCGCGTTCTTCACGCTCGCCGGATTCGCCGCGCTCGCGCCCTCCGCGACACGCTCGCTCGGCGCCGCCGCAACGACCGTCAGCCGGCTCGCCGCGGATCGCCTGCGGCGATCCATCCATCGCAACGCCGTGACCGTCGCCGCGCTCTCCACCGCCATCGCCATGACGGTCGGCCTCGCCGTGATGATTCACTCCTTCCGCCGCACCGTGGATCAATGGATGGCGCAAAGCGTCGTCGCCGACCTCTACATCGCGCCCGCATCGAACGAAGTCATCGGCCTCAGCGCCGCCGTCCCGGCTCCCGTGATCGAGTGGCTGCGGGCGCAGCCCGGCGTGGATTCGGTCGATACGTTCCGCGAGGTGCGCGTGTCGATCGGCTCGCAGCCCGCGCTGCTCGCCGTGATCGATGGGCGCTACCGCGGCAATCTCGACTTCGGCACGCGCGACGCCGCCCCGATCATGCGGCGCGTGATGCGCGGCGAAGCGGTCGCGGTGACGGAAAGCTTCGCGCGAAAGTTTCACCTCGGCGCTGGCGACACCGCGCGGCTCGCGTCGCCCGGCGGCCCGGTCGGGTTCCCGATTGCCGGCGTGTATCGCGATTACACGCGCGACCAAGGCGCGATCTTCATCACGCGGGAACTCTTCGCGCGCCACTGGCCCGACGCCGGCCCGAACTCGCTCGCCGTTTATCTCCAGCCAAACGCCGACGCCGCGCGCGTGGCGGACGCGTTCACCGCGAAGTTCGGCGCGACCGGCGAGTTCGTCGTGTATTCCAACCGCACTCTGCGCCAGCGCATCTTGAAAATCTTCGACCAGACCTTCGCCGTGACCGACGTGCTTCGCGTGATCGCGCTCGCCGTCGCGCTGCTCGGTGTCGCGCTCTCGGCCACGACGCTCGTGGCCGAGAGCGGC
>JBEBGD010000057.1:0-35422 GCA_040081625.1 Chthoniobacteraceae bacterium
CTTCTCGCCGGGGTGGGCGCGTCGCCCTCGGCGACTGGCGGCGGCGTCTGGCGCGCGGCGGCGAGGACTGTGTCGAGCGCCGGCTCTTTCGCGAATCCCGGATGCATGATGACGGTGCCGCGAGTGGAGGAGACGACGATTTTGCCCAGCTCCGCGCCAGCCATGTCGAGGCAGGTGACGGTCCAGAGCGGTGCGGCTTCGGGGCCGCTCTTGCGCAGTTCGAAATGGAGCGCGGAGACGGTGACGCCGTTGGCTGCGCCGAATTGCAACGCGACCCGGCCGACGTGCTCGGAGTCGATCTTCAGCGCGTCGGGGCTGATGATGTCGCCCGCGGTGAGCGACTCGGCGAATTGCGAGAGCGTGCGATCGGCCGTCATGCGACCGGCGGTGACGACGAATTCGCGCACGCCCGCCTCGGTCGCGGGATCGTGGACGAGAATGTGCCAGCGCTCGGGCTCGGGGGTGCCATCGCGACCGGCGATGACGGCGACGCGCTGCCTCAGTTCGGGCGGGAGGAGTTGGAGCGCGCTGAACGCCGGGCCCGCGAGCGAGCTTGCGCTGCCGAGGGCGAACAAGCCGAGGCTGGTCAGGGTGAGTCGCATTTGGAGCGCGCACGCTAGCGGGGGCCGCGTGCGTTTTCCAACCGCAATCTGTGGCATGTGGCGGCCCGCTCTGGGATAAGCTCCGCGTCGATTCCTCCATGCGCCTGCTCATTACTTCGCTCGTTCTCGCGCTTTTGCTTTGCATCCCGTTTTTCATTTGGGGCGATGAATTCCTGCGCTGGTTCACGGGCGATGCGGCGATCGAGTGGATCCGCGGCTGCGGCGCGTGGGGCTGGCTCGGCGCGATCGGGCTGATCGTTTCGGACCTGGTGCTCCCGATTCCCGCGACGGCGGTGATGTCGGCCACCGGCTATCTTTATGGTGCGTTCGTCGGCGGGCTGATCAGCGCCGGCGGCTCGTTCGCGGCCGGGATGCTCGGCTACGGGCTGTGCCGGGTGTTCGGGCGCGGCATCGCGGCGCGGCTCGCGGGTGAAAAGGAGATGGAGGATCACCACACGCTTTTCCAGCGGAGCGGCCCGTGGCTGGTGGCGGCGTCGCGCTGGCTGCCGGTGCTGCCGGAAGTCATCGCGTGCCTCGCGGGGCTGACTCGGATGCCGCTCAGGTTCTTCGCGGCGGCGCTGGCGTGCGGCTCGGTGCCGATGGGCTTCGTCTATGCGGCCATCGGCGCGGCGGGGCAGGATCGTCCGCGGCTCGCGATCGGGCTGAGCGTGCTCGTGCCGCTGCTCCTATGGGCGGTCGTGCGCTCGCTGCTGCAGCGGCGGGTTCAGCCTTGCGCGGAGCGCCGGATTTCGGGATGAGCGGACCGATGAATGCCCCGCTCCTCGAACGCCTCCGCGCTGCCGTGCGCGACGTGCCCGATTTTCCGAAGCCCGGGATCGTCTTCAAGGACATCACCCCGGTGCTCGGGGACGCGGCGCTGCTGCGCGAAGTCGTCGAGGCGCTCGCCGAGGCGACGCGTCCGCTCGCGGTGACGAAGATCGTGGGGATCGAAAGCCGCGGGTTCATTTTCGGCGCGGCGGTGGCGGTGGCGCTCGGGGTCGGTTTCGTGCCGGTGCGGAAAAAGGGAAAGCTGCCGTGGACGTGCGAGGCGGTGTCTTACGCGCTCGAATACGGCGAGGCGACCGTCGAGATCCACCGGGACGCGATCCGGCCCGGCGAGCGCGTGGTGGTGATCGACGATTTGCTGGCGACGGGCGGCACGGCGGCGGCGGCGATCGAGCTGGTGCGGCGGCTGGGCGGGGAGATCGCCGAGGTGCAGTGCGTGATCGAGCTCGGGTTTCTAAACGGGCGGCAGTTGCTGCCGGGCGTGGAAGTGCGGGCATTGATCAGTTATTAGGCCCGCGGAAAATCAGGTGATGCTGCGACGGAGAAGGGCACGCGGTTAGCTTTTCCGGGACTTCAGATGTCTCCCACACTAGCGCCAACCCCTGTCACCCGCCCGAGTCTGCGGGCGTGGCTGGTATCCGACGGTGGGTTTCACGCGAAACTGCTGCTCTCGACGCTCGCGGGGGTGTTGATGATCGGGACGCTCGCCGGCGTATTTTTGCTCTACATGCTGCGCGAGCGCGAACACTCGCAGCTTCGCAACTCGACCTTCGAGGTCTTCCGGAAAATCGACCGCGTCGGGGACGAGTTGCGGCTGCTCGAGGCGGCGCACCACGAGTATCTGCTCAGCCCGGGTGGCGATCGCTTGAACCGGTTCGAGAAGCGCAAGGCTTCGACCCAGGCGCGGCTCGCGGAGCTGACGGAGCTGATGGCCGGCAAGCCCGAATTCACCTCCGACATCACGCAGATCGGCGAGAGCCTGCTGGTCTGGGAACTGCGCGTCGCCCGACCGCTGATCGCACGCCGGCGGGCTGGCGGCATGATCGAGGATCTCCCGCTGGAGCCGCAAGGGCAGGGGATGATCGACGGCATCCACGAGGCGCTCGCGCAGCTCGCGCGGCGCGAAACCGATGCCTCGGAATCGACGCGGCAGCGCGCGGCCATCGAGCGCCGCTGGCAGGGCGCCGGCTTCGGAGCGCTCTCGCTCGTGGCGATCGGGTTTGTGATCTCCTCGAGCCGATACGGGTATCGCGCGTATCGGCGGCATTTCGACAAGGTCGAGAATGCCGAGGCGCGGTTGCGGCTCATCGTCGATCACACGCTCGACGGCCTGCTCATGGCAGACGCGAGCGGCGGGATCCGGCTCGCGAATCCTGCGGCCGAGCGCATCTTCGGTGCACCGGCAGCGGAGATTCTGGGCCGGCACATCAGCGAGCTGATGCCGCGCTCCGTTGACGAGCCGCTGGAGAGTCTCGGCCGCGGGGTGATCGAGGCCGAGGCGCGCCGGCTGGACCGGCCCGAGAATATCTTCCCCGTCGAGATCTCGCTCAGCGACATGGTCGTCGATGGCCAGCGGCACTATGTGGCGCTCGTGCGCGACATCACCGAGCGCCGTCGCAACGAGGAGGCGCTGCGGTTGATCGGCCTGGGCGTCAGCTCCGCGACCGGCGAAGAATTCGTGCAGACCCTCGTCGCGCGGCTCTCGCAGGCCTTGAAGGTCGATTGCGCCTTCATCGTCGAGCTCGAGCGCGAAGGCCACGACACCATCCACATCATGACGAGGGCCGAGAAGGGCGAGACGTGCGGCTGCGGCCCGTGCGACTTGAGCGGCACCGCCTGCGAAGAGGTGCTGCGCAGCGGATTCCGCGCATACTTGTCGGGCGTGCAGGATCGTTTTCCGTGCGACTGGCTGGTCGCGTCCTTCGGGGCGGAGAGCTTCGTGTGCATGCCGCTGGTCGATCATCGCGGCGACGTCATCGGCCTGCTCGGCGTGCTCGATCACCGCGAGCTCGAGCGCGTGGATGTCGTCGAGTCCACCCTCCAGATTTTCGCGGCGCGGGCCGCGGCGGAAGTCGAGCGCAAGCGCTCGGAGCGCTCGCTCGCGAGCGAAAAGGAGCGGCTGGCCGTGACGCTCAGCTCGATCGGCGACGGCTGCATCACCGTCGATCGGGCGGGCTTCATCGTGCTCTTCAACCCCGTGGCCGAGCGGCTCACGGGCTGGCCCGCCGCGACCGCGATCGGCACCGCGCTCGGCGAAATCGTCAACCTCGCGAACGTCACCACCCGCCGCCCATTGCGCCGCGCGCTCGAGGCACTCGTCACCTCCGGGCAGACGAAGGACCTCGCCGGCGCCACGTTGATCACCGCGCTCGATGCGACCGAACGCGTGGTCGAGATCAACGCGTCGCCGATCGCCGATCCGCGCGGGAACACGACCGGCACGGTGCTCGTGCTGCGCGACGCGACCGAGCGGCATCGCTCGATGGAGGAGCGGCAGAAAGCCGAGAAGCTCGAGTCGCTCGGCGTCGCCGCCGGCGGCATCGCGCACGATTTCAACAACCTGCTGACCGCCATCCTCGGCAATCTCTCGCTCGTGCTCTCCTGCGGAAAGATCGAGGAATCCGTCGGCGACCGGCTCACCGCCGCCAAGCGCGCCAGCCTGCGCGCGCAGGAGCTCGCGCAGCAACTGCTGACCTTCGCGAAGGGCGGGGCGCCGATCAAGCAGACCGCATCCATCGCCCAGCTCGTTCGCGACACCGTCACCTTCCACCTGCGCGGCTCGCGCGTGGCGTGCGAATTTCACATCCCCGACGGCCTTTGGCGCTCGGATGTCGATGCGGGCCAGATCTCGCAGGTGCTGCAAAACCTGAGCCTCAACGCCGACCAGGCGATGCCGGCGGGAGGCACGCTGCGCGTGTCGTGTGCAAACATCGAACTGGGCACCGGCAGCGGCCGGCTCGGGCTGGCCCCGGGCCGGTGGATCAAGATCACCGTGCAGGACGAAGGCATCGGCATCGCCGAGGAGCACCTCAAAAAAATCTTCGACCCCTACTTCACCACCAAGCCCAAGGGCAGCGGGCTCGGCCTCGCCACGAGCTACTCCATCGTCAAGGCTCACGGCGGCGCGATCGATGTCGTCAGCCAGCCGGGCGAAGGCACCGTCTTTTACCTCTTCCTGCCCGCGAGCGACAAACCCGCCGCGACCGCCGAGGAAACGCTCGCGCCCGCGCCCGCCGCGGTGCAGCACGCGCGCGTGCTCGTGCTCGACGACGAGGAAGCCATCTGCGCGCTCGTGCAGTGCGCGCTCGAGCCCCTCGGCTACGAAGTCGTCGTGGCTCTGGATGCAAACACCGCCATCCAGCTCTACGAGGCCGCCTTCAACTCCGGCGAACGCTTCGACCTCGTCGTCAGCGACCTCACCATCCCCGGCGGCATGGGCGGCCAGGCGGCCGTGCGCCGCATCCACGAGATCGATCCCACCGCGCGCGCCATCGTCTCCAGCGGCTACGCGATGGATCCCGTCATGAGCAGCTTCCGCGAGCACGGCTTCCTCGCGATGATCGCCAAGCCCTACGAGATCGAAGCGCTCGCGCGAGTGGTCGCCGAGGTGCTCGCGCAGCCCGAGCCGGAGAAGGTGATCCGGCACGATTTCGCCGCTGCGTAAGCGACCCCTTGCAACCTCGCGTGCAACCCGCTAAAAGCGGCGCGCAAACCCGCCAGCGACCCACCGC
This sequence comes from Chthoniobacteraceae bacterium, assembly GCA_040081625.1. Lineage (GTDB taxonomy): Bacteria > Verrucomicrobiota > Verrucomicrobiia > Chthoniobacterales > Chthoniobacteraceae > VFJQ01. The sequence continues at coordinate 5,120 of JBEBGD010000057.1, forward strand.
GCTGGCACCGTAATCGCTTACTGAATCACTCGTGATTCGTCCGCTCCTCGCCGCCACCCTCGCCCTCACCGCACTCAGCCACGCCGATATCGGCGCTGACCTCGTCGCCGAGATGAACCTCGCGCGCACGCAGCCGAAGGCCTACGCGAGAATCGTCGCCGACCGCGGCGCGGCCGCCGGCGCAAGCGCGGGTGCCATCCGGGAAGCCGTGCGCTTCCTCGAAAGGCAGGGCCGCGTGCCCGCGCTCGTGCTCAGTCCCGGCCTTTCGCAAGCCGCGCTTTCGCATGTGATCGACGCCGGCGGTCGCGGCTTTCGCAGCCACCGCGGCAGCGACGGCAGCAATGTGTCCAACCGCGCGAACCGTTTTGGCCGGTGGGATGGACGGATCGGCGAGAACATCTACTTTGGCCGATCCAGCGCGCGCGACGCGATCGTCGCGCTCATCATCGACCAGGGCGTCGGCGACCGCGGGCACCGCTCGAATATCTTCGAAAAAACCTTCCGCTACGTCGGCGCCGCCGCAGGCCCGCACGTGAGCATGGGGGCGGTTTTCGTGACGGATTTCGCCGCCTCCTATCGCGAAAGCGGCGAGCGAACGGCGGGATTGTAGGGCGCCGCGCCACTCGGGACTCGACAGCGCGAGGCACGCGCGCCACTCTGCGCGCTCCCGATGCTCCTCGCCGCCCGTCGTTCAGCCAAAAAGCCCGCGCCGCTCAAGCCGCGCTACCGTCGCGTTGTGCTCAAGCTCAGCGGCGAGGCGCTCAAGGCCAAGGGTTCGCACGACAACATCTCGCCGGAGATCGTCGCCGCGCTGTGCGAGCAGATCCGCGAAGTCCACGCGCTCGGCGTGGAACTCGCGATCGTCATCGGCGGCGGCAACATCTGGCGCGGCCTGAGCGCGAGCCACCGCGGCATGGAGCGCACCACGGCTGATTACATGGGGATGCTCGCGACGGTCATCAACGGGCTCGCGCTGCAAAGCCAGCTCGACGCCATCGGCCTGAAGGCGCGCGTCCACACCGCCATCCGCATGGACGCCGTCGCCGAGCCCTTCATCCGCAACCGCGCCGTGCATCAGCTCAAGGAAGGCAACGTCGTCATCTTCGTAGCCGGCACGGGCAACCCGTTCTTTTCCACCGACACGACCGCTGCGCTCCGCGCGAACGAGATCGGCGCGGAGGTGATCCTCAAGGCGACCAAGGTCGATGGCATCTACACCGCCGACCCGATGAAGGACCCGAAGGCGAAACGCTACGACACCGTCACCTACACCGAGTGCCTCACCAAGCGGCTCAACGTGATGGACAGCACCGCCTTCAGCCTCTGCATGGACAACAAGATGCCGATCATCGTCTTCGACATGATGGCTCCGCACAACATCCGGCGCGTCGTCTGCGGCGACCCGGTCGGCACCGTCGTCACCGCTTAACTTTTTACCGCCATGGACCCTGACGAGATTATGATGAACACGGAGGAGGCGATGGAAAAAGCCGCCCACCACCTCCAGCACGAAATGTCCACCATCCGCACCGGCAAGGCTTCGCCGGCACTGGTCGAAAACATCGACGTCGAGGCTTACGGCGCTTCGATGAAGCTCAAGCAACTCGCGCTCATCACCACGCCCGAGGCGCGGCTGGTCGTGATCCAGCCTTTCGACGTGAGCACCGTGCAGGCGATCGAGAAGGCGATCCGCGAATCGAACATCGGCATCAACCCGAACGTGGATGGAAAAATCATCCGGCTGCCGATCCCCGCGCTCAACGAGGAGCGCCGGCGCGATCTGGTCAAAAACATCAAACACATGGCCGAGGAAGGCCGCGTGCGCGTGCGAAGCGCGCGGCGCGACGGCATCGAGTCGCTCAAGAAGGCGCAGAAGGCCGGCACGATCACCGAGGACGATCTTGAGCGTTACGAGAAGGACGTGCAGAAACTCACCGACGCCGCCGTCAAAAGCATCGACGACTCGGTGAACGCGAAAGAAGCCGAAGTGATGAAAGTCTAAACAACCATGCGCCCAATCCTCTTCCTTATCCTTATGGCCTTCGCCGCCGCCGCGCCCGCAAACGTGGTGCGAAAGGCGCCCGACTTCTCCTGGCCCGGCGCCGGCAGCAAGAGCCGCTCGCTCCGCAGCCTCAGCGGCCAGCCCGTCGTGCTCGTCATCGCCGCGAGCCCGCGCAGCGGCGCCTTCCGCAAGCAGACCGACTGGCTCGAGAAGACCTACTCGCAGCTCGCGGCCAAGGGCACCGTCTTCATCGCTGCATTCCGCGAGGGCGAAGGCCCCGTGAAGAGCAACATCCCCTTCGTCGTCGCCAACAACGGCGGCGCGGTCGCCAGCGCCTACGGCGTCGAGGGCGACTTCGCGCTCGTGATCATCGGCAAGGACGGCAACGTCGATTACCAGACCGACAAGGTCCGCACCGGCGAGCGTGTGCGCGACGTGATCATCAACAACTTCGAGCTCCAGGCCGCGACGCGGAAGTAGCCGGCGCGGAAGGCGACAGATGATCGGTGATCTGAGGAATCCGGTGCGCATCGCCGTCATCTCCGACACGCACAATCGCCTGCCGGCGCACGTCGCCGAGGCGATCCGTGGTGCGGGCGAGATCTGGCATCTCGGCGACGTGACGGACGAAGGAATGGTCGCCACCCTCGCCGGCCTCGCACCGTGTGTGCGCGCGGTGCGGGGGAATTGCGACGCGTGCCTCGACTGGCCGGTGATCGAGACATTTGAGATGAACGGCCTGCGCATTCACCTCGAGCACATCCCCCCGCGCGTGCCGCCGCCCGGCATCGACCTGCTGCTGCACGGCCACACCCACGTGCCGCGCGATGAAGTCATCGCCGGCACGCGCTTTCTCAACCCCGGCACCGTCGGCAATCCCAACAAAGGCGCACCCGCGAGCTACGCGTGGCTCACCTTCGGCGCGGACCGGCGCCTGGTGTGGGAGATCGTGCGCGTCTGAGGCAGGGCGCGGCATTCCCGCTTTGCAGTGCGCAGCCGAGTCTGCTCTTGTTTGCCGACGATGCTAAAGCGCTCCCTCACCCTGTTCCTGATCGTCTTCGCCGCCCTCACCCTCGGCGTCCACGCGGACACCGTCGTCCTGAAGACTGGCGAAAAGATCGAAGGCAAGATCCTCGCGGAAACTGACGCGCAGTTGACGATCGAAGTCGTCGCCGGCGGCGTCGTCGATGAGCGCGTCGTGCAGAAGGCCGACATCGCCAAGGTCGAGAAGATCGGCCCCGATGAGATCGCGTGGAAGCCGCTTTCGGCGATCAAGCTCGGCGACGATTCCCTGCCCACGGCCGACCAATACGACGCGTGGCTCGGCCCGCTCAACGGCTTCATCAAGGAGTTCGCTGAGAGCACGTATCGCAGCGCCGCCGAGAAACTCGCCGGCGAGATCGACGCGGAAAAGAGCCGCGTCGCCAATGGCGAGGCGAAGCTCAACGGGCGCTGGCTTTCCAAGGACGAAGTCCAGCGCGAGCGCTACCAGATCAGCGGATCGATCGCCGCCAACTACATGCGGGCGCAGGCCACGCGCGGCGATTCGGTCGGCGCGATGAACACCTTCGACATCATCGAGAAGCAATTCGACGGCTCGCGCGGCTACCTCGAAGCCGTCGTGCTCGCCCGCCAGATCGTCCCCCCGCTCAAGGCTGCCGCCGCGCAGCGACTCGCCGCGCTCCCCGCGGAAAACACCGCCCGCGAGCAAGGCGTGAAAGCCGCCGCCGGCCTCGATCAGGTGCAGCTTCAAAAGGAACTCGATACCGAGAAGAAGAACAATGAGACCGCGATGGCCGATGCGAAAAAGGCCGGACTCAAGTGGCCGCCCTTCCTGCGCCGCAGCGAGCCGTCGATGAAAGAAATTCTCAAGCTCGCCGAGGAAACCGAGAAGCGTCTCATCTCGATCGACCTGGCGAAGGCCGGCGAGTCGATCAAACTCGCAGAGGAAGTGCGCGCTGACCTCGACGCAAAGAAACTCGAGGACGCGGAGAAGAAGCTCCGCCAGGCGCAGACGCTCTGGCAGAAGAACGAACTCGTCGTGCGGCTGAACAAGGAACTCGCCGGGGCGAAGACGGTCGCGATGGCCGCCGCCGCCGAAGCTGAGACGGCGAAAGCCGAGGTGAAGGCCACGCCCGCGCCCACTCCGAGGACGTCGGTGCCGAAAGTCGAGCCCGCCATCGTCGCGCCGATCGAGGACGAGGAGCCGAAGAACCCGATCGCGATCTTCGTCATCGGCGTCGTCGTCGCGGCGCTCGCCTTTGTGGCGTGGACCGCCTACAAAAAGGTCGTAAAGAAATCCAACGAGATCATCGAGTAACCCGCCACGTCTTATGAACCGCACAGCCCGCGTCGAACGCGTCACCGGCGAAACCGACATCACCATCGACCTCACGATCGACGGCCGCGGCCAAAGCCACGTCCAGACGAAGATTCCCTTCTTCGATCACATGCTGATCCTCTTCGCGCGGCACAGCCTCGTGGACCTGAACGTGACGGCCGATGGCGACATCGACGTGGACCTGCACCACACCGTCGAGGACACCGGCATCGCGCTCGGCCAGGCCTTCACCCGCGCGCTCGGCGACAAGCGCGGCATCCGCCGCTACGGCCACGCCTACGTGCCGATGGACGAGACGCTCGTGCGCATTGTCGTCGATTTCAGCGGCCGTCCCTTCCTCGACTACCGCGCGCCCGACGGCCTCTCGCCGATCAACGGAACCTTCGCATTCACGCTCGTCGAGGAATTCCTGCGCGCTTTCACGAACAACGCGGGCATCAACCTGCACGTGGAAATCCTGCACGGTCGCGACGCGCATCACATGGCCGAAGCCGTCTTCAAGGGCCTCGCCAAGGCCGTCGATGCCGCCTGCCAGCTCGACGCGCGAGTCGAAGGCGTGCCGAGCACGAAGGGCACGCTGTAGCGAGTGATCGCACTGATCGACTACGGGAGCGGCAACATCCGCAGCGTCGAGAACGCGCTGCGGAACCAGGGCGCCGACGTGCAACTCATCTCCGACCCCGCGCGTCTCGCCGACGCGCGGGCCGTCGTGCTGCCGGGCGTCGGCGCCTTCGGCGATTGCGCGCGCGGCCTGCGTGAACGCGGCCTGTGGGAGCCGATCCAGCAGTGGCTCGCTGCCGATAAACCCTTCCTCGGCGTCTGCGTCGGCTATCAGCTTCTGTTTGAAGGCGGCGAGGAATCGCCCGGCGTGAGCGGCTTCGGATTCTTCGGCGGCCAGGTGAAGAAGTTCAGCACGCCCGGCCTCAAGGTTCCGCAGATCGGCTGGAACTCGCTCGGCCTCACGCCGCACCCGCTGTGGCGCGGACTGCCCGCCGACTCACACGTCTATTTCGTGCACTCATATTTCCCCGCGCCGACCGATCCCGCTGAGACGATCGCGAGATGCACCTACGGCGAGACCTTCGCCGCGGCCGCCGCGCGCGGTCGCGTAGCCGGCGTGCAATTCCACCCGGAAAAAAGCCAGACCGTCGGCCTCGCCATCCTGCGAAATTTCATCGCGGGCGCCTGAACCCGCCGCCTACGCCGCGAGCAGCCGCTTCGGATTCAAGGCCTGGAGCGGCTTCGGCAGGAAGAGCCCGTCCTTGCGGATGAGCTTTCCGTCGAACCGGAGCTCGCCGCCGCCGTAGTCGGGGCGCTGGATGCAGACCATGTCCCAGTGGACCTGCGAGCGGTTGCCGTTCTCCGTCTGCTCGTAGCATTGGCCGGGCGTGAAGTGGAAGCTGCCGGCGATCTTTTCGTCGAAGAGGATGTCGCGCATCGGCTGGAGGATGTGCGGATTGAAGGCGATCGCGAACTCGCCGATGTAGCGTGCGCCGGGATCGCTATCGAGGATCTGGTTGAGCTTCTTCGTGTTGTTCGAGGTCGCGTCCACGATTCTGCCGTTCCTGAACTCCAGCCGCACGTTGTCAAAGCCGGTGCCCTGGTAAATCGTCGGCGCATTATATTGCACCACTCCGTTGACCGAGTCGCGCACGGGAGCGGTGAAGACTTCGCCGTCGGGGATATTGTGCGAGCCGCCGCACGCGACGGCGGGGATGCCCTTGATCGAAAAGCGCAGGTCTGTGCCGGGCCCTGTGATGTGGACCTGGTCCGTGTTCATCATCGCCTCCGCGAGCGCCTTCATGCCGGGCTGCATCTTCGCGTAGTCGAGCGTGCAGACGCGGAAGTAGAAATCCTCAAACGCCTCGGTGCTCATCTGCGCCATCTGCGCCATGCTCGGGCTGGGCCAGCGCAGCACGCACCACTTGGTTTTCTTCACACGCCAGTCGAGCACGGCCTTCATCTTCCGTGAGATGAGCTTCATCTTGTCGCTGGGCACGTCGCTCGCCTCCATAGCGTTGAAGCCGCCGCGCAGCGCGATGTAGGCGGCCATCTGCTTCATCCGCGCGAGCTCCACTTTCGCCGACACGTCGAGCATCGCGTCCTGCGCCTCGCGCGCGATCTCGCGGGAGACGCGGGCATGGTTGAACTGCACGAATGGAACACCGCCGGCGGCACGCGCGGCGCGCACGAGCGCGATGACCATTTCGTCCGGGATGTCGAATGCGTCGATGAGGACGCGTTCGCCTTTTTTCAGCGAGACGGAGAAGCCGATGAGGTTCTTTGCGAGGAGATCGAAGCGGGGATCGTTCATGGAGCGGCGCGGACGCTAGCAGCGGATTTTCGCGCTGGCTACGCACAAGACGACGCGGTTAGTTGCCGGCCATGATCGTCGCCAAACTCAAGTCCGCCGGTGAACTCGCCGTGCTCCGCGCCAAGCTCGACTCGCGCGGGCAGCGCCTTGTCTTCACCAATGGCTGCTTCGACCTCCTCCACGTCGGCCACGTGCGCTACCTGCAAGCCGCGGGCGCGCTCGGCGACGTGCTCGTGGTCGCCGTGAATGGCGACGACAGCGTGCGCGCGCTCAAGGGCGACGGACGGCCGGTGAACACGGAACTCGATCGCGCCGAGGTGCTCGCCGCGCTGGCGTGCGTGGATTTCATCACCGTCTTCCAGAGCGATCGCGTGACCGATCTCATCCGCACCGTGAAGCCGCACGTGTATGTGAAGGGCGGCGACTACACCGTCGAGTCGCTCGACGTCGGCGAACGCACCGCGCTCGAGGCGGTCGGCTCGCGGATCAAGATCCTGCCGCTCGTGCCGGGCAAATCGACGACCGAGACGCTCAAGCGATGCGCCGCCTAGCGCTCGGCGTGCTCGGTTCGGGCAAGGGCTCGAACTTTCGCGCCATCGCCGACGCCATCGCGGGCGGCGCGCTCGGGGCCGACGTGCGCGTCGTGATCAGCGACGTGGAGAACGCAGGCATCCTCGCGCTGGCGCGCGAACGCGGCATCCTTGCGGAGTTCGTTCATCCCGGCGCCTTCAAGACAAAGCTCGCGCCGGAGAGTGAGGTGCGTGCCGTCGAACTGCTGCGCGCGGCGGGAGTCGAACTGGTCGTGCTCGCGGGTTGGATGCGGATGATCAAGGCGCCGCTGCTCGACGCGTTCCCGCATCGCATCATCAACATCCATCCGTCGCTGCTGCCGCGATTTCCCGGGCTCGAAGCGTGGAAGCAGGCGCTCGCCGCCGGCGCGAGCGAGACGGGCTGCACGGTCCACTACGTCGATGCGGGCATGGACACCGGCCCCATCATCGCGCAACGCCGCGTGCCCGTGCTGCCGGGCGACACGCCCGCGACGCTGCACGCGCGCATCCAAACCGCCGAGCACGAGCTTTACCCCGCGGTCCTGCGCGATCTCGCGCCTCACCAAATCACGAGCGTTCGGTATTAGCGGGATCGTTGCGGAACCGGCGCGAGCCGCACGGCGCGCACGTCGGCGAGTTCCTGCCGCAGCGGGCCGTGCGGGCGCAGAAGCAGACGGTTCACGCCGGGTTTGAGCGTGAGCTGGCCGGCGGGAACTTCTCGAAACGACTCGTAGCCACCGCTCGAGAGCACGGTGCCGGTCGTGCTGCTCCCGTCGGTCTCGAGCGCGAATTGATCACCCGCCGAAGCGTCGTCCGCGGCGAGCAGCACGAAGACTTTGTATGCACCGCCGCGCGCGACCTCCACGCGCCACCCGGCTACGTCGTCCGCCAGCCGCCACGGTGCGAGCACGTCGAGCGACGGACGATACGCAAGCTTCTGCGCATAAACCGACGCCGCACTTGCGGGCAGGCGCAGCTCGCCGTTTGGCGTGGGATTGATCGCCGGTGCTTCGTCCACAGTCGTCGCGAGCGCGAGTTCCTCCACGCGCCACGGGAACGTTCGCGTCGCGCTGTCCGCGCGCACATCGGCGACGAGCGACGGCTCGACAGGCGGTGCGGCATTTCCCCACGCGCGGCGGATGTAGCTGAGCACGCCGGCGACCCTCTCGTCGTCGAAGCCGGCGCCGAGGCCGGGCATGTGGAGGTTCCACGTCTGCCCATTCACTTGAACGGGACCGTAGAGACCGTGCAGAACGACGCGCACAAGGCGCTCGGGCGGACCTGTGACCCAATCGCTCCCCGCGAGCGGCGGCGCGACGCCCGCGTTTCCGCCGCCGTGCGGCTGATGGCACGCGGCGCAAACCTGGGCGTAGATCTGCTGGCCCTCAGCGACTCGCTTTTCCTGCTCGGGAGTGAGCGGCGGCGCACTGCGCGTGAGCGTGTCCTTCGGCTTCGCGGAAGGCATCAAGTCGCGCAGTGATGCGGGCGCGGAGGCGAACAGCGCGGCCATCGCGCTCACACGCGCAGGCTTCGCCTCCTCGATCACACACTTCGCGAGTAGCGAGATGAGCGCGCGGTCTTCGCATCCGCGCCGGAGCACGGTAGCGAGAAATTCCAATTCACGCCCGGCGAGTCCGGTGAGTGCGGCGGTGTGGAAAAGCGGGTGCGTCTCGCGTGCGAGCAGATCGGCGAGCGGCTGCGGATCGCGGAGAGAAAGCGCAACTTGCAGGCGCACGCGGGGGCTCGGGTCAGCGATGAACCTTGCGAGCGCCGCTTCGCCGTCACTGAGTCGGATCGCCGCGGCTCGCACGTGCTCGTCGGGGCTATCCATCGCGGAGCGGCGGGTGTCGGCGTCGAGCGCGCCGAGACCGTAGAGCGTCCACAGCGCGTGGAGCTGGGTCTTCGCGGCTTCGCGCAGCGCGGGCACGACTTCACCGCGCTCGATGAGCAGCCGTTGTGCGGTAGTGCGATGCCATCCGTTCGGGTGCGCGAGCGCCTTTACGAGTTCATCGCTGCTCGCGTGTGCGAGCTTCGGCGCGGTGCGGTCGATCGGTCGGTCGGCGACGATGCGCCAGATGCGGCCGCGATCATTACCTTCGTCGAGATGGCGCTCACGGATTTGCTTCGTGAGCCACGGCACCATGAAGATCACGTGCTCGATGATCCCGTGATACATATCGGCTATGTAGAGCGCGCCGTCGGGGCCGACGCGCGCATTCACCGGGCGGAAACGTTCGTCGGTCGAGGCGAGGAATTCCTGCTCGGCTGGATGGAAGCGCGTGGCCTCGGGTGCGATGCCGTCGCTGAGCTTGAGCCGTCCGATCAAGTGCCCGCCGGACTCGGGCACGAAGACGTTTCCGCGCGCGTCTTCGGGAAATTGATGTCCGTCGTAGTAGCACACGCCGCTCGCGATCGTGTAAGTGCGCAGGCGTCCGTCGTCGCGCAGTTCCAGCGCGCCGAGCGTGACGGCTGGGGTGACGCGGATCGGGAAAACTTCCTGCGCGTTCGGCGCGATGTTTGCGTTCACGCCGAAGCTGCTGCGATCCGCGCCGCCGCGCTGAAAGACGCGGAGCAGGTGCGGGTTTCGGGTGAGGTATTCGGCAGGGATGAGGTCGCCGTGCAGCGCCTTGTTTTCGTAGCAGGTGAAGAAGCGGCCCGTGTCGTCGAACGTGACGCCGAACTGCCCGCGCTGGATCGTGTCGGCTTCGATCAGTTGGCCGTCGCGCCATCGGTAACGTTTCGGCCAGTCGGCGCAGTGGAGCCAGTTGTCGATGCCGTGGCGCAGGCCGTTCGCGGTGTGCTGCGGGTTGCCGGCGCTGCCCATCGTGCCGACTTCGCGGCGCCTGTCGCAGCGCAGGTCGCCGTTGGTGTCTTCGCAAAACCAAAGCTTCGGCGGCTCCTGCAGCAGCACGCCGCCTTTCACGAAAGCGAACGAGCGCGGCATCACGAGTTTGTCGAGGAAGACGGTGCTCTTGTCCGCGCGCCCGTCGCCGCCGGTGTCTTCGAGCACGACGACGCGGCAGATCGGATCGCCTTCGCCGCTGCCCGCGAGGTCGCGCATGTAGCCCTGGTATTCGACGACCCAGATGCGCCCGTCGGGATCGAACTCGAAGAAGATCGGATTGTGAACGAGCGGCTCGCTCGCGACGAGTTCGACGCGGTAGCCGGGCGCGATCTTGAATGTCTGCATCTCCTCCTCCGGCGAACGCACCGGCGCAGGCGGCACGTTCAGCCGTTTGAGCATTTCCCCGCCTTTCTCCCAGTCCGCCCAGCCCGTGAGCGCCGACGGCGGACGCGCGCGCGGGCGTTCCTTCGGGATCGACTGCGCCACGCTCCGTGCGCACAACGCTGCGACGAAAGCCGCGGTGAACGCAGCGCGAAGCGATGGCTTCATGCGGATGCAGACTCGCGCATCGCACGCAGCGTGCGGAGCAGCCAGAGGTGGTGCGCGAGCACGAGCAGGAATGTGATCACCAATCCGAGCAGCATCACGCCACGTCCGAGTGGCCGCTGCGGCATGACGTAAGAGGCACCGATCGTAACGAACATCGTCAGCACGCAACCGGCGAAAACCCGCAACGCCCGCATGGCCGCGCTGCGGCTGGCGCTGCGAGTCGAGTAGAGCCCCACGAAGTAAAGCCCTGCCGGCAACGCCACAGCACCCAGCAAGAGCGACAGCCAGAGCGCATCAACGGCAGATCGGCCTCGCTGCCAAAGCGCAGGAGTGAGGCACCTACAAACGCGTCCACCACGAGCAGTGAATCAATCACGCAATGAGCCGCGACCCAGTCTTTTTGAATCATGTCGTTTGAGTTCATTGCTGCGCATGTTTGAGCCGCGCGTCGTCGAGATCGAGGCGGTGGAGGATTTGGTTGTAGTCGTAGTGCGGCGTCGGCTTCGTGTTGCCGGAGAAAGTGTGGCTGTAGGTGCCCTCGAAGTAGATGAATCGTCCGCCGGCCTCGTCGAAGAACGCGTGCTGCGCGGGGTTGTAGAACGAGTAGCGGTCGTGCGTGAGGATCTTCACCGCGCGCGTCCACGGGCCGGTCGGCGCGGTGGCTTCGGAATACCAGACTTCGCCGAGGAAGGACGGCTTGCCGAATTGCTGCACGGCGATGAGCACCCAGCGCTGGCGATACTCGTTCCAGCGCACGCTGCCTTCGTGCAGCGTCACGCGCGCCTTGCCCGCGGCACCCTCGGGCGTGACGCGGCATTCCTCGGGCTTGATGAGCTTGCGCTTGAGCCATTGCGCTTCCTCCTGCGACTCGATCGGCGGCGCGTTCTTGCGCCAGGCAAAGTCGAGCGTGCCATCGGCGCGGCGCAGCGGCTCGCCGTCCTGCGCGCACGTCCACGCCTCGTAGCTCGCGGGCTCGCACACATCGCGGAAGCGCGCGGGCACGCGCACGCACAGGCCGGCGTCGCCGAAGTAGATGTAGTCCGTTTCCCCGTCGCGCACCGCCGTGGCGCGACCGCGCGGGTAGCGCCACTTCTCGTCGAGCGGCAGCGCTGCCGCGCGCTCGAAGATTTCCTTCTCGTCGTTGAAGACCGCGGTGCCGTGCTCGAGCTGCTTTTCCAATCCGGCGCGACGCGAGTAGTGAGCGACGAGCCGCTCGGCGCCCGCGTCGTCGCGCACGACGCATAGCCCGAAGAGCCACACGGGGCCTTCCTTGCGCTCGAGCGGGCACATCTCCTTCGCGAAGCCGTCGGGCGCGGTGAGGTAGTGGAAGTTCACGCCTCGCTCCGGCGGGAGCCCGCCTTTGCCCGGCAGATCCGACCACGCGCAGACGGTGCGGAAATTTCCGAGCGGATACGAGAGCCGCATCGTGTCGCCCCACAGCCAGAAGATGCGCCCGCGATACACGACGCTCTGCACCGAATCGGAGCCGACCACGCCGCCGTTGCCCAGCGGCTCCGCGATCGGAGGCGTCCCGCCGAGCAGCACGGTGTCGCGATAGATGCCCATGCCGGTGAGCCGCACGAGCCGCTCGGCGATGTTGCGCCGCTTGATCTTCATCGTCGTCTTGCCGCCGGGCGTGGTGGTGAAGCGCTTGCCGGTCATGCCGAAGCCGTCGGTCGGCAGATCGTAGCCGTGAACGTGCATCGAAAACCACACCGGCACGCCCATCTGCCCCGGCTCGGCGAAGGCGACGCGGCCCGCGCTGTCGGTGACGTAGCTCTGGTTGTCCATCGTCTCCATCTCCACCAGCGGCACGCCGCGACCGGTCGCTTCGTCGATCACTTCGATCTCGAACGGCTGCTCCGCCGCGGCGGCGCAAGTGAGCGCGAAGACGAGGGCGATGCGCGGGAGGTGCATGACCACGAGAGCACCGTGCCCGCTGCGCTGCGTCAATGGATGAAACGCGCGATTGACGCGGATGGCGCCGGCAATCTCCACTCAGGTTCCCGCATGAGAATCTCCCGCCGCACCTTCCTCCAAACCTCCGCCGCCGCACTCGCCGCGACCGTTCCAGCCCGATCCGCGGACGCGAAGCGCAAGACCATCCTGCTCCAGTCCGCCTGGGACACAGTCAACATCGGCGACATCGGCCACACGCCCGGGACGCTGCACATCCTCGAGCAGCACTTGCCCGATGTGCACGTGATTCTTTGGGCCGCGAAGATCGACGAGCGCGTCGAAGCGATGCTCCGCAGGCGCTTCCCGAAAGTGGAGATCGTGCAAGGCAGCCTGACGGGAACGAAGGACGCGGATGAGCGTCTGCGGCGGGCCGTCGGACGCGCGGATTTGTTCATCCGCAATTCCGGCATGGGGCAGGACACGACCTTCATGGCCTACTGCAAAAAAGTCGGCAAACCCTACGCGCTTTATGGCCAGTCCTACTTCCCCAGCATGGTCGAAGGCAAAGGCGCGGACGAACGAATCGCGTGGCTGAACGGCGCGTCATTCATCTACTGCCGCGAGAGCAAGACGCTCGACATCCTCCAGCGCGCGGGGGTGAAGACACCGGTGCTCGAGTTCGGGCCCGACGGATGTTTCGGCATCGACGTGCGCGACGACGAGCGCGGCTTCGCCTTCATGAAAATGCACGGACTGGAGGAGCGGAAGTTCATCACCATCCAGCTCCGCACCAACACCGCGAAGCTCCCCGGCGTGGACGACACGCGCACGCCGAAGCTCAACCCGCTGCATCCCACGCCGGAGCAAATCGCCGACGACGAGCGTCGCGCGGCGATGTATCGCGAGCTCATCGCGCTGTGGGTGAAGAAGACCGGCCACAAGGTGCTCATCGCGCCCGAGGTGAAAAAGGAAATGGGCCACAACAAACGGCTGCTCTTCGATCCGCTCCCCGCGGAGCTGCAAAAGCACGTCGTGAACTGCGATGAGTTTTGGAACGCCGACGAGGCCGCGTCGGTCTTTGCGCGGGCGCACACGATCGTCTGTCACGAGCCGCATTCACCGATCATCGCGCTCGCGAACGGCACGCCGATCATCCACACCTACTCGGAATTCCACAGCCCGAAGTGCTGGATGTTCAAAGACATCGGCCTCTCGGAATGGCTGCTGGAGTTCGACTCCACGCCCGTCGCGAAAGTCGCGGAGACACTCTTCGCGATCGACGCGGACTATCCCGCCGCGCTTGCGAAGGTGCGCAAGGCGATGGCCTTCGTGCGTGAACGGCAGGCCGCCACGATGGGTGTCGTTAAGAAAATACTCGCGTCATAACCTCACATGAAAATCCCACTCCTCCTCCTCTGTCTCGCTCGAGTCGGTTTCGCCGCCGACCCGCTCCTCGATCTGTCGCTCGAACCTCCGGCGATCAACACTGCTCCCGGCCCCGAATACGACGACGCCGTGCGGCCGGGGAACATGATCATCGGGATCGATCGCACGCCGAAAGGGCGGCTGTGGGCGGCGTGGGTGGGCAATGGCGATTCGCCGAACGGCTTCTTCATGCTCGCGACGAGTGACGACAACGGCGCGAAGTGGAGCAAGCCGCGTGTCGTGATCGATCCGCAAGACGGCGAGCTGAACGGCGTGCGCTACGAGCGACGCGCGCTCGTCGGGAACTTGTGGACCGATCCGCTTGGGCGGCTGTGGTGCTTTTTCGACCAGAGCCTCGGTTACTTCGATGGGCGCTGCGGCGATTGGTTCATCCGCTGTGACGATCCCGACGCGGCGGAGCCTGTGTGGACGAAGCCCGTGCGCTTCGCCGATGGCTGCACGTTGAACAAGCCGACCGTGCTGAGTAGCGGCGAGTGGCTGCTGCCGGTGTCTCTCTGGACTCGCGACCGCATGCACGGCCCCGGCGTGGACAAGGAGGCGCACAAGGATCTCGACGTAATCCGCATGGCGAACGTGTTCGCTTCGACCGATCAGGGTAAAACGTGGACGCGGCGCGGCGGCGTCGCGTTCCCGCGGACGGACTTCGACGAGCACATGATCGTCGAGCGCAAGGATGGCAGCTTGTGGATGCTTGCGCGCACGAAGGACGGCATCAGCGAGAGCGTTTCATCCGACAAGGGCGCGACGTGGAGCGAGCCGCAGCCCTCCACGATTCAGAATCCGAGCGCGCGCTTTTTCATCCGCCGACTCGCCAGCGGAAAGCTGCTGCTCGTGAAGAACGGGCCGATCAACGTGCGGCTGCCGCGTCGCTCGAATCTTAAGGCATTTCTCTCCGACGACGACGGCAAGACGTGGGGCAAAGGGCTGCTGCTCGATGATCGCTCCGAGGTCTCCTATCCCGACGGCTTCCAGGCGCCGGACGGCACGATCCACATCCTCTACGATTGGAATCGCCACACCGACGCGGAGATCCTGCACGTGAAGTTCAGCGAGGCGGACTTCGGCACGGACAAGAAGCTCGCGAAGGTCGTGGTGAACAAGGCGCTCGCGCCCAAGGTGCCGAAGGCGATCACGCCCGATCTGAAGTGGACCGCGCAGGCCGCGGAAGACGCGAAGCAGGACTTTAAGAGCATCCCCTACGACGGCGTGACGCCGAACAAGATGGTCTGCGACACGACGCTGCGCGAGCTGCCGGATGGTTCGTGGATTCTTTTCATCCTCGCCGGCGGCGACACCGAGCCGAGCCCGCTGAACTACACCGGCGTCACGCGCAGTCTTGATCGCGGCAAGACGTGGACGCCACTGGAGCCGTTCGACGTGGGCTTCCCTCGCGAAGGCAAGACCGTCGGACAATGCACGACGGAAGTGATGATCATCGGCCAGCGCGCGACGTTGTTTTTCGGCACGCACTCGAAGCACTGGGCGAACGACTGGCGCTCGTGGTTTCTCACCAGCGACGATTCGTTCAAGACGTGGAGCAAGCCGCACGAGGTGCCGGGGCGGTTGAAGGAGCGCACGTTCATCCGCAAGCACATCGTGACGAAAGACGGGCGCATCATGATTCCGTTTCAGCACTACATCGGCCCGGACGATCAGCGCGACCGACCGCCGCTCGATCGCGACTTCACCAACCCGCGCAACGGCGTGCTCATCAGCCGCGACAACGGCAAGACGTGGAGCGAGCACGGCAACATCCGCCTCACGCCGCAGAGCCGGTATTTCGGCTGGGCGGAGAACGATCTGTTCGAGCACCCGGATGGACGCGTCACGATGGTGATCCGCGCCGACGGCCTTGGCGGCATGCTCTACAAAGCCGAGTCGAAAGACGGTGGCGTGACGTGGCCGGAGTTCGCGAGCCTCACGCCGATCCCGAATCCCGGCAGCAAGACCACGCTCTACAACCTCGGCGGCGACACCGTCGCGATCCTGCACAATCCGAACTCGAAACACCGCAGCCCGATGGCGCTGTGGATCAGCTTCGACGGGATGAAGACGTGGCCTTACCAGCGCGTGCTCCAGCAAGAATCCGTCGATGGTCCAAAGGGACGCATGAACTACCCCGATGGCTTCGTGAGCGCGGACAAGCAATGGCTGCACTTCGCCTTCGACGACAACCGCCACCGCGCGGTCCACTACTCCGCAAAACTCCCACCAATGCCTTGATGGACCGTCTCAATCTACTCGCGTTATGTCTCGCACCGCTCCTCACGCTCGGCGCTGAACCGACGGTCGTCCCGCAGCGCACCTGGCAGGGCATTCCAGGCCTGGAGTGCACGGCGAAAGGTCGCGTCTTCGTCTCGTGGTTTTCCGGTGGACCGAAAGAGCCGGCGCCGGAGAACACGGTCCTACTTTGTTACAGCAACGATCAGGGCAAGACCTTTACCGAACCACAGGCGGTGGGCCTGCCGAAGGACGGCACGCGCTGCTTCGACCCGACGCTCTGGATCAATCCGAAGGGACGGCTCTGGTATATCTTCAACCGCGGCAACAAAGACACCGCGCAGCACGATGTGTGGGCGCGCATTTGCGACGACCCCGATGCGACACCACCGGTCTTCGGTCCGGAATTCCGCGTGGGCTTCGATGTGCCGTTCGCCTTCCGCATGAACAAAGTCACCGTGCTCTCATCGGGTGAGTGGATCATGCCGGTGACCTTGGCGCTGAACCCCGTTCACGGCTGGTCCACGGGCTACAACGACCAGCAGGAGCCGACCCTCCACGGCGTCGGGATCTCTACCGATGAGGGCCGAAATTGGAAACTCCACGGCGCGGTCAAATCGCGTCCTTGGGCGCTGGAAAACATGATCACCGAACTAACGCACGGCCGCCTCTGGATGCTGATACGCACGAGCAGCGGATTCCTGTGGGAAAGCCACTCTGCGGATAAGGGCAGGACGTGGAGCGAGGCCAGGGCCAGCACTATCGCGAATCCCGGCTCGCGCTTTTTCATCCGGCGCCTCGCGTCGGGCAAACTGCTGCTTGTCAATCACTACAAGTTTACCGGCCGCAGCCACCTCACCGCGCAGCTTTCCACCGATGACGGCGCGACGTGGAACGACGGTCTGCTGCTCGATGACCGCAAAGGCGTGTCCTACCCCGACGGCGTGCAGGATCGCGACGGGCTCATCTGGATCACATACGACCGCGACCGGCAGGGCGCTGGCGAGATTCTGCTGGCGAAGTTCCGTGAGGAAGATGTCGCCGCCGGCACGGATGTCTCCGGCGCGGTGTCGCTGAGGCAGGTCGTAAACAAGCTCGATAAGCCAAAGCTTGTGCCCGCTGGTTGGGATCCCGCGCTGGCGGGCGACGTGGTGATGGCGCGGCTGATCAATTCCTCCGCGCCGCGCGTGAAGGGCGCGCACGATGCGGAGTTCGTCTGCGTGGGCGAGCGGGCCTACATCGTGGCGGAGGCGAATGACGTGAAGGCGGGCGAGAGCGCGGGATGGTCGTTCATCTACGCGACGATATCGGTGGTGAATTTGAAGACGCTCGCGGTGGAGAAGGTGATCGACTTCGCGCGCGGTGAGCAGCGGTTTGAGAATGAGACGCTGCCGGTCGGTGCGTGCTTCGTGCCGCGGATCATCGAGAAGGATGCGCAGACGCTGCGCTGCTACTTCACGAGTGAAGACCCGGGCAAGCGGCAGTCGCAGATGTGGTATCGCGACTTCGATCTCCGGTCGGGCGAGTTCGCGGCGACGATCCATCGCGCGAAGCTCAAGACGGCGGCGGGCACGTTCGATTTCCAACCGCAGCACTTCCACGCGGACGCGGCAGCGCAGGGTTTCGCGAAGCCAGCGGTGGATTCGTCGTTCTTCATTTTCGACTCGTTCAAGAAGTTCGACGGACGCCTTTACGTCGCGCTGAACAACTTCGGCGGAAAGCAGAACGCCCTCGCGCTGGTTCACGACGATCTTGCGACGTTCGAGGTCATCGGCCACTTCAACGAGCCGCAGGCCGAGCAGCTCAGCGAGTCCGCGATCAACCGCCTGCCGGACGGCACGTGGATGGCGATCTGCCGCAACGACAAGGGAAACTACCACTTCACCACGAGCGCGGACGGGAGGACGTGGAGCGCCGGAAAGGAGATGCCGCACATCCCAAACGGCGCGAACTCGAAGCCGACTTTCGACAAGTTCGGCGGCGTCTATTTCCTCGGCTGGCAGGACGCCACGCGCATCCAAGGTGTGGGCCGCAGCGTGTTCAACATCGACACTTCACGCGACGGCAAAACGTGGGAGCGCAAGTATCGCTTCGAGTCGCCGAAGTCGTTTCAATATCCGACGTTTCACGAGCACGAGGGCGCGATCTGGCTGTGCGTGACGCAGGGAGACACGTCGTCGAGCCGCAAGGAGCGCATCATGTTTGGCAAGCTGGAGGACGTGGGCCGGTTCGAGTCGCTCGCCGGCAAAACCCGCACGCCGCTTCCTCCCCCGCCTCCGCCGGAGACCGCGGTGATGCAGCCGGGCGTGAAGCTTTTCACCGACCGCGAGTATGTGATCGACGAGTTGCCCGCACAGGTGCGCGGGCTGCCGTTTCTGCGCACGAGCATCGAGAGACTCCACGCCGAGTGCGCGAAAGCGGGCACGCTCTACGCGGTCACACCGACCGCGCGGCCGAAGGCCGCGAGCCAGGAGGCAGCGCTGCTGCGCGCGGGCTTCACGAAGGTGGATGTGCCGGAGGTGCAGCTCTTCCCCGGCGAGATCAATCGCGTGAGCCTCTACCGCAAGGACGTGAAAGCCGGCGAGCGGCTGCGCTTTTCCAAGATGGTGCTGTTCATCATGGGTCCGGGCGCTGAGGTGAAAATCCACGTGCCCACGCCGCCGAAACCGTGGAGCGAGAATCGCGGCGAGAAGCTCTACAACGGCATCGTGCTGCCGGAAGCGTGGCCGCCGGAACACTTCGATCCCGCGTCGGTCGAGCCGATGCCCGTGCCGTATGTGCAGCATCCGCCGAAGGTCATCCCGATCGATGTCGGGCGGCAGTTGTTCGTCGATGACTTCCTCATCGAGAGCACCACGCTCACGCGCACGTTCCATCGCGCGGAGAAGTTCGAGGGCAATCCCGTCTTCAAAGCCGAGACGCCGCGCGAACTCGCTGCGTCCACGCTCGGCGAGCGCGGCGAGGAAGCCACGACCTTCCTCGGGCAGGGCGGACTCTTCTACGATCCGGCGGCGAAGCTGTTCAAAATGTTCTACGTCGCCGGCTGGCGCGGCCCGCTCTCGCTCGCGACGAGCGCGGATCTGAAAACGTGGACGCGCCACGGCGCACTGCTGCCGGAGGGTCTGCGCTGGACCGGGCCGGAGCTGAAGAGCGGCGGTTCGGACAACTGCGTGTGGCTCGACCTCAACGCGACGAAGCCCGCCGAGCGCATCAAGTTCCTCACCTGCTGGCTGCACGTGCCGAACGAGCAACGCCCGCAGGGCTTCATGCACTCGATGCACGTCTCCGATGGCAAGACGTGGTCCGACGCCACGCCGACCAGCATCGCGGCAGATGACTACTGCTCGTTCTTCTACAATCCGTTTCGCGGGAAATGGGTCTTCAGCATCAAGATGGGCACCGCGCGAGGACGCAGCCGCTTTTACTCCGAGAGCGACGACTTTCTCCGCGGCGCCGATTGGTCGAAGTCCGTCTTTTGGACCAGCGCCGATCGGCTCGACGCACCCGAACCCGCGGAACGTTATCCCGGCGCAGGCGACGCGCCGCAGCTCTACAGCCTGAACGCTGTCGCCTACGAGAGCGTGATCGTCGGCATGCACTACATCCATCGCGGGCCGAAAAACGAAATCTGCGAAGCGGGCAAGTTTCCGAAACTCACCGATCTCGAACTCGGCTTCAGCCGCGACGGCTTCCATTGGCATCGCCCGGACCGGCGCGGATTCATCGTCGGCTCGCGCACGGAAGGCTCGTGGGATCGCGGGTATATGCACGGCACGGCGGGCGTCTTCGTCGTGCTGAACGACCAGCTCGTCTTCCCCTACATGGGCACGTCCGGCATCGCGCCGAGCGGCAATCGCGGGATGTATTCCGGTGGTGCGATCGGTCTCGCCACGCTGCGGCGCGACGGCTTCGCCTCGATGGACGCGCGCGAGCAGACCGGCACGCTCACGACGCGCCCGGTGGTTTTCAAAGCGCAGCATCTCTTCGTGAATGTCGTCGCGAAGGACGGCGAACTGCGCGTCGAAGCACTCGACGCCGCGGGTAAAGTGCTCGCCACTTCCAAGCCGATGACCGCCGACACGACCAGGCGCCGCGTCGAGTGGACCGACCGCGCCGACTTGTCCGCGCTCGCCGGCCAGCCCGTGCGCTTCCGCTTTCACCTGCGAAACGGGCAGCTCTACGCCTTCTGGGTGAGCGCCGATGAACGCGGCGCGAGCGACGGCTACGTCGGCGCGGGCGGACCCGACTTCACCGGCGTGCGCGACACCGCCAACTGATCCGTCGTGAAGCGCTTCTTCGATTGGTTCAACAACCTCTACCCCGTATGGCTCGTGAGTCTCGCGGTCATCGCGTTCTTCAAGCCGCAGACGATGCTGTGGTTCGACAAGCCGTGGATCTTCTGGTCGCTCGCCGCGTCGATGCTCGGCATGGGGCTGACGCTGAGCATCGACGACTTCAAGGCCATCGGCCGCATGCCGGGGAGCGTCGCGCTCGGCTTCGGCGCGCAATACACGCTCATGCCCCTGGTCGGCTGGCTCGTGGCCACCGTGCTGCGGCTCGAGTCGGGACTCGCCGTGGGCATCATCCTCGTGGCGAGTTGTCCCGGCGGCATGGCGTCGAACATGATCAGCTACCTCGCCCGCGCGAATGTGGCGCTGTCCGTCGTGCTCACGCTCTGCTCGACGCTGCTCGCCTTCATCTTCACGCCGATGTGGACGAGCGTGCTGGCCGGGAAGCACGTGCCCGTGGACGCGTGGGGCCTGTGCCTCTCCGCCTTCCAACTCACCGTCGCTCCCGTGGTGCTCGGCGTTTTCATCCGGTGGAAAATGCCGCGCACCGCGGATCGCATCGGCACCTGCGGGCCCACGGTCGCCGTGCTCGCGTTCGTGCTCGTGACCGGCGGCATCGTGGCCGCCAGCGCGGGCGAGATCGGGGCGAACTTCGGCACGCTCACCCTCGTTGCGTTCCTGCTGCACCTCATCGGTTTCGCCGTCGGTTATGCGGTGCCGAAAATCTTCCGCTATCCCGAATCCGTCGCGCGCACCGTGAGCATCGAAGTCGGTATGCAGAACGGCGGCATGGCTGCGGCACTCGCGCGCACGCACTTCCCCGCGATGCCGCTCGCCGCCGCCGCGGCGGTCTTCAGCGGCGTCATGCAAAACATCATCGGCGGCCTCGCCGCGGCATGGTGGAAGCGGCGCGTGCCGGATGAAGCGCCGTGAGCCGCCGCGACATTTACTATTGGAAATGCGACCGCCCCGCGGCGTTTCACGGAACGGGCGAACGCCGCTCGCACGCCGAACTCGAAGCCGCGCTCCGTCGTGCGCTCGCCGCGCATTTCGATGAACGTGATTTCCAACTCACTCCCGGCGGCGGGCAGGGAAATCACCTCACCTTCCGCACGCGACTCGCTGGCGAAGAAGTGTTCATCCGCGTCGAGGACGGCCCCGAGAGCGACGACCACATGGCTGCGGAAAGCCGCGTCATGTCCGAAGTCCGCGCGCGCGGCGTGCCTGTGCCGCGCGTGCTGGCCTTCGATGCGAGCCGCCGTCGCGTGCCCTTCGCGTGGCAGGTGCTCGAACACATCCCGCACCCCGATCTCAACGAGCTGCACAAACGCGGCACGCTCGATCTCGCAGCGGTCGCGCTCGACATCGGTGCCGCAGTCGCACGCTGGCAGAGCATCGCGCCGCGCGGCTTCGGTCCGTTCGATCCGGCACAGGATCACCTCGAATCCTTCCACGCCAGCTACGCCGACTACTTCCGTCTTCACCTCGACCGGCACCTACGCTTCCTCGTGCAGCACCGCTTTCTCTCGATGGACGAGATGGACGAGATCGACGCGGAAATCGAACGGCACCGCGCGCTGCTCGCGCTGGAGCGCGGCTGCCTCGTCCACAAGGACCTTGCGCTTTGGAATATCCTCGGCACACCCACGCACATCGGTGCGTTCATCGATTGGGACGACGCGATCTCCGGCGATCCGATGGACGACCTCTCGCTGCTCGCGTGCTTCCACGACGGCGCCATCGTCGCACGCGCGTTCGCCGGCTACGCGAGCGTGCGTCCGCTGCCCGACGAACATCGCCGCCGGTTCTGGCTGCACCTGCTGCGCAACATGATCGTCAAATCCGTCATTCGCGTCGGCGCGGGATACTTCGAGCGCACCGATGGATTCTATCTCATCGGCACTGGCAGCACCGGCGCCGAGCTGAAAGCCTTCACCCACGCGCGCCTCGCCGCCGCCCTGAGCGGGTTGCGCGAAGACCTTCCCATCGAATCCCTATGAACCTCCGCGAACGCCAACCGAACCTCGGCACATGGCTCTCCATCGGCTCTTCCGTCATCGCCGAACTCGCCGCGCAGTGCGGCTTCGACTGGCTGCTCTTCGATCTCGAACACGGCTGCGCATCGGAGTCCGCGCTGCTCGCGCAACTCCAGGCCGCGCGTGACGTCGCGAAGATCGTCCGCGTCGGCGCGCCGCACGCCGACTTGATCGCTCGCGTGCTCGATTGGGGCGCCGACGGCATCATGGTCCCGCACGTCGCATCGGCAGCCGAAGCGGAGGCGTGCGTGAGCGCGATGCGTTACCCGCCGCGCGGCACCCGCGGTGTCTCGCGCTCCGTGCGCGCCCACGGCTACGGCCTGCGCGCCTTCGAGCCCGCCGAGCCACTCTTCTTCGCGCAGATCGAGACGATCGAAGCCGTCGAGCGCGCCGCCGAGATCGCGCAGGTCGATGGCGTGGACGTGCTCTTCGTCGGCCCGGCCGATCTCCGCTTCGATCTCGAGGCGCGCAAGGCCTCGCACGACTACGACGCGTGCCTGCGCGAAGTCGCCGCCGCCAGCAAGCCGTGCGGAATCCTCCTTCGAGACCCAGCGGAAGCGGACAAGGTTCGCAAACTCGGCTTCACGCACATCGCCTTCGACTCCGATCTCGGCATCCTGCGCAGCGGCTACCAACGCATCACCACCAACAAATGAAATCCATCCTGCTCGCTCTCCTCGTCGCCACCACGCTCTGCGCCGTCGACGATCCACGCACTTCCAGGCTCCGCGCCGCGGACGACGAGCGCGTCGCCGCCATCATCGCCGGCGACCGCGCGAAGCTCACCGCGATTTTCTCCGACGACCTCCGCTACGCGCACTCGAACGGCAGCGTCGATGACAAGGCCTCCTACACCGAGGTGCTCGCAAGCGGTGCCACGAAGTATCTGCTCATCGACTACTCCGAGCGAAACTTCACCTTCCCCGCGCCGGGTGTCGCGCTGATGACCGGCCGCGCGCATGTGAAGGTCGCGAAGGCCGACAGCACGGTGGACATGGTGCTCAGTTTCCTCGCCGTGTGGCGCGAGGAGAATGGCCAGTGGCGCTTTCTAGCATGGCAGTCGTGCAAGCTGCCCGATGCTTCCGTGGCGAAGTAAGCGCCACGCGAGGATCGGCTTCATCACGCGCCCGTGCATGTCGGCGAGCCGCACGTTGCGGCCCCGTGGCGAATGGTAAACCGCCCGTGATCGACGCCGAGGAGATGCAATCGCTGTGTTCGATCGCGGCGACGTGCCGGCTCTTCTCCGGCGCGCGCGTGACGATCACCGCACCATCTTCGCCGCCTTGCTCCCAGCCGGAATGCAAGTCGAGCGCAGCCCGATTTGATCTTCTGGCCGTGCGAATGGCACTCGTAGCAGCGCTCGACGAGCGGCGGCTGCATTTTCGCCGGCATCCGCCGCGTGGAGCGTTCGACTCGACACGACGCCGAGCGCGGCGAGCCTGGGCAGACGATTCACGCAATGATGCCCTTCACCACACTCCCATGCACGTTGGTGAGGCGGAAGTTTCGGCCTGCGTAGTTGAAGGTGAGCTTCGTGTGATCGAGGCCGAGCAGGTGCAGGATCGTGGCGTGCCAGTCGTGGATGTGGACCGGATCGGTGACGGCTTTGTGGCCGAAGTCATCGGTCGCGCCGTAGGCCATGCCTCCGCGCACTCCGCCGCCCGCCATCCAGAGCGAGTAGCCCTTGTGGTTGTGATCGCGGCCGTCGCTGCCCTGCGCGTAAGGTGTGCGGCCAAACTCGCCGGCCCAGATGACGAGCGTGTCGTCGAGCAGGCCGCGTTGTTTGAGATCTGAGAGCAGTGCGGCGATTGGCCGGTCAGTGGAGGCGCACGTTTTCGCGAGCGAATCCTTGAGCAGGTTGTGGTGATCCCAATGGATCGGCGCGGTGACTTCGATGAACCGCACGCCCGCTTCCGCCATGCGGCGCGCGAGCAGGCATTGCCGCGCGAACTGATCCTTGCCCTCGCCGATGCCGTAGAGTTTGCGGACGTGTTCGGGCTCGGAACGGATGTCGAGCACGCCGGGCACTTCGTCCTGCATTCGGAAGGCCAGCTCGAACGATTCGATCGCGCCCTCGATCTCCGGCTGATGCACGTCGCGCGCGAGCTTGTGCTCGTTGAGCCCGCGGATGAGGTCGAGCTGCGCGCGTTGCCGCGGCGGCGTGAGGCCGGTGTTGACGATGTTTTTCATCGGCGGCCCGGGCTCCTCTTCGATCCGCATGAGCGCCGCGTAGAGATCGGGAAGCTGGCTGCCGCCGAGCCTCGTGCCCTGGCAGACGGCGGGCAGAAATGCGCTGCCGTAGTTGCGCGCGCCGCCGTTGTCCGCCGGAGGATTCAGCGTGATGAAGCCGGGCAGGTCCGCGTTCTCGGTGCCGAGACCGTAGAGCGTCCACGCGCCGAGCGAGGGGCGCACGAATTGGAAACTCCCCGTGTGCATTTGCCCGAACGCCTGCGCGTGGTTCGGCAGGTCGGTGTGCATCGAGTTGATGACGCAAAGTTCGTCCGCGTGCTGCGCGAGATGCGGATGAACGTCGGCCATCCACAAGCCGGACCGTCCTTGTTGCCGGAACGGATGCACCGGCCCGAGCAGCTTCGCGCCGGCGGAATCGCGGCTGAGGCTGGCCGGCTGGCCGCTGCGTTTGATCAGCTCGGGCTTGTAATCGAAGAGGTCCACGTGCGACGGCCCGCCGCGCATGCAGAGGAAGATGACGCGCTTCGCCCGCGCGGGAAAATGTCCGCCGCGAGCGGCGAGTGTGCTGCGTTGCGCGGCGCCGTGCGCGAGCGCGGCAAAGGCGAGGTAGCCGAAGCCCGACGAGCAGGTTTTCAGCGCGTCGCGGCGGGAGAAGAGTGTGGTGGTCATTTCAATCGATGTTTCGGAACTCGGCGCTGGCGAGCAGCGCCTGACAATAGCCGGTCCACGCCTTCTCTTCGTCCGACGCCGCGGCTTGGAAGTAAGCGTCGGCGAGTCTCATCTCGGTCTCGTCGGGCGGGCGGTGGAAGCAGATGACAAACGCGCGCCGGATGCGCTCGGGCGCGCTATGCTGCTCATGTGCGATGCGGCGCGCGAGCGCGGCGGCTTGCTGCTGCACGAAGGGGCTGTTCATCAAATAGAGCGCCTGCACGGGCACGTTCGTGATCTCGCGGTCGCCGGTGACGAGGCTCGGCTCGGCGAAGTCGAACAAATCGAGCACGTCGGGCAGACGGTCGCGGATCACCGGCAGATAGATCGAGCGGTGCCGCGAGCCGTCGAGATCGGCCGGCACTCTTTTGTCGAATCCGACGAGCGACATGGACTGACGATCGAGTTCAGCCACGAGCGAACCCGGACGGCGCGACGTGTCGAGCTGGCCGGCGACGGCGAGCATCGAGTCGCGGATCACTTCGGCGTCGAGCCGTCGTTTGTTCGCGCGCCAGAGGAGTCGGTTCTCGGGATCCTTTTGGAAGTAGTCCGCGCGATACGTCGAAGACAGCCGATAGGCGCGGGAGAGCACGACTTCGCGAACGAGCGCCTTCACCGACCAGTCACCGTCCACGAATTTCAGCGCGAGGTGATCGAGCAATTCGGGATGGCTCGGACGCTCGCCGGTGAAGCCGAAGTTATCCGCGGTGCTGACGAGCCCCGCGCCGAAGAGATGCCGCCAGATGCGATTCGCCATCACGCGGGCGGTGAGCGGGTGCGAAGGGCTGGTGAGCCAGCGCGCAAATTCGAGGCGCCCGCTTTGCTGCTTCGGCAGCGCAATGCCGTCCGCTTCGATCACGCGCGGGAAGCCGCGCGCGACGGTCTTGCCCGGATGCGCGATCTCGCCGCGTTCGAGCAGGCGCGCGTCGGAGACTTTCCCGTTTTCCATCACGCCCATGCACAGCGGCAGCGCGCGGCCCTCGTCATCGACGGTCTTGAGTTGCCCCTCGACCCCGCCGCGCGTCCAGATGATGCGCAGCGCGTTGCGCAGCAGATCGAACGCTTCGTTTCCGAGTTCTCTGCCTTCGGCGAAAGCCTTTTTCACGGTCGCCTCCTGCGCCTTCTCCTCGGCGTTCAGCGTCGCCAGTTGCGCCTTCAATTCGGCCACTCGTTTTGCGGGGATCGATTTGTTTGGGATTAACTGGCCGGGCAAATCCGGCAGCCGGATCAAGTCCCCGCCGACATTGTTTTCCGAGTCGATCCATGTGCCGAAGAACGTGCGCGTGCTGCCGAAGATGCCGGCGAGCGCGTAGTAATCCTCCATGCTGAACGGATCGTATTTGTGATCGTGGCAGCGCGCGCAAGCGACCGAACTGCCCAGCACCGCGCGCGTCACGGTGTCGATCTGTTCGTCCACTACGTCCGCGTCGAACTGCGCGCGATTCATCTCGTTCAGCCCCTTCGTGCCGAAGGCGAGAAAGCCGGTGGCGATGAGCAGCCGCGCGCGCTCCGCGTCGTCTTTCGCGGGCAGTAGATCGCCGGCGATTTGCTCGGTGATGAATCGATCGAACGGCACGTCCGCGTTGAGCGCGTCAATGGCGTAGTCGCGGTATCGCCACGCGTGCGGGAAGGCCAGGTTCGACTCGCGCCCGCTCGACTCCGCGAAGCGCGCCACGTCCAGCCAGTGCCGTCCCCAGCGCTCGCCGAAGCGTTCCGATTTCAAGAGCGCATCGACCTCCGCCTCCAGCGCCGCGTCCAACTCGCCTGCGCGTGCCCGCTGCACAAAAGCCGTCATCACCGCGTGCGTCGGCGGAAGACCGATGAGGTCGAAATAGAGACGCCGCAGCAACGTCACCGGCTCCGCGTCGGGCGAAGGAGTGAGACGATTTTCCTCGAGCTTCGAGAGGATGAAACGATCGAGGTCGCGCTTCGCCCACGCGGGATCTCCCGTTGCGGGCGGCGTGTGCTGGACGGGCTTTTTGTAGGACCAAAACTCGCGGCCCGACTTGATATCCACAGGCGGGCGCTCGACGATCCGGCCCGTCGCGTCGCGCGGATCGGGCGCGCCCATCTTGATCCACGCTTCGATGTCCGAGATCACCGACTGCGGCAGGCGCGCCTTCTTCGGCGGCATCTCGAGATCGGGGTCGGTGTGCGAGATGGCCGCGAGCAGCAGGCTCTTCGCCGGCTCGCCCGGCACAACGGCGGGCCCGCTGTCGCCGCCGGCGCGAATGCCATCGCGCGTGTCGAGCAGCAGCCCGCCCTTCACTTTGTCCGCCTCGGCCGAGTGGCACTCGTAGCAATGCTTCACGAGCACGGGCCGAATCTTCGCCTCGAAGAAACTGAGTTGGTCCGCCGGCAGCGCCGCCGCCGCGCAGAACGAGGTTAGCGCGCCGAGGTAGATGATGGGACGCAGCGGGAACATGCGGCGCGCAAGCTACGTCACGCGAGAATCGGCTTCACCACTTTTCCGTGCACGTCGGTGAGGCGGAACTGGCGGCCTTGGAAGCGGAAGGTGAAGCGCTCGTGATCGATGCCGAGAAGATGCAGCACCGTGGCTTGGAAGTCGTGGACGTGGACTTTGTTCTCGATGGCGTTGAAACCGAACTCATCGCTCGCGCCGTAGCTGATGCCGGGCTTCACGCCCGCGCCCGCCATCCAAAGCGTGAACGCGTAGGGATGATGATCGCGGCCCCATTGCTTCGTGTCCTCGATCTTGCCCTGCAAAAACGGCGTGCGGCCAAACTCGCCGCCCCAGATCACAAGCGTGTCGTCGAGCAAGCCGCGCTCTTTCAAGTCCTGCACGAGCGCGGCGCTCGGTGCGTCCACGTCGGCGCACTGGATCTTGAGCTGCGTGTTGAGGTTGCGGTGCTGATCCCAGCCCGCGTGCATGAGTTGCACGAACCGCACGCCGCGCTCGGCGAGCCGGCGGGCCATGAGGCAGTTGTAAGCGTAGCTGCCCTGCCGGCGCACGTCCGGCCCGTAGCGCGCGAGCACGTGCTCGGGCTCGGATGAAAAATCCGTCAGTTCCGGCACGCTCGCCTGCATCTTGTAGGCCATCTCGTATTGCGCGATGCGCGTCGCGATCTCCGGGTCGCCGAATTCGCGCAGCGTCATCTCGTTAAGCTTCCCGAGATCGTCGAGCAAGCCGCGCCGCACTTCGCGGCTCATGCCGTCGGGATTGCTGAGGTAGAGCACCGGGTCGCCGCTACCGCGGAACTTCACGCCCTGATACTTCGACGGCAGAAAGCCGCTGCCCCAATAGAAGTCGTAGAAGATCTGCCCGCACGACGCCTCCTTGTCGCGCGAGGTCATCACCACAAACGACGGCAGTTCATTCGACTCGCTGCCGAGTCCGTAGCTCAGCCAAGCGCCCATGCTCGGCCGCCCGGCCTGCTCGCCGCCGGTCATGAAAAAAGTGATCGCCGGCGCGTGGTTCACCGCTTCCGTGTGCAGCGACTTGATGAAGCACACGTCGTCGCTGATCGACGCGATGCGCGGCAGAAAATCGCTCACCCACGCTCCGCTCGCGCCGTGCTGCGCGAAGTTCGAGATTTCGCCGAGCACCGGCCGCGCGGTCTGATTTCCCGTCATCGTGCTGAAGCGTTTTCCGCCCACGACTTCATCCGGAATCTGCTTCCCGTGCCACTCCTTGAGCTTCGGCTTGTAGTCGAAAAGATCGACGTGCGACGGCGCGCCGTTCTGCAGCAGGTAGATCACGCGCTTCGCCTTCGGCGCAAAGTGCGGCAACCGCGGCGCCGCCGGATCAGCCGGCAGCGCAAACCCATCGCGCGTGAGCAGCGCGCCGAGCGCAGCGCCGCCAAGGCCCATCGCGGATTTCGCGAAGAGCGCGCGGCGGGTGAGCGTGGATTGGTGTTCGAGGAAAGGGCTCATTGAGCGACTTGGTTCGCCTGTTCTCGCATTCGACTATCCCGCAACCAGCCTTTCCCTTGGCATCACAGCCAGTCCCAGATGCATGCCGATGCTCTTGTTGCCCCCTTCGAAGAAATTGAAGTTCGTGGGGATGTTGGAGCCCATGAAATAGAGATAGAGTTCCTCGCCGACCTCCACCACGCAGGGCGTGGAGACCAGCTTCCAATCCCACAGGCTGCGATTACGCGTGGCGGCAAACGCGGCTGTCTCGTGGTTGAGCCGCCAGTTGGTGCCGTCGTCCGACGTGTCGCAAAAAATATCGATGTATGCGATGTCGGGTTTGATCAGGTGGCCGATGTGCCACATGAAATAACTCGCCCCGACCTTGAGCACGCAGGGATACACACAGGACTTCGTGATGCCGCCGGCTACGACCGCCGGCTTTTCCCGGCGGGTCCATGCGAGGCCGTCCAGCGACTCATACTCGAACACATGCCGATACCCCACGGCGAAGGAGTCGGTCGGCCTGGGCCGGGCGTTCATCCACATGCGGTAACGTCCGTTTTCCTTCCGCACGCACGGCCGGCGGCATTTTTCGATCAGCACCCGGTCGTGAAATTTCCACGCAACGCCGTCCTTGCTCGTGGCATAGCCCAAGTCCTGATCCTCGATCACCTCCTTCTCGTTGCGCACGGACTTCGTCGTGGCGACGAACCACATTTTGTAAATCTGCTCCTCGTCATCAAACAGCACCCAAGGCGTGGACAGATTGCTCGCCTCGAACGGCAGTTGATTGGCGGCAAGGATTGGGTTCGCCGGGTGCAGTTTCCAAGCGATCCCATCGTCCGACTGCGCGTAGCCGAGGCGGCCCTGATTCAGCGCGGGCAGCACGTCGGTGCCTTCGAACCACATGTGGAATCGACCCTGCGCGAAAATCACGCAGGGCGAATAAAACGAATGGTGAAACCACGGTTGCGCCGCCGGGCAGTTGTCGAGGAGCGCCCTCTCGCGTCGCGTCCACGGCTGGCTCTGCTTGATCG
>JBEBGD010000058.1:0-35415 GCA_040081625.1 Chthoniobacteraceae bacterium
CCCGCCGAAAAAGACCAGCCGGCCTGCGACGGGGGGGATGCCTGCGAGCGGCGACCGCGGAGGCGACGCCGGCTTTACCCCCGCCGTCTGCACCTACCGCGCGAATCCCGATTTTCCCGCCACCGCCCGGCGCGAGCGCCGCGAAGGCGGGGTGGTGCTGCTCGTCTCGCTTGATGCGCGGGGCCGGGTGATGAACGTCAGCATCGTCACCGGCAGCGGTCACGCCTCGCTCGACGCCGCGGCTCAAAGCGCCGCGCGCCGCTGCCGCTTCCGTCCGGCGATGCGCGGTGGAGTGCCCGTTTCGACCGAAGTGCGCGTGCCTTACACGTTCCGCCTCGGTCGATGACTTGGGATTACTTGATCGTCGGCGCCGGCTTTGCGGGCGCGGTGCTCGCCGAGCGGCTCGCCAGCCAGCTCGGCGCGACGTGCCTTGTCATCGACCGGCGCGATCATCTCGCGGGGAATGCGTTCGATTCCACCGATGCCGCGGGCGTGCGGCTGCATCGCTACGGCCCGCACTACTTCCGCACGAACTCCCAGCGCGTCGTCGATTACCTCAGCACGTTCACCGAGTGGCATCCGGTGGAATACAAGATCCTGAGCTGGACGCACGGGAGCTACTGGCAGTTTCCGATCAACCTGAACACGTTCGAGCAACTGCTCGGGCGCGCGAGCACGACCGAGGAAATGGAAGCGACGCTCGCGCAGTGGCGCGTGCCGATCGCCGAGCCGCGCAACTCCGAGGAACTGATCCTCAGCCAGGCCGGCGAGCGGCTCTACGAGATGTTCTTTCGCGGCTACACGCGCAAGCAATGGCAGCGCGAGCCGCGCGAACTCGACGCTAGCGTGTGCGGGCGCATCCCGATCCGCACGAATCGCGACGACCGTTTTCTCAGCGAGAAATTCCAGGCGCTGCCGCTGCACGGCTACGCGGCGATGTTCGAGAAGATGCTCGCGCACCCGAAGATCGAGGTGCGGCTGCGCGCGGATTTCCGCGAAGTGCGCGCGCAGGTCAGCTACCGGCACCTCATCTACACGGGGCCGATCGACGAATACTTCGACCACAGCCTCGGCCCGCTGCCGTATCGCTCGCTGCGCTTCG
This sequence comes from Chthoniobacteraceae bacterium, assembly GCA_040081625.1. Lineage (GTDB taxonomy): Bacteria > Verrucomicrobiota > Verrucomicrobiia > Chthoniobacterales > Chthoniobacteraceae > VFJQ01. The sequence continues at coordinate 1,103 of JBEBGD010000058.1, forward strand.
AGCCGGAGACGATTGAGCGCGAGTTTTTCCAGCCGGCGGTGCAGGTGAATTACCCGAACGACCACGACTTCACGCGCATCGTCGAGATCAAGCACGTGACCGGGCAGGTGCTGCCGGTGACGACGATCGTGCGCGAATACCCGCTCGCGTATCAGCCCGGCGGCGAGCCCTTCTACCCGATCCCCGCGCCGGATGCGCGCGCCCTTTACCAGCGCTACGCCGAGCGCGCGGCAGCGGAAAAGGGCGTGAGCTTCGTCGGCCGCCTCGCGACCTACCGCTACTACAACATGGACCAGGTCGTCGCCTCCGCGCTGACCGAGTTCGAGCGCTTGCGCGCGGGCCGTCCTGCTTGAACACTCCGCGCCCCGTGCCCGCCGACCTCGACCTCTCCATCGTCATGCCCTGTCTCAACGAAGCTGAGACGATCGTCGCGTGCGTGGAGATGGCGCAGCGCGGGCTCGCCGCCGCAGGTGTGAGCGGTGAAGTGCTCATCGCCGACAATGGCTCGACCGACGGATCGATCGAGCTTGCGGAAAAAAACGGCGCACGCGTCGTGCGCGTCGCCGCGAAAGGCTACGGCAACGCGCTGCGCGGCGGCATCGAAGCCGCGCGCGGGCGCTGGATTCTCATGGGCGATGCCGACGCGAGCTACGACTTCGGCGAGGCGCCGCGCTTTGTCGGCAAGCTGCGCGAAGGCTGCGATCTCGTGATGGGCTGCCGGCTGCCGAAAGGCGGCGGCACGATCATGCCCGGCGCGATGCCGTGGAAAAATCGCTGGCTCGGCAACCCGGTGCTCAGCTTTCTCGGCCGCCTGTTTTTCCGCACGCCGATCCGCGATTTCCACTGCGGCCTGCGCGCACTCACGAGCGACGCCTACGCGCGCATGGAGCTGAAGACGACGGGCATGGAGTTCGCGAGCGAGATGGTGATGAAGGCGTCGCTCTTCGGCATGAAGCTGGCCGAGGTGCCGATCACGCTGCATCCCGACGGACGCTCGCGCCCGCCGCATCTGCGCCCGTGGCGCGACGGCTGGCGGCACCTGCGCTTCATGCTCATCTACTCGCCACGCTGGCTCTTCCTCGTGCCCGGTCTCGTGCTCGCCGCGCTCGGCGGCGGCGCGGGCGCGATCCTCGGCGCGGGTCCGCTCACCGTCGGCGCCGTTCGGCTGGAAGTTGGCACGCTGATCATCGCCGCGATGAGCCTCATCATCGGCGTGCAGTTCGTCGCGTTCGCATTCTTCTCGAAGGTCTTCGCGATCGGCGAGGGCCTGCTCCCGGAGGATCCGAAGTTCTCGCGCCTGTTCAGATTCTTCGCGCTCGAGAAAGGCGTGGTCGCCGGCGCCGCCACGCTGCTCGCCGGTGTCGCCACGCTCGCGTGGGCCGTGTCGCGATGGGCGCAGGCCGGCTTCGGCCCGCTCGATTACGAGTCGAACCTCCGCAGCCTCGTCGTCGCTTCCACGCTCGTCGTCGTCGGCCTGCAAATCGCCTCCGCGAGTTTTTTCCTCGGCGTGCTCGACTTGAAAACCACGTCGCGAAAGCCGCCGGCGGCGTGAGCCGATGAGCATCGCCTTCACCCGCGCATGGGTGCTCCTCTCCGCTCTGCTCATCGCAGCGGGGTGGATCCTCTCCGCCCTGCACGCGCTCGATCGCACCGGCTACGCCATCGCGCTCGCGGTGATCGCGCTCGTGCTCGTCGCCAGCCGCGAGGGATCGCCGGGCCGCGCGCTCCGCTGGACGCGCTTTCGCCGCTGGCTGCCGCTGGGCTTCGCGCTCGTGAGTGTGCTCGCGGCGCTCGGCGGATTGCTGCATGCGCCAAACAATTTCGACGCCCTCGCCTACCGCATTCCGCGCACCTTGCACTGGGTCGCGGAGGGCCACTGGCACTGGATCGACACGAACTACGCGCGCCTCAACGTCCGCAGCCAGGGCACCGAGTGGATGATGGCGCCGCTGCTCCTTTTCACCCGCACCGACCGCGCAGTTTGGCTGCTCAACTTTCTGCCGTTTCTCGCGCTGCCCGGGCTGATCTTCAGCGTCTTCAAGCGCGCGGGCATCTCGCCGCGCGTCGCCTGGCACTGGATGTGGCTGCTGCCCTGCGGCTACGGAGTCGCGGGGCAGGCCGGCGGCTCGGCGAATGATCTGCCCGGCGTTTTCTTCGCACTCGCGGCCGTCCACTTCGGGTTGAAGGCGCGCGAAACTGGCGACGTGCGCGAACTCTGGTTCTCCGCGCTCGCCGCCGCCGTGCTCTCGGCCACGAAGCTCAGCAACACGCCGCTCTGCCTCGTCTGGCTCGTCGCCGCGTGGCCTGCACTGCGCCTCGTCCGCGCGAGACCGCTCGCGAGCGCTGCGGTGGCCGTGCTCGTCGCGCTCGCGTCGTTTCTCCCCGGCGTGATCCTCAACGCGAAACACTGCGGCGACTGGACCGGCGCCACCGCGGAACTGCCGCAGACGAAGGTGCCGCGCCCCGCCGGTCTCGTCTTCGCCACGAATACGATCAGCCTCATCGGGGTGAATTTCGCGCCGCCGATTCTCCCGTGGGCAGCACGCTGGAACTCGTGGGCCGCCGAGCGATTACCCGGGCCATTTCTCGCCGCCATCCACACCGTCTATGGCCCGCACTTCGCGCCGACCGATCTTCCGGAGATCCACGGCGAAGACTGGGCCGGCCTCGGCTGCGGGCTGAGCGTGCTGCTCGCCGCGTCGGCGGTTCTCGGGCGCCGCCGCCGCCCGACCGCCGGACCGCGCTGGCTGCGCGTCGCGCCGTGGGCGGCGCTCGGCGTGATGCTGTGGATGATGCCCGTGACTTCGATCCCTCGCATGGCGCTGCCCTACTACCCGCTGCTCGCGCTCGCCGCGATGTCGCACCGGCGGGAATTGCTGCGGCGATTGTGGTGGCGCGCGCTCGCCGCGGTTGCCGTGCTGACCTGCGCGGCGGAGTTGATCATCACGCCCTCGCGTCCGCTGTGGCCTGCGTCGGGTGTGCTCGCGCGGGTGAAAACGACGTCGCCCGCAATCGATCGCGCGCTCACCGTTTACACCACCTACGCGCACCGCGCCGACGCGCTCGCGCCGGTGCGCGATCTTCTGCCGGGCGGCGTGACGAAGTTCGGGCTCGTGACGCACAACGACCTCGAGACCTCGCTCTGGCGTCCGTTCGGAGGCCGCGATTTCGCACACGTCATCCCGGGGACGAAACGGAACGTCATCGCCGGGCGCGGGCTCGATCATCTCGTCGTCAACGCGAGCTACGCCGGCGGCGGGTGGCTCGCCGAACTTGGCGCCGAAACCATCGGCGAAGTGCAGGTGCGCACGCTCGCCTCCGGCGGAATGGAGCGCTGGCTAGTCGTGAGGTTGCGATCGGAATGAAAGCCACGTTCATCTTCCTCGCCCTTGCTGGTGCGATGTGCGCGGCGATGTTCGGCGACGCGCTGCGCGGCCGTTCGCTGCTCGCGCCCGTGGACATCGCGCCGGCGCTGTGGCCGCAGTATCGCTTCGTCGATCCAGCCTCGAATGGGATTCCTCAGAACCACTTCGTCGTGGACCAACTCGGCTACGATCTGCCGCTGCAATGGACGCTCTGGCACGCGTGGCGGCGCGGCGAAGTGCCGTGGTGGGATCCCTTCACCTACGGTGGCCGGCCGCTGCTCGCCGATGCGCACGTGAGCGCGACGGACCCGGTCCGCATCGTGTGCTACCTCGCGTTCGGGCGCTTCGAGCTCGCCTACAATTGGACGCTGCTCGCGCACTCGATCGGGATGGGGCTGGGCGTGTTCTTCCTGCTGCGGCGTCTCGGCGTGAGCGCGCAGATCGGCGCGATCACGGGTTTGCTCGCGATGTTCGCGGGCAGCTCCGGGATTTTTTTCAGCCATCCGTGGATTCCCGCGTCGTTCCTTTTCTACCCGTGGCTGTGGCTCGCGTGGCATTCGCTGTGGGAGAAACCGGGCGGCGTCGCGCGACTCGCCGCGCCATTGCTCGCGGCGGGCGCGCTCTACGCGGGCAATCTCCAGTCGCACTCCTACCTTGTGCTTTTCGCGGTGGCATTCTGTGCGGGCTACGCGGGGAGGAATCGCGAATCCTGGTGGCGCGCGGTGCGCGTCGTCGTGCCGACGGGCGCGCTCGCGGCGCTCCTCGCCGCGCCCGTGCTGTGGCCGCAGATCGAGCTGTTCGCGCGCAATCTTCGCCCGCTCCAGTCGGCCGCGCCGGACTACCGCTTCTTCGACGGGCCGCTCGTTTTCAGCGCGCTGTGGCCGTGGAGCACGGGCACGTTCCGTTCGCTCACGCGCTCGATCATCGGCTTTCATGTCTTCATCGGCACGGCGGGGTTTCTCCTCGCGCTGCTCGGCGCGCACCAGCCGGGCCGGGCGCTGATCGCGCGCCGCTGCGCGATCGTGCTCGTGCTCGGCTTTGTCGCGATCATGACGCTCCCGCCATTGGCGCGGATCTTCTACGCGCGGGCCGCGGGCCTGGCGACGCTCGGCGCCCTCGTGCTCGCGGCGCTCGGCGCGGAGTGGCTGCGCGGGTGCGCGGTGCCGCGCCCCCGGCTCGCGCGGGCGACTCTCGCGCTGGCGCTGCTGTTCGTCGCCGGCACCGGCGCGGTGGTGTGGATCATTTATCCGAAGCTCAAGCCGGCGTTGCTCGCGAAGATGGAAGCGCACGCACTGGCCGACGGCACCGACGGCCGTTCGCTGACGCTGCGCCGGTTCCAGGTGGAGAATTATCCTCGCGAGGTCTCCTTCACGAATCCCGAGGTGCTCGCCGCGTGGCTGACTCTGCCCGCGCTCGCGATCCTCGCGCTCGTGCCGCGCTGGCGGCGCGTCGGCGTGCCGGCGCTGCTCGTGCTGAATCTCATCGCGCCGGTGCTCTTCGCGCGGCGATTCATCCCGCGCGCGCCGATCGAGCAGTGGCAGCGCCTTCTCGCCGGCGGACCGCTCCAGCAGGAAGCCCGCGCGCTGGTCGAGGCGCGGCGGTTGCGCCTTCACGACGAATCGAGCACGGCGTTCACGACGGTCTTCCCACAGAACCTCGCGCACCTCTACGGCGTGCATGGCGTGTATGGATACGCCGCGCTCGTGCCGCCGAATCTCGCGTGGTCGAACGCCGGGCGCACCGGCGCGGATTACGTTTTCACCGACGGGAAATTCGAGCAACTGCGGACGGAGGGCGACGCCCGCTTCTCGTGGATCGGAGAACCACGTCGGAAGATCACGCTCGTCGCGGAGTCGCTGAACGCCGTCACGCTCGACGTCGCCGCGGGCTCGGCGGGTTGGTTGCTCCGCACGGACACCCGCTACCCGGGTTGGCGCGCATTTGCCGCCGATGGAGCGCCGCTTTCCATCGCGAGCGAAGGCGAGGTCTTCACCCGCATCCAGGTCCCGTCCGGGCCGACGCGGGTCGTGCTGCGGTATCGCCCGACGGGACTGACGGGCGCGCTGGCGCTGGCGGCGCTCGGCCTGTGCGGCGCGGGCGTGTGGGCCGCGCGGCGGCGGGAGACATGATGCAAAGAGCCGCTTGTGACGGCGCAATCGGCTTCTATAGTCCGCGCCCTTCGCCCTCGTGAAACTCGAACGCCTCCAGGAATACGTGCTGCCTGTCGTGGTCACGCTGCTCGGCATGGGCTTCGCGGTTTATACCGGCTCGCTCATGGGCCAGGGCCGCTTCTCGACTGTCGCGTTGTTGCTTGGGTTGCTGTTCATGGGCTTCCTGACGCTGATCATGCGCCAATACATCTGGCTGCTGATCATCGTCGCGTGGCCGTGGCCGGGCTCGATCCCGGTGCTGCCGGTTCCCTTCGCGGTGCGCGACCTCGGGGTGATGGCTGCTGCCGTGTCCTTTCTCGCGCTGATGGCGCTGAAGATCGCACGACGACGGCCCGGCTACGGCATCGTGGATGTGTCGCTCGCGGTGCTGCTCATTTACATGCTGACCGTGTTGATCCGAAATCCGGTCGGCTTCCTGAGCACGAATTCCTTCCGCGTCGGCGGCCGTCCGTATTTCAACATCGCCATCGCCTGCGCCGCATACTTCGTCCTCTCGCGTGCTTCGATCCCGGTCCGCAGCGGGGCGAAGTTGATCATCTTCACCATCCTCGCGAGCAACTACGTCGTCGCGACGCTCAACATCATCGCCGACCTCTCGCCACGCGCCGCGCGCGTGCTCGTGGGCTTCTACACCGGCCTCGCGGTGGACATGGATGTCGATGGTGGCCCGCCGAGGCTCGCGCCTGGCGAGGCGGTCGAGCGCTTGTCTTACCTCGGCAATATCGGCATCCCGACGAGCATGGCGCTCGCGTCGTTTTACCGGCCCCTGACGCTGGTCAACCCGCTCTACCTCACCCGGTTTCTGGCGCTCGCCCTATGCGCCGTTTGCGTGATGCTTTCGGGCTTTCGCAGCAGCGTGCTCGCCGTCGCGGCGTTCATCTTGATCGCGACCTACCTGCGCTCCGGGTGGACGGAAATCGTGCGCCTGCTGGTGGTGTGCTTCTTTGGGCTGATCCTCGCCGTCGCCGGCCAGGGCCAGCTCTACGATCTCCCGCTCTCGGTCCAGCGCTCGCTCTCCTTTCTCCCGGGCAAGTGGAGCCCTGTCGCCAAGGCCTCGGCGGACGAATCGACCGAGTGGCGACTGACGATGTGGAAGCAGATGCTCAGCTCGAACAAATACATCCAGAGCCGGCTGTTCGGCGACGGATTCGGCGTGACCAAGCGCGACATGGCCATCATCGCCATGCTCAGTTCCCGGCCCGGCGATTCGCAGGAGACCATCATGATCCTCGGCACCGTGCATAGCGGTCCCATCTCGACCATCCGGGTCGCCGGTTACGTCGGCCTGGTCCTGCACCTCGCGCTGCTCGCGCTGCTCGCGCGCAAGGCGTGGGAGTTGGTCCGCAAGAGCGCGAACACGCCGTTCCATCCGCTCGCATTCTTCTTTGGCCTGCCGCTCATCTACGAGCCATTCAACTACGTCTTCATCTTCGGCGGCTTCGACAGCTCCGTTCCCGCGGCCATCTACGGGCTGGCGACTTTAAAGCTGCTCGAAAACTCCGTGGACGATTTCCGCGGCACCGGCGTGGAGGCTGAACCGGTGAGCCACCGCCGCATCGCCGATCCCGAACGCATGCTGGCCGGCGCGCCGCGCGCCTAGCCGCCGGATGGCGCGTTTCCTTCGTCGCGTCCTGCTCGGCGTGTCCGGTGCGCTCGCGATTTTCACCGCGCTGCTCGTCGTGGGCAATGTCGCCGCCGGCGCGCCATTTCACACCGGCGCGCTCGTGTGGGCGACGCCGATCGCCGCCGCTCTGCTGGCGCTCGCGGCGTTCAAGCTCACGACGCGCCGGCAATTCCTGCTCGTCTTCCTGCTCGTCAACACGCTGCTGCTCGAACTGCTCCTCGAAGCCGCCGGCTGGCTCGGCGTCCTGCCCGGCATCACCGACAAGGATCGCTGCGCCTACGGCCGCGTCTATTGGACCGCCGAAGGCCGCGGCAACTCGATCCGCAATCGCTTCGGCTGGTATGCGCCCGCCTTCGACCTCGCTGCGCCGCACCGCATCGCCGTCATCGGCGACAGCCTCGTCGAAGCCGTCGAAGTTCATCGCACCCGCAACGCTGCCACGCGGCTCGGCGATTTGCTCCGCTCCCGGCCCGGCGGCTTCGCCGTGCTCGGCCTCGGCGCGCATGGCACCGCGCCCGCGCACTCGCTCGAGATCCTCGACTACGCCACGCGCCACTTCACGCCGCGCGAGGCGATCTTCGTCCTCTCGATCGGCAGCGACATCCGGGAAAGTTCGCGCGCGCTGAACGGCCTCCCGCCCGACGCCTTCATCTACTTCGGCCTCGACGCGAGCGGACGCGCCGTTCCCGATCCCGCGAGCACCACCGCGCGCGAGAACTTCATGCGCAGCATCGAGCTCCCGCACTCGAACCCGCTCGTGCAGGTGCCCTTCATCCTGCGCACGCACTGCATGCTCCTCCAGACCGCGCGCTCCATGCGCGACGCCGTGTCGCTCCGCCGCCGTCTCGCAGCGCGCCCCGATCCCGGCATCGTCGGCGACATCGAGCGCGACGACTTTTTCCGCAACGGCTTCGACCCGACGCCGTTTGCGATCCCGCCATCGCCCGAGTCGCAGCGGGCGCTCGCCGTGATGCTCGCCGAGCTGCGTCTCGCAAAGGAAACGTGCGACGCGCGCGGCGTCGTCTTCCGGATCGTCACCGTCCCGCACTTCCCCACCGCCTTCTATCGCACGCAGACCGGCGCCGCCTGGACCGCGCAAGTCGGCGCCTACGACTACCTGCGACCCGAGCGCGACGTCGCCGCCTTCGCGGCAGCGGAAAGTATCCCCTGCCTCGCGCTCGGCACCGTCATGTCCGCGGAGAAAATGAGCGTGGACGACATCCGCGCGTTCTACCTGCTCGACGGCGTCGGCCATCTCAGCGAGCGCGGCCACGAATTCGTCGCCGCGCAGATCGCGCGCGCCTTTTACCCCACACCGTAGGCTACTCGATCCACCGCTCGCGGCGCGCAGCCGCGTCGATGAAGCGGCCCATCAGATCATTCGCCGCGGCGTTCGGATGCGCATCCTCGGGCGACACCCAGAATCGCCTCGGATCGCCATCGCCGGGAAAGGCCGGCAGCAGATCGAGCACGGGCACGCCGTGCGCGCGCCCCGCTTCCGCCACCAGCGTGTGCAGCGGCTCGAACTCGTAGCTCCCCGGCAGCGTGTGCAGCTCGGGCTGGAGCAGCAGACGCAGCGGAATCCCGCGCGCGCCGCACAGCGCCGCCAGCTCGCCGATCGCGTCCTGGCATTTCCGCCAGCCGGGCTGCGCGGGTTCGTAGAGCGAATTGTAGTAGTCGCGGTAGGTCCGTTGCGCGCCGACGTTGCGCGTGAGGCTGTCGAAGTTCGTCGTGATCCACACGTAGCCGTAGGAGCGATACGCGAGCCAGTTGCGGCTCGGCCGCGGCGTCGGCTCGGCGTCGTTGATATACCAGCAGAGCAGCACCAGATCGGGATCGAGCGCGAGCCAGCGCTCCTTGAACGACGCGACTTCCTGCGCCGTGTTGTAGTTGCCGACGCCCGTGTTCAGCACCTCGTAGCGCCGCCACTTCGCCGACGGCGGATTCTCGTTAAACGCACGCTCGATCACCTTCGGATACACCGCATCCTGCGGCACGCCCCAGCCGAACGTCGTCGAGTCGCCGAGCACCACGACGCGATACGTGCCCGCGGGTTTCGTCGCGGCGATCTCGCGGTCGCGCAAGCCGAGCGAGTTGATCTTCACCTCCGCGCCCATGAGGAAGGCCTGCGCGCCCGGCTGGTGCCGGTGCGACAGCGCCTCGTTGTCGGCGGGCATCTTCACCGACCGCGCGTATTTCCACATCTCGATCCCGAAGTGCATGCTCGGTCGCGAGTAGATGATCCGCGCCGCCACCTCGATCGCGGCGAGCGCCACGACCACGGTCGCGCCGAGCACGACCACACGGGCGATCAGCGCGACCTTTTGCTTTCGATTCATCGTGCCCGGCGGCTACCGGCCTGCGCGCGCAGTGTCAAGGGACGCATTGCCCGTTGAACCGCCGCAGTCCCGCGCTAAGACACGCCCAGCCCTCCAGCCACATGAGCGACGATCCGAAAAAATCCTTTGAGCAAGCCGCCGACGAAAAGCCCGAAAGCCTCGTCCGCGAAATCGTCGAGATGCTCCGGCACAACAAGAAGTGGTGGATGATCCCGATCCTCGTCGTGCTGCTGCTCTTCGGTGCGCTGCTGATCCTCGGCTCCACCGGCGCCGCGCCCTTCATCTACACGCTGTTCTGAACGATCGCTGCCTGCTCTGCGACGGTCGCGAACTGCGCGTGCTGTGGACGATCACCGGGCGCGAGTTGCGCACGCTCTTCGCCGTCACGGGTTCGCAACATTCCGACGCAGCGTTCGGCGCGATCACTCCCGATTTCCGCGTCGAACTCTTCGAGTGCGCCGCGTGCGGCTTCCAGTTCTTCGACCCGGCGCTCGCGGGCTCCGGCGAGTTTTACGCGGAAGCAGATCCCGGCACCTACTACGCGGCAAAGCGCCCGGAGTTCGATGTCGCGCTGCGGTTCGCCCGCGAGCGCGGACTGAAAACCGTGCTCGATGTCGGCGGAGGCGATGGCGCCTTCCTCGACGTGGCGCGCGAGGCTGGGATGCAGACTCATGGCATCGAGCTGAATCCAAAAGCCGCTGCTGCCGCTGCTGCGAAAGGTCACACGATGCTCGGCAAGCCATTCGCGGAGATCGATCCCGGCGATCTCGGCGGCGGAGTCGAACTGATGACGTTCTTTCACGTCGTCGAGCACGTCCCAGATCCGCGCCGCTTCCTCGGCGAAGCGCAACGTCTCGTGAAGCCCGGCGGATTCCTGATGATCGCGCTGCCCAACCGCGCCGGCATCGGCCGCCTGCTGCCCTACGACCCCGCGAACATGCCGCCGCATCACATCTCGCGCTGGCGCCGCACGGACCTCGCGCGACTCGCCGCCGCGTGCGACCTTCGCGTCGTCTCGATCGGCGGCGAAGTGCTCCACGGTCGTGAGATCGAAAACTTCTGGCTCCTGCACAACCGCCTCGCCCTCGCGATCGGTCGCCCGCCGCGCGCTGGCGGCGCGTGGCTGCCGCGCCTCCTCTCGCTGCTCTATCGCAAGCTCGGCTGCCGCTTCTACCTCCCGCGCCGGGGGTTCAGCATTTACGCGATCTTGCAGCGCCCGTAGAAGAGCGCCGATGGGCCGGACCGAACTCACCGCAGCACTTCGCGCACTTTACGCCGACACCGCCTTTGCGCCGCGAAGCTGGACGGACCGCGCCGACGCGGCGTTCATCGCGATCCATCTCATCGAGCGGAGCATCGCCGCGCTCGCGCCACGGCTGAGCGGGGAAGTGCTCGACGCTGGCTGCGGGCGGCAGCCGTATCGCGATTACTTCCCGCACGCTGCCCGCGTGGTCGGCTGCGACCGCGTGAGCGATCGTGGAACGCCGGACCTCATCGGCACCGCGGACGCCATCCCCGCGCCCGACTCGAGCTTCGACTCGATCCTCTGCACCGAGGTGCTCGAACACGTGCCCGATCCGCTGGCGGTGTGGCGCGAGTTTCATCGCGTGCTCCGGCCCGGCGGGCGCGTGTTGCTGACGACGCCGGCGTATTGGCCGCCGCACGAACAGCCGCACGACTACTACCGCTACACCGAGCACGGGCTACTTCATCTCGCGACCACGGCCGGCTTCGCGGTCGAGGAGCTCTGGCCGCGCGGCGGAATGTGGGCCTTCCTCGGGCAGGCGGCGATGCACGTGTGCGGCCACTACCTTCCGTTTCGCCCGATGCGCAGCGGGTGGAACCGGATGTGGCTGCGCATCGATCGCGCTCGGCTGAACCCGATGATCACGCTCGGCTGGACGATTCTCGCGGTTAAGGCGCCAGCCGCTTGAGCACGCGGCGCACGCCGCGCGCCCATCCGCTGAACATCCAGCCCAGCCCGATCGGTCGCGGGATTTTCACGCGCTCCGGCCACGGGCTGCGCGCGACGTTCGCGGCGAGCGCGAGGTAATCCGCCGTCATCCTTCGCGCGCTGAATCGCGTCCGCGCGAATTCCGACGCCGCGCGCGAGAGCGCCGCGAGTCGCGCGGGATCGGCGGCGAGGCCGCGCAGCGCGGCGGCTGCGGCATCGACATCGCCGACCGGCACACGCACGCCGCAACCCTCCGGAACCGCCTCCGCGATGCCGCTCGGCAGATCGGAAACCACGGGCACGACGCCCTCCCCCATCGCCTCGAGCAGGCTCAGCGGCAGGCCTTCGTAATCCGAGAGCAGCACGAAAACATCGTGCTCGCGCAGGATGCCCGCGACGCGCTCGTTAGGCACCGCACCGGTCATCGTCACGGAACCGAGTGGCGCCGTCTGCGCGCGCATCCCGGCCTCCTGCGGACCGCTGCCGACGAGCGTGAAACGGATCGGCGCGCCGGGCGCGTCGACCTTCCGCGCGAGCGCCGCGAGGCGGCTCACGCGCTTCTGTTCCTCGATCATGCGGCCGAGATAAATCACCCGCAGCGGATCCGCCTCCGATCGTTCGGGACGAGCGACCGCTTCCGCGAAATCGATGCCGTAAGGAATGGAGTGGACCGGCTTGCCCGCGAACTCCGGCATCGCGCGCAGCGCCGCGCACACTTGCTCCGACACGCCGACCATCGCATCCACCCACGGCGCGTAGCGCGCAGCGACCGCATACGTGCCGGGCTCGTGCGACTGGATGACGCCGATCCGCCGCACGCCCGGCGGCGCGAGCCTGAGCAACTCGAAGCCTTCCGACCCGAGACACGCGATCACACACGCCGGTTGCAGCGGCGCGACCTGCCGGTAGGCCCACGCGATCCGGTCCTCATAGATCATCCCGCGCGCATCGACGGTCCACACGTCGGCGCCGAGCCGCTCGAAGTCGGCGCGGTGTTCGTTTGGTTCCGAAAACGAGACGACGACCGGCATCGGCTCGCCGAGCGCCCGCGCGCCTCGCAGCAGGTTGAGCAGAAAAGTCGTCGAGCCGCCGAGCAACAGTCCGCCTGTGATGGCGGCGAGTGGAGACGTGGGCGCGGGATCGGGCATGCGGATGCGCACGATGCAAAACCTCGCGCTGCGGCACAATGGAGATTGCCGGTGCGCATCGCACTCCGTATGTCTGCCGCACGCCCCGCTTGAAAGACCGTCTGCGCCGATGGCTCCAGCAAAACCGCACCTCAACGCGCCTCGGCGTGGTGTTGCAGGCAGCCCTGCGCATCGCGGCGAGCCTGCTCGCGCTTGTCTGGACGCCGCTGCTGCTCGGCGCGATGGGCACGGCGCGCTACGGCTTGTTTCTCAGCTTCCAATCCGTCGCCGCACTCGGTGGCCTCGGTGATTTCGGCCTCGGTGGCGCGATCTCGCTTCGCACCAGCCGGCACCTCGGCGCGCAGGATCATTCCGCGCTCGATCGCTTTCTCGCCACCGCGCGCGGCGCGTTTCTACTGCTCGCCTGCATCGGCCTCGTCGTTTTCCTCGCGCTCTCGCCGGTGCTGCCGTCGGCGCTGGGCTTCGAGCCGCTGCCCGGCGCGGGCTCGCTGCCGCTGCTGTTTGCGACCGGCAGCTTCGCGATCTGGCTGCTCATCGCGTCGAGCTACATCAACAACCTCAACTACGCCGCGCTGAACCTGAACTGGCAGGCGCTCCCCGCGTTCGTCGTCAGCCAGGCATCCATCCTCGCGCACATCTGGCTCGCGCAACGGAACGCGCCGCTCTCAGTGCAATACCTCACCTACATCGGCTCCTCGACGTGCTCGCTCGCACTCGGCTGGTGGGTGCTGCACAAGGCGCAGCCAGCACTCGCGCGATTGCGCCCGATGCGCCTCGAGTGGCCCATTCTCCGCCAGATGCTCGCCGACAGCGCGTGGGTCTATGTGCTTGGGCTGGGAAATTTCGTCTATCTCACCGCCGACCGTCTCCTGATCAACGGCGGCATCGGCCCCGCCTTCGTGCCGGTCTATCAGCTCAACAACAAGCTCCCCGAACTCGCGCTGATGCTGATCGTCAGCCTCACCTACGTCGCCATGCCGAAACTCGCGCTCTGGCTCGGCTCCGGTCGCGACGACGATCGCCGTCGCACCGAGACCGAGGCGCAACGCCTCAATCTCATCGAGACGCTGCTCGGGCTCGCCGCGGCGTTCGGATACCTCGTGATCAACGACGCATTCATCCGGCTGTGGCTGGGCGACTCGATGAGCGCGCCGCTGAGCTGGCAGATCGCCTTCGCCGCGAGCCTCGCGATCACGATCGGATCAAACGTCGGCATCCAGCTCAGCACCCGCGTCAACGAACGCGGACTGCGCTTCGTCGGCATCGTGATCGGGCTGACGGCGCTCCTCAACTTCGCGCTATCCTTCGCCGCGATGCGCGCCGGCAGCATCCTCGGTATCGCGGCGGCGACCGTGCTCGCGCAATCGCTGATGACGCTCACGATCAGCCGCTACCTTTGCGGGCGACTCGGCCTCGCGTGGGCGCGATGGGCGGCGCGCTGCTGGCTCGTGCCCGTCGTCGCGGTGGCGGCTGTCGCCGCGGTGCGCTGGCACCACGGCTGGGCGGTCACTTCCGCTGCGGCGATCGGGATCTGGCTCGCGAGCGCGTGGCTGCTCGGGCTGCGGCCCGCGCTCATTCGCGCCGAGTGGGAAGTGTGGCGCGGCATCCTCGGGCGCGGCCGGAAGTGATCACCGCGGGATCAGTCCGCGCTCGCGCAGTTGGGAAAGGAACGCGCTCTCGAAGACCGCAAACGACAGAGCGGAAACGTCGATCAAACTCTCCGGCGGCGCAGCGGCAGCCGTGATTTTTTCGCCCCACGCAAGCACCGCAGCCGCGATCGCCTGCGCGTCGCGGATCGGCACGATGCTCCCGCTCCGCTCCGGCACGACGAGGTCCGCGGCGCCGGTGTTCGGCGTTACGATCACCGGCAGCCCGCACGCCATCGCCTCCGCGACGGTGCGACCGAATCCATCCTCGAGCGACGGGAGCACGAACACGTCCGCACTCCGCAGCCGCGCGGCGAGTTGCGCGTGCGGCAGGCCTGGCGACCACTCGATCGGCAGGTCGGCGAACTTTTTCATCACACCTTCCATGCTCGAGTGCATCGGCGCGGTGAGCAGCAGCCGCGCATCCGGGCGCGCGCGGCGGACGATGCGAAAGGCTTCGAGCAAATACGGCGCGCCTTTGCGCAGCGAGGGCATGCCGGTCGAGATCAGCGTCAGCGGGCGATCGGCGGGGCGCGGCGTCGTGGCAGGGCGGAAGCAGTCGAGATCGAGCGGATACACGTTCGACAGAATCTGCTCCGGCTTGAAACCGCGCTCGAGAAAAGAGCGCGTCACATACGCGCTCGGCGAGAGCACGAAGTCCACATCCTCCATCATCGCGACGGAGCGCTCGTAGTGGTGCGGCGCGAAGGGCGGATGCGGGCAACCCCACCGCCGATGCTCCCCGCTCACGACCGACCAGAAATTCTCGGGATGCGAATTGCCCCCGTCGAGAAAGGTGCGACCGCCGTGTTCGCGCACGCGGCGGAAGCTCGCATTCGCGTAGCCGTAGCTGGAGATGACGTGATCGCCGGGCGTGATCTGCCGGCACACCCATCGATCGAACCACGGATGCAGGCGGAAGCGCAGCGACTCGCCCCGATAGGTGGAAAAATACCGGCCGAAGACGTAGGTCGCCGCGCCGATGGCTGGATTGAGCCGCGTGTGTTCCGGCGGCACGCCGACGATGCCGCGGCGCGTGCCGAGCGCGATGAAGCGAAGCCGGCCCGCGCGCTCGAGCACCCGCGCATTGTCGTCGCACACGGAACGGCCCGGCGTCGCGATGATGAACTTTCCGGATTCCGCGCTCATCGGCTCGCGAGGATCTCCCGGTAAAGTTCGCGATGCCTCGCGACCATCGCGTCGGCGAGCATCCCGCGTTCGACGATGGACGGGCGCGCACGTGCGCCGAGCCGTGCTCGCAGCTCCGCGTCCGTGATCAACCGATCGAGTGCATCCGCCAGCGCACCGGCGTCGCCCTTCGGCACGAGCAGCCCGTTGTCGCCATCGGCGATCAACTCGGGAATACCTCCCGCGTCGCTGCCGATCGCGGGGCAGCCTTCAAAGAGCGCTTCCTGCAGCGCGCGGCCGAGCGCTTCCTCGAGCGACGGCTGCACGTAGATCCCGGCGGTGCGCATCAGCTCGATCGCGTCGTCACGGCTCCCGGATAGCTGCACACGCGCCCGCAACCCGGCGCGCTCGATCATCGCGCGGACGCGCTCGACCGAGGCCGCGTCGTCGTGCGGCCCGACGAGTTGGAGCTGCCACTGCGGATGGCGCGTCGCGATGCGCGCAAACGCATCGACGAGCACGTGCTGGCCTTTGCGATGTGCGAGGTGACCGACGTTGAGGATCGTCGTCGATCGAGCCGCCGTCGGCGACTCGGTCCCGAGGCTGAGCCGCGAGTGGTAAATCTGCCGAAAGCGGCCCGCGAGCGGCGCATACCAGCGGCGCAGCCGCGCCTCGTCGAACCGCGAAACCGCGATCTCCGCGCGCGCGTGCCGCAGCGCGCCGAGCTTCCCCAGCCACGCGACCGGCAGCAGCGCGAGCTTGAACCAAAGCGGCTTCTGCGGTCCGCAGAAACCGTCGAGCAGCGAGACGGTGAGATGCACCGTGCTGCAAACCGCGATCCCCGCCTTGGCCGCGAAACCAAACGGCGACTGCCCGGGAAAGCGAATGCCCCAGCCGAAGACACCGCCGAGATGGAAGTGCGCAAGGTCGCAGCCTTCCGCCACCAGCCGCTCGACGAGCGCGCGCGAGGTCGCGGTGGAAACTTCGCCGGGGTTCCAATCCAGGTGCCGTGCGACCAGCGACGCGACGGGATGCTCCGCCAGATCCCGCGCGTCATCGGGCGAGACGAGCACGATGCGAAACTCGTCCGCGAGTCCGGCGATGAGCGTCTCGACCAGCACGCTCACACCGCCGCGCATCGCGAGCGGGTATTCGAGGCAGAGCGCGAGTGTGGGCGGAGGCATCGGGCGGCCGGATGCTAGTCGCGCCGCGCAAATTGGCTATGCCGAAGCGCGCACGCCGTTCTAGCGTGCCGCCATGTCGCCGACGGGCTTCGTGAATTCCTTCATCCACCGTGCTCGCGCCCGCCGTGCGCCGGCCACGGTGCTGCGCGCCGCTGCGCTCTTCGCCGTGGAGATCGACCCCGCCAACCGCAACCGGGGATTCGAGCGGATCGCATGAGCCGTCCTCTGCGAGTCGCCTTCCTGACTACCGACAACCGCGAGCACTTCCGGGACTACGCGAAGCCCAAGCCGTTCTTCGGCACCGCGCCCGAGGCGATGCTGCACGGGTTCGCACAGCTCCGGGAGATCGAGGTTCACGTGATCTCGTGCGTTCGGCAGCCGGTGCAGTCGCCGGAAAAACTCGCGGACAACGTGTGGTATCACGCGCTCGAGGTGTCGAAGATCGGGTGGATGACCACGGGCTATCAGGGGTGCATTCGCGCCGTGCGGCGCAAGCTGCGGGACGTGCAGCCCGACATCGTCCACGGCCAGGGCACCGAGCGCGACTGCGCGATCGGTGCGGTGATGTCCGGGTATCCGAACGTCTTGACGATCCACGGAAACATGGCGGAGCTGGCGCGGCTGTTCCGCGCGCGGCCGTTCACGTATGGCTGGATCAATGCGTGGCTCGAGGAATTCACGCTGCCGCGGACCGGCGGTGTTTTCTGCAACTCGGCATACACCGAGGAACTCGTGCGACCGCGTGCGCGCCGGACGTGGCGCGTCGCGAATCCGCTGCGGCCGGAGTTCTTCCGACCATCGACGAATCCGCCGCAGGACTCCGTGCCGCGCATCGTGAACATCGGCCTCGTTTGTCCGCGCAAGCGGCAGCTCGAGATCCTCGATCTCGCCGGTCGCCTGCACGCGTCCGGGATTCGCGTGGTGTTCGAATTCGTGGGTGGATGCCCGGATGATGACTACGCACGACGATTTCGCGAACGCCTCGCGGATGCCGAGCAGGCCGGCTTCGCACGCTGGTGCGGCGAGCTGTCCGCCGACGAACTCGTGTCGCAGATCGATCGCTCCGCGGCGCTGCTGCACTTCCCGAGCGAGGAAGCCTTCGGTCTCGTGGTCGCCGAGGGGCTGGCTCGCAATCTCAAGTTCTTCGGCGCGCGGCTCGGCGGCATCGTCGATATTGCCAGCGGCCTCGATGGCGCGGAATTGTTCGACTCGAATGATTGGGACGCGCTCGCCGCGGGCATCTCGCGATGGGTGGAAGCCGGCGCGCCGAAACCTGCGGGCGCTGCGGGCGTGATGGAGACGCGCTATCACCCGCGCGTGATCGCGCAGCGGCATCTCGAAATCTATCGCGAGGTGCTCGCGAGCGATTCGTAAAGGTCGCGCAACTGCTCCGCGACCTGCGTCCATCGCGGCGGGGCGAAGTGCTGCGCGCGAGCGCGGTCGGATTCCCAAAACGCGCGCAGGTGCCGGGCGAGGATCGCGGGGTCGGAAGTGTCCGGGCAATACGCCGCGCAAACGCCGAACGTGGCCCGCGCCCACGGAAGATCGGTGAGGAGCAGCGGGCAGCGCGAAGCGGCGGCCTCGAGCGCGGAGAGGCTCTGGCTTTCCATCGTGCTGATGAGCACGAAGCCACGCGCGCCGCGGTAGAGCTCCGCAAGCCGGCTGCGATCGTCGATCCCGCCGTCGTAGCGCACCCACTTCGGATTTGCGCGCGCGACTTCCACGAACTCGCGGTGGTAGCGCTCATCCTCCGAATACGGTCGCCCGATGACCCACACGGGCACTTGCGCGATGATGGCCGCGCGGGCGAGTTCGAGCACGCGCTTGCGGGGGTGAATCGTCGCGGTGCATACGAGCCAGTCGAGCGCGGGTGCAGGCGAAGTGTCGAAGAACTCGTCCTCGACACCATTCGGGATGACGCGCAAGCGCTCCGGCGGGCACTCGGAGATGTCGCGCATGATGCGCGCCTCGCACTCGGTGAGCGCCGTGGCGGAATCGACGCGCTGGTAAATGTCCCAGCCGATCCGCGCGACGATCGACTGCGGCAGGAGGCGCCGTCCGGCGCGTGTGAGCAACCGCTGCGCGCCGAGCATCCATGCGGGGCGCGAGCCCGTGGCGGTGCGCAGTTCCGAGAGCACGAGCTTGATTCCCTTCGAGTGTGCGTGCCGCACGTATTCGGAATTCAATGCGCCAAACCAATGGATGATGTCCGGACGCTGCTCGGCGTCCCACCAGCGCATGTGGTCCACGTCCACGCCGATCCGGGCGAGCGCGCACCGAGTCTGCTCGATCTGGATCTGAAAGCCGCCGTGCGCGAGGGCGAACGGCAGCCCGCTATCGAACGCGACTTTCATCGGCGCAGCACACTTTCGTAGATCGCCCGGAAGCGCGCGCCGACTTCGCTCCATCGCATCGGCGGTTTCGGCACGGGCCGCTGCGGCGCCGCATCGTAAAAGGCCCGGAGATGACGCGCCGTGACGGATGCGGACGCGAGCGGGCAGTAGATCGCATCGTCGCCGAAGACGCTGTGCGCCCACGGCAGGTCGGTGAGCAGCAGCGGGCAGCCGCCCGCCGCCGCTTCCTCCGCCGAGAGGCTGCGCGTCTCCATCGTGCTGAGCAGCACAAAGCCGCGCGCCTCGTGGTAGTGCCGGGCGAGCACGGCGCGATCGGCGATCGCCGGGAGGTGTTCGAGAAATTGTGGATGATTCGCGACCAATCCGCTGAAGCGTTGGAAATACGGATCGTCCTCCGAGTAGGGCTTTCCGATGATGCGCACGGGCGTGCGCGCCTCGACCGCTGCGGTTGCGAGTTCGAGCGCGCGCTTGCGCTCGACGATCGTGGCCGTGCAGAGCAGCCAGTCGCCGCGCTTGCGATCTCCGCGGTCGAAGAACACATCCTCGACGCCGTTCGGCACGACGTGGACGCGCTCGGCGGGCGCGCCGAACATCTCACTCATGAGCCGCGCTTCGAACCCGGTGTTCGCGACGCAAGCCGCTGCGAGCCGAAACGCCTCCCACGAGAATCGTTCGTTGATCATCCGCGAGTCGAGACGCCGCAATGCTGCCGTGATGAGCCTTTGTGCCCCCCGCAGTGCGGGCCGTCGCGAGCCCAGCCCGGTGAGCAGTTCGGAGAACGCCACCGGCAAACCTTTGTGCCCGGCGTGACGCACATACCAGCCGCTCGGCCGGCCGAAATAGTGGATGAGATCGCCCGTCTGCGTGTCGTCCCACCAGCGGAGACACTCGCCTTCCACTCCGCTCGCACGCACGGCCTCCATCGTCCGCTCGATCTGGATCTGGAAGCCGCCGTGCGTGAGCAGGAAGGGGTTGGCGTGATCGAAGAGGACTCGCATGGGCGGAGGGCGCGTGACTTGAATCGAATCCCACGCGCCCGGCGACGATTTTCTGCGCGGCGCAATCTCGCGCATTCCGTGCTAATGGCCGAATCTGCGTCAGATGCCCGACCTCCCGCGCCTCTCCATCATCACCCCTTGCTTCAACAGCGTTCACACGATCCGCGAGACGCTCGAGAGCGTGCGCTCGCAGGATTACGCGAACCTCGAGCACGTGGTGATCGATGGCGGATCGACCGATGGGACGCTCGACATCGTGCGCGAGTTTCCGCATGTGCGCTGGATCTCGGAAAAGGACGAAGGCCACTGGCACGCGATGGACAAGGGCATTCGCATGGCGACGGGGGAGGCCTTCGCAATTCTCAATGCCGACGACTTCTACCGGCCCGGTGCGCTGCCTGCGGTGGGCGAAACACTCGCGGCGCATCCGCAGTGGGATGGGGTCTTCGGCGACATCGTTTTCGTCGATGGCGAAGGGCGGGAAATCTTCCGGCGCGAGGAGGCGGGCTGGGATCCGTTCATCGTCTGGTGCGGGTTCGGCATCGCGCATCACCAGGCGTTTTTTCTGCGCAAGGCGACCTACGAGCGGCTCGGCAGCTATCGCTACAAGGAGTTCAAGGGCACGTGCGACATCGAGTATCTCTACCGGCTTGTGCGGGCGCAGGCGCGCATCGGCCACATCCCCCGACTGCTCGTGAACTTCCGCTATCACGAGCGCGGCCAGACCGTGGACTCGCGCATCCGCGAGAACATGGCGAGGGAAAGCGCGCTCATCCGCGCGGAATACGGCGTGCCCCGCGGGTGGCGCGGCCAGGCGCTGATGACCTTCGCGCGTCTCAAGCGGCAGCTCTCCAAGCTGCTCGCGCGCGGGAAGTGCGACTTGATCCCCGGTCACGTCCTGCTGCGCCGGCATTTCCGGAAGAAGGCGACCTTCTCGTCGAACATCGGCCTCGACAAGCTGTAGCGCCGCTTACAGCCGCCAGTGCGAGATCACGCGCGTGGCCGGATGAAACCCCAGCCCGCGATACTGCGGCCACGGGCAGCAGATGGCCGCGACCGCGATCTCGCCGCGCTCGCGCAGCGTCGCCAGTTCGCCGAGCGACTCAAATTCGTGAAGCGCCGGGCTGTTCGCCGGCGTCGCCGCGCCGTCGTGAACGAGCACGCGAAAGCCCGCGCGCTTGAGCTTCTGCGCCACGTGAAGGCCGGCGGATTCCTCGGTGATGTAGGTGTCCGGTTTGTAGCTCATGCCGAGCACCGCCACGGTCGCGCCGGGCTGCGCGGCGAGCGCGATTTCCGCGACGAACTCGTCCTTCGCGATCTCGTTGATCGCGTCGCTCGCCTCGGCCAGCGGAGCGGTGAGGCCGACCTGGCGCGCGGCGTAGGCGACGAGTCGGTTGTCGCGCGGGAAACACGGCCCGCCGTAGCTCGCGCCCGATTGCAGATATTTACGCCCGATCCGGCTGTCGCTGCCGATCGCGTCGAGGATCGCGTGGATATCCGCGCCCGGCATCCGCCCGGCGATCAGGCGGAGCTGGTTGGTGAAGCTGATCTTCATGGTGATGTAGCTGTTCACCGAGATCTTCGTCAGCTCCGCGCTGGGGATGCTCATGCGCGCTACGTGGGGCTGATTCGTGCAATAGCGCCGATACAGATCCGCGAGCAACTCGCCGGCAGCCGCGTCGCTTTCGCCGATCAAAACCATGTCCGGCTCGAGCAGCCCGCGCACAACATTGCCGAGCGCGATGAACTCCGGGTTGTAGCAATAACGAAAGCCCTCATTCAGCCGCCAACCCGTCACGCGTTCGAGCATCGGGACGAGGATCGCACCCGCCGCGCCGGGCGTGACCGTGCTCGAGCAGACGAAAAGATGATCGCGCTTTCCGGCGTCGCGCAGCACCTCCGCGAGCGACTGCATCGAGCGCAGCAGATACTCGCTGCTGAAGCTGCCATCAGGCAGACTCGGCGACGGCGGGATGAAAAAACTCGCCTGCGTCCCGAGCGCCGCGCGTGGGTCGAGCGATGCGCGCAGCCGCGCGCGGCCGGCCGCGATCGTCTCCGCCAGCCGCGGTTCATCGACCGGCGGCAGCCCCGCATTCACCGCCTCGACTTTCGCCGGGTCCACGTCCACGCCGATGACATCGAAGCCGCGATGCGCAAGCGTCGCCGCGATGCACGCGCCGAGTTTGCCCAAGCCGAAGACGGAGACGTGCTGAAGCGGAGTGGTCATTTGGGAGCCGCGCAGAGTCTTTTGCGCGCCACACCCGCGCAAGGGCGAAACGCGCCGGGGCAGATGCGCCTTGCCTTGCAGCCCGCAGCCAATGATCCACCGCTGATCGAACCGATGCCCCGCCGCGAAAGACTTCGCCTCCACCACCGCGCGTGAAGCTCTGCGACCTCACGCAGTTCTATTCGCCATTCAGCGGCGGAGTGAAGCGCTACGTCGGCGAAAAGATCCGCCACGTGCGCGAGCATCGGCCGGGCGACGAGCACATCCTCATCATCCCCGGCGAACGCGACGAGTGCACCGGCGACGAACGCGCGCGCACTTACACGATCGCCTCCCCGCTGATTTCGAAAACCTCGCGCTATCGCGTGCTGCTGCGGCTCGAAGCGATTGAGCGCATCCTCGAGCGCGAGCGCCCGCACCTCATCGAGAGCGGCGATCCGTATCAGGTCGCGTGGAAGGCCGTCCACTCTGGCGCCGCGCTCGGCATCCCGGTCATCGCGTTCTATCACTCGCACTTTCCCGAGGCCTATGTGCGCACGGTGAGCAAGTTTTGCGGTGCAACGCTGACCGAGGCATTCGTCGATTTCGCGCGGCGCTACGTGCGCAATCTCTACAACCGCTTCGAGCGCACCATCGTGCCCAGCCCTGCGCTCGGCGAAGTTCTCGCCGAGTGGGGCGTCGAGCGCGGCAGGCTCTTCCACAGCGACCTCGGCGTTGACACGGACATCTTCCGCCCGGCTCGTGAGCGCGGCGAAAACGTGCGCGCCGAACTCGGCATCCCGAGCGACCGCACGCTGCTGCTCTACGTCGGCCGGCTCGCGCAGGAGAAAAACACGCACACGCTTTACGACGCCTTCCGCCGACTGCCGCGCGATCGCTTTCACCTGCTCGTGGTCGGCGACGGATTGCAGCGCCGCGAACTCCACTCACTGATCAGCAGTCACCAGTCACCAGTCACACACCAGCCTTACTGCGCCGATGCACGCCGACTCGCGGCGATCTATCGCGCGGCGGACCTGTTCGTGCATCCCGGCGTGCAGGAGACCTTCGGACTCGTCTCGATCGAGGCGCAGGCGTGCGGCGTCCCGGTGATCGGCATTCGCGGCAGCTACATGGACCGCATCATCCACACCGACCAGGCCGTGTGGGCCGACGCGAATACGCCCGACGCACTCGCACAAGCCATCCTCGGCCACGCGCACGCGTGCGACGCCGATGCACTGCACCGTCGCGTCGCCGCACTGTTCTCGTGGCGGCAGGTTTTCACGCGTCTCTTCGCGCTCTACGACGAAGTCATCGCGCAATATCGCCCGCGCTAGTTTATAGGGAATTTAAAGTCTCGAAACGTGAACGGGAGCCGGTGCCGCGGTCGCGGAGCGACCGGCGAAAGTAGCCCGGCGCTTTCAGCGCCGGGATTCCGAGTTGGCTCAACGACACGTCGCGGAGCGACGGATGACCGGCGTCCACGCTCCATCAACCGTCACTACGCGACGTATTCGGAAGTGTCGGTTCCGGACCCGGCGTTGAAACGCCGGGCTACTCTCGGAGGTCGCTACGCGACCAAGTCGCGTGCCTCGCTCGCGTAGCAGGCCCTCGAGAGAGTCCATCTACTTGCGACGTGACAGCACCTCGCGCTCGTAGCGCACGATCTCGTCCGTCCACGCAAAACCGGCGGGCACATCGCTGTTCCGGCAGAACTCCGCCCACACCGCACCGAGCGGCAGCATCTTTAGTTCTTCGAGCAATGCGAGACGCGCCGTGAAATTGCCGGCGTTCTCGTATTCGCGCAGCCGCGCCGTCGGTTCGAGCAGCGCGGCGAGCAGCGCCTTCTGGGTGGCGCGGGCACCGATGACCCATGCGGCGACACGGTTGATCGACGCATCGAAGTAATCGAGCCCGATCGACACTCGATCGAGCCAGCCGCCGCGCACGACTTCCTCGAAAAGCGCGCGGGTCAGGTCGTCGAGGATCACCACATGGTCGCTGTCCCACCGGACGCCGCGGCTCACATGCAGGAGCACGCGCGGCACGTGAAGCAGCACGCTGGAGATTTTGTCGGCGACGCTTTCCGTCGGGTGAAAATGCCCCGCGTCGAGGCAGAGCGCCTTTTGACGCGCGATGGCGTAGCCGAGGTAAAACTCGTGCGAGCCGACGACGTAGCTCTCGCTGCCGAGGCCGAAGAGCTTTGGCTCGACGCAATCGATCACACCATCGAGCGACTCGGCGAACACCTCGTCGAGCGCGGCGAGCAGCCGCTCGCGCGGCGCACGCCGATCGATCGGCAGGTCCTTGAAGCCGTCAGGAATCCACACGTTCACCACGCTCGGTGACCCGAGCGCGCGCGAGAACTCCGCGCCGATCCGCCGGCACGCGCGGCCGTGATCGATCCAGAATCGCCGCACATTCGCGTCAGAGTGGCTGAGCGTGAAGCCATCCGCGGCGAGAGGGTGGGAGAAGAAAGTCGGGTTGAAATCGAGGCCGAGCCCGCGCGCCTTTGCCCAGTCCATCCACACGCGGAAGTTCGCGTCGGTCAGCTTGTCGCGAGACGCAGGAGCGTCGGCGTAGCTCGCGTGCAGATTCACCCGATGGCACCCGGGGATGAGCGCGAGCGCTTGCTCCAGGTCGCCGCGCAGCTCATCCGCGTTCCGCGCCTTTCCCGGAAACGATCCCGTCGCTGCGAGGCCGCCGCCGAGTTCACCGGCCCCCTCGAAGCCGCGCACATCGTCGCCCTGCCAGCAATGGATGGAGATCGGCGTCGCGGCGAGCGTGGCGATGGCGGCGGCGGCATCGACGCCCAGCGCGGCGTAGGCATCGGCAGCGTCGGAGAATGGCATGTCGGAGCCGCTACCCGCCGCGGGGTCGCGTGGCGAGTGCATTTACGAAGTTGCGCCGCAGGCAAGCCTGCGCGCTAATCCCAGCCCTTGCGCGTCACGCTTTTCATTCCCTGCTTCATCGACTCGTTTTATCCGCAGGCCGCGATGGCGGTGGTGCAGGTGATCGAGCGGCTCGGCCACACGATCGACTACCCCGAGGCGCAGACGTGCTGCGGTCAGCCGCCGTTCAACTCGGGGTTTTGGGATGAGGCGCGCGACGTGGCGCGGAGGCAGATGCGCCTTTTCCGCGACGCGGAAGTCGTCGTCGCACCGAGCGGGTCATGCGGGGCGATGATGAAAGTCTTCTACCCCGAGCTTTTTGAGCATCAGCCGGAGGAAGCGGAAGTGCGCGCCCTCGCGGCGAAGACGTTCGAGTTCTCCGACTTCCTCGTGAACAAACTCGGCGTGCGCGACGTGGGCGCGAAGTTCGAGGGCCGCGCGACTTTCCACGATGGCTGCCACGGCCTGCGCGAACTCGGCAGCAAGACCTCCGCGCGCGAACTGCTCGCGAACGTGAAGGGGTTGGAGATGGTCGAGATGAGCGAGGGCGAGAGCTGCTGCGGCTTCGGCGGGACGTTCGCGGTGAAGTATCCGCAGATCTCCACCGCGATGGCGGAGGTGAAGTGCAACTCGATCCTCGAGACGAAAGCCGACTACGTGGTGAGCAATGACTTGAGCTGCCTGATGCAGATTCAGGGATGGTTCGACCGGAACAGCGGGCGCACGATGAAGAGCCTGCACCTTGCTGAGGTGCTCGTGCAGCGATGAGCGCGAAGACTCAGTTCCACGCCGACTCGAACGTCACGACCGCCGACACGGATCGCCGCGCGTTCGTGCGGAGGGCGCTCGGTGGCTACAAGACCACGCGGGCAAAGACGGAGACGGCTTACGCGAGTTGGGAGCACGCGCGCGATGCGGCGAGTGCGATCAAATACGAGGGGATCAATCACCTCGACGCGATGCTCGAGCAGTTCGAGCAGCAGTTCACCGCGCGCGGCGGGAAGGTCTTCTGGGCAAGCAACAGCCAGCAGGCGCGCGACTACATCCTCGGGCTCGCGCGCGATCGCGGCGTGAAGTCGATCGTGAAGTCGAAGGCGATGACGAGCGAGGAGATCCACCTCAACGACGCGCTGGAGCACGAAGGCTACGCGGTGATCGAGAGCGACCTCGGCGAGTTCATCCAGCAGCTCAAGCACGAGGCGCCGTATCACTTCGTCTTTCCGTGCATGCACCTCAAGCGCGACGAGATCAGCGCGCTTTTTGAAAAGGAACTCGGCAGCGCGAAGACCGACTCCCCCGAGGAACTCACGATGATCGCCAGGCGCTGGCTGCGCCGGCATTACATCGAGGCCGACATGGGGATCAGCGGCGGCAACTTCATCATCGCCGAGACCGGCATGATCTCGATCACCGAGAACGAAGGCAACGCGCGCCTCACATGCGCGCATCCGCGCATCCACGTCGCGCTCGTCGGCATCGAGAAGGTGCTGCCGCGTCTCGCGGACCTCGCGCTCTTTCTCCCGATGCTCGGCACCGCCGGCACCGGGCAGAACATGACGTGTTACAACTCGATGTATGGCGGCCCACGCCAACCGAGTGAGCAGGACGGCCCTGAGGAGTTTCACGTCGTGCTGCTGGACAATCACCGCACTCGTCTGCTCGCCGATCCCGAGCAACGCGACGCGCTCCACTGCATCCGCTGCGGCGCCTGCCTGAACGTGTGCCCGATCTTCAAAAACATCGGCGGCCACGCCTACGGCACCACGTATCAAGGCCCGATCGGCAGCGTCATCACACCGCACTTCCGCGGCTTGCAGGACTGGAAGCATCTCAGCGGCGCGTCGTCGCTCTGCGGCGCGTGCACCGAGGCGTGCCCGGTGAAAATCGACATCCATCATCACCTGCTGCACAACCGCCGCAACGCGATGAAGGAGAAGCCCGCGCTGCTCGAGAAGCTGATGTGGAAGGCATTCTCGTGGTTCATGAATCAGCCGCGGCTCTACGCGTTCGCGACGCGCTTCACGCCGTGGGCGCTTGCGCTGCACCCGCTCGTGAAAGCCACGCCGCTCGACCCGGTGCAGTCGTGGACCAAGACGCGCGACTTCCCCGACGCGCCGACGAAGACGTTCAGGCAATTGTGGAAGGAGCGCGTGCGATGAATGGTGATCGCGAGGCCATCCTCGGGCGCGTCCGCGAGGCGCTGCGCGTGCCCGCGCCGCGTCATCACGAGAAGCCGGCGCCGGCGCCAGGCTCGATCGCCACCGCACCGTTTCGCGAGTGGCTGCCGGTCGTCGGCCCGACGCACGAGGACCGTCTCGCGTCATTCATGCGGCTGAGCGAATCGCTTCGGACGGAGTTTGTGAATTGCCCCACCATCGAACTGGCTGGCGCGCACCTGGCGAAGCTCGCGAGCGACCACGGCTGGGAGAGACTCGCGACGCACGCGGGCGATTTGACCGACGTTCTCGCCGAGCACGTGCGCCCGCGCGAAGTGCTGCGCATCGAATCCGACTACGACAAGAACGCGCTCGAAGCCTGCGACGCCGGCCTCACCGAATGCGAATGCCTCGTCGCGCAGACTGGCAGCGTGTGTGTGACTACGCGCAGTTCCGGCGGTCGCGCGCTCAGCGTGCTGCCGCCGCATCACGTCGTCATCGCGAGCCGCGCGCAGCTTCTCCCCGACCTCACCGCCGCCTACGAATTGCTCGCGCAGAAATACGGCGCGTCCGGCTACCCGAGCTTCATGGGTTTCATCAACGGCCCGAGCCGCACCGGGGACATCGAGCGCATCCTGGTGCTCGGCGCGCACGGCCCGAAGAAGCTGACGGTGCTGCTGGTGCCGTAGCAAGGAGGGGCGGCGTCCCGCCGCCCTGAACCCCGGAGGGGTTCCCAAAACAGATCCGCTCGACCGGGGAGCCGCTATCTCGGTTCAGGGCGGCGGGACGCCGCCCCTCCTTGGCTATTGGAAGTAATCGAAGTCCCGTTCGCTCCCGAGCTTTCGCCGCACGCGGAAGACGTGTCCGGGACGCTCGGCGGGATTGAGGCGCACGAAGTTGCTCCGGCCCTTCCAGTGGAAACGCTCGCCGGTGAGGAGATCGTGGACCTGATACACCTCCTGCTCGCTGAGGCCGAAGTCTTCGAGCGGCACAGTCACATACGCATCCTGCGCGTGAAACGGATCGAGGTTCACGATGATGAGAAGGCAGTTGTCGCGTGCGACCGTCTGCTTCGCGTAGGCGAGGACGAGGTCGTTGTCGCACGGGACGAAGCGCAGGTTGCGAAGTTGTTGCAGCGCGCGGTTCTCGCGACGGATCGCATTCAAGCGCGTGACGAGCGGCTTGATGTTGCCGGGCGAGTTCCAGTCGCGCTGCTTCCACTGATACTTTTCGCTCTCCCAGTATTCCTCCTTCGCGAGCTGCTTGTAGTCGAAGTCGCAGAGGTTGAGGAAATGCCGCACGTCGCGCGCGGCGTCGAAGTCGGCGCGCCACAGGCCGGCGTTTTCGCACAGCTCGAAGCCCGAGTAGATGCCGTAGGTCGGCGCGAGTGTCGCTGCGAGCACGGCGCGCACGGCGAAGGCGGGGCGCCCGCCGAATTGCAGGTAGCTCGGCAGGATGTCCGGCGTGTTGGCGAAAAGATTCGGCCGCATCACGTCGGCGACCTCGCCGGTCAGCTCGGTGAAGTAGCCGGTGAGCCCGTCCTTCGTGTTTCGCCAAGTGAAGTAGGTGTAGCTCTGCGTAAAGCCGGCGCGCGCGAGCACGCGCATCATCTTCGACTTCGTGAAGGCCTCACTGAGAAAGATCGCGTCGGGCCAGCGGCGCTGCACGCGGCCGATCATGTATTCCCAAAACGCGACCGGCTTCGTGTGCGGATTATCGACGCGGAAGATGCGCACGCCGTGCTCGCACCAGAACTCGATCACGCTCGTCAACTCGTCCCACAACACGGGCCAGCTCGGGTTGTGGTAGTTCAGCGGATAAACGTCCTGATATTTTTTGGGCGGGTTCTCGGCGTATTTGATCGTGCCGTCGGGGCGCTGGTAAAACCACTCGGGGTGCGCGGCGACGTAGGGATGATCGGGCGAGCAGTTCAGCGCGAAGTCGAGCGCGACCTCCATCCCGCGCGCGTGGATCTCGCCGACGAGCCAGTCGAAGTCCTCGAGAGTGCCGAGTTCCGGCGCCACGTCTTTGTGGCCGCCGCCGTTCGGGCATTTCTGGTGCCGGTTCCCGATCGCGTAAGGCACGCCGGGCTCGCCGGGTTCGCACGTCACGGAGTTGTTGCGGCCTTTGCGCGCGGTCACGCCGACGGGATGGATCGGCGGGAAATAGATCACGTCGAAGCCCATCGCCTTTGCGTCATCGACGCGCGCGAGGCAGTCGCGGAAGGTCGAGCCTTTGTCGCCGCGGCCCTCGGCGGAGCGGGGGAAGAACTCATACCATGCGCCGATCAGCGCTCGCTCGCGGTCCACCCAGACGCGGGGGTAATCCGGGGTGACCGGTGATCGGTGATCGGTGATCGGTGGGTCGACGCTTTCTTCGATTGCGACCTTTTTCTTCCCGCGCGACTTCGCCTTCTTTGGCGCGGGCTTCGGCGGGAGCAGGTCGTCCACGGTGCCGATCAACTCCGCGGCATTGAGCGTGAACTCCGTCGCCTCGCTGCGATCCGCGTAGCTCGTCATCAGCGCTTCGAGTTCGTGCTCGTGCGCGAGATTGTCCACCTGCTCCGGTGCGCCCGCGCGGATTTCCGCCGCGATCTCGCGCAGCCGCCCGGCGTCGTGCTGCTGTCCCGCGGCGACCGCGCGCAGCGCCGCCTGCTCAATGAATTGCGCGCCTTCGAGGGTCTCGCTCGCGAGGTTCGGCTCGTTCGCCTTGAACTTCGTCGAGAACTCGTGTTGCCACGAACGGAACGTGTCGCCCCATGCTTCGATCGTGATTTCGTGCGCGCCCATCTCGAAAAACGAACACGTGCCGCGCCAGTGATCCTTGTTCCACGCCTCGACGCAGGTCATCGGCGTCTCGTGCCACTTCGCCGTGCCGACGACGCGCCACTTGAGCAGCGCGACGACGACATCGTGCCCGTCCTTGAACACATCGGCCTCGATCGTGAGATCCTCGCCGACGGCGCGCTTGACCGGATAGCGGCCGCCTTCGATCAGCGGCGTGACATTCTCGATTACGACGGTCGGCGGGTGCGGGTGCATGCGGAGGCGATTCTTGCGCCCGCCGAGCCAACGCAGCAAGGCCGATCCCTAATTGCCGGTGGGCGTTGGCGCGGACTGGTCTTCTTCTTTTTTTTCCAGGTTGGGGAGGAAATTTTTCAAGACCTTGTCGAACTTCGTCGTGCGAGCGAGGACGTATTGCCGCGTATCGTTATCCATCAGGAACTGGCTGATTAGGATGGTGGTTAGGCCGAAAGTCACAATCGTGGGCAGGATGAGGGTGACCCAGCGTGGGCGTGGATTGGGCTGATTGCCGATGCCAAACAAGCTAAACCACAGCAGCGTGCCAGTGCCCGCAGCTCCGTAGATGGCTCCGGTCTGCCACGGATCGAGCGCGAAGACGTCGTAGAGCCGCAGCGCCGGGAACAAATTGAGGGCGAATAAGGCGACCGCGATCTGCCACGCCATCAGAACCGTCCAGGCCAGGTTGAAGGCATCGTCGGGAAACTGCGCGCCCGGGCGAAGCATGGCGAGTGTGCCGGCGACGTAGATGATGACAAACGCGCCCAGGCTCACCAACCCCTTCGCGGTGACCGCGTCGTCGTCAAACCGCACGTAGTCGCACAGGCTATATAGAGTCAGGTTTGCAACCAGCATCGTGGCGATTGCCGTGAGGGAGGCTCGCGGTTGAGTCCAATAGAAAAGGGTGGTTGCGCGGAGCGCGGTGAAGAACTGCGTCATTGGAATCTCATTCGACTACGAAGCGGAGATGGTATCGGTTGTCGATGTCGCCGGTGGCTGCGGACTTCTCGATGAGCATGACGTCCACTTCCGTGTAGTCGTTACCGACGGTGAACTCAAACTTCGGCGTTTGGGGGGCTGGTTTCGTCGGCTGTCCGAGGCTGTAGATGCACGCGCGGCGGTAACTGTTGGCGCGAAGAATGGCATCGGGTGTGGCGTTTCCTCCGTCGCCTATCCCCAGCCAGGTCGGGAAGCGGAACTGATCCCGGCGTCCAGTTCCCTTGTCCGTGCGCTCGCCGCCATCGATCTCGCGATGAAACTTCGTCTTAAGCACTGAATGGTAGGAAATCAGGTTCCGGTGATAACGATCATAGTCCCTCGGCGACACTGTCGGTGCGGTGGCGGGATCACGATAGCGGGTGTATTCGAAAACCGTGATCGGGCGCGGCTCCTGTTCCTCCCGCAGCGGCTCGCTTCCATACATGCCTTCGATCAGGAAGATGTGGTAGCTGGGCTGCCATTCGGTGTTTGGGCGCCGCAGTTCGTGCTTTAGGGTGACCGTCGAATTCCTGGCGATTTTGATGCGAGATTCCGGTTTGCGGTCCCAATGCCAGACTTCCTGATCAGCCTTGCCGGGAAGGCTGAGAAACAAGTGCCTCGTTCCATCGAGCGACGGCGTTTGAGCCAATGCTAATTGGAGTGGGGCGAAAAGGAAAAGTGTTCTCCACATGCCCGAGATGGTGTTTCCGAACAGCCTCGCGCTGTCAAGCTTCGCCGCTGGCGAAGACAGAGCCTGCGGTCCGCCGCGGTGGCATCATTCGGCAACTCCGGCCAGCACTTCAGTTGCGCCAATTCGTTCCACGATTTCGCGCAGCCGCGCGACCGCGGTCGGGATGTGTTCGAGGAATTGCGAGCGCTGGTCGAGGTGGCCGAGCTTCCCGTAAGCGCCGAGTGCCTGCATGAGCCGCTGCATGGCGCACAAGTCGTAGATGCGCATGAACTCCGGGTCGTGCGCGTGCCCGGGTCCGAGCAGGCCGCCGAGGTAATGGCCGAGCAGATCGTCGCGCTCCGCGGCCGTGAGCGGGACGTAGGGATCGAGCAGGAGCGAGGCGAGGTCGTATTGCGCGAGGCCGGGGCGCAGGCCTTGGAAGTCGATGAGGCAGACTTCGCCGGCGCGCACGATGATGTTCTGGCTTTGGAAATCGCGATGCACGAGGCAGCGCGGGAGCGAGGCGAGTTCGTCGGCGATCTCGTGGAGGCGCGTGCGATCGACGGGAGCGGTGTGGCCGAAGTGACGGCCGAGGCAGTGCTCGATGAAGTAATCCTGCTCCCAGCGATAGAGCGCGGAGTCGAACTGCTGCTGGAGCTGGAGCTTGTCGAGGCCGGCGGCGTGGTGGCCGCGCGTGTGGAGCAAAAGCGCCTGGTCGAGCGTGCGCTGATAGAGCGCGCGCCGTTGCGGCCACGAGTCGCTGCGGTGCGACCACAGGTCGTTGTCGCCCGCGTCCTCCATCACGATGAGGCCGTCGGTTTCGTCGTGGAAATAGACCGCCGGCACGCGCACGCCGATGCTCTCGAGGAAGCGCGCGATCGAGACGTAGTGGCGGTTCTCCGGCCGGTCCTCGCCGTAGCGCACGAGGATGAGCGTGTGATCGGCGACGTGCATCCGCCAGAAGCGGCGGCCTGAGCCGCCCTTCTCGATTGGCAGGACGCTGACGCTTTGTCGTGCGAGTTCGCTGAGCATGGGCGCGCGACTCTCGGCGACGCGGCCGGGCTGTCCAGTGTCAGCGCTCAGTGCCGCGCCACGCCGCGTGCGCCGCCACCTGCCGGGCGCGCGGCTTCGAGCGCGAGCTTCGCTTCCTTTTGATACTGCTCGTCCTGCGCGTCGAGCGGGCGGATGCCGAGGACGTTCTGCCAGCGCTGCGCCGCGCGTTCCTTGTCGCCGGTTGCGGCGAGGACTTTTGCAAGCTCGGCATGGTGCATCATGCGCTGTGGGGCGAGTTCGGCGGCCTTTCGCAGGCATTTCACCGCGTCCTCGTTGCTCGCCGGCGGCAAGCCGCCATACACGAGTCCTGCGAGCGCCTTGAGGATTCCGTTGAGGTTCGCGACGCCGGCGTGCCAGCGGCCGAGCACGTGCCACGCGTAGTCGTCGGTCGCATCGAGTTCGATGGAGCGCCGCGCCTCGTCGTGGATGAGCTTCGCGTATTCCATCTTCGTCTTGTTGCTCACGAAGTCGGTCATCTTCCCGTAGCAGATCGCGAGGTTCAGGTGCGCCTTCGCGCTCTGTGCGTCGAGGACGAGCGCGCGGCGACCGTAGTCGAGCGCCTTCTCAGCCGCGGCCTTTGCGGCAGCCTTGTCCTTCGTCCGGTCGCCGAGGTCGGTGTATTGCTTCGAGATGCGCAGCAGCACGCCGAAGTTCTGGGGATCGATCGCTTCGGCTTGATGTAATGCGGCGAGTGCGGCTCGCGTGTCGTGCCTCGTGTCGGCGGCGTCGCCCTGCTGGGTGAGCGCGGCGACGCGCGCATCGCCGGCCAGCAGCGGACCCGCGATCGAAATCAGGAGCAGGACGTAAGCTTTCACGACCGCGCGATTAGAGCAGGTTCCGTGAAATTGTCCGCCCGCGAGTTGGAGAAATTTTCACCGCATCGCGGACGCGGTCGGTGTAAGCAGGCGCGCGATGACGCACGAAATCCGTCCCGGACAGCTCCGCGCCCTGCTGTGGCTGCTCGTCCTGCTGCCGCTGATCCCGATGGGATTGATGCTGCAGTTGATGGCCGAGACGCTGCGCACGCAGCGGACGGGGAATTTCGAGCGGCTCAGCGCGATCTATCAGCAGACGCTCGACAACGCCGAGGCCGGCTTCGGGCGCCACATCGCGGCGCTCGGCACTCCGCCGACGCCCGCCGACGCGCATCAGTTCTTCCGGGCTCAGCTCGATCGCGATGTGACGCTGCGGGTGATCGACTCGAGCGGTGGCGACGCGCCATCGCGCGAGCCCGTCGCGCAAAAGCCGCTCAAGCAGTTCAGCCTGCCGTGGACGGTGCAGGTGTTCCTGCTCGACGAGCAAAGCCTCGCGCTCGGTGTGAGGGAACAGTTCCAGACGTATCTCAAGATCGTGCTCGGCGCGCTGCTGGTGATCGTCGCGATCGCGGCTGCCGCGGCCTTCACCGTGGGCCGCCAGATCGAACTGCGCGAGTTGCGCACGACGGCGGTGGCGACCGTCGCGCACGAACTGCGCACGCCGCTCGCCTCCATGCGAATGCTCGTGGATACGCTGCGCGAAGGGCGCGTCCGCAACGAGGAGCAGGCGCGCGAGTATCTCGATCTCATCGCCGACGAGAACGCCCGGTTGAGCCGGCTGGCGGAAGATTTTCTCACCTTCTCGCGGCTCGAGCGCGGCAAGCAGCAG
>JBEBGD010000059.1:0-35250 GCA_040081625.1 Chthoniobacteraceae bacterium
CCGCGCCGCAGACCGGGCTCGGCGGCGACCGTCCTCTGGATTTCGCGATGACCGAGGTCGGCGCGCGCGAGGTCGAGCAGTTGCTCGGGCGGATGGCCTTCGGAGTTTACAGCTGATGGCGTCGGGCTGGCGAATCGTGTCGGCGGGCCGCGCTGCGGATGCCTTTTCTGGCGAGGGAGCGCGGCGGTTTGGTGGGCGCTGGAATTCGCCCGGTGCGGCGGTCGTCTATGCGAGCGAGCATGCCTCGCTCGCCGCGCTCGAAATCCTGGTCCACTTCCAGCCGATCGTTCCGGGCGCACGCTTCGCGGCTTTCCGCCTCGATTTTCCTGACGCGCTCATCGCCCACCTTCGGAGCACGGAGTTGCCGGCAGGCTGGCGGGGCAGCCCGCCTGGTCCGGAAACCATGAACTTTGGCGATGCGTGGGTGCGCGCGGACAAGTCCGCGGTCCTCGCGGTGCCCAGCACGATCATGCCTGTGGAAACAAATTTTTTGCTTAACCCGGCACACCGGGATTTCCGTCGCATCCGCATCGCGAAACCGGAGCCTTTCACCTTCGATCCGCGATTGCTCCGATGAAGCAGCGGCTCGCACTTGCAGGTTTCGCTCTCGCCGTCGGAGTGGCGGTGTGGTGGGTCTCACGTCCGCCAGCTCGACGGGCGACGGACCCGCGGCGGGAGACTCAAATGGAAGCGACAACGCCCGCGTCCGCGGCACCTCGCGTTCAACCAGACTCGAGCGAACGGCTGGACGAATTCACCACCGCGTTGCGCGGTGCGGCGGATGCGGACGCCGCGCGCCGTGTGCTCGGGGAAATCCGCGCCTACCTGCGCGGGCTCCCACCGGAGATCGCGGTGAAGGTGATCGCGAGCTTCCTCGACTCCGCACGCGACGTTGCCGTGCCGCTCGAGTTCGCGCTCGAGCCCGGCGGCTCGCTGCGCACGGCACCGACGCTGCGGGTGTGGCTGCTCTACACGTTCACGCTCGTCTCGCCCGAGGCTGCAGCGGACTACGCGCGGCGCGTTCTCGCGTCGTCGCCGTCCGCGGATGAGTGGGCTGTCTCGCTGCGTGCATGCGCGATCGGCCGGCCGGACGATGTGGCGTTCTTGAAAGCGAAAGCGGGTGAGATGCTCGCACGCACCGACTGGCGCGCGAAGCCGAGCAGCGGCTACCTCGAAGCGTTCGACGTGCTCGTTCATACGAAGGCGAACGACTTCGCGCCACGCCTCGCGCAGCTCGTGCAGGACAAGACGAACCGCGCCGTCGGTCATGCCGCCTTCCTCACGCTCGACCGGCTCATCCAGCAGGACGCCGCCGCCGTGCTCGCGCAGCTTCAGGCGCAGCCGGACTTGATGACCGGCCGCGAGCAGACGCGCGCGAACTACTTCGCCCGCGCTGACGTGCGCGACCCCGCGCAGCGCGCGCTTCTCGAAACGTATCTGCTCGACCCGCGCCGCGCGCCGGCGGAACTCGACACGTTCGCCGGGATCTATCCGAACGCGAACTTCATGGTCTCGAACAACCTGATCACGCGCACCATCACGCCCGCGCACGACGACCTCGCGGCGCACGATCGCGAGGCGTTGCGCGTGGTCGAGGCTTGGCTCGCCGACCCGCGCTTCGCGACGCAGCGCGAGCGGATCGAGGCGATGCGCCACCGATTGCGCAACTTCGTGCAGCAGATGGGGAAATAGGGGCGAGGGACTTTCGATCCGGACGCGATATCGGTTGAGTTCGCAGGCTCGGCGCTTACGGGAGCCGGGCCATCAAGCGTCTTACCCGTTCTTTGTCGAGGCAGGTCACTCAAACCGTGCGCGGCGGGAAGTCGGGACTCGGATGGTTCGCGGTTGCTCTCGTGTCGTTGTGGCTTGCGGTGGCGGCGCAGGCGCAGGTTTATGAGAAGATGTTCAGCTTCGCCGACGCGGGGGCGGATATCGCAAACAAGGGGAGTCGGCCGGTCTCCGGGCTCGTGCAGGATGGCGAGGGAAATTTCTACGGCACGACGCTCTCCGGCGGCACGCTGGGCGACGGCACGGTCTTCAAGATGACCCCGGCACGGGTGGTGACGACGCTCGTGGACTTTACGAATACCGCGGGCAACATGTTGGGGCGCGCGCCGGTGGGCGATTTGGTTCGTGGGCGCGATGGGAACTTCTACGGCACGACCGTGAGCGGGGGCACATCCAGCGCCGGCACGGTTTTCAAGATGACGCCTGCGGGCGTGCTCACGACGCTGGTGCAGTTCACGGGCACCTCCGGCGGCGCCCTCGGGAGCAATTTTTTCACAGGCTTCAATCTCTCGCCGCAAGCCCGCCTGATGGAGGGCAGCGATGGGAATTTCTACGGGATGACACCGGCAGGCGGCGCGTCGGATTGCGGCACGGTTTTCAAGATGACACCTGCCGGGGTGCTCACGACGCTGCTGGAATTCACGGGCACGTCCGGCGGGTTCAAGGGGAAGCGTCCGCTGGCTGCGTTGGTGCAGGTCGGCGATGGGAGTTTTTTCGGCACGACCGAGCAGGGTGGGGCGTTGGATTTCGGCACGGTGTTCAAGCTGAACACCGATGGCACGCCCGGCGGAACGACGCTGACGACGCTCGTGGAGTTCGCGGGGACGGACGGAGCTTACCCGGATGGAGGCGTGGTGCGGGGTAGCGATGGAAGTTTCTACGGCACGACATCGGGCGGCGCGATCGGCTTCGGCACGGTCTTCAAGATGAGCACCGACGGGACGCCCGGCGGAACAACGCTGATGCGGTTGGTCAGCTTCACCACCGCTCAGGCGACGAACAAGGGAGCCTTCCCCAAGGCCGGACTCGTGCAGGCAAGCGACGGAAATCTCTATGGGACGACTTCCGGAGGCGGATTCAACGCCGAAGTCGGAGGCTTCGGAGGCTACGGCACGGTCTTCAAGATCACTCCGGGCGGGATGCTCGCGACGCTGGTGGAGTTCACGGGAAGTTCGGCGACGGGGACGGTGCCCGATGGCGGGCTGTTGCAGGCGGCGGACGGAAATTTCTACGGCACGACCGCGCGCGGCGGTGGGCCCGGACTCGGGACGGTGTTCAAGATGACGTCGGGCGGGGAACTGACGACGCTGGCTGCGTTCGACGGGCTCAACGGCGGCGATCCGCACGACGGTTTGCTCGAAGGCAGTGATGGAAATCTCTACGGCGCGACGGGCTTTCCTTTCGTCTTCAAGCTGACGCCGTCCGGCGGACTGACGACGCTGGCCATATTCGACGGAACGACGAACAAGGGAAATGCTCCCAGTTGCGTCCTGGTCGAGCACAGCAACGGGGATTTTTATGGCACGACCATTGGCGGTGGCGATTTCCTCGGCGGGACAGTCTTCAAGATAACGCCGACCGGGGTGCTGACGACGTTGGTGGAGTTCACGCGCGACGGGCCGCAGGGGTCGAATCCGTTCGCCGGCCTGGTGAAGGGTGGCGACGGGAATTTCTACGGCACCACCGAGCGCGGCGGTGTGTCCAACTTCGGCACGGTCTTCAAGATGACGCCTGCCGGGGACCTCACGACGCTTGTTCAGTTCACGGGAGGCGGCGCGCCCGCCGCGCCGCAGACCTTCTCGAACGCCACGCCGATCGCGATCAACGACGGCATCCCGTCGGCGCCGTATCCGTCGTCGATCACGGTGGCCGGATTCAGCGGAAATGCCGCCCGTGTGCGAGTCACGCTGCGCGGCTTGCGTCACACCTACCCGGACGACATCCGCGTGCTGCTCGTGAGCCCTTCGGGCCGCAAGGTGGAACTCATGTCGGGCACGGGTGGGGGCGCTGCGGTTTCAAATGTGAACCTCACGTTTGCCGACGACGCGGCGGCTTCGATCCCGCCCAACTTCGCGACCGGGACGTATCTGCCGACCGTCAACGATGGCTCAAGTTTCCCGACTCCGGCTCCGGCGGCTCCCTACGCCACTGTGCTGACCACTTTTTTCGGTGAGCCGGCGAACGGCGCGTGGCAGCTCTTCGTGCATGATCGCTACGCACCGGCGGATACCGGGGGGATCGACGAGGGATGGAGCCTCGAACTCACGCCGGGGGACACTCGCGGGAATGCTCCCCGCCGTCTGGCGGCGGGCGGCGACGGCAACCTTTACGGCACGACGTTCTTCGGCGGTGCGAACGGTGCCGGCACGGTGTTCAAGGTGACGCCAGACGGGACGCTCAGGACGCTGGTGGATTTCGACGGCGCGAACGGATCAAACCCATCGGCTGGCTTGTTGAGTGACGCCGACGGCAGCTTCTACGGCACGACGACCGGCGGCGGTGCATTCGGCGTGGGCACGGTCTTCAGGGTTACGGTCGCCGGCGTGCGCACGACGCTGGTCGAGTTCACGGGCGAAGAGGACGGACACCCGAGCGGCGGGGAGTTGATCCGCGGGACGGACGGAAACCTCTACGGGACGGTGTCGCCGGACCTCTCGTCGGGCGGCAGCATCTATCGGATTCTTTTTCCGGGCGCGCCGTTGGTTTCAATCGCAAAGGCCACTCCGCAAGGCGCGGACAGCGTCATCATCGAGGGTAAGGTGAATGCGCGCGGTGCAGCGACGACCGTGTGGCTTCAGGTCGGCACCAGCCCCGGTGCGCTCTCCTCGCCGGGGACGATCGTCGCGACGAATCAGCCCGGTTTTCAAACCCAACTCGTCGGCGCCACGCTCGACGGGCTCGATCCCGGGACGATCTACTACTACCGCTTTCACGCCGAGAGCAGCGCGGGCTCGACGGATACTCCGATCGCGAGTGTCTCGACACTGGCGAAGCCGACCGTGAGCGTCGTCGCAGCGAGCCCCGTGACCCCGACGAGTGCGCGGTTCAACGGAACCGTGAACGCGCGGAACTTCGACACCACGGTGGTCTTCGAGTGGGGCACGGATGGGAACAGCTTCCCGAACACGGCGGCGGCGACGCCGGGCTCCGTCGCCGGGAATGCGAACGCGACGGTCTTTGCCGACGTGTCGGGGCTCGCGCCGGACGCGACGTATCACTACCGCATCAAGGCGACCAATGTGGCGGGCGAAGCGACGAGCGGGCAAAGCTCGTTCCAGACGCTGGCGGCGCCGGTCGCGACCGTCGGCGACGCGTTCGGGCTGAATACGGTGAGCGCGCGCGTCTTCGGCAGCGTGAATGCGAAACGCTCGCTGACCGATGTCGTCTTCGAATACGGCACCGACGGCATCAACTTCCCGAACGCGGTCGCCGCCATGCCGCCGACGGTCGCCGGCGAGACCGTCGTGCCCGTGAGCGGCACGCTCGTGAACCTCTCGCAAGGCACGACCTACCACTACCGCGTGCGGGCGACGAGCCCCGGCGGCGTCGGTTTGAGCGCGACGCGCACGTTCGATCTCGCGGTGTTGTCCGGGTTCACGCAGCAGCGACCCGGCGCGCTTCCGGATTCGAATGGCTCCATCGTCGTGACGCTGACTCCCGGCGGGATCAACTCCGGCTGGCGCTTCGTGGGCGAGCAGCAGTGGCGGCCCTCGGGGGTCGCGGCTGGCGGGCTGGTGACGGCCGATCGCGAGGTCGAGTTCCGCCCGGTGCCGGGCTTTCTGCATCCGCTGCGCGAAACGGTGAGCGTGATCAGCGGCGCGGCGACGACCGTGCTTGAGCGCGAATACTTCGCGACGAGCGGCAGCGGCACGGGTGGGTTGACGCTGACGCTCAAGCCGGAGTCGCTCACGCTGGCCGGCCTGCCGGTCGCGCAACGCGCGCAGTGGAGGTTTCTCGGCGAAGACGACTCGGCGTGGCGCGAGAGCGGGGCGACGGCGGGTGCGCTCGCGGCGGGCGTGTATCTCGTGGAGTGCAAGCCACTCGCGGGGCGCACGACGCCGCCGGTGCTCTCGGTCGCCGTGCAGGCCGATGCGACGAGCACGGCGATCGCCACTTACTTCCTCGCCGACGCGATGACCGGCACGTCGCCGTCAGTGCTGCCATTCGAGACCGTCACCGCGGACAGCAATCTGCCCTACGCCTACGTCGGCCAGATTCGCAGCGATGCCGGCGCGGCGACCGGGTTCGTGGTGAAGCCGCGCGTCGTCGCGACGGCGGGGCA
This sequence comes from Chthoniobacteraceae bacterium, assembly GCA_040081625.1. GTDB lineage: Bacteria > Verrucomicrobiota > Verrucomicrobiia > Chthoniobacterales > Chthoniobacteraceae > VFJQ01. Next base: position 6,071 of record JBEBGD010000059.1, read on the forward strand.
CGTCGTTTTCGACGACGGCCAGCTCGCCTACGCGACCGGCCTGCAATGGCTCTTCCAGCGCGACAGCGCCGTCTTCGAGCCGAAGCCGCTCACGCCGCATGGCTCCTACGTCTTCGCCGGCTACGCCGCTCGGCGCACGCTGGAGAACACACCCGGCGAGTCCACGCCCGAGTCGCAGCAACTCGACGCGGCGGCGATCTACTTCCTCGAAGACGCGGGCCGCGGAGGCTTTGGCGGCTTCCTCGCGAGCGACGCGGCCGACAACGAGTTCATCACTTCGCCCGCGCTCAAGACGCTCGTGGGTTATCCCGTCGATGGGATCGCGCCCGCGAACCAGGGCCGGATGCACGCGACGCCGGCGGCGAACGTCAGCTTCGCGCGCGTGCCCGGCACGGCGGCATCCGGCTCGCCGTTCCGGCTCTACACGACGGGCGCGATCCGTTCGAGCGGCGGTCATTCGGGCGGGCCGTTGTGCGTGCAGTTTGAAGGCGGCGCGTTTTATCCGGCGGCCATTTTCCTCGGAGGCACGGGGCAGACGGTCGTGCGCGCGATCGACAGCACGGTGATCGATCTTTTCACCCGCGCCGAGAGCAGCGCGAACAGCGGCGGCAACAACAGCGGCAACGCCGGCATCCCGCAGATCGTCTCCGTCGGCAGCACGTCCACGCTCACCGGCGGCGGCGTGACGGTGAACCTCAATCTCCCCGACGGCGGCTGGCGGATCGGCGGCGGCGCCTTCCTCGCCGGCGGCGCCACGCGCAGCAATCTCGCGCCGGGCACCTACGTCGTGAACTTCAAGCCCGTGAGCGGCTACAGCACGCCCGAGTCGCAGGAGGTCGCGGTGTCGAGCGGCCAGGTCGCCACGCGCGCCGCGAACTACGCGCTCATCGCGCGTCCCGGCCTCGGCGGCGCCACGATCGCGCGAGGCGCGACGGGCATTCCGTTTTCGTATCAACCCGATCTCACCGGCAGCGTGGACAGCGTCGCGGTGAGCGTGAGCGGCAACGAAACGCTCGCCGGTCTGGGCCTCTCGCTGAACACCGCGAACGGCCGCGTGAGCGGCACGCCGCTGAAAACGGGCGCGTATTCATTCATCTTCACCGCGAGCAACGCGGGCGGCACGAGCGATCCGTTCGCCGTCGCGCTCGATCTGGTGATGCCGGGCACGCTTCGCGTCGCCGTGGACGGTGCCGGCAGCGTGAAGGCCGCCGACTTCCTCGGCGAGACGATGCAGGTGCCGGGAAATGCCTACACGCTCACGGCGAAGCCCGAGCGCGGGTTCGTCTTCGTCGCGTGGCGCGGCACGAGCACCGATGCCGCGGGAGCGGTGACCGCGATCGGGTCCGACGAGTTCCAACTCGATTTCACGATGAGCCAGGCAGTTGAGTTGACCGCCAGCTTCATCCCGAATCCGTTTCCCGCCGTCGATGGCGCCTTCGCTGGACTGCTGACCGACAGCGGCACTCCCGTCGGCGCGCTCGTGCTCAAGCTCACGTCGAGCGGGAGAGTCACCGGCTCGATCAAGATCGGCGGCGCAAGCTACAAATTCAAAGGCACGATGAGCGGCGGCGGTCGCATCCGCGCCGAGATCGCGCGCAAGAACGACACGCCCGTCGTCCTCGAAGGCGTGCTCGATTTCGCCGCCGTTCCCTCGCGCATCGCGGGCACCGTGACGATCGACGGCACCACGCTCGACTTCGTAGCGCTGCACGCCTTCGAGAGTGTCGCGCGCGTGCCGAATCCCTTCGCCGGCAAATACGCTCTCGCCCTGCCGCGCCCCGCCGTCGGCGCGCAAGGCCACGGCTACGGCACCTTCGCGGTGAAGACGAACGGCGCCGTGAGACTCATCGGCGCGCTCGGCGACGGCGAGAAACTCAGCGCCGCCGGCGTTCTCGCGGACGACGGCACTTGGGCGTTGTATGCCGAGCCGTATCGGAAAGCCGGCCTCGCCGCCGGCACGCTCACCTTCCACGACGACGCCATCGCCTTCCTCGACGGCGACCTCGTGTGGAAAGATGCGTCCGCCGTCACCGCGACGATCGCCACGCAAGGCTCGCACATCGTGCCGCTCACGCTGCCCTACGACGCGACGCTGAGTTTCTCCGCGGATGGAATCAGCGCGCTGCTGAGCACGGCCGCGTCGCTCGACGCCGCGAATCGCTTCACACTCACGCCCGCCGACGCGACCACGCTGCTGCTCAACTCGAAGACCGGCGCGCTAAGCGGAAAGTTCCCGGACGGCGGGCCGAAGCCGCTGCCCTTCAAAGGCGTGCTGCTCCCGAAGCAGCGCACGGGTTTCGGCCAATACCCCAACGGCGCGACAACCGGCGCGGTGGAACTGACGCGGGTGCCGTGATCCTCGTGTGCGCCGGGATTGCGCACGCGTGAGCGCCTGATAACTGACGCCGGATGCCGAAACTCACGCTCCCCTCGAAACCCACGCTCGCCGGCGTGGCGCTGATCGTGGTGGTCGGGTTGGTGTGCTCGGCGTTTCGGCTCGGCAATTCGCTCGCGTGGCTCTCCTTCGACCTGCCGTTCAAATTCGCCGCCCGCTACTCGCCGCCCGAAGCCGTCATCGTGACGGTGGACGACGAATCGCGGAAGGAACTCGGCATCGATCCGGGACATCCGATCCCGCGTGCCATGCAGGCCAGGCTGCTCGACCGACTCACGCGCGACGGCGCGCGCATCGTCTTTTACGATCTGATCTTCGATCTACCGGGGAGCGATCCGGCGGGTGACGAAGCCTTCGCAGTCGCGATGAAGAAACACGGCAGCGTCGTGCTCAGCGGTGCGCTGGACTCCGTCGGCCGCGACGGCGCGAGCACCGAGACCGTGCTCCCACCGACGCCGCTGCTGCGCGATGCGGCGCGCGGCTGGGGGCTCGCCGGCCCGCTTCTGCTCGATGTGGACAACACGGTCCGTCGCATCGGCGTGCCCGCGTCCGACGTGCCCCTCGCGCACTGGATCGCGGCGGATCTGGCCGGGGCATCCTCGACGAAGGACGCGGCCAGCCGGCAGCACGTCCGCCACCTCAACTACTACGGCCCTGCTGGAACGATCACCTGGTGCAGCTTTCACGAGGCGCTGGACGACAGGATGCGGTCTCCCGACTTTTTCCGCGGGAAGATCGTGTGCATCGGCGGCAAGCCCTCGCCGGTCGGGCGGAAGTTCGGCGAGGACGAGTTCGGCTATCCGCACGCGCGCTTTGGCGAGCCCTACATCGTCGGGCTGGAGGTCCACGTCACGGCGCTGCTGAACCTCCTGCGCCACGAGTGGCTCGATCGCATGGCGCTTCCTTTCGAACTCGCACTCGTCGCATTGCTCGGCGTTCTCGCCGGCGTCGCAGCCTACGGCCTTTCGCCGATGCGCGGCATCGCCGTGCTCGTGGCCGCGATGCTGGGCGTCGCGATCGGCGCGATGGCGCTGCAAATCCACGGGCATGTGTGGTGGAACTGGCTCGTGCCCGTCGCCGTGCAATTCCCGCTCGCGGCGGTGTGGAGCACGGCAACGCGATACGCCGGCGAGGCGAGGCGCCGCGCACAGCTTCGCCAGGCCTTCTCGCTCTACCTTTCGCCGCAGATGGCCGCCCGCATCGACGATGAGAAGATGGACCTCAAGCCCGGCGGGCATCTCGTCGAGGCGACGCTACTCTTCACCGATTGCAAGGGCTTCACCGCGATGAGCGAGGAGCTGAAGGACCCGAAGCTCATCTCCGAGACGCTCATCGCCTACTTCACGCAGACCTCGAAGCACGTGCTCGAGAACGACGGCACGATCATCAAATACATCGGCGACGCCGTCTTCGCGTGCTGGAACGCGCCCGTCCTCGATCCCGATCACGCCGCGAAAGCCGCACGCGCCGGCTGGGCGATGGCCGAGGCGGCAAAGCAAGTCGTGATGGGCCGGCAGCTCATGACGCGCGTCGGCGTTTGCACGGGCGACGTCGTCGCGGGGAATCTCGGCTCGCCGTATCGCTTCGACTACACGTGCATCGGCGAGGCGGTGAACTTCGCGAGCCGGCTCGAGGCCTTGAACAATCACATGGGCACGAGCGTGCTGATCGCCGACACCACGCGAAAATTGATCGGCGACCGCTTCGTCTGCCGCGCGCTCGGCAGCTTCATCGTGAAGGGCAAGACCACTCCCGTCGCGATCCACGAACTCATCGCGCCCGCCGAGCAGGCGCCCGCCGATCTCGAATGGCTCAAGACGTGGGATGAGGCGATGCGCAGTGTGCGCCAGGGCGATTTCGCCGCACTGCAAAAGCTCCTGCGCGAAGTCGTGTGGCAACGCGGCGGCACCGACGGTCCCGCGGAGTATTATCTCAAGCACGTCGCGATGCTGGAAAAGGAAGGCCGCCTCGGCGACTGGACGGGCGTGGTGAAGATGACGGAGAAATAGGCGGCGCGGCGGGCAATCTCCCCTCGACACCGCAGGGGAGCGATGGTCCGGTCGGCGCGAGTGCCCACCCCGCGAAAGTTCCACGCTGCCATCGAGCTCCTCGAAACGCGCATTGCTCCGGCGGTGACGGTGGGGTTCAGCCTCTTTCGGCTCGATGGCGCGGACGGTTTCACCATCGCCAGCGGAACGAACTCGGCTGCGTCGGGGTTTTCGGTCAGCGCCGCGGGCGATGTGAATGGCGACGGCTTTGACGATGTCATCGTCGGGCAAATCTCACGCAGCTCGGCGTATGTCGTCTTCGGGAAAGCCGGGGGATGGACCGCGGGACTCTCGCTGCCGGCGCTCGACGGCACGGACGGCTTCCGGCTGTTTCTCAACGAACCTTATGGCGGAGGCTACACTGCCGTGAGCGCGGCGGGGGATGTGAACGGGGATGGATTCGATGACGTGATCATCGGCAAGGAGCGGGTCGGTGGCCCCGGAGTCTATGGAGCCGGATCGGTCTTCGGCGCTGGCGCCGCCTATGTGGTGTTCGGGAAGTCGGGAGGCTTTGCCGCTGAGATCGATCTCGGCACGCTCGATGGCGGGAACGGCTTCAAGCTGACCGGGGTTGCGCCGCGCGACTTTGCTGGGAGGGCTGTAGCGGGCGGCGGGGACGTCAATGGCGACGGTTTCGACGACGTGCTCATCGGCGCGTTCGGGGCGGATGAAGGCGGAGCCGGCTACGTGGTATTCGGGCACGCGGGCGCATTCCTCGCCGAGACGAGCCTGGCTTCGCTCAATGGCACCAATGGCTTCAAGCTCAGCGGCATGGCGGACGGCGCCTCAGTCGGTAGGACGATCAGCGTCGCCGGCGACGTGAATGGAGATGGCTTTGACGACATCCTCATGGGCGCGCCTGGGGCGAGCGAGGGAGGCGATGCACGAGGCGCCGGATACGTGATTTTCGGGAAGGCGACGGGATTCGACGCGGCGATCCCGCTCGCCTCGCTGAACGGATCCAACGGTTTCAAAGTAAGTGGAGCGGATCGCTTCGGATTCCTGGGTAGCGTCGTGAGCGGTATCGGCGACGTGAACGGTGACGGCTTCGACGAGGTCGCGTTCGCCCCGTATTACGGTCAGGTGATCGGGATCACCCGCAACCCCACCGTGTATGTGGTGCTGGGAAAAGCGGGTGGATTCGCCCCGCAGATTTCTGCGGGGTCGCTGGATGGCACCAACGGTTTTGCCGTCGTCGGCCCGGCCGAACCCGCTCCTCGAACTGGCATCCGCGGTTTCTTCGGCCAGAGCGTCAGCGCAGCCGGCGATGTGAATGGAGACGGATTCGACGACTTCATCGTGAGCGACACGTCTGCCGCGGAAGGTGGTCGGGATCGCGGCGCGACTTACGTCTTCTTTGGCGGAGCGAGCGGATTCCCGGCGCGCGTTTCCGTGGACACGCTCGACGGCGTGAATGGATACCGCCTCATCGGCGTGGCTGATCGCGACTACTCCGGCAGTTCGATCAGCGCGGCGGGCGACGTGAACGGCGATGGCTTCGACGACATCATCATCGGTGCGCCGAACGCGAATGCGGACGGCATCTTCACGGGCCGGAGCTACGTCGTCTTCGGGCGGCCGAGCCCGGCGACGGTGGGATTTTCGCTCAGCGGCAATCAGCTTGCGTTCATCGACCCCGACGGCGATCGCGTCACTGTCGCGCTGTCGAACGGAAAGCTGGCCAAGGCCAACGTGACGCTGGAGCCGCTGGACGGCGGCATGGTGTTGCGCTCGCTGGACCTCACCAAGTCGGCGGCTCCCGCGGGCGCGCGATTGAAGATCACCGCCGAGCCGCTCGGCGTCGCGCGCGTCGAGGTGGGCACCATCACGATCGCGGATCGGGCGAAGGTCGCGCGGATCGACGTGGCGGGCGACTTGACGGCGCTGAGCGTCGCGCCCGGCGGGCGGTTGTCGGCGCTGAAAGTGCAGTCCACAGGCGCGGCGGCGGCGCTTTTCGGAGCGGATGCGCGCTTGGAGTTCGGCAGCAAGGTGGGGAAGTTCGAGGTCGAGGGAGACGTGCGCGACACCTCGATGCTGTTCGTCGCGGGAGCGGCGCAGGTGCGGGTCGGGGGCGATTGGATCGCGTCTTCGCTGCACACCCAGCGCACGATCACGCTGCTCCACGTGGAGGGCGACGCACGCGACGCGCTCTGGACCGGCGCCGGCCCGGAGCAACCGCGAAGCGTGAGCCTCACGAATCTTTTCGGCACGGTGAAAGTTGGCGGCGACTTCGAGCGGTCGAACTTGCTGGCGGGCTACACGGCACTCGGGCTGCCGGAGCGCGGCGGGCGCATCGGGCGCGTCTCCATCGGCGGCGATTTCATCACGAGCAATATCGTCGCAGGCGCTGGTGCGGGTGGCGATCAGGTGTTCGGCACGCGGGACGACTTCGCCATCGCGGATGGCGATCGCTTCGTCTCGGCGATCGGAAAGATCGTCATCGCCGGAAACGTGATCGGCACCGGCGGCGCGGCGGCGGGCTACGGCATCGTCGCCGAGCAGATCGACACCTTGCAGGTCGGGAGCACACGCACCGCGTGGCAGAAAGGTGCCGGGAATGATCTCGCGCTGCAATCGGTCGGCCTTTCGGACGAAGTGCGGGCGCGCGAGGTCGCGGCCAGCGTCGTCGTGCGCTCGAGCTTGAGCCGGCTCGATGGAGCCACCGGTTTCGCACTTGCCGCCGGCGAAACGATCTTCAATTTCGCAAGCACGGTCAGCAGCGCTGGAGACATCAATGGCGATGGTTTTGACGACATCATGCTCATGGCCGGGCAGAACGATCACCAAGCCTACGTAGTCTTCGGTCGCGCCGGGGGCTTCGATCCGCAGTTTACTCTTTCCGGTCTCGACGGCACCGACGGCTTCAAGATCACCGGGATGGCGATTCGCAACGACGTCGGACGCACGGTGAGCGCGGCGGGCGACGTGAACGGCGATGGATTCGATGATTTGATCGTCGGCGCCGGCTACGACAACGAAGGCGGAGCCTACAGCGGCGCGGCTTACGTGGTCTTTGGGAAAGCCTCTGGATTCGCCGCCGAGTTGGCGGTTTCCACGCTCGACGGCGGCAACGGCTTCAAGCTCATCGGCTCGGCTCCGGGCGACGGTTTCGGTCACGCCGTCAGCGGCGCGGGCGACGTGAACAACGATGGCTTCGACGATGTGCTCGTCGGGGCGCGCCTCGCCGCGGAGGGCGGGTTCCGTCGTGGTGCGGCTTATCTCGTCTTCGGCAAGTCGGGAGGCTTCGATGCGCAACTCGCCGTTTCCACCCTCGATGGGACCGATGGATTCACACTCACCGGCGGAGCCGACAGAGATTTCGCCGGCTACTCGGTCAGCGCCGCAGGCGACGTGAATGGTGACGGCTTCGACGACATCATCGTCGGCGCGATCCGCGCCGAACAAACAGGAGCCGCCTACGTGATTTTTGGCCGGGCCACGCCGTTCCCTGCGCAGCGCAGCCTTTCCACGCTGGACGGAACCGATGGCTTTCGACTCAGCGGCGTGTCGCTGAGCGACTCGGCCGGTTTTTCCGTGAGTGGAGCCGGAGATGTGAATGACGATGGTTTCGACGACGTGATCGTCGGTGCGCTCAACGCGGCTGAGGATGGGCTGCGGCGCGGAGCCGCCTACGTGTTGTTCGGCTCGGGGTCGGGCTTTTCGGCGCAGATCGCGCTCGCGACGCTCGATGGCGGAAACGGCTTCAAGCTCAGTGGTGAGCGGGATTTCGACAATGCAGGTCGCTCTGTCAGCGGAGCCGGCGATGTGAATGGCGACGGATTTGCGGACATCATCGTCGGAGCCACCGGCAGCATCGGGCTCACCGTGACGCCGGGATCGAGCTACGTGATCTTCGGCCAGTCCGGCAGCTTCGGTCCGCGCCTTGCGCTCGCTCAACTCAACGGGATTAACGGCTTCGTGCTCGGTGGTGGACCTCCCGGCGACCTCACCGGTATCTCGGTCAGTGGCGCCGGGGATTTCAATGGCGACGGGTTCGACGACCTCATCACCGGCGCGGCGGGTTTGCTCGAGCACACACCCGCCTTCGACACCACTGGCCGCGCCTACGTCGTCTTCGGCACGCCCGCGCAGCAGATCGACGATCAGACGATCGCCTTCACCGAGGCGGATGGAGATCGGGTGATCGTGCAGGTGAAGAAGGGGACGATCAGCACGGGCGCGCTGCAATTCGAGGAAGTGGCGGGGCAAAAGATCTACAACGTGAAGACGCTCGACCTGAGCGATGCGGCGAAGCTCAACGGCGCGGAAGTGTCGGTGACGGTCGTCTCGTCCTCCGGCTCCGCTGCGTTGCAGGGACGCGCAGGAAATGTGGGCATCCCGAACGTCGGCACCGTGATCTTTCCCAACAATGGCGGGCCAACATCGGTGAGCATCGCGGGCAACGTGCAGCAGGTGACTCTGCCGGGCGGGGCGAAGTTGAAGAACTTCACGGTGCGCTCGCTCGGCGTGGATGCGGACATTTTCCCCACGATCGCCCCGCGCTTCAACGGCGCCGGAACGATCGTGAAGCTGACGGTCGAGGGCGACATCACCGGCGTGGAGTTCGACGTGCCCGGCGCGGTGGATCGAATGACGGTCGGGGGCGGCATCGTGGACAGCACGCTCAACTTCGCCAACAAGCTGGCGACGCTCGCGGTGAGTGGCGATGTGTCGAACAGCGTGCTCGCCTTCGCGAAGGGCGCGGGGAGTGTGACGGTTTTCGGCGACGTGACGGACACGCGCATCAGCGCGCTCGGCGCACTCCTGCCGGCGAAGGCGGCGGCGCTTTTCGGGAAGGTAACGGTCGGAGGCGACTTCGAGAGATCGAAGCTGCTCGCCGGCTACGACGCCGCCGGGCTCGCGGCGAATGCGGACGCCGCGCTCGGCGCGATCAAAATCATCGGCGCGCTGCGCGAGAGCAGCATCGTGGCGGGAGCGAGCGCGGGGGTGGATGGAATCTTCGGCACGGGCGACGACGCGTTGATCGCTGGCGGGAGCAGGATCGTGGCGAAGATCGCGTCGATCCGCATCGGTGGAGTCGAGGGGAGTGTGGCTCTTGGCGACGGATTCGGAATCGTGGCCGAGCACATCGGGTCGCTAAAGATCGATGGTGTCGCAAAGGCGCTGGCCCGCGGAGCTGCGAACGATCTGAACCCCGCGCTGCTCGGCACGACGGACGACGTGAGGGTGCGCGAGGTGGGTGGGTAAACGGAGCGCGTAGGGTGTCGCACCGTGATGCGAGTCGGCGTCCAGAGAGCTAAAATTGGGATTCCTCCGAGTTCGGAGTGCTGCGACGGTGACGGGTGAAAATTCATCACGACTGCCGACATGCACTTTCTCCTGACCAACGACGACGGAATCGACGCACCGGGGCTCGCGGCGCTCGAGGTTGCGATGCGCGAGTGGCCGGGCGCGCGCTGCACGGTGGTCGCGCCGGCGCATGAACATTCGCAGTGCGGGCATCGCGTGACGACGCACGGTCCGATTCGCACGGAGCGGGTGGGGGAGGATCGGCATCGCGTTCACGGCACGCCGGCCGATTGTGTGAGGGTCGCGATTTTCGCGCTGGGGATTCGCCCGGACTTCGTGCTCGCGGGGATCAACGAAGGCGGGAATCTCGGGCAGGATGTGGTCATCTCCGGCACGGTGGCCGCGGCGCGCGAGGCGGCGTATCACGGGCTCGGAGCGGCGGCGCTCTCGCACTACGTGATCCGTGAGTTGGCGGTGGACTGGGCGCGTGCGGGCCGGTGGATCGGGGAGTTGCTGCCCCCGCTGCTCGCGCTTCCGACGGAGGCTCCCGGCTTTTGGAATGTAAACCTGCCGCATCATCCGCCGGGGCCCATGGCGCTCCCCGACGTGACGCACGCGGCGCTCGAGCGCGCGCCGCTCAATGTGAGCTACCGGCGCGAGGCCCGCGACGACGGCCGCCTCATCGAGTGTCACTACGATGCGCGCTACGCCGATCGTCCAAAGTCCGGGGTGTCGGATGTCGCGGTCTGTTTCGGCGGAAAGGTGAGTGTTTCGCGACTAGGCCTGGCCTAGGCTCTTGCGGACACGGGTAAAGTGCGGCCATCGTGGGTGACTCGTATGTCCGATCCACTTTGGTTTAAAGACGCCGTCATTTATCAGCTCCATGTCCGCGCGTTCTGCGATGGCGACGGCGATGGGATCGGCGACTTCCGCGGGTTGATCTCGAAGCTCGATTACCTCGAGCAACTCGGCGTCACGGCGCTCTGGCTGCTGCCGTTTTATCCGTCGCCGCTGCGCGACGACGGCTACGACACGGCGGACTACATGTCGGTCAATCCGACCTACGGCACGCTCGCGGATTTCCAGGAGTTCCTCGATCAGGCGCACAAGCGCGGGTTGCGCGTCATCACCGAGCTGGTGCTGAATCACACGAGCGACCAGCACGCGTGGTTTCAGCGGGCGCGCCGCGCGAAGGCCGGTTCGCCGGAGCGCGACTTCTACGTGTGGAGCGACACGCCGGAGCGCTATCGCGACGCGCGCATCATCTTCAAGGATTTCGAGCACTCGAACTGGGCGTGGGATCCCGTCGCGAATGCCTACTACTGGCATCGCTTCTACGCGCATCAGCCCGATCTGAACTGGGAAAATCCCGAGGTCGAGAGGGTGATGTTCAAGACGATCGACTTCTGGCTCGGCATGGGCGTGGACGGACTGCGACTCGACGCGGTGCCTTACCTTATCGAGCGCGATGGCACGAACTGCGAAAACCTGCCCGAGACCCACGCGATCCTGCGCCGGCTGCGCGCGCACATCGACGAAAGCTTCCCGAGCCGCATGCTGCTCGCGGAGGCAAATCAGTGGCCGGAGGAAGCCGCAGCTTACTTCGGCAAGAACGGCGACGAGTGCTCGATGGCGTTTCATTTTCCGGTGATGCCGCGGCTCTTCATGGCGCTGCAAATGGAGGACCGATTCCCGATCATCGACATCCTCGAGCAGACGCCGGCGATCCCGGCGAACTCGCAGTGGGCGATGTTCCTGCGTAATCACGACGAGCTGACGCTCGAGATGGTGACCGATGAGGAGCGCGATTACATGTATCGCGTCTATGCGTCCGACCAGCGCGCGCGGATCAACCTCGGCATCCGCCGCCGGCTCGCGCCGCTGCTGCGCAACAGCCGTCGGAAGATCGAACTGCTCAACGTGCTGCTGCTCTCGCTGACCGGCACGCCGATCATCTACTACGGCGACGAGATCGGCATGGGCGACAACATCTACCTCGGCGACCGCAACGGCGTGCGCACGCCGATGCAGTGGAGCATGGATCGCAACGCCGGCTTCTCGCGCGCGAACTCTCAGCAGCTCTATTTTCCGGTGATCACCGACTCGGAGTATCACTACGAAGCGGTGAACGTGGAGACGCAGGAGCGCAATCTCTCGTCGCTGCTCTGGTGGACGCGCCGCATCGTGGCCATGCGCCAGCGCTTCAAGGCGTTTGGGCGCGGCACCATGGAGTTCCTGCCGTCGGAGAATGCGCGCGTCCTCGCTTTTGTGAAGGAGTTTGAGGACGAGCGGATCCTGGTCGTCGCGAATCTCTCGCGTTTCTCGCAACCGGTGGAGCTCGATCTGTCGCGTTGGTCCGGTCTCCGGCTCGTCGAGGTCTTCAGCCACAATCGATTCCCGACGATCACCGACGCGCCCTATTTTCTGACCATGGGGCCGCATGACTACCTCTGGCTCACGCTCGAGCCTGAGCAGGCGCCGCAGCGGATCGGCACGAACTTCGTCGCGCCGCTCATCGAGGCACCGGCGACGTGGGAGCAGGCGATGGACACGCTGCAGAGCGCGCAGTTTGAGGAGCGCGCACTGCCGGAGTGTTTGCAGCATTGCCGGTGGTTCGGCGGCAAGGCACACGCGCTGCGAAGCGTGCAGGTGCTGGACGCGGTGCCGCTCGGCCTGGCCGCGACAGGCCGCGATGCGGGCCGTCTGGCGTTCCTGCAGGCGAACTACTTCGAGATCACGCCGGAGATCTACGTGCTCCCGTTGCAACTCGCCGCCGCCGGGCAGACTTCGGAAGGAATCGTCGCCCGATTCAACTCAGCCGACGGCGACGGCGTGCTTTTCGACGCGCTCGATGACGAGAGCTTCCGCTCCGCGCTCTTCGAGTTCATCCTCGGCGAGAAACGGCTGCGGTCGGACACGGGCGAACTCGTCGGCATTTGCGGCGCGGCGCTGAAAGCACAGGTGGATGCGATCGGCCTGCCGGTGCCGTCGAGAGCGCTGAAGGCCGAGCAGAGCAACTCCGCCGTGATCTTCGACGGGCGCTTCTTTCTTAAGCTCTATCGCAAGCCGGAGCTTGGCGAGAATCCCGACGCCGAGCTGCTTCGCTTCCTCAGCGAGCGGCAGAACTTCGAGCATGTGCCGGGCTACTGCGGCGCGATCGAACACCGCGCTCCCGGAGCGGAGCCGCGCGTGCTCGCGCTGCTCGTGGCGAACGTCCCGAACGAGGGCGATGCGTGGAGCTATACGCTCGAGGCGCTCGGGCGATTCTTCGAGCGCGTGCTTTCGCAGCGACCCGAAGCCGCGGGCGCGACTCCGGCGCTGATCGACGAGATCGTCGGCGGCGTCTATCCCGAGCGTGCGCGACAACTCGGCGAGCGCACCGCGCAGATGCACCTCGCGCTCGCCGCGGACAACGACGATCCGGCGTTCGCGCCCGAGTCCTTCACCGGCCTCTACCAGCGCTCGCTCTACCAATCCATGCGCGCCGGCACGCGCCGCATGTCGCAACTCCTGGGGCGAAAGCTCGCCAGCCTGCCGGAAAAGTATCGGGACGAAGCGGCTGCGCTGCTCAAGCGCGAGGAGGAGATCCTCCAACGCCAGGCGGCAATGCTGGAGCACAAGATCGGCGTCACCCGCATTCGTCACCACGGCGATTACCACCTCGGACAGGTGCTGAATACGGGGCGCGATTTCATCATCATCGATTTCGAGGGAGAGCCCGCGCGCTCGCTCAGCGAGCGGCGGATCAAGCGCTCGCCGCTGCGCGATGTCGCCGGGATGTTGCGTTCGTTTCACTACGCCGGGCACACCGCGCTGGCGCGCCAGCAGGCCTTGCGAGACGAGGATATTTGTTATCTCGAAGCGTGGGCCGACATATGGGTCTCTCGCGTGAGCCGCGAATTCCTCGACGCTTATCTTGTGACCGCGAAGGGCGCGTCCTTCATTCCGGAGGAGCGAAAGACGCTCGAGATGATGATCGAGGTCTATCTTCTCGAGAAGGCCGCCTACGAGGTTTGCTACGAGCTCAACAACCGTCCGGATTGGATCTTCATCCCGGTGCGTGGCATCGCTCGCATACTCGACGGAGGAGTCTGGACATGAGGGAAGGCGGGCGCCGCGCCGCGACCGGGACACGGCTTCAGGGAGCCGACCTGGTGGAAGGCGGAGTGCGCTACCGCATCTGGGCGCCGGAGAAGCGGCGGGTCGAGGCGCGTATTGAGCCGGCGGGTGGAGGTGATGCGCGGGTGCTTACGCTCGCGCCGGAGGAGGGTGGTTATCATATCGCGCGTGATTCCGCGGGGCGCGCCGGGGACCGGTATCGATACGTCCTCGACGGCGAGGGGCCATTCCCTGATCCCGCTTCGCGCGCGCAACCGGACGGCGTGCATGGGCCCTCGCTCGTGGTCGATCCGCTCGCGTATGCGTGGGACGATGCCGGGTGGAAATGTCCGCCGCTCCGCGATCTCGTGATCTACGAAATCCACGTCGGCACGTTCACCCCGGAAGGCACTTTCCGCGCGGCGATCGGGAAGCTCGGATGGCTGCGCGAACTCGGCGTGAATGCCATTCAGATGATGCCCGTCGCGGATTTTCCTGGCGGGAGAAACTGGGGCTACGACGGCGTCGCGCTCTACGCTCCCGCACGCTGCTACGGCACGCCGAATGACCTTCGAGCGCTCGTGGACGCCGCGCACGCGCACGGCATCGCGGTGGTGCTCGACGTCGTTTACAATCACCTCGGCCCCGACGGGAATTACCTCGGCGCCTACAGCCGCCACTACTTCAACGAGGAGCGACACACGCCGTGGGGCGCGGCGTTGAATTTCGATGGCGAGGGAAGCGCCGCGGTGTGCGGTTTCTTCGTGTGCAACGCGGCCTACTGGCTCGACGAGTTCCATTTCGACGGCCTGCGACTGGACGCCACGCACGCGATCCTCGACGAATCCGAAAGGCACGTCCTCGCGCAGATCGCGGATGTCGCGCACGAACGCGGCGCGTTCGTCATCGCGGAAGACGAGCGCAACGCCGCGATGATCGTCGCGGCCGACGGCCACGGTCTCGATGCGGTGTATGCCGACGACTTCTGCCACACCGTGCAGGTCGCGCTCGGTGATCACAGCTACCGCGAGGACTTCGATGGCAGCGCGGCGGAACTCGCCGACGAATTGCGGCACGGCTGGCACTACCGCGGGAAGGTGAGCAAGCACCATGGCGTGCCGCGCGGCAGCGAGTGCGCGCATCTGCCGCCGAGCTGCTTCGCGCTTTGCATCAGCAATCACGATCAGGTCGGCAACCGCGCCTTCGGCGAGCGCCTGCACCAGCTCACGTCGCCCGAGGCGTATCGCGCGGCGAGCGCGCTGCTGCTGCTCGCGCCCTACACACCGATGCTTTTCATGGGGCAGGAATGGGGCGCATTCACGCCGTTTCTATATTTCACCGAGCACAACGATGAACTCGGCCGCCTCGTCACCGAGGGGCGTCGCAAGGAGTTCGCGCGCTTCCCGGAGTTTCGCGATCCCGCGCGCGCCCGGACAATCCCTGATCCGCAGAGCATCGAGACCTTCGAGCGCTCGAAGCTCGACTGGTCTGAAGTCGCTCGCGAACCGCACGCCGGGCTGCTCGCGCTGCACCGCGAGTGCCTGCGACTGCGCGCTGCCGATCGGGCGTTTCGTCCCGCGACCCGCGATGGATGGGAAGTGGCGGACATCGGCGCGGCGATGCTGGTTCTGCGGGGCGCGGGGTTTGAATGGAAGATCGTCGCGCATCTCGCCGGGGCTTCGCTTCGGCATCGAGTTTCCGGGGCTGGCTGCCAGTGCGTCCTTTCGACGAATGAGGAGCGATTCGGTGGCAACGGAGTGAGTGGCTTCGATCCTGAGCCGGGAGAGCTGAAGCTCGACGGGCCTGAGTTGCTCGTATTGCGATCACCTTTATGAAACCCGCCCGAATCCCGTCGGCGACCTATCGTCTCCAGTTCAACAAGCACTTCACCTTCCGGCAGGCACGCGAGCTGGTGCCCTACCTGCGCGACCTCGGGATCAGCCACGTTTATTCGTCGCCCTACTTCCGTGCCAGTCCCGACAGCCTGCACGGCTACGACATCGGCGATCACAACGAGCTGAATCCCGCGATCGGGACGCGTGAGGAATACGATGAGTTCGTGCGCACGCTGCACGAGCACGGGCTCGGTCAGATCGTCGATTTCGTCCCGAACCACATGGGCATCGCCACGCCGGTCAATACGTGGTGGACCGACGTGCTGGAGAACGGACCGAGCTCCGTCTTCGCCCCACACTTCGACATCGACTGGAACCCGCTGAAGAGGGACCTCGAGAACTGCGTGCTGCTCCCGATCCTCGGCGATCAATACGGGCGCGTGCTTGAGCGCGGGGAGTTCAAGCTGGAGTTTGAGGCCGGCGCATTCTTCGTCCGCTACTTCGACACTCGCCTGCCAGTCGCGCCGCGGACCTATTCGCTGATCCTCAAGCCGACGCTCGCGAAGCTCGCATCGATGGGTGTGTCGGAGGATTTCCAGGCGGAGTTTCAGAGCGTGATCACCGCGCTCGAGCATCTTCCGCCGCGCACCGCGACGGATCCCAAGCAGATCGCCGAGCGAGTGAGGGAGAAGGAGATCATCAAGCGGCGACTTCTTCGCCGCTGCGACGAGTGTCCCGAGCTGGTCGAGGCGATCGGGGCGGTGATGCGCGAGATCGAGGGCCGGCCCGGCGATGCGCGAAGCTTCGATGCGTTCGATGAACTGATCTCCGCGCAGGCCTACCGCTTGAGCTACTGGCGCGTCGCGGCAGAGGAGATCAATTACCGGCGCTTCTTCGACATCAACGAACTCGCCGCGATCCGTGTCGAGCTGCCCGAAGTTTTCGAGGCCACGCACCGATTCATCTTCGAGCTGATCGGCAACGGCTCCGTCGATGGGCTGCGCATCGATCATGTGGATGGACTGTGGAATCCCGGCGAATACCTCGCGCAGCTCCAGGCGCGAACGGCGCAACTCACCGGCGACGTGCCGGGCGGCCTGCCGCTTTATTTGCTCGTCGAAAAAATTCTGCTCGGCGAGGAGCGGCTGCGGCCCGAGTGGCCGGTCCACGGCACCACAGGATACGAGTTTGCAAATCAGGCGATCCGGTTGCTGATCGATCCGGCGGCGGAACCCGCGCTGACCGCTTGCTACGAGGAGTTCATCGACGACGCGCCGCGCTTCACGGAGATCGCCTACCAGCGGAAGCAGCTCGTGATGCGGCTGGCGCTCGCCAGCGAGATCAACGTGCTCGCCTTCATGCTCGACCGGCTTTCGGAGCGGAATCGCTGGTATCGCGACTTCACGCTCAACGCGCTGACCACCGCGGTGCGCGAAGTCATCGCCTGCTTTCCGGTGTATCGCGCTTACGTCACGCCCGAGCAGGAGCCGACGCGCGAGGACATCCGGGAGGTCGAAAGCGCGGTGCGACTCGCGGAACGGCGCAACCCCGGCATCGAGCGTTCGGTGTTCGATTTCCTCGGCGAGATCCTGCTGAAGAAGTTCCCCGAGAACATCGACGATGAAGCGCGCGCCGAGCACTTGAAGTTCGTGATGAAGTTTCAGCAATGCACCGGGCCGATCATGGCCAAGGGCGTCGAGGACACGACGTTCTACATTTACAACCGCCTCGTCGCGCTCAACGAAGTCGGTGGCGAGCCGCATCACTTCTCGCTTTCGCCGGAGGGATTCTTTGACCAATGCGCCACGCGATTGCATGAGCACCCGCACTGCATGCTTGCGACTTCGACGCATGACACCAAGCGCAGCGAGGACGTGCGCGCGAGGATCGCCGCGCTGTCGGAGTTGGCAGCGGAGTGGCGCGAGGCGCTCCCGCGCTGGAGCGCCGCGAACCGCGATCACAAGCGCGATATCGATGGAGAACTCGCGCCGGACAGGAACGAGGAATACCTGATCTACCAGACGTTGCTGGGCGCCTGGCCGCTTGAGTCGATGGACGACGCGGCACGCGATTGCTTCGTCGGACGCATCCAGGACTACCTCATCAAGGCGATGCGGGAGGCGAAGGTGAACAGCAGTTGGGTGCAGCCGAATGACGCGTGGGAGGACGCGGTGCGGAGTTTTGTGGCGCGCGTATTGCAGCCCGGCGCGAACGACTTTCTGGCCACGTTCACGCCGTTCGCGGAGCGGATCGCGCGGCTCGGCTCCATCAACTCGCTCGCGCAGACGGTGCTCAAGACGACGGTCCCCGGCGTGCCTGATTTCTACCAGGGCACCGAGCTTTGGGATCTCAGCCTCGTCGATCCCGACAACCGCCGTTTGGTCGATTACGACGCGCGGCGCGAGGCGCTCGCCTCGCTCGACGGTGCGGCTCCCGCATCGCTTTTCCAGGAATGGCGCGACGGTCGGATCAAGCTTCTCGTCACCCGCGCGTTGCTGAACTTCCGTCGCGAGCATCCTGCGCTGTTCGCGTCAGGGGACTTCGCACCCGTGGCTGTGAGAGGGACGTTCGCCGGATGTTGCGTCGCCTTCGTGCGGCGATTCGAGGGCGGGGCGGTTCTCGTCGTCGTGCCGCGCCTTTCGGCGCGGGTCGGGTTTCCGCCAGTCGGAGACGCATGGCGGGACACCGCATTTGGCTGGCCGGCGGAGTTTGGCGGAAAGCAGGTCCGGGAGCTTTTCACCGGAGCGGAGTTTTCCGTGTCCGATGCGCCGCTCGCGCTCGCAGATGCGTTTCGCGTGTTGCCAGTGGCGGCCTTCACTTTGGCGTGAGTCGCCTATTTCCGATCGCTGGCTTTGCGTAGCTGTGGCTGCGGGCTTTGCTTTGCTGCGGCGACGTCGGCCTTGAGGACTTCGATGGCTTTCTGGAGTTGCGCATCGATGCCACGCGGGAGGTCGCCCGGCTTGGGCCAGAGGATGTGGTCGGGCTTCGCGCCGTTGAGTTCCATGTCCTGTCCGTCGGCGAGTGCAAACCAACCGCGACCGGGCACCCGCAGCGTGCCGGCATCCATGATGTTCGTGGAACCGGTGCTGATGACTCCGCCAGCGGTCGGCACGCCGATGAGTTGGCCGCGCTTTAGTGTCTTGATCGCGTGGCTGAAGATCTCGGCGTTGCTGAAGCTGTTTTGATTGCAGAGCACTGCGATGGGCTTGTTCCAGACTGCATAGACGATGCGGTCCTGCGGGTAGCCGGCGGCACCGCCTCGTGGGACGGTGATGGCGTGGCGGGGCTGAGTCAGCGCTGTGAGCAGGTGATCGGTGGTCGAGCCGCCGCCGTTCTCGCGCACGTCGATGATGAGACCGTCCCGGCCCGCTCCGGCGGCGTAGAGTTCCTCCTGGAATCGCTGGAAGCTGGCGTCGTCCATCTTGCTGATGTGCAGGTAGCCGAGTGTGCCGCCGGAGGTTTTCTCGACGAGGCTGCGGTTGTCCTTGATCCAGCGCTCATAGAGAAGGGCGCGCGCGGCGTTGTAGGTAATCGGGCGCAGCTTCACATCGCGCTCTGTGCCGTCGGCGGTGAGCACGCGTAGCGCGATGTCGCGCTCGATCGGGCCATTGAGCACTTCGCTCATGTCGGTCGTGGGCTGCACGTCCCGGCCATCGATGCGCAGGACGATCTCGCCGGGCTGAATGCGGCTGGCGCTGTGGCTGGCGGGTCCTTTCGGCAGCACGTCGCGCACTTTCCATCCCGGTCCGGCGAAGGCGGGATCGAAGCGCAACCCGAGGTGAGCGGTTTCCTCGCGCCAGGTGTTCGAGGGAGCGAGCGTGGCGTTGAGCGTGAAGCCGAGGTGCGAGCCGTTGAGTTCCCCGAGCATCATGTGGATCACGTCCGCGACTGCGCGCATGTCGGTCGCGCTCGCTGCGACGGCGGCATACTTTTCACGGATGGCGTTCCAATCGCGGTTGCCGAGCCGCTCGTCGTAGTAGCGGTCGCGCATGGTCTGCCAGCATTGGTCGAAGATGGCTCGGTGCTTGTCGGCGCGGGTGCTGGTCTGCTGGGCCTTGAAGCTGAAAGTGTTCACGGATGCCGGCGCGCTTGTGGTTGCCTTGGCGGAGACGGACGCCGGTTTGCCTTCGCTGAGGAAGACGATCTGGTCGTCGTGCCGCAGCCAGCGCAGTTCCGTGCCTGCGACGGGAGCGAGGAGTTTTGGCTTCACGTCATCGGGGATCTCGACGGTGTAGGTGCCGCGCTTGCCCTCGACGGTGGCGACGAAGGCGAGCTTCTTCGAGTCGGGCGACCATGCGAGTTGCGACTCGATTGAGTTCGGAATTGCAATGCGATGGATGCGCTCGTGGATCTCGTCGAGGTCGAGTTTAACCGGCACGGGTTTCGGCGTTGCGGCTGGCGCCGGAGTTCTCGGTGCGGTGCCTGTGGCGGGACGCGCGGTCTTCGCCGCCGGCGCTGCCTTGGTGATCTTCTCCCGCGCCTTCGTCACGGTGCGTTCGCGCTTGGTGCGTTCCTCGTCCTCGGCGCGCATCCACACGTAGAAGATATCGACTTCGTTGTTCTCGCGCATTCCGGTCCACGCGATGAGGCGGCCATCCGGCGACCACGCGGGGGCGCCGTCGTTGTCGGGATGGCGCGAGAGATTGAAGGGCGCGCGCGCTCCGTCCGTGCTCGTCAACCACACGTCGCCATTGAACCACTCGTCGCTGAGCGAATAGACAATCCACGCGCTGTCGGGCGAGAAGTCGAAGTCGGGTGAGTTCCATGATTCGAGGAGGCGTCGCGCGTTCTGCCCGTCTGCATCCGTGATCCAGAGATCGCCGCGCGCCTTGAGGTAGGCGATGCGCTTGCCGTCGGGCGCGAACTTCACGTGCGACTCGGCGTCCGCATCGTCGGTGAGGCGGGTCAGGGTGAAGGCCGGGTTCTCCCACCAAAACTTCGCCGGCTGTTCCGGGACGGCTTTCCACACGTCAGTCTGTCCACCCGAGTCGCTGACGAAGCAGAGCGATTTTCCATCGGGCGCGAAGACGACGCCGCGCTCCTCCCCGGCAGTGTGCGTGAGCTGGCGCGGCTCGCGCAGCACCGTATCCATCACCCACACATCGCCGCCGGAGAGGAAGGCGATCTGCAAGCCGTCCGGCGTGAAGGACACGCCAGTCGCGCGTTCGAGCACGAGGCGATCGAGGGGCGAATCGAGCGCGTCGCCCACGCGCTGGATCGCGATCTTCCTCGGCGCCGCCGCGCCGCCTGGCTGCCAACGGTAGAAGTCGAACAAGTGCCGGAACACGAGCGTGCGGCCATCGCGCGAGAGTGTGGGGAAGACCACGCCGTCAGTTTTGAATGTGGTGCGCTGCACGTCCCTGCCGCTCGCGAGATCGTGCTCCCAGAGGTTGCCGGTGCCGTCGATGTTCGACACGTAATAGAATCCTTTCGCATCCGGTTTCCAAAGCGGCCAGCGGCACTCCGCGTCTCCGGTCTTGATCTGCGTGCAACTTCCGTCGTCGCGATCGAGCAGCCAGATCTGCCCGGCCCGCGCCCCGCGATAACCCTGACGCCACCAAGACTCGCCCTCGCGCACGAACAGCACGCGCCGGCCATCCGGCGACACCGAGGCTTCCGCTGCGTAATCGTCGAGAAGGATTTGCTCCGCGCGCCGTGCATTCACATCGAGCACGGCCAGCCGCTGCGAACGCGACTCGCGCAGCCACGAGAGATCGCGCGCCAGGCTCACGAGCAGTGCCTTTCCGTCCGGCATCCATTCCTCGATCTCGTAGCCCTCCGTGTGCCACGTCAGTTGCCGCGGTTCGCCGCCTTTCGCGGGCATCACATACGCCTGCCGGCTGCGGTCGCGATTGCTGATGAAGGCGAGTTGTTTCCCGTCAGGCGAAAACGCGGGCGAAGAGTCCGTCGCGACATGCTGAGTGAGCTGTCGCGCCTCGCCGCCCGCCACCGGCACGCTCCAGATGTCGCCGCGCCACGCGAAGGCCAGCGTCTTTCCATCGGGTGAAAGTGCGGGCTCTTGCGCGAGTGTGATCGGTTCGCCGTAGGCCGATGGCAGGAGCGCAAAGGCGGTGGCGACGATTGCGGCGAGCGATGCAGGCGTATGTCGGAAGGTCATGGTGGGGGCTTGGCTTTGAGCGAAGTGCTACGTGCTCAATTCCGGCAGGGAGGAAAGTTAAGGAGCAACTGATCAGCCGATGGAATCAGCGCCAAATCAGAACGGCCAGAACTTCGGAATGAAATACACGGCGAGGATCCAGAAGATGATGTTCAGCGGGATGCCGGCGCGCATGAAGTCGGTGAAGCGGTAGCCGCCGGCATTATAGACCATCGTGTTTGTCTGGTAGCCGACGGGCGTGGCGAAGCTGGTCGAGGCGGCGAAGCACACCGCGATGAGAAACGGCTTCGGATCGACGCCCATGCTGTTGGCGGTCGAAATTGCGATTGGCGCGAGGAGCACGGCGGCGGCGTTGTTGCTCATCGTCTCGGTCAGCGCGGCGGTCAGCAGGTAGAGCACGGCGAGCACGGCGATGGGGCCGAAGGGGCCGACGAAGCCGAGCGCGTGGGTCGAGATGAGCTGCGCTGCGCCGCTCCTTTCCATGGCGATGCCGAGCGGCAGGATGCCCGCGAGGAGGAAGATGACCTTCCAGTCGATCGCCGCGTAAGCCTCCTCGAGATTGATGCAACGGGTGAGCACCAGCGCGACGCAGCCGAGCAGCGCGGTGACGAGGATGGGCAGCACACCGAACGCGGCGAGGCCGACGGCGAGCGCGATGATCCCAATTGCGACCGGTGCCTTGCCCCGCCGGAGCGATGGCTCCTCGACCTCGGAGAGGACGATGAAGTTTTCGTCCGCACGCAAGCGCTCGATCTCGGCTTTCGGCGCCTGGAGCAGCAGCGCGTCGCCGAAGTGCAGCGTCACATCCCGGAGCTTATCGCGCAGAGTGTGGCCGCGGCGCTGGATGCCGAGGGCGAGCGCGTTGTAGCGGCGGGTGAAGCTCAGCTCGGCGAGCGTGTGGCCGATCAGGCGCGAGCGTGGAGCGACGAGGATCTCAACGAGCGCGACGTCGTCGGTGCGAAGGATCTCATCCTCGAGCTTGAAGCGTGGCTCGATCACCAGCTTGGAGGAATCGCGCAGCTCCATCAGGTCGTCGAGTTTGCCGCTCACGAGCAATACATCGCCGCTGCGCAGCGGTTCGTGCAGCGGGCGCCAGAGCTTTTCCTCCGCGCGCAGAATCTCGAGCACCGTGGCGGCACCCGAAGATCCGAGCACGCTATTGGAAACCGTCTTGCCGATTAGCGGCGAGTCCTCCATCACGCGCAGTTCGATGATGTAGTCGCCGAGTTGATACGTCTCGGTGAGTTGCGCACTGCGTCGATCGGGCAGAATCCAGCGGCCGAAGACCAGCAAATAGACGATGCCTGCGACGAACATGATCAGGCCGAGCGGCGCGAACTCGAACATCGAGAACGGGCCGCGACCGCTTTTCTCCGAGATCGAGCTGACGAGCAGATTCGTGGACGTGCCGATGAGCGTGCAGACGCCGCCAAACTGCGATGCATACGAGAGAGGGATGAGCAGCTTCGCCGGCGAAATCTCGCGGCGCCGCCCGAGCGTGAGCACCAGCGGGAGAAAGACCGCCACGGCGGCGGTGTTGTTGATGAAGGCGGACACGGCGCCGACAGTCAGCATCACCAGCAAAAGCAGCGCGGAGTAGCTGGTGCCGAAGCGCATGAGAGTGCGCCCGAGCACGCCGAGCGCGCCGGTTTTGCGAAGCGCAGCGCTGAGCACGAACATCGAGCCCACCGTAAGCGTGGCGGGATTGCTGAAGCCGGAGACGCCCTCCTGCACCGTCACCAGTCCGCACGCGAGTAGCGCGCCAAGCACCATCACGGCGACAAAATCGACCGGAAATTTCTCCGTCGCAAACAACACAACCGCGATCAGAAGAATGGCGAAGACGAGGATGATTTCCATGACGTGAGGCGCGATCTAAAGCGGCGGAAGTGGAGTGCGGCGAGCGGGGATTGGCAGGCGTCCGGAGGCCGACTCAGCCTGTGGTGCGCAAGCCGCTCGCGATGGCGTTCACCGTGACCAGGAGTTGGATGAGGATATCCTCCGCGGGCTGCTCGCGGCGGACGGCGTCGCGGTAGA
Organism: Chthoniobacteraceae bacterium; assembly: GCA_040081625.1. Lineage (GTDB taxonomy): Bacteria > Verrucomicrobiota > Verrucomicrobiia > Chthoniobacterales > Chthoniobacteraceae > VFJQ01. Next base: position 29,852 of record JBEBGD010000059.1, read on the forward strand.
GACGCAGGAGTTCGATCTGCTTTGTGTGCAGCGTCCGCAGCCACGGCTGGCGGGCGGCGATCGTGTGGAAAAGTCGGGGCCGGTTTTCCTCGACCTGCCCTTCAAAGACGAGCTCGAGCATCGCACGCGTGCGCGCAAACTCGCCGGTGATCCGCGTGAAGATGCGTTCGCGAACGGCATCGTCGTCCATGAGTCCGGCGTATTGCCCGGCGATCTCGAGATCCGCGCTCAACATGCTCGTGCTGACATTCGTGAGGATGTAACGCAACGGCGCCCAATCCTCCGCGTGGCGCCGCAATTCCTCGAACGCTGCCGGGTCTTTAGCACGAAGATCCTCCAGCGCGCTGCCCGCGCCATACCAGCCGGTGAGGTAGAATCGCGACTGGCTCCAACTGAACACCCACGGGATCGCGCGCAGGTCGGAGATTGAAGCCTGTCCGGTGCGGCGCGACGGGCGTGATCCGATGCGGCTCGCCTCGACGGCATCGATCGGCGTGGCCTGCCGGAAAAACGAAAGGAAGCCGTTTTCGCGAATGAGCGCCTCGTAAGCGCCGCGGCTCGACGCCGCGAGGCGATCCATGACCGGCTCGAGCGGATGCGCTTCATCCGGCGTGTGTTCGTGCCGGAGCGTCGCGCGCGCCACGCCAGCCATGAGCAGCTCGAGGTTGTGCGCGGCGGTGAGGCGGTTGGCGTATTTTTGCGCGATCGTCTCGCCCTGTTCGGTCATTCGCAGATCACCGCCGAGCGAGGAGTGTGGCAGCGCGCTGGTGAACCGGTGCGTCGGCCCCGCGCCGCGGCTGATGGTGCCGCCGCGGCCGTGGAAAAATCGGACGCGCACGCCGTGCTCGCGCCCCACGTTAGCGAGCGCTTTTTGCGCGCGATGCAGATGCCACTGGCTCGCGACGATGCCGCCGTCCTTGTTGCTGTCGCTGTAGCCGATCATCACCTGCTGCACGAGATCGGTCGCGCCACTTTGCGCGCGCTGATACTCGAGACTGCGCAGCGTCAGCGGGTGCTCGAGAAAGCCGCGCAGGATCGCCGGGCTGCGCTCGAGGTCTTCGATCGTTTCGAAAAGCGGCACCACCGGCAGCGCGCAGATGAGACCGTTCGCGGAGTGAAAGACGAGCGGCGTCTCGCGGGCGAGCAGATAGACGACGAGCAGGTCGGAGACGCTGCGAGTCATGCTGACAATGAGCGCGCCGAGCCCGTCGGTGCCCCATTCGTGGGCGTGCGCGGCGAGCACGCGATGGCAGTCGAGCACGGCGCTCGCTTCCGCGCCGAGCTGCGCATCCACTCGCGTGAAGGGCCGCGGCGAATTCAGCTCGCGATCGAGCAATCTGAGCCGCTGCACCTCGGGCCACTCGGCGAAGTCGGAGCCGTCGAGCCCGGCCGCGGTGAGGAGTTGCGCGACGGCGAGATCGTGGAAGCCGCTGTTTTGACGGACATCGAGCGCGGCGAGGTGAAAGCCAAATGTCTGCGCGGTCCGGAGCGTCGGCTCGACTTCCACGGCCGCGACGCGCGACGCGCCGATCTCGACGAGCGAGCGCCGCAACAATGCAAGGTCCGCGATAATCTCGCGGGCGGTGCGGTAGCAGCCGGCGCGGTCGCCTTCCTCCGTGGGCAGCCGTGCGAGGATGAGGTTCACGAGCTGCCGCCAGGGTTCTTGCACATTCCGCCTCAGCGCCTGCTCGCCGCGCGCGCCGAGCAGCGCGGCGGTCTCTCGCACCCAATCGAGCATGAAGGCCGGCGGTTGCTGGAGGCGCGTCGAGAGCGAGAGGCGGCGGGCGATCAGCGCGAGTTGTTCGCGGAGCAGCCCGACGGCGTTGCGCCGCAGCTCGCGCAGCGTGTCGCGAGTGATCCCGGCGGTCACGAGCGGGTGGCCGTCGCGATCGCCGCCGACCCAGTCGCCAAACGAGAGCCGCGGCAGGCGATCCGGCTCGGCGAGCAGCGCCGCGTCGAAGCCGGCCTCCTCCCACGCTTCGCGCAGGCGCGTGTCGAGGAGCGGCAGGACGATCGGAAAAACATTGCGCAGGTAGTGGATGACATTGCGCAGCTCGGTGGAGACATCGGGCTTCTCGATGAAGATCTCGCCGGCGCGCCAGAGCCGCTCGAGCAGTGCCTTGATGGCGCTGCGGATCTCGCGCTGCTCGATCGGGGTCCACATCGGATTCTCGCGACGGACCACGAGCAGGTAGAGATCGCGATGGGCGTCGAGCACCGTTGCGCGCTTCGCCTCGGTCGGGTGCGCCGTGAGCACCGGTTCGACGCGGATACGAGGGAGCGCCGCGGCGATCTGCACTGCCGTGAGGCCGAGTTCCTTCAGCTCATTAAGCGCGCGGCCCCAAAGACCAGGCTCGCGCGCCATGCCGTGCTGCGCCTCGCGCCCGCGGCGTGCCTGCGCGGCGGCATTCTCCTCGACGAGATTGAGCAACTGGAAGGCGATCGAATAAAGCTGCGCGACCCGCTCGACGGGAAGCGTCCCGTCACCGGAGGCGGGCGCGCTCTCGCTGGATAGAAGCTGCGCAAAGTCCGCGTGGCCGCTTTCGATCAGTGTCTCGCGCAGGCACTCCACGAGGAACGCCATGTCGCGTTCGACTTTCTCGAATCCCGGGGCTTTCACGTTGGCGGTGGTCATGTCGGCAGATTGAATCCGATCACGGAGCAGCAATCTCAAGCGCCGCCAAGGAGAAGATTCATGGCTGCTCCGCCGGGAAGAATGAAACCTCCTGCATCGATGGACCGTCTCGTTCGCTCGTGATCTCCAATCCAGCGTGCGAATACTAACTGCATGAGCGATTCCAATCCGCCGGCTTGCCAGTTGCGTGTTCATTCCGAGAGCGCGGATCGGGCGACGGCGTTTGTGCGCCAGCAGCGGCTGGAGATCGGACGTCCGCTCTCGTTCGACGAGAAATACGAGGGCATCACCGCGATCGAGGCGTTCGCGGGTGCGCTGATGGCGGACATCATCAACGGTCTGCAACTGCGCGCGAAGGAACGCAGAATCGAGATCGAGCGCGTCGAGGGCGTCGTGAAGATCTGGCTGAAGAATGCGCTGACCTTTCTCCCGGTGGTCGGTGAGGAGGGCGATCCCTCGGTCGAGTCGGCGAGCGTGCAGCTTTATGTCAGCACGCTCGCGCCGGAGGAAGCCGTGCGCTCATTGCTGGAGGAGACGCTCGCACGAGCGCCGATCTACCTGACGTTGCGCAAGGCCGCGACGGTGAGCGTCAATTTTCAAGTGGTCATCTAGCCTGAGAAGAATGATCTCGATTCCATGCACTCCATGAACCCCCATCAACATGTATCGACTCACCGCTGAACAAGCCGCATTCGTCGCGCGGTCGCGCGACATCGCGGAGAACCAAATTGCCCCGCACGCGGCCCGTGTGGATGAAACGTCCGCATTCCCCGGCGAATCGGTGCGAGCGCTAGCGGAGTCCGGACTGCTCGGCCTGACGATTCCGCCGGAGTTCGGAGGCTTTGGGCAGGGGCCGCGCGTCGTCGCCGCGGTTGTGGAAGAGATCGCCCGGCGCTGCAGTTCGACGGCGATGATTTACATGATGCATCTCGCGGGAGTGGCATGCTATCTCGCGGCGCCGAGGAAGCCGGAGACTGTGCTCCGCGAGGCTGCTGCCGGGCGGCATCTCAGCACGCTGGCATTCAGCGAAAAGGGTTCGCGCAGTCACTTCTGGGCTCCGCTCAGCAAGGCGACGCGGCCGGCGCAGAATGGAACGGTGAGTCTTTCGGCGGAGAAGTCGTGGGTCACTTCCGCCGGTCACGCTGACGCGATGGCGGTTTCGACGCGATGGGATCGCGGCACGCAACCGCTGGAGTCGATGATCTATCTCGTCCTGCGCGACGATCCCGGCGTCAGCGTGAGCGGCACTTGGGATGCGCTCGGGATGCGGGGCAATCAAAGCGCGCCGGTGCGGCTCGAAGGCGTGGGGCTGGAGGAGTCGAGCCGCTCGCTGTGCGAGCCGGGCAAGGGCTTCGAGATGATGCTCGGTGTGGTGCTGCCGTTGTTTCACGTGTGCCAGGCGGCCATCGCGCTTGGCATTTGCGAAGCAGCCATCGCTGCCACGCAGGCGCATCTGACGGGCGCGAAGTTCCTGCATCTCGATTCACGCCTCTGCGATCTTCCGAACCTCCGTGCTCAACTCGCGCGGATGCGACTGATGACCGACCGCGCTCGCGCGCATCTGGTCTGCACGCTCGATGCCATTGAAACCGGCCGCGCCGACGCGCAGGTGCTCGTGCTCGAGATCAAGGCCTCGGCGAGCGAGACGGCGGTGGAGGTGACCGATCTCGCGATGCGGACGTGCGGCGGCGCGGCGTTCAACCGGGCGCTCGGGATCGAGCGGCTCTTTCGCGACGCGCGCGCAGCTGTGGTCATGGCGCCGACGACCGATCACGCTCACGAGTTCCTCGGTCGCGCGCTGTGCGGCATGGAGGTGTTCTAACTGCCCGTCATCATGGCCAATCACAAACCCATCATCGTCGGCGCGGTCCTCTACGATCCGAAAGTATCCGTCATCTGGGAGATCATCCGCGACTTCTTCGACGCGAGCGGTTGCCCGATGGACGTCGTCTTCTACACGAACTACGAACTGCAGGTGAAGGCGCTGCTCGACGGGCATCTCGACATCGCGTGGAACTCGCCGCTGGCGTGGCTCGATGCGCAGCGCCGGTCGGGCAGTCGTTGCCGTGCGATCGCGATGCGCGACACGGATCGCGATCGTGTGTCGCACATCGTGGTGCGGACGGACAGCGACCTGCGCGAACTCGCGGACTTTCGCGGCAAGACCATCGCGTTTGGCGCGAAGGATTCACCGCAGGCGACGTTGATTCCCATCGGCCTGCTTCAGCGGCAGGGGATGGAGCCGGGGCGCGATTTTGATGTGCGGCGATTCGACGTGCTCGTCGGGAAGCACGGGGATCACATCGGCGGGGAAGGCGATGCGTTTCAGTGTCTCGCGAGCGGCGAGGCTGCGGCGTGTGCAATGCTCGACCTCAACTGGGCCGCGTGGACGCAGGACGGTCGCATCGACAGCCAGCGCTTCCGCATCCTCGCGACGACGGATCGATTCGATCACTGCGTCTTTGCAGTCCGCGATGACTTTGATCCCGACGCAGCGCAGCGATGGTTGCGGGTGTTGTTCTCGATGGACTACCAGAATCCGAAGCATCGCGAGATGATGGACCTCGAAGGTCTGCGCGAATGGCTGCCGGGGCGCACCAGCGGCTTCGGTCCGCTCGCCGAGGCCGTCGAGCGACAGCGCTTCTTCTCCGCCGCGAATCCCGAGTGAGCGAGCTGCCGCTCTTTCCCGTCACCACGGTCGGGAGCTGGCCGCGACCGGCGGCTCTGTTGCGCGCGCAGAAGTTGTGTCGTGAGGGGCGCATTC
>JBEBGD010000154.1:0-10087 GCA_040081625.1 Chthoniobacteraceae bacterium
CCGTGCGCTCGGGGTCAACGACGCCGCCCATCATGATGCCAGGCTTCCAAAACTCGTATTTCTTTTTTGGACCAGCAAGGGCCTTGCGCTTGGCCTCGGTGAATTTGTAACGCTCGACCGTCTCGGGATCGGCGCCGGCTTGCGGCTGCGGCGCCGGTGTCGCCTTCGGTGCGGTGACGGGCGGCTTCTGTGATTTTGGAGTCGCCCTCGGCGTCGGCGTGGCCTTGGGAGCCGGTGTCGCTTTCGGTGCAGGCGTGGGCTTCGGCGCGGGCGTGACTTTCGGTTTGTCCGGCTCCGGCTCTGCCTTCGGCGGTTTCGGCTTTGGGTTTTCGGCCGGCTCGGGCTTCTCGGTTTTTGGCTTCTCCGTCTTCGGTTTGTCGGTCGCCGGCTTCTCGGTCGTCTTTGGCTTTGGAGTGACTTTCTGCCGCTTCACGATCGGCGTGGGGCGCTGGCGCGACCGTGGGCGGATGCCGAACAGGCGCTGCCAGAAGGTCACCTTCGGGGTCGCTGCCGGGATCGGCGTCGCGACCGGCATCGGCGTGCTTTTCGCCGCACGCCTCGGTGCGGGACGTGGCGCGGGTGTTGCGTCGCTCTCGGGTTTCTTGGCGTCTGTCGGCGCGTTCACCTTCGGCTCGGCGGGGCTTGGCGGTGGCGTGGCGGGCGTGCGCGGCGGCAGCGGGATTCCCTGCTGCGCGAGCAGCGTGGCTGCGGCGAGGATGGAGCAGAGCGGCAGAAATGGACGGAGCATTTGCATATCGGGAATGGATGCGCGCGGTTGGCGCGGGCGGTCTTTTCGCAAGGGTTGGCCGCGCGCGCAAGGGCCGATGCGGGCTTGCTCCGCGGCATCGCGCGTGAAAACAGTCCGCCGCCTCGCATGATCCTTCATCCGCCACACCCGTCGCATCGCACCTGGGCCGAGATCGACGGCGCGGCGCTCGCGGCGAATGCGCGCACGATTCGCGAGCACACCGGCGCGGGCTTGATCGCCGTGGTGAAGGCGAACGCCTACGGCCACGGGTTCGCGCAGACGGTGCCGGCGCTCGCGCCGGAGGCGGCGATGTTTGCGGTGGCCAATGTCGGCGAGGCGCTCGAAGTCCACGCGCTCGCGCCGGAGACGCAGGTGCTGCTGCTCGGTCCCGCTGCGCCGGGGGAGCGCGCGGAGGTGGTCGCGCATGGGTTCATCCCGATGGTCTCCAGCGTCGATGAAGCCGCCGCCTACTCGCAGCTCTCGCGGACCGCGCGAACGCCGATTCATCTCAAGCTCGACACCGGCATGGGGCGCGTCGGCTTGTGGCACGAAGAGGCCGTCGGCGCCGTGCGCGAGATCCGCGCGCTGCACGGCGTGGAGATCACCGGCATCGCTTCGCACCTCGCGATCGCGGATGAAGACGCGGACTTCACCCGCGAGCAGCTCGCGGATTTTCATCGCGTCGCGAAAACGCTGCGCGAGGAGGAGGGCCTCGCCCATGGAAAGCTTCACGTGTGCAACAGCGCCGGCGCGATCGTCTTTCCCGGCTCGGCTGGCGACCTCGTGCGGGCGGGCCTCGCGCTTTTCGGCAGCTCGCCGATCGCGGAGTTTCAGCCGCGGCTGCGCGTGCCGCTGACATTGAAGACTCAGGTCGTGCTCGTGCGCGATGTGCCCGCGGGGCGCAGCGTGAGCTACGGGCGCACGTTCACCACGGAGCGGTCTTCGCGGCTCGCCACGCTCGCGGTCGGTTACGCCGACGGCTACCGGCGCCATCTCTCGGGCCGCGGCGCGGAGGTGCTCATCCGGGGCCGGCGCTGCGCGGTGCTCGGACGGGTGACGATGGATCAAATCATCGCCGACGTGACTGCGCTCGACGCGTGCGAGTGCGGCGACGTGGCGACGCTCATGGGCGCGGAGATCCCTGCCGCCGAGCTCGCGCAAAAAGCCGGCACAATCCCGTGGGACATCTTCACCGGGCTCGGGACGCGGGTGGCGCGACTCGCCCTCGACACCCGGCACCCGACACCCGAAACTCCCGCCTCGTGATCCAGATCGTCTTCAATGAAATCAGTGCAGCGGAAATGGCCGCGCTGCCCAAGGACCTCCAGCTCGACCTGCTGGCGGAGTTCGACGTGCTGCCCGACGATCTCGACAAACTCGACCCGGAGAAATTCGGAGTCATCGAGCGCGACGGCCAGCCGCTGTGCCGCTACCGCGCGGGCGATTACCGCATCTACTTCGCGAAGGCGCCGGAGGGCATCGTCGTCCATCGCGTGCTGCACAAGAACACGATCCGCGATTTTCTTTTCCGCTCGAAGCTGCCGATGCCCGCGGAGGACGAGGCGCTCGCGGGGCAGAAGGCGTTTTGGGAACTCATCGAGGAGGGCCGCTCGGCGCGCCGGCGATGAGGGCCAACCTGATCCTCTGCATCGCGATGGGCGTCTTCGTCGCGCACCTCGCCGTTTTCATGATCTACGTGCGGCTGACTTTTCATCCGGTCGCCGAGCCGCCGACGCCGAAGCCGACTTTCAAAGTAGCCGAGGAGATCGTGCCGGTCCGGAGCGGGGGAAGGATTGTCAACCGCGAGTTCACGATCACCACGAAGCTCGCGCCGCCCGGGACATATAAAGGCCGCGGCGGAAAACCCGTGAACGAATGAAGCCATGAACCAGACCAACACCGACCCATCACTCACCGCGCTCACCTTCGACCTCACGCGCGAACTCATGCCGACCGATGCCGGCGCGAACCCGTTCAAGCTCGTGGTCGATCCGGTGATGCGGATCAAGCTGCGCCGCGCACTCTTCGAGATGATCGAGAACCACGACCAGGAACTCGCCCGCTACGTGAGCGAGGGCTCGCTCGCACTCGACAGCTACAAGGAATACATCGAGCTCTTCGCGCGCAGCTTGCGCGAGACGATGAGCACGAAGGAGGGAGTGACCTACCTGCTCGAATACTGCGGCTTCGAGGTGAACAAGGACGACATCAACGTCAATCCCGAGACGCGCTGGAAGGTCGAGCGCTGAGCATCGTCTCCGCGGGAAGGGTAGCTTGACCTGCTCATCGGCTCGACCACAGTCGTAGCCCGTGAAGGCACCTCTCTCCTCCCGCACGGGTCCGCCACGCATTCTTTCGCACGGTATCGTCGAACTCCTCGAAACGCGCATCGCGCTGGCCGCTGGCAGCCTCGACCTGACGTTCGGCGGCGGCGATGGGGTCGCGGTGATCGACCAGTTTGCGAAGCAGCTCATCGAGAGCGGCGATGCGGTGGCGGTGCAGGCGGATGGGAAGATTCTCATCGCGGGGTCGGCGACGGATGGCTTCGGGCGGTTCTTTCCCGACATCGCGCTCGTGCGGCTGAATGCGGACGGTTCGCGCGATCTCAGCTTCGGCACGGAGGGGCAGGTGTTGTTCGACTTCGGCGGAGATTACTACAGCCGCGAGGAGGCGTTCGCCGTCGCGGTGCAGGCGGATGGAAAGATCGTCGTCGGCGGGCGCTCGACGCTCACGAATACGGCGGTCGAGCCGATCGACTACGACTTCGCGCTCGCGCGGTTCACGTCGGCGGGCGTCGTCGATGCGGGCTTCGGCACCGGCGGTTTCGTGCGGACGGATTTCGGCAGCCGCAGCGAAGCGGTGCGCGGACTGGCGATCACGACGGGCGGGCTGATCTACGCGGTGGGCGACTCGGGCGGCGATGCTGCGGTGGCGCGCTACACGTCGGCGGGCGTGCTCGACACGGGCTTCGATGCCGATGGCAAAGTGCTGCGCGATCTCGGTGGCGCGGACTCGCTGCGCGGCGCCGTGGTGCAGGCGGATGGCAAGCTCGTGGCCGTGGGAACGACCGCGCTGGATTTCGCGGCGGTGCGTTTCACCACGACCGGCGCGCTCGACGCGGGCTTCGGAAACGCGGGCGTCGCTCTCGTGGATTTTGGCAACACGGGCGAGGAGGCGCGCGCGGTCGCGCTGGATGCGACGGAGCGCATCGTGCTCGGCGGCGGCGTGCGCGTGGGCTTGGTGAATGACTTCGCCTTCGCCCGGCTCACGACGGCCGGCGTGCTCGACGCGACGTTCGGCATCGGCGGGAAGACTTCGTTCAACGTGTCGCTCGATCCTGCGAGCACCGGGCAGGCGCGAGTCGAGGGGCTGGCGATCCAGGCCGATGGCGCGATCGTCGCCGCGGGCACCGCGCCCGGATTCGCGAACCGCCCGCAGTGGCACGCGGTGCGCGTGGACGACACCGGCACGCTCGACGCCAGCTTCGGCAACGGCGGCGTCACGCGGCTCGCGCTCGACATCGCGACCCACGGCAAAACCGCGGGCGTCGCGCTGAGCGCCGGGCAGCTCGTGATCGCCGGCACGCGGCAGTCGGACGACTCGCTCCAGCCCTACTCGCTCGGCGTGATGAAGCTCACAACCGCAGGCGTGCTCGACCCGGCGTTCGATGGCGACGGCGTCGCGCTTTTCGATGTGCGCACCTCGGCGCAAAATGGCGGCGAAGTCTCCATCATGCTCGCCGATGGGCGCATCATGCTCGCGGAAAACATCCGCGTCTCGCCGGGTAATGCGCTCGCCGGTTCGATCATCGCCGTCACCCGGCTGCTGGCCGATGGCTCGCGCGACGCGACCTTCGGTGTGAACGGCACGGTGAACGTCGATCTCGGCCTCGCGGCGGCACGGCCGCAGGCGATCCTCGTGGAGCCGGATGGGAAGATCGTCCTCGCAGGCACGCGCTTTTATCTCCCCGCGCCCGAAGCCGCGCTCGCGTCCGAGGCGGCGCTCGCGCGGCTCGATGCGAACGGCGTGCTCGATCCGTCGTTCGGCACCGGCGGCGTTGTGAGCGATCAATTTTACGGCCCGGTTTTCCGGCAGGGCTCGGAGTGGCGCGATGTGGTCCGCCAGCCGGATGGGAAGCTCGTGGTGCTCGGCTATGGCTCCGCGTCATTCGAGCCGAACCTGGCGACCGTCCTCGTGGCCCGCTACAACACCGACGGCACTCTCGACACGAGTTTCGCGGGCGACGGGCGCGCGGAGCTGACGGGCGTTACCGCCTCCAACTTCACGATGGACACGCTGCGCCTGCTGCCCGACGGCCGGCTCCTGCTCGCTGGCGAAGACAACCGCGGTCAACTGCAACTCGCGCGGCTCACATCGAGCGGCGTGCTCGACACGACATTCGACGGCGACGGCATCGTGGCCCCACGCATCTCGGGTCAACTCGGCGGCGTGATCGTAAACGGCGACGGCACCATCACCGTGGGCGCGTCCGCGGCGGGCACGGTGAGCAGCGGGGGCGTATCGTCTTCGAGCGGGCTTTTCCCGGTCGTTTTGCAATTTACCGCCGACGGCGCGCTCGATCCGTCCTTCGACGGCGACGGCGCGCTGCTGCTCGATTCGGAGCCGGGGCGCAGCCTTGTTGGGAGTTTTCTGCGCGACAGCATGGGGCGCTATTTGATGGGGATCGGCTTCACGGATTTGAGCGACCAGCAGGTGGGGAAACTCGTGCGCTTCAACGCCGACGGGTCGCGCGACCAGCACTTCGGCGCGGAGGCCGGCGTGGACTTCGCAGCGGCTGGCGTCAACGGGGGCCGAACCTTTCTCCGCGCGGACGGCACTGTGGTCATCGTCGGACCGAGTAGCGTCGAGAATGGCGCGGCGCTCGCGCGTTTTGTCGGCGATGTCGCGCCGCCCGCGGCGGGGCTGCTCAGCTTTTCGATTCGCAAAAGCTCCGTCGCCGAAACCGTGGGCAACGCGATCATCGACGTGGCGCGCATCGGCGGCAGCGCGGGCACGGTGATGGTGAACTACGCGATCACCGGCGGCACCGCGCAGGCGGGCAGCGATTACACAAACGTGAGCGGGATGCTCACCTTCGGCCCCGGCGTCACCTCGCAGCAGATCAGCGTGCAGATTGCCTCCGACTCGATCGGCGAGATCGCCGAGACCATCGAGCTGACGCTCACGAACCCGACCGGCGGCGCGGCTTTGCAAAACCCGGCGAAGCACGACGTGACGATCCGCGCACACAACGGCGGGCTCGGTTCCATCGATCCGAACTTCGGCGTGAACGGCGTCGCGCTCTCGGATCACTCGACGCCCACGGGCAGCGGGCAGGACCAGGAGCAGATCACCGACATGGCCTTCGCTCCCGATGGGGACATCGTCGCCGTGGGTTACCGCGGTGGCGGCGGGACGGGGGCGTCTTTCGATTTTTTCCTCTCGCGCTTCCATGCCGATGGCTCGCCGGATCTGGACTTCGGCGACGGCGGCAGCGTGACGACCGACCTGAGTCTGAGCCTCGACCGCGCGGAAAGCGTCGGCGTGCTCGCCGACGGGCGAATCCTCGTCGCCGGCTTTGCGAACACGCCGTCCTTTGGCGACTCGATTCACTACGGCGGCACGGCGGAGAGCCTCGGCGGCGCGTTTACCAAGCAGCTCGCACTCATCCGCTACCTCGCCGACGGCACGCTCGACCGCAGCTACGGCAACAGTGGGTTCGTCGTTTTCGATCCGCGCGCGCTGCAGGGCCGCACGGGCGTCGCCACCGAGGTCATCTATGAAGACTACGTCATCCTGCCCACCGGAGAGGTCGTCGCCGGGATCGCCGTCTATGATTTCCTCAACACGCAGGGCGACACGACCCCGGTCGTCGCCGGGCTGATCCGCTTCCGCGCGGATGGCATGCTCGACACGACCTTCGGCGGCGACGGCCTCGCGGAGAGCGGCCTCCAGGATTCGCTGCACAGCAGCGTGGCGGTCGCGCGGCAGACCGATGGGAAGTTGCTCCTCTCCTTCGGCACCGGCGATTTCCAGGGCCCGGTCGAGGAGCGCACCGCGGTGGTGCGGTTCAATGCCGACGGCTCGCTCGATACGAGTTTCGGCACGGGTGGCCGGGTGCAGTTCGACGCCTTCATCGGCGAGCAGTCGTCGGAGTATCCGCAAAGCATCGCGCTCCAGCAGGACGGCCGGATTTTGATCGGCGGCTACTACGCCCCGTTCGGCAACGATGGGGAGACCGACCCCGATGTCGCCGCGCGCGACGATAGCGGCTTCATCGTGCGACTGACTGCAAACGGCACGCTCGACACGACCTTTAGCGGCGATGGCGTCGTGCTGTATCACGGCCTGTTTCCGCGCACTTCGCCGGCCCCCTCGTTCATCATTTCTGACGCCGCCATTTACGATGTCGCGCAGCTCCCCAATGGCCGCATCGTCGCCGTGGGCGAGAGCATCAACGGCCCCGGTCCAGATTCGGGGAAGACGATTCCCGTCGTGCTCGAGTTCCTCGCCGACGGCACGCCCGACCCGCAGTTTGGAATCAACGGCGCCTTCCGCGTGACGGCCGTGCGCACGGATGGAATCGCCGATGCCGCGCTCCTCGTGACGCCCGCGAACGAAATCATCGCGGGCTTCGGCGGAAAGCTCTCCAGCGATTCCAGCCCGAACTCGCAATTCACGCTCCAGCGGCTCGCGACGCAGGGCGCTGCGGGGCGCTTCGAGTGGAGTCTCGCGGCGAGCGAGACCGAGGAAGCCGACGGCTTCGCGAGCCTCATCTTGCAGCGCCTCGGCGGCACGATGGGCACGGCGACGGTCAGTTACGCCTTTGCTTCCGGCACCGCGCAGGCCGGTGCGGATTTCACGCCGCTGGGCGGCACGATCACTTTTCTCGAAGGGCAGACGTCGGTGGAAATCCTCGTGCCGATCACGACGGGCGACGCGCTGGAGAACACGGAGACATTCACCGCCACGCTCGCGAGCCCCACGGGCGGCGCGACGCTCGGGGCGATCACGACGCACACGGTCAGCATCCTCGACGGGCCGGATCGCTTCGAATTTTCGTCGCCAATCTTCAACTTCCTCGAAGGCAGCCAGCTCGTCTCCGTGCAGGTGCTGCGCAAGGGCGGCGCGACCGGGCAGGTGTCGGTGGACTACTCGCTGCGCGGTCTCGAAGCGGTGAACGGCGTGGACTTCGACGCGCTCGAAGGCGGCACGCTCGCGTTTGCCGCCGGGCAGAAGACGACGACGATCACCTTCGCGCTGCGCGCCGACGACATCGTCGAGGGACGCGAGAGCATCGCCCTCAGACTGCTGAATCCGCGAGGTGGGCCGGTGCTCGGCGCGGTCGCGAACGCGACGGCGAGCATCTACGACTCCGAGCCCGGAAAGGGCATGAACGCCGGCGCGCTCGATGCGGACTTCGGCGACGGCGGCGTGACGGATGCGGATGTCTTTTTGGCCGGCACGGCCGAGCAGGGGCGCGATGTGGTGAAGCTGCCGGGCGGCAAGCTGCTCGTCGTCGGCGAGAGCGGCGGACGCGGCAGCGACTTCCTGCTCGCGCGCTATCTCGCGGATGGAACGCTCGACACGACCTTCGGCACAGGCGGCACGGTGACGACGGACTTTTTCGGCTCGGCCGACAGCGCGCAAGCCGTGGCGCTGGACGCACAGGGCCGCATCGTCGTCGCCGGCTGGGCGCTGCGCGAAGGCCGCGCGGATTTCGCGGTCGCGCGCTATCTCGCGAACGGCACGCTCGACGTGAGCTTCGATGGCGACGGGCGGGCGACGGTGGATTTCGATGGCTTCGACGACCGCGCGTCATCGCTCGCCTTCACGCCCGGCGGCGGGATCGCGCTCGGCGGCCGGACGAGCGGCGTGCAGAAGCTGGACATGGCCGTGGCCGTGCTGACGGGCGCCGGCGCGCTCGACACGAGCTTCAGCAAGGATGGCCGCACGACGGTGGATTTCGCCGGCAAGGCGGACGTGGCGAGCGCCGTGCTCGTGCAAGGCGACGGCGGGATCGTGCTCGGCGGCACGTCGTCGCGCATCTCGCGAGTCACCACGGAGACGGCGAGCGATTTCGCGTTCGTGCGCTTCACGCCCGCCGGCGATCTCGACAAGACTTTCAGCTCCGATGGCAGGCTGCTCGCCAGCGACAACCTCATCACCGGGACGGGCACTTCCAACTCCGTGCTCAACGCGATGCTGCTGCGCAACGACGGGCGCATCAATTTCGGCGGCAGCATCGGCGGCGACATCCTGCTCGGCGAAGTCAGCCCCGCGGGCGAGCTCACGTTTTACACGAAGGACAACTTCACGCTGGCGCAGCTCGGTGGCGGCCCGGCGCTCACGTCGAGCGTGGAGGTCATCAACGACCTCGCCTTCGCCGCCGACGGGAAGCTCGTCGTGACCGGCCACACGATCTTCCCCGGTGAAACGACGCAGCGGCTTTTCGTGCAGCGCTACGAGTCCGACTATCGCCTCGACGTGGACTTCGGCGTGTCGTCGATCTCCGTCCTGCCGACGCTCGGCAGCGGTCGCGCGCTCGCCTTCGCGGAAGACGGGAACGTCGTCGTGGTCGGCGATGGATTTGAGGTCGCGCAGCTCTTGAGGAACTCGGCGGCGCCGAAGGAAGGCGCGTTTTCGCTGGACGCGGTGTCCTACTCGATCGCCGAGAATGGCGGCGCACTGACCGTGACCGTCTCCCGTTCACACGAGACGAACTACGGCTTCGTCACGGTCGATTACGCGGTCGTCGGCATCACCGCGCAGCCGGGGCAGGACTTCACGCCGGTCGCCGGCACGCTCACCTTCCGCGAGACGGAGACGGTGAAGAGCTTCACGATCCCGATCATCAACGACGTGCTGATGGAGTCGGTGGAACTCTTCGGCGTGGTGCTCACGAATCCGACCGGCGGCGCGCAGCTTTCCAGCGCGTCCTACGCCACGGTCGCGATCCCGGCGAACGATCCGCAGGGCACGCGCGGCACGTTCATCAACACGGCGCCGGGCTTCAGCGACTTCGTGTTCGAGGGCCTGGCATTTGTCACGGTGAACCGCTCCGGCGGCAGTCTCGGTGCGGTCTCGATCAACTACCACACCGAGGACGGAACGGCGAAGGCGGGCGAGGATTACACGCCGGCGTTCGGCACGATCGACTTCGCGAATGGCGAAACGTCGAAGCAGATTTTCATCCTCACGACCGACGATGATCGCATCGAGGGGACGGAGACTTTTTTCCTCAAGTTCACGACGCCGACCGGTGGCAGCACGCTCGACCTCGGCTTCGACACGATGACCATCTCCATGCCGGACAGCGTGCCGGCGGAGGCGTTTCCG
>JBEBGD010000205.1:0-2625 GCA_040081625.1 Chthoniobacteraceae bacterium
GCGCCACGCCTGGCAGGTGTCCGCGCGCTGGCGGCCCGACGATCGCGAGCCCGCCGGCGGCGTGTGGGTCGCCGCGATCGAGCCCGGCTTCGTCAACGGCCGCGACGTGCTGCTGCACGACGACGAGCGCGGCGAGGCGTTCCCGCTCACCGACGACGTGCCGCCGGAGATCGCCATCCGCGGCTGGCGCGATCCCGCGCAGCCCGGCGGCGCCGTCGCGACGGCCGACCTCGAGCTGATCGTCGAGAGCGCGGAGGGCTACCCGCCGTTCTTCGACACGATCGGCGTGACGCCGGCGGCGCGCGGTGGCAAGGGTTTCGCCGCGCTCGAGGGTGCGAGCGACCCGGACCGCACGCGGCAGATCCGCGCGGTCGATGTCGTCCTCATCACGCCGCGGATCGCCGCGCGGCAGCAAGTCGATGTGCTCAACCCGTTCACCGACCAGCAGGCCGTGCAGATCAGCACCGCGTTCAGCGACGCCGCGCTCCAGCGCAACGCGCGTCACCGCATCGGCATCTTCGGCCAGCAATGGACGCCGCCGCACGCGGCCACGCCGGCGGAGAAGCTCAGCGGTGCAGCGGCGGAACCCGAACTCGACGAGCTGCTGCTCGCCACGCTCTACGTCGTCTCGCCGCCGGCAGCCGGCGACGACGCGAAGCCCGACGCGAGCTGGACCGCTTACCCGCGGCACCGCGTCTTTTGGAACCTCGCGCACGCCGCTCGGAATGAGACGCCGAAGACGGCGTTCACGCCGATCACGTTTTTCCTGCCGCTCGCCGGCGGCCTCGCGCAGCCGATCATCAGCGCGATCCTCACGCCGCTCAACGACGCGGCCTCGCTCGTGTATGCCTTGCTCGACAGCGCCGATTTCACCGGTCGCTACTGGGCGCCGTCGGGCACCGGCTACGAGACGCTCGCGCGTCCGAAGTCGCAGGCCGCGCCGGTGAAGACGGGCGTCGATCCGCGCGCGCAGCGTGCCGCGCGCGAGTCCGCCGCGGCGGTGGCTGCTGCACCGCCGCCGCTCAATCCGAGCTTCCCCTTTTTGAAAGCCCCGCAGTTCGACCCGTTTTTCTTCGGGCTCGAAAGGGATCCGCCGCCGCGGAGCTTTGACACAACCCCGCGATCGTGAGCGAAATCACTCTCCAACTCTATGCGTCCACGACGCTCGAGAAGTTCGTCGGCTCGGATGGCAACGGCGAGCCGGAGCTGCCCACGCTCAAGCTCGGCGACACGATCAAGGCGCAACTCCGCACCTTCGACACGAGCACGGGCCAGCCAGTCGAGATCGCGCCGAACGTGCGCACGCTCAACGCCGCGATCGGCAAGGTGATCGAGCCGCCGACCCGCGGCGAAGTCATGCTGAAGCTTGGCGACGACGGCGATCCCTTCGGCCCCATCACCGTCGGGACGACGAAGGAGGAACTGCTCGCGATCTTCAACGACGCCGTGCTGGGGGTAACGTGTGAAGAAGTCGAGACGGATCTCGATGTGAAGGGCGTGCTCATCCCGTGCCTGTGGCTGCTGCGGTTCGATGCCGACGATCCGCTCGATGCGATCAAGACCGCGGTGAACAAGATGCGGCCCGAGTCCTTCGCGCGCTGGCGGCCGTTCCAGATCGGCGATGTGTGGTGGCACGAGCTGAGGCTGATCCAGGCGCCGCTGGCCTTCATCGAAGACCCGGCCGCGCGCGTGCTCCCGCCGGCGCCGTCGGTCCGCCAGATCCGCGCGGGCGGCGCGAGCGATTACTCGGATCCGCTGAACCCGATCCTGACAAACGAGATTCAGGCGCTCACGATCCCGGTCATCGGCTTCGCGAATCCCTTCGCCGGCACCTACGTGCTGCGCTGGCGCGGGCGCGAGAGCCACGTGCTCGGCGTCGAGGACGGCCCGGAGCAGATCGCCTCGGCGCTCGATGGGATGTTTTCCGACGGTAAGACGCGCTTCCTTGCGCAGCTCCCGATCGACAACGAAATCTGGATCGAGTTCGTCGGCCCGGCCGGCGAGACGGACTGGACCGCACAGCCGATCACCGTCGCGGTGCAGACGTTCAAGCCGGGACTGCTCACCTTCGAGCTGTCGCTCGATCGCGCGCAGATGCACTCCGCGCTGCGCGTCGAGGCCTCGATCGTGCGCGAGCTGGAGATCGAGCTCGAGGTGGTCGGCGACGACGAAGACCCGGAGGACATCGAGGTCATAGGCCGCCCGATCACGTTCAAGGTCAACGTCACGATCCTGCGCGAGCAAATCTGGAAGGAGCTGGCGACCATCCAGACGATCAACTGGCTGCGTCCGCCGACTCCGCGCGATTACATCCCATTCACCGCCGATCAGATCCTCGTCGGCAACCAGGCCACCTACGTCGCCGCGATCGGCGATGGCGAGGCGCGCAGCTTTTCGCTCCCGCACAATCTCGGCTCGATGAACGGCGTCTTCTCGCTGCGCGAAAACAGCGTCAACGGCCGGATGCTCCTGCCCGACGAATACACGCTGCGCTTCGCCAGCGCCGACGAGCTGATCGTCGATTTCCCCGCCGAACTCGACCCGCCCGAGATCAACGCCTACATCGCCAACTTCACCGCGGCCGGGCCCGCTTCCGCGTTTCAGGCGCACACGCATACGATCGAG
>JBEBGD010000155.1:0-10001 GCA_040081625.1 Chthoniobacteraceae bacterium
GTGGGCGGGAGGGTGACGGCCCACTGGCCGGCCTTCTGCGGATCGCGATCGGCCCAAGCGGTGGCGAGGGTGACGGTGGCCTGGTCCTTGATGGCGCCGTTTTCGAGCGATGAAGTCCACTGCGCGGCGCGCCCGGGATCGGCGTCGGCGAATCCGAGGATGATGTCCTGCACGAGGGAGGGGGTGTCGGTGTTCGCGAGACGCGCGGCGGCCCACTGCATGGCGGCGGGGGCATCGCGGCGAAGGCGGGCCTCGGCGAGCGAGGCGAGCGCGTGGCTGCGGTCGTCGGCCTCGACGAGTGTGGAGATCCAGCGCTCGGCTGCTTCCGGATCGCGCGCGGCCCAGGCGGCGATGAGCTCCTGCACGAGCAAGTGCCGGAGCGGGACAGATGGCAGCATGCTGACGAGTTTCGCGGCGGTTTCGGGCGCGGTGCTCGCGAGCTGGCGGAATCTCCCGGCGAAGCCGCCGCCGCCGGGACGCCACTCGGCGGTCCACCGGCGCATCAGTTCGCGCAGGAAGGCGGTGCGCTGATCGGGGGTGAGGAGCGCGAGATGTTTCTCGAGCCACTCGGTGAAGGCTGCGAGATCGGTGCGGGAGGCGGTGAGGAGTTGCGCGAAGTCGATCGCGCTGCCCGGTGCGGGCATGCCGGCAGCGGTGCTGCTTGCGGTGGTGGAGCCATCGCCGGACGCGAGAGCCCGGGAGTGGCGCGAGTTCCGGGTGACTGCCGTGCCGAACCAGATCCCTAGCGCGGCAAGCGCAAGCGCGGCCAGAGCGAGGGAGACTCTCGTGCGCGAAGCCGCCACTAAGGTGCGGGCACGAGCTCGAACGAGAAGAGGCCGATGAAGCTGTCGAACATCATGTCCACGTCGGCGACGGGGGTGAACGCGCCGGTGCTCGATTGGTCAGGCAGGATGGTGACGGATGCTCTCGGCGAGTTCCTGCCCGTCTTGGTGTCCCGGAAATAAGCCGTCAGCAGCGCATCGCCGCTGCTGGCTTCATTGGTATCGGGATTGAGATACCAGTCCGCCGCGGCGTCGATGCCAAACGAGGAGCCGATCGGTTCGCCATTGGCGACCGCGCTGTTGATGTCGATGACGACGATCTCCTTGCCGCCACGATTCCGGTCGTCGCCGGACCACGCCATGTATTGGGAGAAGTCCGCGTGGGCGAACCCGACGGTTTCGTTCAGGAAGGTGGTGCCGGTGTCGAGGTCGTTCTTGTCGCGGGTCCACGAGTATTCGAGCACCAGGACGGTGTCGCGCGCGACGGCGATGCCGTGCCCGGGGCTGGTCGAATCGTTGTCCACGATCGTCACGGTCGCGAGGCTCTGGCTTCCCGAATTGGCTCCGGTGACCTGCGGGATGCTGAGGATGAGGTCGGTGTCTCCGTCCACGACGCGGTTGTCGATGATTTTGATCGGCATCGCTTTCGGACCGCCCTCGCCGTCCTTCCATGTCACGGTCGCCGCGGTAAATCGCGCCCTGGAGGCCTCGGCGGTCGAGCTCGGGTCGCGGACGACTTCGGCCGTGGCTTCACCCAAGGTGCCGCCATTGCGCGTGACATAGACGAAGGTCGCACCGGAGTTTTCGAGGAGCGCGAGCGCTTCGTCGGCAAACTCGATCGTGCCGATCGATGCTGGATCGAACGGCGTGAAATCCGCCGCGGCCCCTGCAGTGGCGCGGGTTTCGACTTGATCGAGCAGCGGCTGGAGCAGGGCGAAATCATTGAGAGCCGCGAGGATTGCGTCCGCGTTGGATGCGAAGGTGCGCTCGAGTTTTGCGAGCAGTCGCGCATCCCGGAAGTTGACCACGCCGTCGTCGTTCAAGTCGCGACCTACCAACTGCGGACGGAGGAACGCCACGATATCGAATGGGGCCGTGAGGATATTCTGAGCTGCGTTGGTGTCCGTGAAGTCGCTGATGGTCCGGCTCGACGCGTCGGTGATCGTATCGGGGACCAGGCCATCGAACACGCCGGGCTGGAGAAGGAACTCGGCGCTAAGGCGCTGGAAAAACAGGTTCACCGAGCTGAAGCCGGATTCCACGAGCCGCGCGATCGCGTCGCCGAAGAGCGGCACGTCGTTGAGGAGTTGCTCGCGGGAGAAGCCGAAGTTGTCGAAGCCGGTGAAGCGGAATGAAGTGCGCGCCGGATTCCCGCCGCGCTCGGCGAGCGCACCAGCGCCGGGGAAGATCGTCATCGGGCTGCCGACGCGGCGGCCGCGCAGGTTGCGCACGAGCGCGCGCATTCCACCACCGCGCAGGCCGGTGAAACTCATGCCGCCATTGGCGCTCCGGATCGAGCGCGGGAGGCTGTTGCGGCCGAAGTTCATCGTCATGCGCGAGCCGCCGTTGCGTGAGTAGCCGATGCTGCCGATCCGGCGCAGGCTGGTCCGCAGGCCACGCGGACCGGGCGTGACGCCGAACATCTCCCCCGAACCACTGTCGCCCACTCCCATCATCGAGCGGCTGCTTCGGCCAAAGAGAGTCGAGCGTGCGGCATCGGCAGGCACGCCGAGAAGCGCGCAGAGGGCGATCGGGAGGAGGAAGCGGAGGGTCGTGGTGTTCATCGGGATTTTTGGAAAAAGGATACCGCCTGACCGGGAGGCCGACTCGGCGTGGGTGCTCAAGATTGCGAGACGGCTTCCAGTCGCGATGGAAGGCGGGAGAGGCAAGGAATTTTTCCAACCGGAATCGGCTGGCGGGCTTGCCACGATGGGCTTGCGCGGCGTATGAGCACATTCATGCGCACCAACCCGCTTCACTTCGCCTCCGCCGCGCTCGCCGCCCTCGTGATGGGCGGTTGCGCCACCGCTTACCAATGGGGCGCGACCGACGACCCGGAATGGACGCCGCGCGTCGGCTCCGCCACGCTCGCCCAGGCCACGCGCGAACTCGGCCAGCCCTTCCGCAAGCTGTCGCTCCCCTCGGGCGACATGAAAGTGCGCTGGTATGCGCGGCCCCTCACGATGAGCGAGGGGCGCGGCACCATGCACGACTACTCCGCGCAGCGCACCGAAGACCGCGCCTACTGGCGGGACATGCGCTTCGACAAGCGCGGCGTGCTCACCCGCGCGTGGATGAGCGACCAGCGCGAGCTGGCGGATTCCGAGGCGCCGTAGCGCCTGCCATTCGCAGCCGGGATGCCGATCTGGCGACTGCTCCTCTTGCTCCTGCTGGCGTCTCCGGTTGCGTATGCTGCCGCGAGCGCCGGCGTGGCCTCCTACCCGCCGCCGCTGGCCGGCTATGGCGACGCGGCGCTGTCCGGCATCTGGGCCAAGCTGGTTCATCGCGTCAGCGCCGAGCCGTTCAACCTCATCGCGTCGCTCATCTTTCTCGGCGCGATCGTCCACACGTTTCTGGTCGCGCGCTTCCGCCACCTCGCGCACCACTTCGAGCACCAGCACGAGGCGCTCGATACCGATGGCGAACCGCGCTCCGAGGAGCGGCTCAAGAAAATGGCGTGGCTGCGATTCTGGGCCACGGTGTTTCACTTTCTCGGCGAAGTCGAAGCCGTCTTCGGCATCTGGCTGTTCCCGCTCTTTTACGGCATGTGGTTCTTCAAGGATCTGCCGACGGCGGTTCACTATCTCAACGACGTCAATTACGCCGAGCCGATCTTCGTCACCGTCATCATGTTCATGGCGGCCACCCGACCGATCATCTTGCTCGCCGAGCGCGGGCTGGCGGTCGTGGCCAAAATGCTCGGCGGTAGCGGCACGGCATGGTGGCTCGCGATCATGACCGGCGGGCCGCTGCTCGGCTCGCTCATCACCGAGCCCGCGGCGATGACGCTCTGCGCGCTACTGCTCGGCAAACGCTTTTACGCCCAGGCACCGTCGATGCGGCTGCGCTACGCCACGCTCGGGTTGCTGTTCGTGAACATCTCCGTCGGCGGCACGCTCACGCACTTCGCCGCGCCGCCGGTGGTCATGGTCGCCAGCAAATGGGACTGGGGCTTCGTCTTTATGATTGGGAGCTTTGGTTGGAAGGCGGTCGTCGGCATCGTGCTCTCGAATGCGAGCTACTGGCTCGTTTTCCGCCGCGAACTGGCGAAGCTCAAGGCCACCGCCGACGAGAACTCGCGCCTGCCAATCCCGATTTTCGTCACCGTCATCCACCTGCTCTTTCTCGTGTGGACGGTGCTCAACGCGCACTACACGAGCCTCGTCGTCATGGGCGCTCTCTTCTTCCTCGCGTGGATCGTGGCCACCGAGCCGCACCAGGAGGACATCGGCATCCGCGGGCCGTTGCTGGTCGGCTTTTTCCTCGCCGGTCTCGTCGCGCACGGCGGCTGCCAGCAGTGGTGGATCGAGCCCGTGCTCAGTTCGCTCGGCGAATGGCCGCTGATGATCGGCTCGGTCGCGCTCACGGCCTTCAACGACAACGCCGCCATCACCTATCTCGCGTCACTCGTGCCCGGCTTCAGCCCGGAGCTCAAATACGCCGTCGTCGCCGGCGCGGTGACCGGTGGCGGGCTCACCGTCATCGCGAACGCGCCGAACCCCGCGGGCCAGTCGCTGCTCGCGCAATACTTCGGCGAAGACGGCATCTCGCCCGCCAAACTCTTCGTCTCCGCGCTCGTGCCGACGATCATCGTCGGCGCGGCCTTCATGCTGTTGTAGCGCCGAACGCCTTCAGGAACGCGCACTCGATCGCGAGCTGCTCCTGCACGCTCCGGCCGAAGTGGTCGCGCAACTCGACGAGCGCCGCCGCACGTCGCAGCAGTTCGGCGGTGGAAAGCTTCGCCGCCAGCGCCGAGGTCGCCTCGCGGAACGCGGGATGATCCACCTCCGGCGCGCCGTGCTGCTGGCGCAGCGCATCGGCGAACCATTGCTCGACGATCGCGAGCAACCGGTCGCGCTCCACGCGGTAACGCGACTCGGTCAGCGCCTTGAAGAAATCCTCGCGCTCCTCGATCGCGTCCTTGCGCGCGCCGACCTGCTTGAGCGCCGTCTCCTCCTTCTTGAAAGCCGCCTCGTTCTGCTCGTCGATCTCCGCGCGCGCCTCGACCAGCAACTCGGTGAACTGCCGCACCAGGCCGAAGACACCCGCGAGGTCCGATCCCGGCGGCGCCGCGCGCAGCGCATCGAGGAGCGACTGTTCCCGCGCGGTCAGCGCCGGCTTCTCCACGAGTCGCAGCGGCACCTCGATGCAGCGCGAAATGATCGTCTCCAGCAGACGATCCGGCTCCGACGAGAGCAGGAAAAAATACGTGCCCGGCGGCGGTTCCTCGAGCGTGCGCAGCAGCGCGTTCGCCGCCTCCGTCGTCATGCGATCCGCGTCGTGGAGGATCGCCAGCTTCGCACCGCCGTGCCGCGAGCTGAGCTGGAGCTGACCGTTCAGCTCGCGCACTGCCTCGATGCCAATCTGCCGCGACTTCATCTGCGGCTCGATCGCGTGAACGTCCGCGTGATCGAGCGGCTTCTCCGCCCCGCCGAGCAGCGCGCCCGCGAGCCGATCGAGCAGCCGCCGCTTTCCCGCGCCCGGCGCGCCGGTGATCAGATACGCCTGCGCAAACCGGCCGCGTGTGCGGCTTTGCTCGAGACGGTCGAAGGCTTCATCGGCGGTGAGAGGCATGGCCCACACGCTTGCGGAAAGCGCGCCGCCAGCCACTCCTTTTCTTGATCATCTTCGAGTCCTCTTTCCCGCGCCCTATCGATCGAGCAGCGAACCTTCCTCGATCGGCGCGACGACCGGCGCCGGCTTGCGCTTCAGCGCCCGAGCCAGATCGGCGAAGAGCGTATAGACGACCGGCACCACGAGCAGCGTGAGCACCGTGCTCGACAGCAGGCCGCCCACGACCGCGATGCCCATCGGCCTGCGGCTCTCCGCGCCCGCGCCGAAGCCGATCGCGATCGGCAGAATGCCGGAGATCGTCGAGAAGCTGGTCATCAGGATCGGCCGCAACCGCGTGCGGCCGGCGGCGCGCATGGCTTCGAGCGCGGACTTGCCGGCGGCCATTTGCTGGTTGGCGAACTCGACGAGCAGGATCGAGTTTTTCGTCACGAGCCCGACGAGCAGCACGAAGCCGATCTGCGAGAAGAGATTGATATTCATCGACGGCACGCGCGGGACGAAATCGCTGAGCGTCTTCGCCCAGCCGGGCGCGCTCGGGGCGTAATGCGTCCAGCCGTAGAGCGCGGTGCCGAGATCGTTCACGCCCGACATTACCCACAGCGCGCCGAACGCGCCGAGCCCCGCGAGCGGGAGAGCAAGCATGACGGTGAAGGGATGCACGAGGCTCTCGAACTGCGCGGCCAGCACCATATAGACGATGATCGCCGCGAGGATGAAGACGAACCAGACTTCGCCGCCAGTCTCCTTGAGATCCTCCGCTTCGCCCGCCCACTCATAGCGGAAGCCGGGCGGCAGTTCCGCTGCGAGGATGCGCTCGATATTCGCGACCGCCGTGCCGAGCGGCACACCGATCGCCGTGGCCTCGATCGCGCCGCTTCGCAGCCGGTTGTAGTGGTTGATCTGCCCCGGCGCCGCGAGCGCCTTGCTATTCACCACCGACGTGAGCTGCACGAGCTGGCCGGTCTTGCTCCGCACATAGACGCTGTCGAAGTCGTTCGCGGTCATCCGCGACGCGCGGTCGAGCTGCACGATCACGTCGTATTCCTTCCCCTCGCGCTTCACGCGGCTGAGATTCTGCCCGCCGAAGAGCACCTGCATCGTGCGCGAGATGTCGCCGATGCTCACGCCGAGCGCTGCGGCGCGGTCGCGATCGACGGTGATGTCGAGCTGCGGCTTATCGACCTGGAAGACGCTGCGGACGTTGAGCAGGTAGGGCTCGGCGCGCAGCTTGTTCGAGAGGTCGAAGGCGACGCCGGAGAGTTCGTTGAGGTCCGGGTATTGAATCTGGAGTTGCAGCCCCTGGCTGAAGCTGAAGCCGATCGCCTTCGGGATGAGCGCGAACGCGAGCGCGCCCTCGATTTCGCCGAAGAAGCGCGCCTGCATGCCGCGTGGTCCGCCGACGATGTCGCGCACGTTGCGCCGCGCGCCTTCCTTGAACTTCATGAACATCAGCCCGCTCGCCGGGTCGCCCGGTCCGCCGCGCGAGAGCGCCACCGCGGAGAAGTAGCTCTTCACCTCCGAGAAGCTCGCGACGATCGCCTCCATCTTGCGGAGCTGCCGGTCGGTGTATTCGGAGGTGCTGCCCTCCGGCGCGACGACCACGCAGAGCAGCCGGCCCTTGTCTTCCTCCGGTAGAAACTCCGTCTCGAGACGGGTGAACACGACGACCGAAAGCGCGATCGCCACGGCGCCGACCGTCGCCGCGAGAAAGCGATGACGCAGCGCGCGATCGAGCCAGCGCTCGTAAGCCCGCGTGATGCGCGCGATGCCGCGCTCGCACACGCGCAGCAGCCAGTTGTGGCGGGGTTCCGAGCCCCCGGCTGCGGCGTGCGGCTGCAGGATGCGCGCGGACATCATCGGCGTGAGCGTGAGCGCGACGAAGGCGGAGATGATGACGGACACCGCGACGGTGACGGCGAACTCGATGAAGAGGCGGCCCGTCGCCGAGGTCTGGAAGGCGAGCGGCGTGAAGACCGCGACGAGCGAGAAGGTGATCGCGATGATCGCGAAGGAGATTTCGTCCATCGCCTTCTTCGCCGCCTCCATCGGCTTCATCCCCTCCTCGATGTGGCGGTAGATATTCTCGAGCACCACGATCGCGTCATCGACGACGATGCCGATGACGAGCACCAGCGCGAGCATCGTGAGGATGTTGATCGAGAAGCCGAGGAAGTGCAGCGCGGCGAACGTGCCGATGATCGATACCGGGATCGCGACCGCGGGGATGATCGTCGCGCGCAGGCTGCGGAGGAAGACGTAGATGACGACGACGACGAGCGCGAAGGCGATGAAGAGCGTCGTCCACACCTCGTGAACCGCCTTGCCGACGTATTCGGATTCGTCGTAGGGCAGGTCGATGTTGATGCCCTCGGGGACGACGCCCCGGAGCCGCTCCATCTCGCGCTTGATGCCGTCGGCGACTTCGATCGTGTTCGCCTGCGTCTGCTTCACGACGCCGAGCGCGACGGACGGGCGGCCATTGAAGCGCCCGATCGAGCGCACGTCCTCGGCGCCGACGCGCGCTTCGCCGATGTCGCGCAGGCGGATGAGGTTCGCGCCGTCGTTGCGGATGACGAGCGCGTTGAACTGCTCAACAGTCTTCATCTCGCCCTGCGTCTGGATGGTCATCTCGCGGTCGAGGTTTTCCACGCGCCCGCTCGGAAGTTCGACGTTCTGCTCCATCAGCGCGCGCTCGATGTCCGGCACCGTCACGCCGCGTCCGGCCATCTTCGCGGCGTCGAGCCAGATGCGGATTGCGAACCGCTTCTCGCCGCCGATGACGATTTGCGACACGCCCGGCAGCGTTTGCAGCACGTCTTTCAACTGCCGCTCGGCGATGCGCGAAAGCTCGAGCGTGTCGTAGCGGTCGCTGTGCAGGGCGATCCACATGATGGGCTGCGCGTCGGCTTCCTGCTTGGCGATGATGGGTTCTTCGATGTCCTCCGGCAGCTTTCCGCGGGCGCGCGAGACGCGGTCGCGCACGTCCTGCGCGGCGACTTCGACCGGTCGCGCGAGGTTGAACTCGATGGTGATATTCGAGACCTCCTCCTTGCTCTCGGAGATGAGCGTCTTGATGCCCTCGATGGAGTTGAGTTCCTCCTCGAGTCGCTCGGTGACTTCCGTCTCGATGACCTGAGCATTCGCGCCGCGATAGACGGTCATCACGGAGACGATGGGCGGATCGATGTTCGGCAGCTCGCGCACGGGCAGCCGCAGCAGCCCGATGATCCCGAAGAGGATCATCGCGAGGCTCATCATGACCGTGAGCACCGGCCGGCGGATGCTGACCTGCGGGAGCTGCATTTACTTCGCCGCTGCGGTGTAAGGCGCCGCCTTGTCCGCCGGCGCGAGCGTGACTTTGCCGCCGGGGCGCGTCTTCTGCCAGCCTTCGACGACGACGAGTTCACCTTCCTTCAGCCCCTCGACGATCTCCGCGCGGCCGGCCATGCGGACGCCGGGCTTCACGGGGCGCATGTGCGCGGTCAGGTCGCCATCGACGACGATGACGGCGAAGCGTTCGCCCTGCGGCATGAGCGCGGCCTCGGGGATGATGATGGCGTCGTCCTTCACGCGCAGCGAAAGGTCGGCGCTGGCAAACATGCCGGGCTTGAGGCGCAGGTCGGCGTTCGGCACGCGGGCTTTCACGAGCGCGGTGCGGTTCACCGGGTCGATGTGCGGGGCGACGAAGTAGAGCTCGCCCTCGAACTTCTCGCCGGGGAAGGCGGCGATGCTGAGCTGGAGTTTCGCGCCGACCTTTGCCAGCGCGAGGAAGCGCTCGGGCACGGCGCCTTCGACTTTCACGGGATCGATGTCGCTGAGCGTGGCGATGGTCTGCACGCCGCGGCCGGGGTTCATGCGCGAGATGACCTGCCCGGGGCTGATCTGCCGTGAGCCGATGATGCCGCTGAAGGGCGCCTTGATTTTCATGTCGCGCAGTTGCTTGGCGATTTGCGCGACGCGCGCATTGGCCATGTCGAACTGCGCCTTCGCCTCGTCGGCCTCCTCTTGCGAGAGGGTCCGGTTGGCGAGCAGCTCGCGGGTGCGGTCCCATTTGCTCTGCGCCAGCCGCGCGCTGGCCTCGGCCTCGGAGAGGCGGGCTTCGACTTCCGAGGAGTCCATCTCGATGAGCAGTTGCCCGACTTCGACGCGCTGGCCTTCCTCGAAATGGATCGCCGTCACGCGGCCATCGGCCTCGGCCTGGAGATCGACGGTTTCATTTGCGAGCACGGTGCCGATGACGCGGAGTTGCTCGCTGACGGCTTCGCGGACCGCCTTCACCGCGACGACCTGCGTGGCGAAGCCGCCGGGTGGCCCGCCGGCGGATTTTTTGCAGCCGCCGAGCGCGAGCAACGCGATGGGCAGGGCGAGTTGGAGCGCAATCCGGGCAGTCATGTTCAAGGCGCGACCCATCGGGCGGGTTGAGGG
>JBEBGD010000060.1:0-34342 GCA_040081625.1 Chthoniobacteraceae bacterium
TGCCCAACCCGAGCCGGCGGGGCGCCGGCTCGGGTTGGGCACGCGCGAGGATTCTGGCCACCGCCATTGCTTGCGGAAAGGGAGTGCCGCCCGTCTGGAAATTGGCCGCTGGCCGGGAACGCGGCGATTCATCCGGGGCGGACGCAGGACCGTCGCACACGCTCTGGTATGTGCGCCGCACCTCGGCCAGGGCGATCGAGTCCAGGAGATCTTTCAGCGGAAACGGCTTCCGCAGGACGAACCCATTGACGCTCTCGATGAATTCCTTCGTCTTCGCGTCGCCTTGATGGCCGGTCATGAAGATGAACCCGTGGCAAAGCGCCGGGCGGATTTTCTCGACTGCGCGGTAGAACATGTCGCCCGGCAGCCCGGGCATCATGAAGTCGCAAAAAACCATCATGAAGTCGTTGGCCAGCACCTCCCGGACACCCTCCCCGCCGTCTTTGACCGCCACGACGGTGTAACCGTTCTCGACCAGACAGTCCCGGATGATGTCGTTCAGGGCAGGATCATCCTCCAGCAGCAGCACCCGCCCCTTCCCCGAAACGACGGCACCCGCCGCTGCGAGGGGTCCGTTCACACCATCACCCGACCCGGGAGCGTCCGGCGCGGAGTCGCCTCCGTCGCGAGGTGGTTTTTCGAGGCATTGATTCACGAGTTGAGAAATTTAGCCGTCACCCGCGAGGATTTGCGGGGAGTCGTTGTCGAAGCCTCACATCGCGAGCGGCAAGCATGGGCACGACTGAGAAAGCCAGAACGATGCCGCGGATTTCGCCGTGTTTGGGAAAACCCATTGCCCCACCGGACTCGCTCCGTAAGGTCCGCGCCCCTATGCACGCAGAAATCCAGAAAGTCATCGATGCCGGAAAACTCAGCGCGCAAGCCGGCGAAGCGCTCGCGAAGCTGCCGTCCGGCACTTACGTCATGCACCGGAGCTGGGGCTACGGGCAGGTCGCCGACGTCGATTTCCTGCTCCAGCAGATGACGCTCAACTTCAAAGGCAAGCGCGCCCACCCCATGCAGCTTCAGTATGCGGCCGAGAGCCTCGCCGTCATCCCGCCCGATCACATCGCCGCGATGAAACTGGCCGATGTGGGCGCCGTGAAGGCCGCGGCCAAGAACGATCCCGTCGGCATCTCCCGGTGCGTGCTCACGAGCTTCGGCGGCAAGGCCACGCAGGATCAGATCGCGACCACCCTCGTGCCCGACGTGATGAGCGAGGGCGAGTTCAAGAAGTGGTTCGAAGCCGCGAAGAAGGCCATGAAGAACGACGGCCACTTCGCGATCCCGACCAAGAAAGGCCTGCCCTTCGAGCTGCGCGACGGCCCCATCGCCCACTGCGACGAATACCTCGCCGCCTTCAACAACGCCCGGCAGATCAAGGACCAGACCAAGGCCGTCGAACTCATCACCAAACACTTCGAGGAGTTCCGCGACCCGGTCGCCCAGCTTCAGCCCGTCATCGTCGCCGTGAATGACGGCGCGCGCAGATCCATCAAGCTCAAGCCCGAGGACACGATCTGCCTGCTCGCCGCGCGCGACGAACTGGTCGAGCGAGTCCCCGTGCTCACCGCCGGCATCGACGCGCCCGCGATCTGCAACATCCTCCTCGAGCGGCGCGCGGAACTTCCCTCCCTCCTCTCGCGGCTGCCCGACTCGAAGCTCGCGCGCTCCGTCGCCGCCATCCCCGCCGCCTTCGGCGACGACTGGCCGCAGCGCGCGGTGAGCGTCGTGCTCCGCGCCGAGAAGGCGCGCCTCGCCTCCGAAGCCGCGAACCTCATCGCGAAGAACGGCCAGGGCGACGCGCTGCGCATCGCCCTCGAGCGCTCCATCAGCGAGCACAGCCTCTCGAGCGCCGCGCTCTGCTGGCTGTGCGAAGACCGCGCCGGCTGGTTTGCCGAGCTGCTCGATCACAAGGTCGCCCCCGCGATCATCGCCGCCCTCGAGCGCGACGCGCACAACGAACGCAAGGATCGCAAGCTTCACGACCTGCTCGTCAACGATCCGAATCGGATCACCGAACTGCTCGCCGACGCGAGCGCCGAGGAGCTGCGCGACTTTGTCCGCAAGGTCATGCTCACCACCGTCTTCCAGGATCTCAACCGCCGCTCGCTGCTCGGCAAGATCGTGCGCGTGTATCCCGATTTGCAGGCACTCATCACCGGCCAGGCCGAGGAACGCGACGAGTCGATCGTCGTCTCGTGGGAGAGCCTCGAGAAGAAGAAGGCCGACCTCGACGAGCTCGTGAACAAGAAGATCCCCGAGAACGTAAAGGAGATCGCAATCGCCCGCGACTACGGCGACCTGCGCGAGAACTTCGAGTTCAAGGCCGCCAAGGAAATGCAACGCGTGCTCGGACGCCGTCGCGCCGACGCCGAACGCGACCTCGGCCTCGCCCGCGGGACCGACTTCGCCAATGCCGACACGACGCAGGTGAACATCGGCACGATCGTCACCGTGCGCGACGTCGCCGATTCCCGCACCGACGTCTATACGATCCTCGGCGCGTGGGACGGCGACCCGGAGAAAAACATCGTGAGCTACCTGAGCGCGCTCGCCAAGGCCCTGCTCGGCCACAAGCCCGGCGACCAACTCGAACTCCCCACCGAGCACGGCGACCGCACCGTGGTGATCGAGAAGATCGAGCGCTACAGGAACTAGCCCGGTTCGTCCGCGGCGCTTCCGTCCGCACGGTGCGCCGTGGTCTTCACCCGCGTGCCCCGCTCGTCGTAGGCGAAAGTGCGCCGCATCGCGCCGCGGACTTCGACCGGCATTTCGTCCGCGCCGAAATAGCTCTCCTCGGCGAGCAGATCGCGCGCATCGAACCGGCTGAGCTTCCGCGCGAAACCGTCCTTTATCACAAAGGGACGCCCATCGGCGCCGAAGGCCGCCATCTCGATCTCATTGCCGCGCGCATCGTAGCGGCGGGTTGAGCGCGAGTTGCCGAAATCGCTGCGCCCCGGCTCGCCATTCACACCGATGAAGGCGCGCGCGACCACGCGATCCCATTCATCGTAGCGCGTCACGATCCTCGCGAACTGACCGCGCAACATACACGGCCGTCCGTCGGGCCCGAGCCACGTCTCCTCGACGAGGTTCCCGCGCACATCATAGGTCATCGCATTAGCCGCGTCCCCGCCCTTGAGCACCGAGGGTTGGCCGTCCACGCCGAAGTAGCTCCGGAGGGTCGCCAGGCCGCGATCATCGAAATGCGACGTGTAGCCCGCGTAACCTTCGGGCATCAGGATCGGCTGAAGGTCGGCGCCGAAATACAAAATCCGCGTCATGTTTCCACGGTCATCGAAAGTGCTCGTGAAGCGCGCGCAGCCGCTGCCGATCACCACGGGATTGCCGAACACGTCGAAAAACGTGCGCTCGATCAGATTGCCGCGTCCGTCGAATCTGCTCAGCGAACTCGCGTTGCCCTCCTTGTGGAGCGCCGGACGGCCATCGAGACCGAAGAAGGCCGACCTCTCGGTGTCGCCGCTTTCGCTGAACTCGATGCGCACACCGGCAACGCCGAAGGCACTCAAGGCGGGCTGATAGTCCGTGCCGAAATACGCGCGCTCAACTTCGCGGCTGCGGTCGTCGAACTTGCTCGTGAAGCGCGCGGTCCCGCTGGCGTCGAGCACCGGCTTCCCGTCCGCGCCGAAGAATGCGCACTCGATCATGTTGCGCCGGTCGTCGAACTTCACCGCGCGTCGCGCGTAGCCTTCCTTGATCGCCGTTGGCTTCCCATCGATGCCGAAGAACGAACGCTCCAACTCGTTCCCCCGCTCGTCGAAGTTCATCGTCGCGCGCGCGCAGCCGTCCTTTTGCAAGATCGGCCGCCCATCCACGCCGAACCACGAATGCTCGATCGGGTTGCCGCGATCGTCGTAGCCCTTCGTCGTCCGCGCGAAACCCCACCGGGAGAGGACCAATGCGCCGTCGGGGCCGTGCGCCGCCAGTTCGATCGCGTTGCCACGCGCATCATACTTCGCGCTGAAACGCGCCGCGCCGTTCCTACTAATAACAGGCGCCCCGTCGGCACCAAAATAGGCGATCTCCGTGGCGTTCCCCCGCTCGTCGAGTTTCGTCACGAAGCGCGCAAAACCTTCCTTCACAGCAATCGATGGCTTCCCATCCGGGCCAAAAAACGCGCGCTCGATCTCGTTTCCGTGTTCGTCGTAGCGCCGCTTCGCGATCGCGTGCCCGGCCTTGCTGCGGACCGGCTTACCCGCGGTGTCAAAGTAACCTTCCTCCACGCAATCACCGCGTTCATCAAAGCGGCGAACGATCGCCGCAACGCCCGTGCTCATCGTCACGGGCAGGCCGTCGGTCCCAAAGTAGCGCTCCTCGATCACGTTGCCGCGCTCGTCGAGCTTGTCCGTCCACCGCGAGTAGCCGCTCTTGTTCAGCACCGGCCGATCCTCCAAGTCGAAGCAAGCGCGCTCGACGATATAGCCCCGCGCGTCAAACGCGTCCTTGAGGCACGCAAACCCTTCATCGCTGAGCGTCGGCTTTCCGTCCACGTGGAAGCCGCGGCGCTCGATCGCATTTCCCGCCGCATCGCGCAGCGTGGTCATTCGCGCCACGCCTTCCTTGGTCCGCACCGGTCGCCCGTCCGCGCCCATCCACGAAACCTCCACCGCATTGCCGGACGCGTCGCGCCGATACTCGCCTCGCGCGTAACCAACCGAGCCTATGCGTGGAGTCCCGTCCGGGTCGAGCAGCGCCACCGCGACGATCCGCCCGCGCGCGTCGCGCTCGTTGAATCGGGTGCTGATCCCATCGCGATCCCGCATCGGCCTACCTTCGGCATCGAGGTTGGTCACGGTCGTCTTCAGTCCCCGCGCATCGTAGGCGTAGCGCTGGCCGTAAACGCCATCCGCATCCGCCCGCGGATAGCGGTAGTCATTCAAGAACAGCTGAGTCTCTACCCGTCCCACCGCGTCGTAGGAGACGCGTTGAACGGTGATCTCCGTGCGGTTTGCTCCGTCGGACTTCGTCGATCCTCCCTGCAACGTGCTCACGCCAACCCCGAGGCTCAACGGTCGGCCTTCGCCCGGATGCCGCATCTCGACAAAATGCTCGCGCTGCCCGGCATCTCGCTCGCTGAAGACCTGGCGCATCACGATCCGCCCGTTTCGATTTCGCAGATCGATCCGCTCCACCTCGCCATTCTCCCGATAAGCGACCTCGCCCTTGCATGCCTTGAGCGTCATCTCGCTGTCATTGAACCCGCCGTGCCCGTTCACCACGAAAAACTGCCGCACCTTGCCGCGGGAGCGTTCGATCCGATAGCTCGCCGCGCGATGCCTCGCCGTCTCCGCATCGATCGGCAGCGCACCTTCCGGCACGCCCCATCGCTCGCCGAGTTCCTCGAAGAAGGCGGTCTTCGTCCGCGTATAATCCCACCAGCCCAGCGTCGCGGCGCAGATCATCAGACAAACGGCGGCGATCACCACGCGCTGCCACCGACCGCGCACGAGTTCGCGACGCACGAGCGCGTTCAAGCCAATGCCGGTGATTCCAGCGACCGCCTTGAGCAGCACCGCGCGCGGCCCGTCGCCTCCGTCGCGCAAGTCGCCCGCGATCGGTTCGGTGCGCTCACTCGTGAGCTGCCCATCCGCACCCACCGTGTAGCGCAGCGCCAGCGGGAAACACTCACGCGCCGCATCGGCGGGATCGTCGCTCGCATTCGGCTCGCCGCTTAGGATCACAGCGAGAATTCGATCCTCGCGCCCGAACGCCTTGAAAGTGCGAATCTCCTCATTCACCCATCGCGACTGCGCCGCCACCGGCGAGCACAGCACGATAAGGTAACGCGAAGCGCGCAATGCATCCGCGATCGTCGCACCGAGATCGGCGGACAACGGCAGCTCATCGCGGTCCCGAAAGATCGGAAAGATCGTGCGCGGCACCGCTTCATCGCGCCCGGGCCGACCCACCAGCGCCCGCGGCACGCGGTAATGCTCGAGCTGCCGGTGCAGCGCCACCGCCGCGCGTGCGTCCTTCGAGGAGTAGGAGATAAAAGCCCAATAGCGGCTACCCGGGTCCGGATTCATTCCGCATCTGCGTAGCACGAGCGCTCTTTCGGGCGCAAGCCCGCGTTACGCTCGGCGAAACCGGTAGTGGCTCACGTGCCATTCGTTCCCGTCGCGGTAGCCCCAGAGCTCCGCGCAGGACATGAAGAACACGCGCCAGTAAGCCCACCAGCGTTTCGTGTTCGCGGCGCCGTAGGTCTCCTCGAATAGCGGCCAGATTTCCTTCCGGTTCGCGTCCATGTTTTGCAGCCACGCCTCGGCGGTGCGCTGGTAGTGCGTGCCGCTCACCACCCAGTGCTGCTCGATGCGCAGGTCGTCCTGGAAGTAGAGCAGCAGGTCGTCGCTCGGCATTTGTCCGCCGGCGAAAAAGTAGCGCGTCATCCAATCGGACGGCCCCTTGTCTTCGTAGTGATACGCCAGCTCGCGATGGGTGAAGATGTGGACGAAGAGCTTCCCGCCCGGCGCGAGCCAGCGCGCGATCTTCGCCATGAGAAGCTGGTAGTTCTTCATGTGCTCGAACATTTCGACGCTCACGATGCGATCGTATGTCGCGGGCGCCTCGAATGCATTCATGTCGCACGTGATGATCTCCACGTTCCGCAGCCCGCGCCGCGCGGCCTCGGCGTCGATGTGCTCCTTCTGCGTGCGCGAGTTCGACACGGCGGTGATGCGCGCCTGCGGGAAATGCTCCGCCATCCAGAGCGTGAGCGAACCCCAGCCGCAGCCGAGTTCGAGGATGCGCTGCCCGTCGGCGAGGTCCGCGCGCTCGCAGGTGAGCGCGAGCATCTTCTCCTCCGCCTCGTCGAGCGTCTCGCCGCCGGTCGGGAAAAGCGCACTGCTGTATTTCAGCCGGCGCCCGAGGCAGAGCTGGTAGAAGCGCGTCGGCACCTCGTAGTGCTGCTCGTTCGCATCGCGCGTCTGCACCGCGATCGGCATCGCCTTCAACTCCGCGACGTGCGCCATGATCCGCGCGCGCTGCGCTTCGACATCCGGCGCGGTCTTCTCGCGCAGCGTCTCGGCGAGAAGGTGGCGGATTCCGGCGCGGATGAGCGCATCGGGGACGACGTTGGCTTCGAGGATCGTGTCGAGGTTGATCATGCTTTTCGCGGGCCGGGCCAGAATGCGTTGGTCGTCCGCTGATACTCGCGATACGCGTCGCCGCGGCTCTTGAGCGAGAACTCCTCGGTGAGCGGGATCCCCGTCACGCGCGTGAGGAAGTAATACATCAACACCGGACACGCGATCGTGATCCAGCCGTGCGGGTGATCGATCGAGGCGATGCAGATGCCGACCCAGAAAAGGAACTCGAAGAAGTAATTCGGATGCCGCGAGTAGCGCCACAGGCCCGACTGGCAGACGGCGCCCTTGTTCGCCGGGTCGTCCTTGAAGCGCTTCATCTGGCGATCCGCGAGGCTCTCGCCCAGCAGGGCGAGCAGCGCGATGCCGAGGCCGGCGATGTCGATTTCGCGCAGCGGCATCTCACGCCACGCGGCGAGGAGGAAGGGCAGTGAGAAAACGACGACGATGAGCGCCTGCAGTTCGAAGAACACGAGGAACATCCCGGGCCCCGACCACCGCTTTCGCAACCCTTCGTAGCGCACGTCCTCCGCCGGATGATGCCGCAGCACGCGTCGCAGGATGTAGGTGCCGAGCCGCAGACTCCACGCGACGCCGAGCACCGTGAAGACGAACTTTCTCTCGTGATGTCCGGGCCCGACCCACGCGTAGATCGGCGCGAGCACCGCGACGCCGTAGCTCCACGCGACATCGAGGAAGCTGTAGTTTTTCACCCGCACACACGCCGCCCAGACGACGGCGAAGGCGATGGCCATGAGCGCGGTGCCGATGAGAAGCCAGGTGATCATCGTGCGATCCGAGCAGCGAGCGCCCGCAATGGCGAGCGCGCCGTGAAATAAAGTGCGACCACGAGCGCCGGCGCCACGATCAGCCAGACCAGCACGCCGCCGAGTCCGATGATGCCAAAGTCGGCAAGGAACTTCAGCGCGTCCGCGCGGAAGCGATCGAAGAGCAACGGGACCGACAGCGGGATCGGCGCCCGTCCGAGCAGGTGCTCGCCGGCCCGGTAGAACGGGATCAACAGTGCGATCTGCACGGGATACACGAGATAGTTCACGAGTTGGATGATTGGTTGGTTCAGGCGTAGCGCGATGCCCACGACGGCGCACAGCGCCGTCGTCGCACCGAGGATCGGGAAGATGCCGAGCGTCACGCCCAGCGCGATGGTGAGCGCGATCTTCTCCGGCGTCACACCCTGCGTGAGTTGCGCGATGATGGGCGCGACGACGCGGCGCTGCCACCAACTCACGGCTCGCGCACCAGCAGGCGCTCGAGCTTCGCATCCGCCGGCAGGCGAAAGAGCAGGATGAGCATGTAGGTCGCCATCGCGAAGTTCCCGAGCAGCAGGATCGCGATGAGCCAGCCGACGCGTGCAAGCCAGGTCTGCTCGCGATACGCCACCCACAGCCAGAACGTGAGGAACGCGAAGTAGGTATCGAAGAGCGTGGTGATGAACCACGGATGCGTGGCGACCTCGCGCGGCATCCTCCAAAGCGCGACCTCGCTGCTCGCCCACCCGGTGACGACGAACATCGCGAGCAGCACGATAATGAAGACGACGCGAAGAGCGATGATCATGGCCGCAACGTAGGCCGATGCGCGTTTGCAGCGCCAGCGGGAATCCGGTAATCACTCCGCATGACCGACCGCTGGCACGCTCTTAAACCCGACGCACAAGCTGCACTCACGCAGCGCGACTACTCCGCACGCTCGCTCGCCGAGCGGCTCGCCACGAGCGGCGTCGAGGCCGGCGAGATCGCGGGAAAGATCGCGGAGCTGGCGGACGCGTGGATTCCGGGCGTCGAAGTTTTCAGCCGGAAGATCTTCCCGCAGCGGCATCGCGGCGCGTTCGGAGAACTCGCGCGTCAGGACGACGGCGCGCTCGCGGCGATCGGGATGTGGCCGCGCCAGTGGGCGGCGGCGCGGATGTTCGCGGGCACCGCGAAGGGCTTCCACATTCATCCGCCGCACGTCCCCGAAGGCGTGGACCCGGGCGCGTGGTTCTTCCGCCTCTTCATCGAGGAGCCGGGCAACTTCGCTCTGCGGCCCTATGACCGCGAGCAGTGGGACGCGATGTTCTTCGTTCAGGGGACGATCGAGATGCTGCTCGTCGATGAACGCGCAGGGATGGAGCGGCGCTTGATGCGATTCATCATCGAGGGCGACGACCGTCGCGGACCGAACAACGCCGCGGTCGTGATCCCGCCGGGAGTCGCGCACGCGCTACGAGTCGAAGGCAGCACGGATGCAATCATGGTCTATGGCACGACTACGACGTTCGAGCCGGCGTTTGAAGGCCGCATCGCCGACGCAATCGAGCGCGCTCCCCTGCCCGACGAGTGGCAGCGCTACCTCGACGGTCGCTAGCTCACCACGCGCCGCCGCCGACCTGCCACTCCTCGAGCAGCGCGGGCGGCACTTCGCCGAGGAAGCGCGACGGGCGCTGCATCATCTCACCGTAGGTGCTTCCGAGGTGCATCTGCGGATACGTGAGATACAGCTCGTCCTTCGCACGCGTGACGGCGACGTAGAAAAGGCGGCGCTCCTCCTCGAGGTTCTCGTCGTTGTCGAGACTGCGCGCGCTGGGGAATTTTCCGTCGGCCATCCAGATGACGAAGACGATCTTCCACTCGAGCCCCTTCGCTTGATGGACGCTGCTCAGCGTCACGAGTTCGGTCTCTTCCTTCGAGGCGACGGCCTCGTGTTCGAGATTCGTGAGCAGCGCGAGCTGGTCGAGGAAGTCCGCGGCGCTCGGGAACTGGCGGGAGAAATTGACGAGCGTGTTCAGGTCTTCGCGCCGCTGGTCGTAGTTTGGAAACTTCGCCTTCCCGTAGTCGTCGTAGATCGCCTCGATCACGCTGCGCAGCATGTCCGCAGGCGGCGCGGGCTGGCCGTTCGGCGTGAGTTCCTCGATCGTGTGGACGAGTTGCTCCCACGACTTGCGCGACTTCGCGGGAACCTTGAGTTCGAGCAAGGGTGTGGCCGACGCACCGCTCCACAGCACCTCCGCGCTGCGTCCGCCGATGCCGGGCAGCAGGCGGACCATGCGCTTGAAGGCGACTTCGTCGCGCGGGTTCACGACGTATTTCAAGAACGCCGCGACGTCCTTCACGTGCGCCTGCTCGAAGAAGCGCAGGCCGCTCGTGATCTGGAACGGGATGCCGCGCCGCGTGAACTCCATCTGCACCTCCATCGAGTGAAAGTGCGCGCGGTAGAGCACGGCCATCTCGTCGAGCGCGACGCCTTCCTCATGCAGCTCGAGCACGCGCTGCGCGACGAAGCGCGCCTGGTCGCCGCTGTCGCCGAGCGGGACGAGCGCGGGCTTGAAGTCGTTGCCCTCGCGCGCGGCCACGAGGTTCTTGCGGAACTGCCGCTCGTTCGCGGCGATGGCGGCGTTCGCGAC
This sequence comes from Chthoniobacteraceae bacterium, assembly GCA_040081625.1. Taxonomy (GTDB): domain Bacteria; phylum Verrucomicrobiota; class Verrucomicrobiia; order Chthoniobacterales; family Chthoniobacteraceae; genus VFJQ01. The sequence continues at coordinate 10,510 of JBEBGD010000060.1, forward strand.
GGCGAGCACCTCGGGCACGCTGCGGTAGTTGGTCTCGATCTTGTAGGTCTTCGCCTGCGGGTAGCGGCGCGGAAACTCGAGGATGTTGCGGAAGTCCGCGCCGCGCCACGAGTAGATGCTCTGCGCGTCGTCGCCGACGACCATAACGTTGCCGTGGCGCGCGCCGAGCACGTCGATGAAGTCGGACTGGATGTGATTCGTGTCCTGGTATTCATCGACGAGCACGAACTGAAACTGTCGCTGGTAGTGCTCGCGGACGCTTTCGTTGTCGCGCAGGAGCTGGAGCGACTTCACGAGCAGGTCGTCGAAATCGACGGCGTTCGCCTCGCGCTTCTTCGCCACGTATTTGCGCCCGGCCTCGACGATCTGCGGCGAGAACTCGAGGAAGTGCGGATACTTCTGCACGAGCACGTCGTCGATCACTCGACCGGTGTTGATCGCGAAGCTGAGCACGTCGCCGATCACTCCGGCTTTCGGGAAGCGCTTGTCCTTCGGATCGACGCCGAGCGTGGCGACGACGCTGTCGAGCAGGTCCTCGGCATCCTCGCGATCCATGATCGAGAAGCCGGGCATGTAGCCGGCCTCGGCGGCGTGCTTGCGCAGGAGGCGGTTGCCGACGGAGTGGAAGGTGCCGCCCCACAGGCCGGAGAGATCGTGCGGGATGAGCGCGGCGACGCGGTCGAGCATCTCGCGCGCGGCTTTGTTCGTGAAGGTGAGCAGCAGGATGTTCTGCGGTGCGATTCCATTCTCGATGAGATACGCGACGCGATACGTGAGTGTGCGCGTCTTACCCGAGCCTGCGCCGGCGATGACGAGCGCGGCACCGGGCGGCGCGGTGACGGCGGCGCACTGCTGCGGATTCAGCTCCGCGGCGTAATCAATCTGCGGCGTGGCGGCGCCGGGGCTGCGATGGAGGGTGTATTGCCTCGGCATCGCGCGCCGGCTCAGCCAAGCTGCGCGCAGGTGGCCTGGACGATCTCGGCGAAGCCGCGCGGATCGAGGCTCGCGCCGCCGACGAGCGCGCCGTCGATGTCGGGCTGGCGCATGAGCTCGGCGGTGTTCGCCGGCTTCACGCTGCCGCCGTATTGGATGCGCACCTTTGCAGCCGTGGCGGAGTCGCTGATCGTGGCGAGCACTTTGCGGATGAAGGCGTGAGCATCCTGCGCCTGCTGCGGCGTGGCGGTGCGGCCGGTGCCGATGGCCCACACGGGTTCGTAGGCGAGGACGATGTCCTCGATTTGATTGGCAGTCAGGCCCGCGAGGCTGCCGCGCAGTTGTGTCTCGAGCACCGTCTCCACCTTGCCCGCGTCGCGCTCGGCGAGCGTTTCGCCGATGCAGACGATCGGCGTCATCGTCGCGCCGATCGCGGCATTGGTTTTTCGATTCACGATCTCATCGGTCTCGCCGAAAAAGCTGCGGCGCTCGCTGTGGCCGAGCACGACGTAGCGGACGAAAAGCTCGCGCAGCATCTCCGCGCTGATCTCGCCGGTGAAGGCGCCGGGCTTCTCCCAGTGCATGTTTTGCGCGCCGAGCTTGACGGTGCGCACGCTGCTGAGCCGCTTGCTGACTCCCGGCATCGTCGTGAACGCGGGCACGAGGACGATGTCCACGCGCTTCTCGTCGCCAACTTCGAGAAGGAAGGTCTCGAGAAAACCTTCCGCCTCGTGATTGGTCACGTTCATCTTCCAGTTCGCTGCGATGATCTTGCGGCGCATGTGCGTAAGTTATTTGTCGTTGAGGGCAGCGACGCCGGGCAGCGTCTTTCCCTCGAGCAGCTCGAGGCTCGCGCCGCCACCGGTGCTGATGAAGGTGACCTGGTCGGCGATGCCGGCGCGCTTGACGGCCTTCACGCTGTCGCCGCCGCCGATGATGCTCTTGCAGCCGGAGTTTGCGGCGATCGCGCCGGCGATGGCGAAGGTGCCCTTCGCGCATTCCTTGATCTCGAAGACGCCCATCGGTCCGTTCCAAATGACGGTCTTCGCGGTCGCGACCTCGGCGGCGAAAAGCTTCACCGTCTCCGGGCCGACATCGACACCTTCCCACCCATCGGGGATGTCCGCGCCGGGCTGCGTGTAGTGGCCGGGGCCGACTTTCTTCGCGCCGAAGTCGAGCTCCTGCACGACGTAGTTGTCCACCGGCAGCAGGAATTTCACGCCCCTGGCCTTCGCCTTTTCGAGCGCGGCTTTGGCGATATCGACCTTGTCCGCCTCGACCAGCGACTTTCCGACTTTCCTCCCGAGCGCGAGCCCGAAGGTGTAGGCCATCGCGCCGCCGATGAGGATGGTGTCGGCCTTGTCGAGCAGGCGGTCGATGACCTTGATCTTGTCGCTGACTTTCGCGCCGCCGAGAATGACGACGAACGGCTTTTCCGGCGATTGCAGCTCGTCGTGCAAATACTGAAGCTCCTTCTCCATGAGGAAGCCGGACACGGCCGCGCCGGCGTGGTGAGCGACGCCCTCGGTCGAGGCGTGCGCGCGGTGCGCTGAGCCGAACGCGTCGTTTACAAACACGTCGCAAAGTCGCGCGAGCGCTTTCGCAAACGCGGGATCGTTCGCTTCCTCTTCCGGCTGAAAGCGCACGTTCTCGAGCAGCGCCACGTCGCCGTTTTTCATGTGGGCGATGATTTTCTCGGGCACTTCGCCAATCGTGTCATGGCTGAAGGCGACCGGATGATCGATGAGCGTGTGCAGATGATCGGCGATCGGGCGCAGCGATTCCTTCTCAGTGCGTTTTCCCTTCGGACGACCGAGATGCGAGCAGAGGATCACCTTCGCGCCGTGCTCGATGAGATATTTGATGGTCGGCAGCGTTTCCTTGATGCGGGTGTCGTCGGTGATGACCATGCCGGCGTCAGTCTGGTCGAGGGGAACATTGAAATCGACGCGCACGAGCACGCGTTTTCCGGTGAGGTCGAGGTCGCGGATGGTTTTCTTGGGCATGGTAAAATTGAGGGGCGGACTCATGGCGAGGACGCGGCAAATGGCAAGCGCTGACGCAGCCGCGCGGGACACTTCGCTGCACAGCGACGCAAACCAAGTGTGCTGCTGGCACTTCGACTGCTTTTCTCCACGCACCCATCCATGCTTACTTACGCCTACCAAGCTCGCGACCCGGCCGGAAAGACGATTTCCGGCATTCAAGAGGCCCTGAATGAAGAGAACGCCATCAACACGCTCATGGCGCGCGGCCTCATGGTGCTCTCCATCCAGCAGAAAGCCGGCGGCAGAGTCGTCGCCCCGCGCGGCAAGGTCAGCGATTCGGACCTCGTGCTCTTCACCCGCCAGCTCGCGACGATGGTCGATGCGGGCCTGCCGCTGGTCACCGCACTCACGGCACTCTACGAGCAGGCCGATCCCAAAAAGCAATCCGGCCTGCGGCGCGTTGTCGGCGAGATCACCGCGCTCGTGCAGCAAGGCGAGACCTTCAACGAGGCGATCTCCAAGCACCCGCGCATCTTCGAGCGGCTCTATGTGGCGATGGTGAAGGCTGGTGAGAGCGGCGGCTTGCTCTCGGAAATTCTCGATCGGCTCGCCGGCTTCCTCGAATCAGCGTCGCGGCTGCGCAAGAAGGTCAAGTCGGCAATGACCTATCCCGTCATCGTCATCTGCATCGCATTCGCGATCACGACCTTCCTGATCGTGCAAGTGGTGCCCGTCTTCGGGCAGATCTTTGCGGACTTCGGCGCGAAGCTGCCGGGACCCACGCAGTTCCTGCTCGATCTCTCGGACTTCATCCGTGCCTACTGGTATTTCATGGTTGGCGCTGGCATCGGGGTATTCGTGTCGATCCGGATGTTCCTGCGGACTGAAAACGGAGGGCGGCTCTGGGACCGCTGGAAGTTGAAGCTTCCGATCTTCGGCTCGCTCGTTCACAAAATCTGCATGACGCGCTTTGCGCGCACCTTCGCCCAGCTCATCCGCTCCGGCGTGCCGATCCTCGAGGTCATGGATATCGTCGGCGACACCTCGGGCAATTCGCTGGTGACCGACGCGATCAAAGGCGTCTCGAAGGATGTCGAGAAAGGCGATCACCTCACCAACGCGCTCGCGCGGCAGCCGATCTTCCCGCCGATGCTCGTGCGCATGGTCGGTGCCGGCGAGGCCACCGGCAAGATCGACGTCATGCTCGAGAAGATGGCTGATTACTGGGATGAGGAAATCGAGGCTATCCTCGATGCACTCACCTCGCTGATCGAGCCCCTGCTCATCGTCGTCCTCGGCGTGATCGTCGGCGGCATCGTCATCGCGATGTTCCTACCGATCTTCAAGCTCAGCGATGTAGTGTCAGGACACGGATAAGCACGAGCAGCACGCCATAGGCGACACCGCCGAGCGCGAGCAGATTCCAGCGCCGGGAGTTCGCCGTGGCCCAGCCGATCTGGTCGCGCAGCGTGTAAGGCATGCCGACCCAGAAGAGCGCTGCGGTGATCCAGACATAGACGAGGCTCACCAGCCAGAGGCGGGAGAGCTCCGGCCGCTGCCAAGCCGCCTCGAGCACCGCCTCTGCACCGAGCAGCACCAGCATGCCGAGCGCGCGCACCGAGAGGAACTCCGGCACGTAACGCCAGGTGAGGAACGTCGCGACGGGGACGCCGAATTTCAGCAACGGGCGCCACGTCGAGAACTCGTGCAAATCCATCGTCATCCCCAGCCACCAAAACCACGCGCCCGCCGCGACGATGAGCACCGCGCCCCAAAACGACGAGCGCGGGAACGCCTTCAGCCAGCCCTGCACCGGCTCCGGTTGAAAGAAAGCCGCGAGATGCGCGACGATGAGGATGCAGCCGGCGAGGAGCAGGGCGGTTTCGAGCGAGAGCGAATAAATCATTGGGCGGCGGCGAGGGGGCGGAGAGAAGCGCAGGGCCGCGCGAAGACAAGGCGGGAATCGAGGGACCACCCGCATGCGCGATTCCCGACTGGGCCGCTTCGTGCTCTGATACCGCCGCCTTGAAAATGACCGATCACCCGCCGTCGGAACTTGTTTCGCCGGCCACTTTTCAGTTTGACCGCCGCCTGCTCGATGATTTTCCGAGCATGGTGTGGTTCGACAACGCCGAGGGCCACCTCGTGTATGCGAACGCCGCGGCGCTCGAGTTCACGGGCCGCGAGGCCGCTGACGAGGTCGGCCTCGGCTGGCTCGATGTCGTCCATCCCGCGGATCGCGACAGCTACCTCGCGACCTATGGCGCGGCGCGTGAAGCCCTCGGCTTTTTTGAAATCGAATACCGGCTGCGCCGCCACGACGGCGTCTATCGCTGGGTGCTCGACCGCGCGCGGCCGATGCTCGACGACGCCGGCGAGTTGCTCGGCTACATCGGCTTCACCGACGACACGACCGAGCGGCGCGAGATCGACGCAGCCCGGCGCGATGTCGAGGAGCAGGTGCGCGTGCTCGGGCTCGCGACGCTCGACTGGGTGTGGAGCTGGGACGCGCGCACCGGGCGCGTCGTCCACAACGCCGCCTTCGCCGAGGCGCTCGGCGATGCGTCCGGGCCGCGCGCCACTACGCAGGCGTGGTGGCAGGAGCGCGTCCACCCGGAGGACTCGGTCCGCGTCATGGAAGCCTTCGCCGCCGCCCTCTGCGGTGGCCGGACCGATGTCTCCAGCGAATACCGCATCCTCACTCTCGACGGCGGCTACGCGCACATCGAGGACCGCGCGTGCTTCGTGCGCGACGAGCGCGGCCACGTCGTGCGCGTGCTCGGCGCGATGCGCGACATCACGCAGCGCAAGCGCGTCGAGGAAACTGCCGTGCGCTTCACCAAGATCCTCGAGAGCACGAGCGACTTCGTGGCGATGGCCTCGGCCGGCGGGCTCGTGCTCCACATCAACGGCGCCGGCCGCGAGCTGCTCGGCTGGCCGCAGAACAAGGTGGTCCCGGGCGCGCACCTCGGGGAAATCCATCCGCCATGGGCGGCGGAGATCGTCTTTGAAATCGGCATCCCCACCGCGATCGCCGAGGGCACGTGGACCGGCGAGACCGCGCTGCTCACGCTCGACAAGCGCGAGATCCCCGTTTCGCAGGTCATCATCTCGCACCGCAATGCGCGGGGCGACCTCGAGTTCCTCTCGACGATCATCCGCGACATCAGCGAGCGGAAGCGCGAAGAAGTCGCGCGCATCGAGTGGGCCAACCGCTACGACGCCGCCATCCGCGCCAGCGGCCAGGTGCTCTTCGACTGGAACTCGAACACCAACGAGATCACCTACGGCGGCGATCTCGTGCAGCTCGTCGGCTTCGACGCGGCGGAAATGGCCGGCGGTCTCGACCGGCTTCGCGCACTCATCCATGCCGACGACCTCGTCGCGTTCGACGATGAAGTGGGGCGCGTCATCGCCACGCGCGACCCCTTCCGCGCCCAGTTCCGCGCGCACCACAAGTCCGGGAGGACGGTCCACATCGGAGCGAACGGCTACTTCTTCATCGACCGCCTCGGCCAGATCGGCCGCATGGTCGGCTTCCTCTCCGACGTGACTTCGCAGCAGCTCGCCGAGCAGCAGCTAGCCCTGGCCCAGGAAGACCTCGAGGCACGCGTGGCCGACCGCACCATCGAGCTGGCCCTCGCCAATGAACTCATCCAGCAGCGCGCCTTGCAGACCAGCATCGTCGCCCAGCTCGGCCAGCTCGCCCTCGCCGGCGTCGGCCCCGATGTGCTCCTCGGCGATACCGCTTCGCTCGTGCGCGAGACGCTCCGGGTCGATTTCGTCTCCATCCTCGAGCTCACTCCCGACGGCTCGCAATTGACCGCCGTGGCCGAGTCCGGCTGGCCCTCGCCCGGCGCCATCAGCGTCAATATCGGCAAGGCTTCCCAATCCGGCTACACGCTGCTCGCCGGCGCGCCGGTCATCGTCGAAGACCTCGCGACCGAGCTGCGCTTCACCCCCTCGCAATCCGCGCTCGAGTCAGGTGTCACCAGCGGCGTGAGCGTCGTCATCGAATCCGACAAACGCCCGCACGGCGTGCTCATCGCGCTCACCGTCGCGCGGCGTTCCTTCATCCAGGACGACGTGAACTTCCTCCAGTCGATGGCCAACGTGCTCACCGCCGCGATCGACCGCAAACGCGCCGAGGAACGCATCCGCACGGCACAGGAGGAAGCCGAGGGAGCGAACCGCGCGAAGAGCGAATTCCTCTCGCGCATGAGCCACGAGCTGCGCACGCCGCTCAACGCCATCCTCGGCTTCTCGCAGCTCCTCGAGATCGACCAGCCCACGCCCAGCCAGGTCGAGAGCATCGCCCACATCTCGCGCGCCGGCGCGCACCTGCTCGCCCTCATCAACGAAGTGCTCGACATCGCCCGTATCGAAACCGGTCGCCTCACCTTCGCCACCGAGAGCGTCGAGCTCGGCGCCTTCGTGCGCGAAACCGCCGCGCTCCTCGCGCCCGCCGCCGCGAGCAGGCAGATCGGCTGGACCATCGACACCGACCCCGCGCGCCCCCTTTACATCACAGCCGATCGCCAGCGGCTCAAGCAAGTCGTCACCAATCTGCTCTCCAACTCGGTCAAATACAACAACCCCGGCGGAAGCGTCACCGTCACCTGCTCCGACCACGGCTCGTTCCACCGCTTTAGCGTCACCGACACCGGCCCCGGCATCGCTGAAGACCGGCTCGCCCGCCTCTTCGTGCCCTTCGAGCGGCTCGGCGCCGAAGCCTCCGGCGTCGAAGGCACCGGCCTCGGTCTCGCCCTCTCGCGGCGCATCGTCTCCGCCTTCGGCGGCACCCTCGGCGTCGAGTCCATCGTCGGCGAAGGCACCACCTTCTGGGTCGATCTCCCCGCCGCGCATCATCCCTCCGTGGAAGACGAGCCCGCCCCCGAGCACCCGATCTCCCGCGAGGCCACACCCGCCGTCGCCAAGCGCACCGTCCTCTACATCGAAGACCAGGACCTGAACCTGCGCCTGGTCGAGCGCATCCTCACCAGCCGGCCCGGCTACCGACTCATCAGCGCCATGCAAGGCCGCTTCGCCCTCGACCTCGCCCGCGAGCATCGCCCCGACATCATCCTCCTCGACCTGAACCTCCCCGACATCCGCGGCGACGAGATCCTGCGCCGCCTCCGCGCCGACCCCGAGCTGAGCGCCACTCCCGTCATCATGGTCAGCGCCGATGCCATGGGCGACCGCGTCGAGGAGCTGCTGAGCCTCGGCGCCACCGGCTACCTCACCAAGCCCTATAAGCTCCACGAGTTCTTTCGCGTCATCGAGTCCGCGCTCGCCGGCGCCGCGGCGCACGCCGGTGACTCGTGACGGGTGAACGGAAGCGCAACCCGCGCCGCGAATGCGCTTGGCAACGCCGCACCGCAGCACTACCGGGCGGCGATGAAAATCCGCCGCACGCTCGCCGCCGCACTTTGCCTCCTCACGACCGGCGCGTGCGCGGATGAGGCGGCCGACCGGGTGGAGGTGGTGCGGCGGGCGCGCGAGATGATCGACTCGACCTTCAAGGGTGACTTCGTGGGCGTGCTCAAGTTCACACATCCCGCGATCTCGAAAATCTCCGGCGGCGAGGAACCGCTCAAGAAAGCGATCACGGGCGTGGCGGCGAAGATGAAGGAGCTGAAGCTGGAGTTCGTCTCGATGGATGTGCAGCCGCCGGAGATGTTTTACGGCAAGGACGGGAAGACCTTCGCGCTCGTGAAGACGAAGACGATGATGATCATCCCCGGCAAGACCCGGATCACCGAGGGCGGCACGATGATCGCGGTGCGCGAGACGCCGGAGGGCGCGTGGACTTTCCTGCGGGTGAACGCGAAGCTCGCGGCCGATCGCGCGATGCTCAAAAGGCTGCTGCCGGACTTTCCGGACGAAGCCGTGCTCGAGGCGCCGGGCCGTCCGCTCACCGAGCAACTCGGAAAGTAGCGCGCGGCAGGAGGCGGTGCCGTCGATATGGGTGATGCGCGGGGCTTGCACGCGAGCGGGCCGGTGCCGTATCCGCTCTGCCATGCACACCCCGCACTTCTCCCGCCGCACTTTCCTCCACACCGTCCTCGCGTCGTCGATCGCGCCCGCGCTCGTGCGCGGCCGAGGCCTCAATGAGAAACTCGATGTGGCCTTCATCGGCGTGGGCAATCGCGGGAAGGGCGATCTCGCGGAGATCGCCAGGCTCGACGAGAACGTGGTGGCGCTGTGCGACGTGAACTCGGAGAATCTCAAGTCGGCCTACGCGAAGCATCCGGGCTCGCAGATGTTCGTCGATTACCGGAAGATGTTCGATGAGATGAAGGGGATCGATGCGGTGGTGGTGGCGACGCCGGAGCATCATCACGCGTTTTGCATCATGCCGGCGCTGAAGATGAAGAAGCATGTGTTTTGCGAGAAGCCGCTCACACACGGGATCTGGGAGGCACGGATGGTCCGCGAGGCGACGCGCGAGGCGAAGGTGGCGACGCAGATGGGCACGCAGATGCATGCGTCGGCGAATTTCCGGCGCACGGTGGAATTGGTGCGCAGCGGTGTGGTGGGGCCGATCAGCGAGGTGCATGTGTGGGTGTCGCGCGCGTGGGGCTGGCAGAGCGAGGCGGCGGCGAAGGCGAACAAGGACATCGTGTGGGCGACCGAACGACCGAAGGAGGCGCAGACGCCGCCGGCGTTCTTGGATTGGGACCAGTGGGTCGGGCCGGCGCCGGAGCGGCCCTACAACGAGGTCTATTTCCCGGGGCCGAAGTGGTATCGCTGGTGGGATTTCGGCAGCGGCACGATGAGCGATCTCGGCTCGCACTGGAACGATCTGCCGTTTTGGGCGCTCGACCTGGATGCGCCGACGACGATCGAGGCGAGCGGTCCGCCGCCGCATCCGGAGATCGCGCCGGCGTCGATGAGCGCGACTTATCAATACCCTGCGCGCGGGAAGCGGGCGGCGCTGAAGCTGACGTGGCACCAGGGCGAATCGAAGCCGGCGATCTGGAAGGATGAGAAAATCCCGCAGTGGCCGAACGGCGTGCTTTTCATCGGCGACAAGGGAATGATCCTCGCGGACTACGGCAAGAATATCCTGCTGCCGGAGGCGAAGTTCGCGGACTTCGTGCGGCCGGCGCCGACGATCCCGGACTCGATCGGGCATCACGCCGAGTGGGTGCGCGCGTGCAAGACCGGCGAGCCGACGACGTGCAACTTCGACTACAGCGGCGCGCTGACCGAGGCGAACCACCTGGGCAACGTGGCGTATCGGCTCGGGAAGAAGATCACGTGGGATGCGAAGAAGCTCGAAGTTGTCGGCGTGCCGGAGGCGAAGCGCCTCGTCCGGCGCGAGTATCGCAAAGGCTGGACGCTCGTGTAGCGGAGCCGTCGGGCTTTTTAACCCTGGAGGACACAGAGGGCACAGCGGATCGGTTGAGGGCTCGCTGCCTGACCGATTCCGCTCTGTGTCCTCTGTGCTCTCTGTGGTGAACCACGAGGGGGCTGCGATTTCCCGGATGTGCGGCTGGCGATGTGCCGCTAAGAGTTTGCCATGCCCAAGCCTTCCACCGTCAGCGAGCCCGCCGAATTGCTCGCCTATCTTTTCGCCATCTGGCCGGACATGAAGAAGAAGCAAATTCGCGACTGGCTGAAGTTCAAGGCGGTCACGGTCAATGCGGAGCCGATCACGCAGTTCAATCATCGGCTCAAGCCGGGCGATGTGGTGGCGATTCGTGAGAACCGGTTCGCGCTCGATGAGAAGGTGCTGCCGTTTCGTATCCGCGTCGTGTTCGAGGATGCCTCGCTCATCATCATCGAGAAGCCGGCGGGACTGCTGAGCATGTCGAGCGCGAGCGAGCGGGAACGGACCGCGTATTTCCAACTCACCGACTACGTGCGGCAGGGCGACCCGCAGCGGCGTGAGCGCGTCTGGATCGTGCATCGGCTCGACCGGGAGACTTCGGGCTTGATGATCTTCGCAAAAAGCGAGGACGCGAAACGCGCGCTCCAGACCGGCTGGGACCAGGTCGAGAAGCGCTACGAGGCGATCGTGGAAGGCGGGCCGAAGGAGGATGAGGGCGTCTTCGAGTCGGATCTCGATGAGACGAATGTGCTCTTCACGCGGAGCGGACCGCGGACTGAGAATACGCGGCACGCGATCACGCGATTTCGCGTGCTCAAGCGGGCGCGGAGGTTTTCCCGGGTGCAGCTCAATCTCGTCACCGGCCGCCGTCACCAGATCCGCGTGCATCTCGCCGACGCCGGGTGCCCGATCATCGGCGACGAGAAATACGGCGCGACGACCGATCTCGCGAAGCGCCTCGGGCTGCACTCGTGCGCGATGGTCTTCAAGCATCCCGTGACGGGCCAGGAGATGACCTTCGAGTCGCCGCTGCCGGGAGTGCTCTCGAGCCTGGTGTGATCGCCGCGGCGACGATCAGTCCTGCGACTTCCTGCCTTTCGCGCCGGGAAGTTTCCGCCCCGTCGCCTTCGCCCATCGCGTGTAGGCCTCGCTGAGTTCCGTCACCAGCTCCGGCTTCGTGCTCGCGAGATCGTGCAGCTCGGTGCGGTCGGCTTCGAGGTCGAAAAGCTCCCACTTCACCGGTCGCGCGAGCGTGTCCCAGACGAGCTTCCAGTCGCCGCGGCGGATCGCGCAATTGCCCGACCACTCCCAGCACAACTCCGCGAGCGGCGGGCGCGTCCCGCCACGCAGGATCGGCGCGAGCGTGCGGCCTTCGAGCGCGGCGGGCGGAGTTTTTCCGGCCAGTTCGAGGCACGTCGGCGTCACGTCGATGATGTGCCCGACCTGCGCGGTCATCGTGCCCGGCTTCACCTGCGCCGGCCATCGGACGATGAAGGGCGTGCTGATGCCGCCTTCGTTCACCCAGCTCTTGTAGCGGCGGAAGGGCGTATTCTGCGCCCAGCCCCAGCCCGGCCCGACCGCGGTGTATGTGCTCACGATGCCCGGCTCCTGCGAGGGATCGCGCCCGCCGGGTTCCTCGGTGCAGCCGCCGTTGTCGGAGAGAAACATCACGACCGTGTTCTTCGCGATGCCGAGGTTGTCGAGCGTCTTGAGCACGCGACCGATGTTCTGGTCCATGCGATCGATCATCGCCGCGTAGGTCGCCATGCGCAGGTCTTCCCAATCCTGGTTCGCACCCGACCACTCGTAGGATTTCGCGTCGCTCGGCGAGAGCGCCCACTTCGCATCGAGCACGCCCAGCGAGATCTGCCGCGCGTGTCGCTGCTCGCGCAACTCCTCCCAGCCCGACTTGTATTTGCCGCGATACTTCGCGATGTCCTCGGGCCGCGCGTGCAGCGGATAGTGCGGCGCCGTGAATGCGAGATGGATGAAGAACGGCCGCTCGCTTTTCGCGAAGCGCTGGATCGTCTCGATCGTGTGCGAGGCGAAATAGTCGGTCGAGTAGAAGTCCTTCGGGAACTCGGTGATGAGCCGGTCGTTGTGGCCGAAGGTGCGCACCTTTCCGCCTTTGGAGTCCGGGTCGGGTTGCGCCGGGTTGAAGAAATTGCAGCAGCCATCCATCAGCCCGTAATACTCCTCGAACCCGCGATCGATCGGCCGCTGCGGCTCCTTGCTCCCGAGGTGCCACTTGCCGCTCATCGCGGTCTGGTAACCGGCCGCCTTCATCGCCTCCGCGATGGTCGGCATCTCGCGCGGGATGGAGTTGCCGCTGCCGCGCGGATACATGCCCGAGAGCAGACTTGCGCGCGTCGTCGTGCACTTGGCGTTGTTGTAGAATTGCGTGAACCGCAGCCCGTCGCTCGCGAGCCGGTCGAGGTTCGGCGTGTGAATCTCCCCGCCGTAGCAGCCGATGTCCGAGAAGCCCATGTCGTCGGCCATGATTAGGATGATGTTCGGCTTCGGCTCGGCGGCGAAGCCGGAGGCGAAGGCGGCGAAGAGCGCGACGAATCGAAGGAGATTTTTCATCGCGACCAGCCCTACCCGGCCACCGGCACTGCTGACAACCCTCCTTCCGCTGCCCACGTATATTGCCTCTCGCGAGGGAGAGGCGGAGAAACGTCTGAATTCATAGAGTTCGTGGCTGGCTAGTCGCCAGACTCTGAGCTCAGCGTAGCTTGGCCGATTTCGCACAAAAGTTGTCATCGTAGTCCGCGCTTGGCGGCGGGTTGTCCTTCACGTGAAACTCCGGCTCTCCATGCGTCCCCTGCTCTTCCCGCTCCTCGCCTCACTCGCACTCGCCGCCGATAACCCCAACCCGCCCGGCTTCGTCGTGCAACCGGGCAGCGGACTGCCGCCGGCGGATACGGCGCGCGCGATGAAGCTGCCCGACGGATTTTCCGTGCAGGTCTTCGCGGGCGAGCCGGACCTCGTGCAGCCGATCGCCTTCACGATCGACGATCGCGGGCGGCTGTGGGTGCTCGAGAATCTCAGCTACCCGGAGTGGAAGCCCGAGGGCAATGACCGCATCGTCATTCTCGAAGACACCGATGGCGACGGACGCTTCGATTCGCGGAAAGTTTTCCACGACAAGATCAACATGGGCTCGGGGATCGAGGTCGGCTTTGGCGGAGTGTGGGTCGGCACGCCGCCGAACCTGCTCTTCATCGCCGACAAGAACGGCGACGATGTGCCCGATGGGGAGCCGGAGATCGTGCTCGACGGATGGGAGCACCAGGACATGCACGAGACGCTCAACTCGTTTAACTGGGGCCCGGACGGCTGGCTGTATGGCACGCATGGCGTCTTCACTTTCTCAAATGTCGGCAAGCCCGGCGCGCCCGACAGCGAGCGCACGAAGCTCAACGCGGGCGTGTGGCGGCTGCATCCGCTCACGCGGAAGTTCGAGGTCTTCGCGCACGGCACGAGCAATCCGTGGGGCGTGGACTTCAACGACTACGGGCAGGCCTTCATTACCGCGTGTGTGATCCCACATCTCTACCACATCGCGCAGGGCGGGCTGTATCAGCGGCAGGCGGGCAAGCACTACAACGAGAATTCCTACGACGACATCAAGACCATCGCGCTCCACCGCCACTGGGCCACCGGCGAGAAGCCGACCTACATGGCCGATTCGCGCACCGGCAGTTCCAGCACGGATGCCGCCGGCGGCGGCCACGCGCACTGCGGCGCGCTCGTGTATCTCGGCGAGCAATTTCCCGCCGAATACCGCGGCTCGATCCTGATGAACAACATCCACGGCAACCGCATGAACAACGATTCGCTCGCGCCGAAAGGCAGCGGCTGGGTCGGCGACCGCCGGCCCGACTTCATGAAGTCGCAGGACAAATGGTATCGCGGCCTCGGCATCCGCCAGGCGCCGGATGGCTCGGTGTATGTGGCCGATTGGTATGACTCCCGCGCCTGCCACCAGCAGCGCCCGCACGACCGCACGAACGGTCGCATCTACAAGATCACCTACGGCAAGGCGGTGCCGTGGAAGGGCGACGTAGCGAAGATGAGCGACGCCGAACTGGTGAAGCTCCAGACGAGCAAGAATGAATGGCTCGTCCGCCACGCCCGGCGCGTCCTGCAGGAGCGCGGCAAGGACGTGAGCGCGCCGCTCAAGGCGCAGCTCGCCAACACGAAGCTCGACACGCCGCAGCGCCTCCGCGCGCTGTGGGCGCTGCATGCGCTCAAAGTCACGGACGCCAGCCTCCTCGCCAACAAGGACGCGTGGATCCGCGCGTGGACCATCCAGCTTCTCTGCGAGAACGGCACGCCCTCCGCCGCGGTGCTCGACCAGTTCGCCACTCTCGCGGATTCCGATCCATCGCCCGTCGTGCGCCTCTACCTCGCCGCCGCCTGCCAGCGACTGCCGCTCGATGCGCGATTCCCGATCGTGCAGGGACTGCTCGCGCATGGCGAAGATGCGGAGGATCAAAATTTGCCGCTGATGTATTGGTATGCCGCCGAGCCGATCGTCGGCGCGCACACCGACAAAGCCGCCCTGCTCCTTGGCACGTGTGCTATCCCGAAGGTTCAGGAGTTCATCGCCCGCCGCCTCGCCACCACCGCAAAATGAAACGCGTCTTCTTCTGCCTCTTCATCCTCATCTCCTTCGCGTCAGCAGAGCCACCAAATGTGCTCAGCATCCTAGCGCAGCAGGTCGCAAAGACGAGCGACCCCGCGAGCCAGAAGAACATCCTGCGCGGCATGAACGCCGCCTTGCAGGGTCGCAGCGGTGTCGCCGCGCCGCCCGAGTGGACCGCGCTCGCAAAGCAACTCTCCGCCAGCTCCGACGCCGAGGTGCGCGAACTCGCGCTCTCGATCGGCATCGTCTTCGGCACGAAGGAGGCGCTCGATGCACTGCGAGCCATCGCCGCGAACCCGGACGCCGAAATCGCCGCGCGGCAGCGTGCGATCGAATCGCTCGTCGCGCGCAAAGACGCCGCGACGCTGCCGCTGCTCGGGCAGTTCGTCGAGAAGCCGACGCCGCTCCGCCGCTCCGCCATCCGGGGACTCGCCGCCTACGACGCGCCGGAAACCGCGGGCCTGTTGCTCGGTCATTATGCGAAGCTCGGACCCGCGGAGAAGACCGACGCGCTTTCCACCCTCGCCGCGCGTCCAGCGTGGGCGAAGCAACTCGTCGCCGCGCTCGAGGATGGTCGCGTTGCCCGCGCCGACTACTCTGCCGCGCTCGTGCGCCAGCTCCGCAGCTACAAGGACGCAGGCATCGACGCCGCGCTCGACAAGCACTTCGGCAAACTCTCCGGCACGACCGACAAGCAGCCCGAGATCGCCGAGATCAAGAAGTGGCTGACGCCCGCGTTCATCAAGTCCGGCAATGCGAAGCACGGACGTGAAGTCTTCAACCGCACCTGCGCCATCTGCCACAAGCTCTTCGACGCCGGCACCGAGATCGGCCCCGAGCTGACCGGCGCAAACCGCGCCGACATCGACTACCTGCTTCAAAACGTCATCGATCCAAACGCGCTCATCGGTGCCGACTACCAGCTCCAGACCTTCGAGTTGAAAGACGGCCGCATCCTCGCCGGCATGGTCCGAGCAGAGAACGCCTCGACGATCACCCTGCGGACGCTCGCCGAGCAGACGATCATCGCGAAAGGCGATGTGAAGACTCGCACGATCAGCCCGATGTCGATGATGCCCGAGGGCCAGGTCCAAGCGCTGCCGCGCGAAGACGTGCGGGACCTCTTCCTCTACCTCGCCAGCCCGCAGCAAGTGCCGCTGCCGTGAAGCGCTGGCTCGCCGTCGCCGCGCTTCACGCTGTTGCGCTCGGCGGTGACTTCGAGCCTCGCGGCCGCGTTCACATCCCCATCGGCATCCCGGACACGCGGGACACACTCAAGACCTTCGTCGAGGCGGAGGGGAATTTCTCTCCGGGCTTCGCGACATGCGGCGTGGCATTTTGGATTCATGATCCCGACGCGCGACGCTTCTTCGCACCGACGATGGACGATGTGCCACACACGCGCGGGCTGTCCGCGCCGGGCGTGCTAATCCCGTGGACCGAGTGGAAAGCAGGAGCGATCGCGGTGCGGAGCGAAGTCTGCCAGGTGCAGCGCGGCGACGCGCAAGTCGTCGGCGCGCGCGTGCGCCTCACCAATACATCGAGCGAAGAGAAACGCGTGTCGCTCTTCGCCGCGGTGACAGCGCTCGGCGCAACGGGCGCGCCGCTGACCGAGGTGCGAGTCGAGGGCGACACGATCTTCGCAAACCGCGAGCCGATGCTCATCTCGGCGGTGAAGCCCGACGGCGGCGAGGCGCCCGCGCCTGCGGCTGACGAGACGCCGCTCGCGATCGCGAAGCTCCCGCCGGATCCGTCGATCACGATGAAGAACGGCGAGGCAAGCGGCGCGCTTCGCTTCGAGGTGGTGCTCGCGCCGGGCGAGACGAAGACGTTCGGTTTCGTCTGTCCGGTGCTTCACGGTCGCCGCGCCGCGCCGCACTTGTGGGACGGCGTGAGCCCGTGGGTTCAGCTCGACGAAGCGGACCCGATCAGCGGCTCGCAAGGCGCGCAACAGCCGTCGCCCGGCGTCGATTTCTACCGCGCGATCAAACCCGACGACCTTTTCGCGGAGGCCGGCGAATACTGGCGGAAATTTCGCGGCGACGTGGAAATCGAGCTACCCGACGTGCGCTGGAGCGAGGCCTTTCACGCGATCACCACGCACGCCGCCATGTGCCTGAACGAGGGCGCGCCCGACCTCGCGGTGATCAACTCGAATGTGTCCACGCGCGGCGGAGTGCAACTCGCCGACGTGTTTCAAAAGTGCGGCAACTTCCCGCTCTCCCGAAAGCTCATCGACTACTTCCTCCGCCACCCGTTCAGCGGGCGCGTCGAGCCCGAGGCCGACTCGCCCGGCCAGGTGCTGTGGCTCGTCGGCGAGCACTGGCGTTTCACGCGCGACCACGAGTGGCTCAGGGAAGTGTGGCCGCGTGTGGAGCGGCTCGCGGCGTTGATCGAATACTGCCGCACCGCGCCCGAGCCGCACTGGATCAGCGCGAGCGGGATCGGCTTCGGCGATCATCTGCCCGAGGCCGACCGGATGCGCCTCATTCCCGGCGCGTGCGACGGCCAGCATCCCGAATACACCGGCGCCTTCGATCTCGCCGGCCTGCGCGCCGCGGCGATGCTTGCGGAGGAGATGAACGACAACGCGACGCGCGAGCGTCTCACGACGCTCATCGCCCGCCTCGCCCACGAATACGACACGCGCTTCCTCGCCGATCTGCGCAGCCACGAATACGCGGACTACTGCGTCCTCTGGCCCTGCCGGCTGTATCCCCTCGGCGGAGATTTGTTCGGCGCGGTCGGCGCGCAGGCGCCGAAGCCACGACGCTATTTCCCGTTGATGCTCGCGCATCAAGGCCTCCTCGCCGGGAACCGCGACGCCGCGCACGGCACCATCGCGAAGCACTTCGATCTCGACTCGATGATTGGCTGGTATGCGCTCGATGAAGGCGGGCCGGGCGGCGCAGGAATCTGGGAATCCGCGAAGACGCGCTGGCCGGTCGAAACAAATGGCCCCAACGGCGCGCTCAGCTCGTTCGCGATGCCGCACGGTTGGGCGATTGCGGAGCTGCACCTGCTCCTCCGCGACGCGCTCGTCTTTGAAGACGGCGACAAGCTCGTCCTGTTCGCCGGCATCCCGCCCGGGTGGTTTGCGAAGCCGATGCGACTGCGAAATGTGCCGACGCATCTCGGGAAGCTCGATGTCGAGTGGATGCCTTCGGGCGAGCGCGCGGAGCTTCGGATCTCGGGAATCGGTCCGCGCACCGTCGTCGTGCTGCGCCTGCCATGGGCGGATGAGACCGTCGCCGACGGATTGGCGACCATCCCGTTGCGCTGAACCGCGGACGGAAGAATCACCCACCCGTGCGCTTGACTGCCAGCGCGCTGTCGCGTCTCTGGACTCCCTCCGAAATCCCACCTCGCCATGATGCTCCGCACCACGCTCCTCGCCCTCGTATTCACCGCCACGTCGCTCTTCGCGAAGACCCCCGACGGCAAAACGCTCGCCGTGCTCATCGCCGGCAAGCCTTCGCACGGACCGGGGGCACACGAACACAACGCGGGCGTGCTGCTCCTCGCTAAATGTCTCGCTCAAGGCGCGCCGAATCTCGTGACGAAGGTTCATCTCAACGCTGAATGGCCCGACGCTGCGGAACTCGCGCAGGCGGACACGATCGTCATCTACTCCGACGGCGGCAAAGGCCATCCCGTGCTCATCGGCGACCGGGTCGCGCAGCTCGACAAGGAGATGAAGCGCGGCTGTGGATTCGTGACGCTGCATTACGCCGTGGAAGTGCAGCGCGATGATGCCGGGCCGAAGTTCCTCGAATGGCAGGGCGGCTACTTCGAGGCGGACTACAGCGTGAACCCGCACTGGGTCGCGAACTTCTCCGAGCTGCCGAGACATCCGATCAGCAATGGCGTGAAGCCGTTCAGCACGCTCGACGAATGGTATTACCACATGCGCTTCCGCACCGGGATGAAGGACGTGACGCCCATCCTCAGCGACTTGCCACCTGCTTCTTCGCTTTCGCGCCCGGACGGCCATCACTCGGGAAATCCAGACGTGCGGACGGCTGTCGCGGCGGGACAAAAGCAGCACGTCGCGTGGGCGGCGAACCGTCCCGACGGCGGACGCGGGTTCGGGTTCACCGGCGGCCATTTCCACAGCGGCTGGGCGAATGACGACCAGCGCAAGCTCGTGCTCAACGCGATCCTCTGGACCGCGAAGGTGGACGTGCCAACGAGCGGCGTGGAATCGAAGGTGACCGACGACGATCTCAAGGCGAACCTCGATCCCAAGGTCCCGCGCGGAGAGCGCAAGCCGGCGGCAACACCCGCGCCAGCAAGACCGAAGGCCGCGTCGAAGCCCGCGGATGACGGCGATGCTCATGCGACGCCGGTCGCGACGACGAAGACAATCACGCGCGGCCCGGAGTCGATCAAAGCGAACCTGATGGGGGCGAAGGAACTTCACCTCGTCGTGACCGACGCCGGCGACGGCATCCGCGCCGACTGGGCAAATTGGATCGAGCCGACGCTCGTCAAGGCGGACGGCGCGCGCGTGCCGCTCACGTCGGTCGCGTGGAAGGCCGCACAGCAAGGCCACGGTGAGACGATGCGAAATCGCAACTGCATGAGGCAGGCGCTCAAGGTCCGCGACGAAAAGGTCGTGGACGGCATCGGCACGCACGCGCCGTCGCTCATTAGTTTCGATCTGCCGCCGGGCGTCGTCGCATTCGAGGCGCGCGTGGCGATCGACGACGGCGGCTTTGCACAGAACATCGGCGGCACCGCCGTCTTCCAAGTCTTCACAAAAAAACCCGGCGCGGCTGCACTGAAAGTGTCGCCCGACACGGCACCGGACAAAGGCGTCTCGCTCGGGCTCGCGGCGGCGAAGGCGAATATGAAGCAGTTCAAGGCCGCCGATGGCCTCGGCGCATCGCTCTTCGCGGCGGAGCCGATGACTCAGAATCCGACGAACATTGACATCGACCCTCGCGGACGCGTCTGGGCGGTCGAGAATGTGAACTACCGCTCGAAGATGAAACCGTGGGGAATCCTGCGCGAGGAAGGCGATCGCGTCGTGATCCTCGAGGACACTAACGGCGACGGCGAAGCGGACACGGAGAAAGTTTTCTGGCAGAGCCGCGAGCTTTTCAATGCGCTCGGCATCTGCGTGCTCCCGCAGGAGAAAGGCACGCAGGTGATCGTGAGCAGCGCACCGAATGTTTGGCTGCTCACCGATTCCGACGGCGACGACAAGGCCGACAAGACCGAGATCATCGCGCAGGTCAAAGGCAGCCCCGAGCACGATCATCAGGTCCACGCCTTCGTCTTCGGTGCTGATGGAAAACTCTACTTCAACTTCGGCAACGAAAGCCGCGACCTGCTCAAGCCCGATGGCACGTTCTTCACGGACCTCGCCGGCAATCGCACCGCCGCCGACGGCAAGCCGTATCGGCAGGGCGTTGTCTTCCGCTGCGATCTCGTGGACGGAAAGATCACCAACGTCGAGACGCTCGGCTGGAACTTCCGCAACAACTACGAAGTCGCCGTGGATAGCTTCGGCACGATGTGGCAGAGCGACAACGACGACGACGGCAACAAGGGCGTGCGCATCAACTACGTGATGCCCTTTGGAAACTTCGGATTCACCGACGAGATGACTGGCGCGGGCTGGCGCGTCGAGCGCACGAATCTCGAGACCGAGATTCCGCTCCGTCATTGGCACCTGAACGATCCCGGCGTCGTGCCGAACCTGCTCCAGACCGGCGCCGGCTCGCCCACGGGCATCCTCGTCAATGAAGGCAGCGCGCTTGGGGCGAAGTTCGAGAACCAGCTCATCCATTGCGACGCCGGCCCGCGCACGGTGCGTGCGTATCCGATCGAAGCGGACGGCGCGGGATACAAAGCCACGATGGTCGATATCCTCACGAGCGAGGATCCGTGGTATCGGCCGAGCGATGTGGCCATCGCGCCGGACGGCTCGCTCTACGTCGCCGACTGGTATGATCCGGGCGTCGGCGGACACAACATGGGCGATCACGAGAAGGGAAAGATTCGCGGCCGCATCTACCGCGTGGCGCCGACCGGCGCGAAGCTGGGCGCGCCCGCGGCGAAGTTCGACACCGCCGCCGACTGCATCGCCGCGCTGCAATCGCCCAACCCCGCGACCATGTATGTCGCATGGCAGAAGCTCTCCAAGCTCGGTGCCGCCGCTGAACCCGACCTCGCGAAGCTGTGGAAGGACGGCACGAACCCACGCCACCGCGCCCGCGCGCTCGCGCTGCTCGCACGGCTGCCGGACAAAGGCGGCATCTATCTCCGCGAAGGACTGCGCGATGCGAACAGCGACCTGCGCATCGCCGCGATCCGCCTCACCGTGACGCTCGCTCGCACCAAGGAACTCGATACGCAGAAGCTTGAGAGTGACCGCGGGCTCATGGGCACGCTCCTTCAGGATCCGAACCCGCAGGTGCGCCGCGAGATGGCCCTCTCGATGCACGGGGCGAAGAAGATCTCCGAGCTCTGGGCTGCGCTTGCATACAAGCACGATGGCAAGGATCGCTGGTATCTTGAGGCGCTCGGCATCGGCGCGGCGGGGCAGGAAGACGAGTGCTTCGATGCCTTGATGCGCGTCGTCGGCGACAATTGGAATTCCCCCGGCGGGCGCGACATCATCTGGCGCATGCGCACGCCGAAGGCAGCACCCTACCTCGTGAAGATCCTCGAAGATCCAAGCGCGCAGGACAAGCCGCGCTACGTGCGCGCCTTCGACTTCCTCCCCGCCTCACCCGGGAAGACCAAGGCGCTCGTGCAGCTCGCCACCGCGGGCAAGGCCGGCGACGACATCGCCCGCGAGGCGCTCGTGCGGCTCAAGGGCGTGGACTTGAACGCCGAGCCCGCCGTGGCCGCGGCGATGAATGGCGCGCTGGAGAAGGCAAAGGGCACGCTGCAATTTATCGAGTTGGTGCGCGACTTCGGCATCAAGGGCCAGGGCGCGGCGATCCTCGCCACCGCGGTGAAGTTTGCGAACGACCCCGGCGCGAGCGACGCGCTGAAAGTCTTCTTTGCGGAAGAGAACTGGCAGCAGACCCTCAACGACGCCATCGCCAGCGAACGCGGCGCCGACGTGCTCGCGCTGCTCGGCACCGCCGGTGGAAACCGCGGCCTGGCCCGCCTCAGCGGCGTGGTGACCAACGCGCAGCAGAAGCCCGAGCTGCGGCAGGCCGCCGTGCGCGCACTCGCCCGCACCGAGGCCGGTGCGAAGGCGCTCGTGGCGCTGGCTGACGCGGGCAAGTTCCCCGAGGACGCGAAGCTCACCGCCGCCAATGCGCTCTCGATGGTGCAATACGCGAACCTCAAGGACGCAATCGCGAAACACTTCCCCTTGCCCAACGCTCTCGGCGGACAACCGCTTCCTCCCATCGCCGAGTTGGTGAAGCTGTCCGGCGACATCGCCAAGGGCAAAGCCATCGCGGAGCGCGCGGAGAGTTCGTGCGTTTCGTGTCACCGCATCGGCGCGGTCGGCGTGGATGTCGGCCCGGGCCTGACCGAGATCGGATCGAAGCTGCCGCCCGCCGTGCTCTTCGAGTCGATCATCAGCCCCAACGCGGGCCTGAGCATGGGCTTCGAGTCGTGGCAGTTCACACTCAAGGATGGCGGCGCGGCGATGGGCATCATCCGCAGTGAGACGGCGACCGAAGTCATCGTCGCCCTGCCCGGCGGCGCTACGGTGAAGCTCGCGCGCGACAACATCGCCAAGCGCGAGAAGCTCGCGACCTCGATGATGCCGAGCGGCCTCAACCAGGCGCTGAGCAAGGATGACCTCGTGAACCTCGTCGCCTACCTGAGTTCGCTGAAGACGAAATGATCCGCCGCGATTTCATCCGCCTCGCCGGTGTAACCGCGGCTGCGCCGTGGATCGCCCGCGCGCAGCAGCCGCGGGTTCGCATCGGCCAGATCGGCACCGGACACGCGCACGCCGGCGGCAAGATGGACGCGATCCGCAGCTCCGCGGAGTATGAAGTCGTCGGCGTCGTGGAGCCCGATGCCGCGCGCCGCGCGCGCGCCGAACAATCCAAGACTTACGCGAGCCTTCGCTGGATGAGCGAGGACGAGTTGCTCGCCGCGCCCGGCCTGCAAGCCGTCGCAGTCGAGACCGAGGTGAAGGATCTGCTGGCCGTCGCCGCACGCTGCATCGCCGCGGGAAAACACATCCACCTCGACAAACCCGCCGGCGAATCGCTCCCGGCCTTCAAGCGCGTTCTCGACGAGGCCACAGCGCGCAAGCTCACCGTGCAGATGGGCTACATGTTCCGCTACAATCCCGCGTTCGTGCTCCTCTTCCAGCTTCTGCGCGATGGCGCGCTCGGCGAGGTCTTCGAGGTCGATACCGTGATGAGCAAGCTCATCGATCCCGCCGGCCGCAAGGCACTGCTGCCGTATCGCGGCGGGTCGATGTTCGAACTCGGCTGCCACGTCATCGACGCGGTCGTGACCGTGCTCGGCCGCCCGCAAAAGGTGACCGCATTCAATCGCAGCACCGCGGGCGACGGCTTCCCCGACAATCAGCTCGCCGTGCTCGAATACCCGAAAGCCACGGCGACCGTCCGCAGCGCGCTCGTGGAAGTCGATGGCGGCGCGCGGCGGCAGTTCGTCGTGTGCGGGACGAAAGGCACGTTCGATCTCCGGCCCATCGAGGCTCCCGCCGTGCGACTCGCGCTCGACGCAGCGCGCGGCGAATGGAAGCGCGGTTATCAGGACGTGAAGTTCCCGAAGAGTGGCGGTCGCTACGACGGCGAGTTCGCCGATCTCGCGAAAGTCATCCGCGGGGAGAAGGAGTTCGCCTTTTCCCCGGCGCACGATCTCGCCGTGCAGGAAACGGTGCTGCTCGCGAGCGGACTGCCGATAACCTGATTCGGCATTCGGCGCATCGCGGCGCAAAATCGCGCCCGAGCAACGGTCGCGGAG
>JBEBGD010000156.1:0-9839 GCA_040081625.1 Chthoniobacteraceae bacterium
GTTCACCATCGTGCTGCCCGAGCACGACGCAGTGATCGCGATGACGGGCGAGACCTCGAACATGCAGGGCGGACTGGACCTCGTGTGGGAGCATCTGCTCCCCGCCATGAAGCCCGCGCCCCTGCCCGCCGACGCCGCCGCGCACGCCCGGCTGAGCGAGCGCCTCGCCGCTCTGGCGCTCCCGCTCCCGGTGGGCAAGCCGGCGCGGGAGACGGCGGCGCGGGTGTCTGGCAGGACCTTCGCCATCGCGCCGGGCAAGCACGGGATCACGAGCGTGAAGCTCGACTTCGGCGATGGGGGCGCCACCTTCACCGCTCGCGCCGACGGCACCGAGCACCGGGTCGCCTGCGGCGCCGGCAAGTGGGTGGAAGGCGACGCAGCCTTCCCCGATACGCCGCCGCGTCTGCTCGCCGGCGGTGCCCCCCCGCCCGGCACGCGGCACAAGCTCGCCGCGAGCGGTGTGTGGAAGGACGAGAACGCCTTTGAGATGACGTGGCGCTACATCGAGACGCCGCATCACGACACGGTCACGTGCCGGTTCGAGGGCGACGCGGTGAAGGTCACCTTCGTCTCGAGCCTCGCCGCGAAGCGCGGCAAGCCGGGCGATCCGCGGCCGGCGCTGAGTGGGCGGATGAGTTGATTGCACTTGCGCACCCGCGCGCAGCTTGCCTTTCTCCGCGTCCCTATGAGCAATACCTCCCGCACCGGCCTGTTTAGCGGCGGCAACTGGATCGTCGATGCCGTCAAGATCATCGACCTCTGGCCGCAGCAGGACACGCTCGCGAACATCTTCTCGACCACCAAGGGCACCGGCGGCTCTCCCTTCAATGTGCTCGTCGATCTCGCGCTGATGGGTGCGCCCTTCCCGCTCGAGGCCGTGGGGCTGGTCGGCGACGATGGCGATGGCGGCTGGATCCTCGAGCAATGCGCCGCGCACAAGATCGGGACACGCGCGCTGCAAAAGACCGCCGCCGCGCCGACCAGCTACACCGACGTGATGACCGTCCGCGAGAACGGCCGCCGCACCTTCTTCCACGCGCGCGGCGCGAACGCGCTGCTCGACTCCGCGCACTTCGACTTCACCAAGACGAACGCGCGCCTCTTCCACCTCGGCTACCTGCTTCTGCTCGACAAGCTCGACGCTCCCCACGCGGAATACGGCACCGTCGCCGCCGAGGTGCTCGCGCGCGCGCAGGCCGCAGGGCTGAAGACCTCGATCGATTGCGTGAGCGAGGACAGCGACCGCTTCGCGAAAATCGTGCTGCCCGCGCTGCGGCACGTCGATGTGTGCATCATGAATGAGTTCGAGGCCGGCCGCGTGACGGGCCGCAAGGTGCGCGTCGGCGATCCGCACAGCAGCGCGCCCGGCTCCGCCTTCCTCGACCGCAAGGAACTACGCGTCGCCATGCAGCAGCTCCTCGAAGCCGGCGTGCGCGAGCGGGTCGTCGTCCACTTCCCCGAAGGCGGCTGCGCGCTCGGACGCGACGGCGCATGGCACGAGCACGGCAGCGTGCAGCTCCCCGGCGACTACATCAAAGGCGCCGCCGGCGCGGGCGACGCCTTCACCGCGGGCATCCTCTACGGCTGGCACGAAGGCCTGCCCGTCGAGCAATGGCTCAAGATCGGCGTGTGCGCCGCCGCCGCGAACCTTAGCGACGAGACCTGCACCACCGGCCTGCGCTCGCTCGCCGACTGCCTCGCGCTCGGCGAGAAGTTCGGCTTCCGCCCGTAGCGCCTACGGCACGTCGGTCCGCACGTCGGTCCGCACGATTGCCGTAGTCTTGTCGGCGAAGGTCGCCAGCCACACGACCTGCGCGGTGTCGTTGAAGCTGCGCGTCACGCCGGTGCTGCCGACGGTCGCGCTCAGCAGCTTGAAGCTCTTCACCGTCTTCCCGCCGACGGCAACCGGTGAGCCCGTGCGGAAGAGCAGCCGCATCGTGCCGGTGAAGTCGCTCGCCCACACGCCGCTCGCTCGCGTGCTGAGCGTGGCGGCGAAGATCGGGCCGCGGCCCGCGGCGATGGCGAGCGAGGTGAACGCCTTCCACTTCGCGCCGGGCACCTCGGTGGCGGGCGCGCCGCCTTGCGCGAGCAGCGCGAGCGGCTGGCCGGGCGGCTTCCACCAGAGCGTTGCCTTCGCGGGGCCGCGGGCGCTGATCGTCGCGGGGAAGGCGAGGCCGCCGTCGTGCGCAAGCACGGGATCTTTGAGCAGGCTGAACTTCGCCCCGGTCGTGCCCGCGGGATCGCCGACGCGGGCGAGCGGGGTGTAGCCGGCTGCACCGTTGCTGAGGAAGACGCCGCCCGCGACTACCGGGTCGCTGAAGCACCGCCACTTCGCCCCCGTGCCGCCGATCGCCGACGCATCGCCGCCGACCACCGCGAGGCATTTGTCGTTGAGGAAAAGGCCGGTGCCGTTTTTCACCGGGCCGGTCACCGAGGTCCATTTCGCGAGGAAGGCCACGTTCCCCGCGTCATCGGTCGCGGGCGTGTTGAAGCTCGCGATCACCGCATCGTCCGGCAGCTCGGCCAAATCCATCCGCCCCGGCGCGTCCGCGCCTTTCGCGACCAGCACCGTGCTCACCGGCGCGGCGGGGCGCACGATGAGGTCGAAGCTCGTCTCCGCCGTGTTCCCCGCGGTGTCGGTGGCGGTCAGCGTCACGGGCACGGTGCCCGCGGTGGTGGCGGAGCCTTGCAGCGGGGATTGCGTGATGGTGGGGACGCCGATGTTGTCGCTCGCGGTGGCCTGGCCGCGGAAGTCCGGCACCGTCCCGGCGAAGACCATGCGCGGGGAAAACGTGCCGCTGATTTGCGGCGCGGCGTTGTCCGCGACGCTCACGATGACCTCCCCGCTGGCGAGGGCACCGTTGCCATCACCGACCTGATAAAAGAGCTGGATGCCGCCGACGAAATTCGCGTTGGGAGTAAAGGTGATGTCGAAGCCGTTGATGGAGTTCACCGTCAGCCCCGTGCCGCCCGAAGTGCTGATGATGGTGGGCGGGATGCCATCCTCATCGGTGGCGGAGACGGTGATGGACTTTTGGTCACCCGTGGTCGCGGTGGTGGCGGTGTTCTCCGCGACGGACGGGGTGTTGGGGAATTCAAACGCGCCGATGTCCGGCAGGCCGGCGATGGGGAAGCCGCGCTGGTCGCTGGTGATGGCGGGGTCGAGCACGGCGGCGGCACCGCGCGCGGGGCTGGTGGGGAGAAGGGCGAGCGTCTGCGTGGGGCCGCCGTTCTCGGCGAGGGCGGCGAGCTGCGGGGTGTTGTTGTTGATGTCGCCGGTCGCGTTGAAGGCCGTCGTGGTGGTGCTGGGGCCGATGAGGTTGTGGCCGAGGCTGGTGAAGCTGTTGATCGTGCCAGTGTCGGTGGGGACGTCCACGCTGCTGTTGGTGTTCCCGGAGATGATGCAGTTTTGCACCACCGTCTCGGTGTTTGCGTTGCCAAAGCTGGCCACGCCGCTGCCATTGCCCGCCGGGGCGGTGTTCCCGCTGAGGGTGGAGTGGGTGAGCACCGTGAGGCCGGAGCTGGTGCAGATGCCGCCGCCAAAAACGCCGCCAAAAACGCCGGCGAAATTGCCGGAGAGAGTGCATTGGGTCAACGTCGCCGTGCCGCTGTTGAAGATCCCGCCTCCGTCGCCGGCGTCCGCGTGATTACCGGTGAGCGTGCAGCGCGTTAGCGTGATCGTGCCGGCGTTGGCAATCGCGCCGCCATTGGCGGCTGCCTTACCGCCGGAGAGCTTGAGGCTGTGGAGGATGAGAGTCGCGTTGGAGCTGACGACGAAGATACGCCAGCCACCACCGCCGTTGATGTTGGGCGCGAAGTCGAGGTTGCTGGCGTCGATCGTGACATCATGATTGATCGAAAACTCAATGCCGGGTGTGATGGTCCGCACGCTGGTGAAAAATGCGGGTCGAAGGTGATGGTATCCGGGCCGGGAAACGCCCCCGACGCCGCATCCGCCAGCGCCTGCCGCAGCGACCCCGCGCCGGAGTCGGCAGCGGTGGTGACGACGATGTTGCCCGCATGCACCGCCGGAGCGAGCAGCAGGAGGAGACAGCAGCGGAGGAGGCGGGTCTTCATGGATGGCCGCCGCGCAGAGGAGCAGCGAAACGCGCGCGTGTCGAGGCACGGTGGAGCGCGACCTCCGGGCGCGTTCCACCCTCACGGCACCTAGGAGACTGTTGAAATAGTCCACAGATTTCACGGATGGGCACAGATTCGTCCCGATAGTCCGCTCAGCTTATCTGTGAAAATCGGTGCAATCTGTGGACGACCACCGAGGCATCAAGTTTTTCAACAGGCTGCTAGATTAGCCGGTGGTGGAGCGAAGCGAGAACCACCGGAACCTTCCTCCGAATCCGACATGCGCCCCGGCCGGGGCGCGGGAGATCATCGCGACGGCTTTCAGCCGCGTTGTTTCTCCGCGCGGGCGGCGGCTTCGCGGAGCTTGTCCTTCTTGCTTTTGCGGTGACCTTTGATCCCGCCCGTGGAAACTGGGAGCGTGGCGGGGTCTTCGGTGGGCTCGAAGCCGGCGATGTGTTCGCGCGGCAGGGCGAGGCCATTCCTTTTCTCGATGAGCCGGAAGTGCGCGTGCGTGGCGGCGCTGATGAAGCTGATGGCTGTGCCGCTCTCCCCTGCCCGGCCGGTGCGGCCGATGCGATGAGTGTAATCGACCGTCGAGCGCGGGAGGTCGTAGTTCACGACGGCGGGGAGGCCCACGATGTCGAGGCCGCGGGCGGCGAGATCGGTGGCGACGAGGACTTGGAAGCGGCTGGCTTTGAAGTCGGCGAGGGTGCCGAAGCGCGCGCCCTGGCTGAGTTCGCCGTGGAGGGGGGCGGCGGCGATGCCGGCGCTGCGGAGTTTGTCGGCGACGTGCTCGGTGGTGTATTGGGTGGCGGCGAAGACGAGCACGCGTGGCCATCCGTTTTGCTCGATGAGGTGCCGGAGGAGCTGGGTGCGCCGCGGGGGATCGACTTCGATGGCGCGCTGCTCGATGGCGGGCGCGGTGTCGGGCTCGACGGGCACATCGATGCGGACGGGGTCGCGCAGGAGTTCGGTGGCGAGTGCGTGGACGGCGGGCGGGAAGGTCGCGGAGAAGAGCAAGTTCTGCCGCCGGCGTGGGAGGAGCTTGAGGATGCGGGCGAGTTCTTCCGCGAAGCCGAGGGAGAAGAGACGGTCGGCTTCGTCGAGCACCAGGGTGGAGACGGCGGAGAGCGTGAGGGCGTTTTGCCCGACTACGTCGAGGAGACGACCCGGCGTGGCGATGACGAGGTCCGCGCCGCGGCGGAGGGCCATCATCTGGGGATTGATGGAGACGCCGCCGACGAGGACGGCGGTCTTGACCGGGCTCGGGAGATAGCAGCCGTAGTTGCGGATCGATTCGCTGATCTGCGCGGCGAGTTCGCGGGTGGGGACGAGGATGAGCGTGCGGACTTCGCGCCGCGACTCGCGGTGGCCGCCGAGCCGCTCGAGGATGGGGAGCGCGAAGGCGGCGGTCTTTCCCGAGCCGGTCTGTGCCGAGGCCCAGACGTCGCTCCCGCGCAGGATGGCGGGGATGGCTGCGGTCTGGATGGGAGTCGCGTCGGTGTAGCCGCGGTCGAAGCAGGCGCGGAGCAGCGGCGCGGAGAGGCCAAGTGAAGGAAACGGCATGGCGGAGTTGATCGTGCCGGTTGGGCGGCATGGAAAGGACCGGCAACGATCTATTTCTCGGCGCGCTCAGCTCACCGCGCTCTTCATCAGGCGAAGGATGACGTCCTCCCACGCGACGAGGCCGATCGGGGTGCCGTCGGCGTCGAGCACGGCGGCCATGGTGCTGCGGGCGGCGCGGAGTTTTTGCAGGACGGTGAAGGCGGGGTCGTTCGGCGAGAGCTTCACGATGCGGCGCTGGACGCTCTCGGCAGGGCCGGTGCGGCGCCCACTCAGCGCCACGTCGAGCAGGCTCACGATGCCGGTGAAGGCGCCGCTTTCGTTCCGCACCGGCCAGCGGTCGAGCCCGGTCTCGCGGGCGCGGGCGATGAGGGTGGAGAGGTCGGCCTGCGCGGCGATGACTTTTGCCTGCTCGATGGGAACCATCACATCGCGCGCGGTGACACTTCGAAAATCGACGACGCCGTGGATCATCTTGCGCTCGACCGGCGTGAGTGAGCCGGCGCGCTCGGTTTCGATGGTGAGATATTTGAAGTCTTCGCGCGCGACGAAGAGCTTCTGCGGCGACTCGGCGGCGCGACCGAAAAGCCGCGAGACGGCCCGGCCGAGGAGGTGCATGGGCGTGAGCAGCACATCGGCCAGCCAGAGCGGCTGCGCGAGCAAGGCGAGCGCGCGATACGGGAAGTGGCGGAAGAGCGACTTCGGCAACAGCTCGACGCCGAAGAGATGGATGGGCAGGAATGCGCCGAGCGTGACGACGTAGCCGATGTTGCCGAGAAGCGCGACGGCTTCGCGCACCGCGAGGGTGACGGCGAAGACGTTCGCGAGATTCGTGACGACGAGCACCGTCACGAGCAGGCGTTCGGGTTGCGCTAGCAGACGCTCTAGCGTGAGCGCGGCGGCGTCGCGCAGCCGGGCGCGGTGCTTGAGCCGCACGCGGCTGACGGAAAGGATGCCCGCTTCGATCCCGGAGAAGACGAAGGCGACGAACAAACAGAGGGCGACGAGAAGCCAGCTCATGTCTCCTCCTCCAGGTCGATGTCCGGCGGCGGCGCAGGCGGGACGATGAGCACTTCCTCGACGCGCTTGCGCGTGGTGCGCTGGACGGTGATGCGCAGGCCGTCGATCTCGAGCTGCGTGCCGAGCTTGGGCACGGCGCCGAGGCGGTTGAAGATGAGGCCGCCGATGGTGTCGATGCCCTCCTCCTCGATCGGCGTGATCAGGTGCTCGGCGATGTCTTCGAGCCGCGCATCGCCGCTGGCGAGCATGGTGCCGTCGTCGCGCACTTCGAGGTAAAGCTCGCGTTCGCTGTCGGGCAGCGCGTCGCTGATGATCTCCTCGACGAGATCGGCAAGCGTGACGAGGCCCTCGATGCCGCCGTGTTCATCGACCACGAAAGCAATCGCCTGCGGGTGCGAGAGGAAGCTGCGCAGCAGATCGAGCGCTTTCATCGTCTCCGCGACGAAGGACGGTGGAGTGAGCCGCTCGGTGTAGTGAACCGCCGGGTCGAGCAGGAAGGCCTGCACATCGAGCACGCCGAGCAGGTCGTCGGGCGTCTCGCCATAGACGGGCACGCGGCGAAGGCGCGCGTCGCGAAGGCGCGGGATGAGTTCCTCGTTCGCGAGGTCGTCGGGGATCGCGACCATATCGACGCGCGGCGTCATGCAATCGCGCGCGGTCTTGTCGCCGAGCTTGATGATCTCCTGGATCATCTCGCTCTCGGTCTCGTGGAGCGCGCCCTCCTCGGCGCTGAGGTCGATGAGCGTCTCGAGTTCGTCTTCGCTGAGGAAAGGAATGGGCTGGAGCCAGCGCGGCGTGATCTTCTCCGCGACCCATTCGCTGAAGCGCTGGAGCACGCGCGCGCTCGGGTCGAAGACGGGCATGAGCAGTTGCATCACGCGCACGCCGATCTGCGCGATGCGGTAGGTTTGACTGAGCGCGAGCAGCTTCGGGATGAGGTCGCAGACGAAGACGATGAGCGCCCAGACGATGAGCGCCGCGCCCCACCACGGCACGGGCCACGGCGAGGCGACGCGCAGCGCAAAGGCGCCGAGCACGATGAGCGGGAGATTCACCAGCGAGTCGGCGAGCAGCATCGCGCTCAGCAGGCGGCGCGGATTTTCCATGAGCTGCGAGACGCTGCGCCCGAGGCCGGCGCGGCGGCGCTTGAGCCGATCGATCTCGTGCGGCTGGAGCGAGAAAAGCGCGGTCTCGATCGCGGAGAACAACGCCGAGAACGCAGCGAGGACGAGCAGGCCGATGAGGATGAGCGCGACGAAGCCGACGCTCATCTGCGAGCGACTGCAGGAGCGGCACGCGGCCTTGGGTTCAAACGCATCTTGTCACGCACGACGGGCGGAGAATAGTGCGCGGCCCCTTTCCCGCACGATGAAAAAGAGCGACCGCATCCGCGACTTCGTCAGCCAGCTCGGCGCCGCGCCCGCCGAGGGGCTCGACGCGCGCTACGCCGGCTACTTCGCGTGCTTCAATGCGGGCCGGTATTACGAAGCCCACGACGTGCTCGAGGATTTGTGGCTGAGCGAGCCGGGCGCGGATGCGGCGTTTTTCAAGGGGCTCATTCAGTTCGCCGGGGCGTTCGTGCATTTGCAGAAGCAGCACGCGCGGCCCGACCACCCGAAGGACGGCCGCCGCCTCGCGCCCGCCTCGCGGCTCTTCGCGCTCGCGCTGCGGAATCTCGCTCCGTTCGAGCCGGAGCATCTGCGGCTCGATGTGAGCGCCGTCGTCGCGCTCGCCGCTGCGAACGCCGCCGAACTCATTGCGTCCGACTTCACCCGCAACCCATGGCATCCCGACCACGCCCCGCAAATGACGCTGCGCTGAACGAAGTCCGCGCCGTCTATGACGAAGTCGCCGCGCGCCCGGTCGAGCGCGCGTGCATCCGCCGGACCGAGTGCTGCCAGTTTCACATCACCGGCCGCGTCCCGCAGCTCACGCGCGGCGAGGCGCTCGTCGCCGCGAAGGCCCTGCGCGCGAGCGGCCGCACGCGGCTTCCCGAGCGGACCGATGGCGCGTGCCCGATGCTCGATGCGGCCGGGCGCTGCATCATCTACGAGGCGCGCCCGTTCGGCTGCCGCACCCATTTCTGCGCCGCCGCCGGCGGACCTTACGCGCGGCGCGATGTGCTCGATCTCATCCGCCGGCTCGAACGCGTCGATGAACAACTCGGCGGCGAAGGCGCGCTGCCACTGCCGGGCGCGGTGCGGCGGGAGCTTTAGTGTTTCGGGTTTCGAGTCCGGGTTTCGAGTTGTGCGGTTCCAACCCGAAACCCCGACTCGAAACTCGAAACCTATCCCTCTACTGCCCCGCGCCCTTCGAGTGCCGGTAGGCTTCCCTCGCCTTGTCGGGCTTGCCCGCGTTTTCAAAAGCCATCGCCAACAGATGCCACGCCTCACCGAATTTCGGGTCGAGCGTCACCGCACGTTGCAATGCCGAGATCGCTTCGTCGTTCTTCCCGCTCTGGAGCGCTTCATTCCCCCGCGCGTAGGCTTCGGCTACGGCGGTCACGCTGTCACTCGTCGGCAGCTCCGGCTCGACCGGCGGGAGATCCAGGTCGCCGAGGTCGCGCGTCGCGGCGATGCGGGGGCTGTGCGGCGTGGAAGGCTTCGCGGCTTCGGGAGTGCGCAGGACTTCTGGTTTGCGGGCAAGGGCCAGCTCCACCGAGGTGCCCGGCGGCACATGAACGAGTTGTGTGCAGCCGGCCAGCGAGGCGGTGGCGAGCATCATTGTGAGACGGTTCATAAGCGGTGTGCGGATGTGAAATAGCACGGCCCCTGCCCACTCCGCCACTTTTCTCCCACCCTCGACAGCGGGGCCGGGCCACCGTATCGGCGGCGACAATGCAGCAGCGCAACTACCCAAAGACCTTCGGCCTCATCGGCGCGGCCCTCGGCGCGATCTACATGATCTTCACCGTGCTCGCCCCGACGGCCACTGGCTCGCCGGTGCCGTGGTCCCACTTTGCGGGGCGCATGGTGGTGCTCACGCCGTTCGGCGCCGTCTTCGGCGCGCTCATCGGGACCGGCATCGGCTTCCTCGTCGGCGCGATCTTCCGCCGGAAGTAGGGCGCCGCATTTTCCGCTGTCCGCCATGACTCCACGCCTCCGCTTCCGTCTCGAAGCAACCGCCACCGGCTCGCGCGCGCGCGCCGCGACCTTTCACACCGCGCACAATGAAGT
>JBEBGD010000206.1:0-2458 GCA_040081625.1 Chthoniobacteraceae bacterium
CTGCGAGGCGCGCGCGCTCCTCGCAGAGGCCGTGACCCGCTCGCAGCGAAGCGGCGAACTTTTCCGCGCCATCGGCACACCGGCCCGCGGTGGCGGCACTGCGTCGCTCGCGTGGATGATCCTCTGCCTCGATCCCGGCGAGCTCGACGGCTCGATCCGCGGGATGCTCTACGTGGCGGGGAAAAAACATGGGCTCGGCAAGGAGCAGGTCGATGCGCTGGTCGCCGCCGTCGCCGCCGGGCAGGTCGATCTCCCGCAGACCGCGGACGGCACCGAGGCGAAAGCGTGGATCGCGGAGATGGCTGCCGCCGCGCACCAGACGGGCGGACTTTCCAGCGCCGAGACGAAGCTCTTGCGCAAAGCCGGCACGCGCCTCGGCCTCGTCACCGCGGACTTGGACCACGTCCTCAACCGCACGCGCAGCGAAGCCGTCTCCCACGCCCGCGACGAACTGCGCGCCGCCCGCCGCGAGAAAGCCGCCGCGCGCGGGTAAGTGATCAGCCGGCGGCGATCAAACGCCGCGGAATTGCGGATGCGTGCGGATGGTCTGCTCGAAGGCGGGCTGCTGATCGGCGGGGAGATCGGCGGGGAACTTCGCGCCGGAGCGGCCCCACTTCGCGAGCCACTCGGCGCCAAGCAACTCATGCCGACCGGGTGCGGCGCCGGGCGTGAGCGCGATGGTGGTGTCGAGCTTGTCCACGGTGCTCAGACCGTGGCCGACGTGGAAGCCGGCGACGAGGAGCGCGGCGCGGATGGGTGTGGAGCAGGTGTAGGTGAACAGCTCGACGGCGCGCTCGCCGCACGCGGCGAAGAGCTGGCGGAAGACGCCGAGCGTCCACTGGCCGGCGTCGGTCTTGCTCGAAAACATGTCGAAGAAAATGAGGTCCGGCGGAGCGGGTGCGACGGGGATCGTGGCAGGGAAGTCGCCCTGCACGAGCGTCCAGCTCAGGCCCGGATGCAGTGGCGATTGCCAGCGGCCCGCGTCGAGGATGCCGCCGATGCCGCCGTGCCGGAGATAGGTGAACTCGCGGTTGTGTCGGAAGGCAAGCCGCAGCGGGTCGAGGTCGTTTTCGAAGCTGATGATATGCATGGGCCGCACGGGACCGGCGGCGGCCTGCGCTTCGTAGCAGAGGATCGCGGCCATCGTATTCGCCGCCGCGCCGAGGCCCACGTCCCAGATGGCCAGCGGCTCCGCGTCGGCGACCCGCAGGCGCGCGGCGAGGTCGGACTGCTCGATGTAAAGGCGATGCGCTTCCTCCATCGGCGGCGTGCGTGAGTGCATGATCTCGCCGGAGGAAATCTGCCGGATGCTGGCGAAGCCCTGCGGCGCGCGATGCACTTCGTAGTTGCCGAGGTGGAAGAGCAGCTTGCGCTTGGCCTTCTGCTTGTGGATCGGATGATCCGCATCCGACGCGTGCAGGAAGGCGCGCTTCTCGCGGTAGAGCTCGAGGAAGCGATCCTCGAGGATGCTCTGCCGGATCTCGCGCATGAGCTGGTGGTAGAAATAGATGTTATGCAGCCCGAGCAGCGACCAGCCGAGGTGCTCGCCGGTCTTGGTGAGGTGATGCAGGTAGGCGCGCGAATAGCGGGCGCACGTCGGGCACGTGCAGAGCGGATCGAGCGGCGCCTCGGAGAATTTATACACGCCGCGCCGGAGCTGGAGGAAGCCGCGCGAGGTGAAGGCGGCACCGCGCTGGGCGACTTGCGTGGGGATGATGCAGTCGAACATGTCCACGCCGCGATGCACGGCCTCGAGGATGTCGAGCGGCGTGCCGACGCCCATGAGGTAACGCGGCTGATCGTGCGGGAGCAGCGCCGCGGTCAGTTCGCACGTGTCCTCGCGTTCGCTGCGGCCTTCGCCGACCGCGAGCCCGCCGATGGCGAATCCGTCGAAGGGCATCTCCGCGAGGCGGGCCGCGCTTTCCCGCCGCAGCTCGGGAAAGAGCGCGCCCTGCACGATGCCGAAGAGCGCCTGCGGAGAATCCCCGCGCGCCGCGAGGCTGCGCGCGGCCCAGCGCTGCGTGATCCCGAGTGCGGCGCGCGCGGCGGCTTCGTCGGCGGTCGAGGGGATGCACTGGTCGAGCACCATCATGATGTCGCTGCCGATGGCTTTCTGCGTCTCGATGCTCAGCTCCGGGCTGAGCAGGATGATGCGGCCATCGACGTAGCTTTGGAAAGACGCGCCGTCTTCGCTCATCGAGCGCGAGTGCGGCAGCGAGAAGATCTGGAAGCCGCCGGAGTCGGTGAGCACCGAGTGCTTCCAGCTCATGAAGCTGTGGATGCCGCCCACGCGCCGGAAGACCTCCGGCCCGGGGCGCAGGAGCAGGTGATAGGTATTCGCGAGCAGGATCTGCGAGCCGGCATCCTCGAGATCCTGCGTGACCTGGCCCTTCACCGTGGCCTGCGTGCCGACGGGCATGAAGAGCGGCGTGCGCACTTCATTGTGCGCGGTGTGAAA
>JBEBGD010000061.1:0-33168 GCA_040081625.1 Chthoniobacteraceae bacterium
CGGGAAATGCGGATGTGACTTTCGACACGGACGGGCGCCTCACGACCGACTCCGGCGTCGCCGGGCCGGACAATTTCTTCGCCGTGACGCAGCAGGCCGACGGCAAGCTCGTCGCCGTCGGCCAGGCCGGATCGAGCGGCGGGTTCTTCGTCGCGCGCTACAACGCCGATGGCTCGCTCGACACGAATTTCGGCACAGGCGGGAAGGTCGTGACCGATCTCGGCAGCGTGAGCGACGAACTGGCGTTCGGCGTGCGCATCGAATCGAACGGAAAGATCGTCGTGATCGGCGCGAGCGCGGCGGACGGGAAGCGCGAGGAGATCGTGATGGCGCGCTACTCGGCGTCGGGCGTGCTCGACAACGGCTTCGGCACGAAAGGCATCGCGCGCACGGACGTGCAGATCGGGTTCGCGGCGTTCGGATTTGTGCAGGGCAACGGCGATGTCGCGATCACTCCGGACGGAAAGTTCGTCGTCGCGATGCCCGCGCCGGAGTCGAACGTCGGGCTGCTGCGATTCCTGCCGAATGGGAAGCTCGACACGACCTTCGGCACCGGCGGCACGCTGACCTACGACCTGGGGCTGAGCGGCACTTCCGTCAGCAGCGTCACGGTGCAGCCGGATGGAAAGATCATCGCAACCTTCGCCGGCGGGCTGGCGCGCGCGGTGCGGTTCAATGTGGACGGCTCGGTCGATACGGGCTTCGGCGTGAATGGCGTGGTGAGCGCGAATCCCGCCGCGACGCTGCTCTCGCCGGGGCTCATCTACACGGACACCGCGACCGTCCATGAAGCGCTCGTGCTGCCCGATGGCGACGTGCTGTTGCTCGGCACCGCGTTCGGCTCCGCGAAGCCCGCGGGTTCGCCGCTCAATTTCACTGAGAGCCTGCGCGGCGGAGTGCTGATGCTGCGCTACAACTCGAACGGCACGCCGGACAACGCCTTCGGCACGAATGGCGTGAAGGAAGTGGTCGGCACGAGTGTGAGCCAGCTCGCGGATGCGACGCTCGACGAGGCGGGCAAGATCATCGTGCTCGGCGGAAATGGTTTCGCGCGCATCCTGCAGGATGGCCGCGCCGATCCCGGCTTCGGGCCGAATGGAATCGGCGCGAGCGGCTTCGGCTCGGACCTGCTCGTGCAGGCGGATGGCCGCGTGGTGATCGCGGGCGGCAATGCATTCTCGCCCGGCGACGCTCGGCTCTCGCGCTTCACCGGCGGCCCGGTGGCGGGTGCGCTGCGGCTGAATGTGCTCACCGAGCTGGTGCGCGAGGATGGCGGAATGCTCGTGATCCCCGTCGAGCGCGTGGCCGGCCTCGACGGCGCGGTGAGCGTGACTTTCTCGACGACGAACGGCACCGCGCTCGCGGGCAGCGACTTCACCGCCGTGTCGCAGACGCTCTCGTGGGCGAACCTCGAAATCGGCGTGAAGACGGTGAGCATCCCGATCACCGACGACCTCATCGCCGATGCGAACGAGACGTTCACCTTCAACCTCACCAGCCCGACCGGCGGCGCGATCCTGAGCGTGCGGAAGACGGGCACGGTCACGATCATCGACGACGATCAGCCGGGCGTGATCGAGTTCACTGGGCCGTCCTTCACCGCGCGCGAGAACGACGGCGTCGCGACGTTCGTCGTGAAACGGCGCGACGGCGATCTCGGCGCGGTGAGCGCAAGCTACAGCGTCACCGGCGGCACCGCGGTGGACGGGCAGGATTTCAACACGGTCACCGGCATGGTGCAGTTCGCGAATGGTGAGACGCAGAAGACGATCGCCGTGCCGCTCATCGACGACTTCGTGCTCGGCGAGGACAAGACCGTGATCGTCACGCTCACGAGTCCGCTCGGTGGGGCGACGCTCGGCGACGTGCCGTCCGCGCGGCTCACGATCCAGGACGACGAGGTGCCGCTCGGCGGCGTGTTCGGGTTCGGCGCGGCGCAGTTCGAGACGCGCGAAGACAGCGGCGGCTATCTCGTGACCGTCCTGCGCACCGGCGGCAGCAACGGCGCGGCGACCGTGAACCTGACCGTCGCCGCCGGCACCGCGCGGGACGGGCTCGATTTCATCCCGTTCGTCAGCACGCTGAACTTCCTCGATGGCCAGACGTCCGTGTCCGCGTTCATCCCGATCTTCGACAACGCGGAGGTGAACCCCGAACGCACGGTGCTGCTCTCGCTCGCCGCGCCGACCGGCGACCTCGTCCTCACGACCCGCACGCAACCGGTCATCGGCGCCGACGGTGCGGCAACGCTCGCAATCACGGACAACGACGCCTTCCCGGTGCGGCTCTCGGCGGGCGATATCCAGATCCTCGGCAGCGCCTCCACCGCGAACGAAAAGAGCGGGCGCGCGCCGATCGTCCTGCTGCGCACCGACGGCAGCTTTGGCGAGGTTTCCGTCCTCGTTTCTTTTGCGGATGGCACGGCGCGGGCGGGCCAGGATTTTACCGGCGCGCCGATCCTCGTCGAGTTCGCGAACGGCGAGCTTTCGAAGACGGTCTTTGTGCCGGTGCGCAACGACCTCATCAACGAACCCGCGCAGACCTTCACCGCGACGCTCACGAATCCCACCGGCGGCGCGGCGCTCGGCTTCGCAATCAACGGGACGGTGACAATCGTGGACAACGACACGCCGGCGCTAGCGGACTTCAACAACGATGGGAAGCTCGACCTGATCGCGCAAAAGGGATCGAAGCTGCTGCTACATCCTGGCGACGGCGCGGGCGGTTTCGCGCCGGTCGGCATCCCGCTGCCGGCGGTGAAGGGCGCGAAGGGTTTTGTGGTCGGCGACTTCGATGGCGACGGCAATGCGGACCTCGCGCTGGCGACGAAGAAATCGGCCGTGCTGCTCGCGGGCAATGGCGACGGCACGTTCGACGCGCCGGTCGCGTTCGAATCGAACAAGTCCTCGAAGTCGTTGCTCGCCGCCGACTTCAACGGCGATGGCCGGCTCGATCTCGCGGCGCTCGCGGGCAAAGGCGTGAACGTGCTGCTGAACAACGGCGCGGGTTTCGACGCGCCGCGGTTCACTCCTGCGCTGAAGGTGCTCACGATGGTCGCCGGCGACTTCAACGAGGACGGCAGCACCGACCTCGGGATCGTGACCAAGGGCAAGTCGGGCGTCTTCACGTTGCTCAACGACGGCTCGGGGATGTTCGCGGCGCAGTCGGCGGCGCAGTTCTTCGGCAAGGGCGTGAAGGCGGCGTCCGTGGTCGCGGCCGACTTGAACGGCGACGATCGTCTCGACATCGCCGCGATCGTCGCGAAGAACCAGATCGCCATCGCGCCGGGCAACGGCCTCGGCGGGTTCGGTCCCGCGACATCGGCCGCCGCGGGAAAGGGCGCGAAGCTGCTCGTGCTCGCCGACGTGGACGACGATCTCGACTACGACCTGATCGCGACGAACGCGAAGAAGCTGGCCGTGCTGCTGGTGAGCAACGGCTCTGGCGCTTTCGCAGCGCCGTCGCCGATCAACGTCGCGTTCGTGCCGTCCTTCTTCACGGTCGTCGATCTGAATGGCGACGAGGACGCCGATCTCGTGCTGGCGACGAAGAAGGACAAGTTCCGCACCGCGCTCGGCGCAGCGGGGACGACGTTTGCCGTTTAGCAGCGGGGCTTATACCGCGCCGTCGCCGTGCTCGTCGGTGCGGATGCGGATGGCGTCCTCGACGTGGCTGACGAAGATCTTGCCGGTGTGCGCGGGATGGAAGACCTGCTCTCGATTGTGCAGCGCGCCGGCGACTGAGTCCGCTTCTTGACCGTGCAAGGCGCGGTGCGACTATCCACTCGCTCGCTCATGAAAGCCCGCCGCACCAGAACCGGCATCCGGTCTCGTCCCGAGCCGCTCGAAGCCCGTATCGTTCCGGCGGCGGGGTTGTTCGACCCGGGGTTTGGCGGCGGGGATGGGATCGCGCAGGTGCAGTTCGAGGTGGATGGGTTGCACGATGATTTCAACGCGGTCGTGCGGCAGGCGGATGGGAAGCTGATCGCGGTCGGGGCGACGGCGGATTTCGGGTCGCGGTTCTCGCCGGACATCGCGGTCGCGCGGTTCAATGCGGATGGGTCGCTCGATGCGACCTTCGGCACGGACGGGAAGGTGAAGCTCGATTTCGGCGGGGTGTATCACAGCCGCGAGACGGGCTATGCGGTCGCGCTCGATGCGGGTGGGAACATCGTGATCGCGGGCAGCGCGAACGTGGCGGCGACCGATGTGGCTTCGACGGATTTCTTCGTTGCGCGGCTCACGTCGGCGGGAGTGCTCGACACGACGTTTGGCGGGACGGGGTTTGTGCTCACGGATTTCGGATCGCCGACGGAGGAAGCGCGCGGCGTGGCGGTGCAAGGCGATGGGATGATCGTCGTGGCGGGGACTTCCGGCGGCGACATCGCGCTGGCGCGGTTCACGCCGCTCGGGGCGCTCGATACGGGTTTCGATACCGACGGAAAAGTGACGACGAATGCGGGCGGCGGTGGCGACCAGGGGCGCGCGGTCGCGTTGCAGGCAGACGGGAAGATCGTGGTCGCCGGGACGAACGGCGCAGATTTCGTGGCGGTGCGCTACACGACGGCGGGCGCGCTCGATGCGGGCTTCGGCACGGCGGGCATCGCGCGCGTCGATCTCGGCGGGTCGGGCGAATCGGCGAACGCGCTCGGCATCGACAGCCTCGGCCGGATCGTGCTCGGCGGGACGAAGTTCTTCGATGTCGCCGTGGCGCGACTGGACGATGCGGGCGCGCTCGATGTGACGTTCGGCACGGGCGGCTCGCTCGTTTACGACGCCGGCAATAACTACGGTCGCGGCAACGCGCTGAGCGTGATCAGTGACGACAGCGTGGTGCTCGTCGGCGACATCGATTCGCTCGACGTCTTCGCGCTGAAGCTCACCGACGCCGGCGTGCTCGATGCGGCCTTCGGCACCGCTGGATTCGCGCGCGTGACGCAGCCGAGCACGCAATACGCAGCGGCCAGCCTCGCGCTGGCGGATGGCAGCGTGATCGTGACGGGGACGCACTTCGGCGCAGTCGATCGCGACGGCTTGATCGTGAAGCTGACGCCGACCGGCGCGCTCGACACGACCTTCGCGGGCGGCGGTTTTTCGCTCACGGGATTTTTCCGCGAAGCGCCGGTGCAGGTGCTCGCGGGCCTGCTGCTGCCGGACGGAAAATATGTCGTCGCGGGCGAGAACGGCCTCGGCGACACGCGCAAGGACGGCCTGCTCGCACGCTTCAACGCCGACGGCACGCTCGACACGAGCTTCGGGGCGAATGGCCGCGTTTCGCTCAGCATCGACTTGGCGGAACGCATCGCCGCGCTCGCGTTCGACGCCACGACGAACACGCTCATCGCCGGTGCGTTCACGACATACGGACCGCCGGGCGCGGACCTGCTCATCGCGCGCTACGACGTGAGCGGCGCGCTCGTGCCGACGTTCGGCACGGGCGGCATCGCGCAGCTTCATTTCGGCGGAAGTGAAACCGTCACCTCGCTCGCAGTCGCGCCGGATGGGAAGATCGTGATCGGCGCGAGCCTGCGGAACTACGCAGGCACACAAGGCGGCGCGGGCATCGTGCGACTGAATGCGAGCGGCATGCCCGACACGACGTTCGATGGCGATGGCGTGCTCACGTTTCCGCAATTCACCGGCGGCTCGGTGACCGGCCTCGCGCCGCTCGCAGATGGCCGGCTCGTCGCGGCGGCGAATGGCTCCGGCGCGGCGTTCGTGCGGCTCAGCGCGGGCGGCCTGCTCGACGCGACTTTCGGCGGCGACGGCATCGTGGAACTCGGTGCCGGGCGCGGCATCGGCGGCATGATCGTGGAAGCCGACGGGACGATCACTTTCTCCGGCGTGACAACGGTTGGCAGCGAGATCGTGGCCGATTTCCGCCGCCTGCTACCGGATGGCGCAGACGATCCGACGTTCGGTTTCACGCCGATGGCGAACAGCTCGGGCGTGCAGGTGCGCCCGGGCAGTCCGTTCTTCATCGATAGCTCGAACCGCATCGTCACGACCGGCCGCGGCGGCGGCGCGCCCGGCCTCCTGCGGCTGAATTTCGACGGCACGCGCGACTTCACGTTCGGCGAAGGCGGCTTCGCGGCGGGCGCGGGCGTCATCGGTCTCGCGGAGCGCGCGGATGGGCGGATCGTCAGCGCGCTGACGGGGCCGGGCGGG
The DNA here is from genome assembly GCA_040081625.1 of Chthoniobacteraceae bacterium. Lineage (GTDB taxonomy): Bacteria > Verrucomicrobiota > Verrucomicrobiia > Chthoniobacterales > Chthoniobacteraceae > VFJQ01. The sequence goes on from JBEBGD010000061.1 coordinate 6,168, forward strand.
CTTTTCGGCAAGACGTTCCAGGTCACGCAGCTTCTCGACGATCCCGAGTCGTCGCCGAACGGCGTCTTCCGCATCGACGGCTACGAGTTCTTCGTCCGCGAGAATCAAGGGCCGGTGCAGATCGTGGTGAAGCGCGTGGGCGGTTCGCTCGGCGCGGTGAGCGTGGACTTCACCACCGTCGCCGGCACCGCGCTCGCGGGCGACGATTTCACCGCGATGAGCGGCACGCTGATGTTCGCCGATGGCGACATTGAGGAGACGATCACGATCCCGCTCACGGTCGATAGCATCGGCGAAAACACGGAGCAGTTCCGCGTCGTGCTCAGCAATGCGCAGGGCGGCGCGCTGCTCGACAATCCGCGCACGGCGCTCGTGACGATCCCGCTGCACCTCGGCCCGAGCGGCGGGCGCGACTCGGGCTATGGCGATCTCGGCTTCGGGTCGGGCACGGCGATCGAGGCCGGCAATGGCTTCGAGCCGGTGCTCGACATCGGGCGCGATGCGCAGGGGCGCGTGCTCGTCTTTGGCAGCGCGTCGGCGTCGAATGTGTTTGGGCAGATGGCCGCGCGCTTTCTGCCCGACGGCACGCTCGACACGACCTTCGGCGGTGACGGCACCGTCTTCGCCGATCTCACCGGGCTCGGCGCCGAGATCATCAAAGGGCTGATCTTGCCCGACGGAAAAATCCTCGCGGTGAGCAAGACGATCGAGAGCCCGACCGGCACGAACACAGGGGCGACGGCGGTCATCGGCTTTACGCGGTATCTCGAAAACGGGAACATCGATCGCACCTTCGGCGACAACGGATTCATCACCACCGATCTGCCGATGACGGCGCAGGACACGGTGCGCGACGCGGCGCTGCTCGCGGACGGCAAAGTGCTCGTCGCTGTCGAATCGCGCACGATCAACGAGGACGCGACCGTCTTCAAAGACCGCGCGCGCGTGCTGCGCTTCCATGCCGACGGCACGCTCGACACGAGCTTCGGCACCGGCGGAATCGCGCAGACGCCCGAGGCGGAGGAGACCGACCCGGCTTCGTTCGTGGTGCTCGGAGACGGCGACATCGTGCTCGCGCACAGCAGCAGGGAAGTGGGGAACAGCCGGACCAATTTTGGCCTCACACGCTTCAATGCGGATGGCTCGGTCGATACGGCGTTCGGCACGGGCGGCGTCGTGTCGCTGAACACCGCGGCGAACGCGAGCGAGCGCCCCGTGCGCCTGCTCGTGCAGCCGGATGGAAAGCTCGTCGTCGCGGCGAATGACGACCAGCTCGGCCGGCAGGTCGTCGTGCGGCTCGACGCCGCGACCGGCGCGCTCGACCCGAGCTTCGACGGCGACGGCATCGCATTCGGCCCCAGCGGCGTTTCCCCAGCCGATGCGCTGGTGCTGCCGAGCGGGCGGATCGTGGTCTTCGGCACGGGCGGGTCGGCGTCGCGCGTGCTCACGCAATACAACGCGGACGGCTCGCTCGACGGCACCTTCGGCATCGGCGGCAGCGTCGCCATCGGCACGGGCCAGCCGCAGGGCCAGGGCGTCGGCCGCATCCTGCTCGAGCCGGACAATGCGGTGCTCGCGGCCTTCGATGCGCGCTTCGCGAGCGACCCCGGCACGCACACGCACGTCACGCTCACGCGCATTTTCACCGAGCCGCGCGTGGGGAAATTCTCGTTCAACGAAGCGGCGGCGGAGCTGGATGAAAACGGCGGCTCGATCGAGCTGAACATCATCCGCACCGACGGCTCGGACACGGACGTGACGGTGAATTACACGTTCGCGAACGGCACAGCGGGCGCCGCGGATTTCACCGGCGTGAATGGCGCGCTGACCTTCCTCGCAGGCGAGACGCTCAAGACGATCACCATCCCGATCCTCGACGACACGCTCGCGGAGGGTCGCGAGAGCTTCACCGTGACGCTCAGCGGCGCGCCGCTCGGCGCAGCGCCGGTGAGCACGGTGACGATCTTCGATGGGCCGGGCGTGTTCGCCTTTACCGCGCCGCAGTTCGTCACCGCCGAGGGGCTCACGACCATCACCATCCCGGTGACGCGCACCGCCGGCAGCGACGGCACGGCGACGGTGCGATACAGCTTCGCGGACGGCACCGCGGTGCTCGGCGAAGACTACGTCGGCACGCCGGGCGTGGTGACATTCGCCGACCGGCAGATGGTCGGCGTGTTCACCGCCTACATCCGCAACGACTCGCTCGTCGAAGGCCGCGAGAATTTCACCGCGACGCTGAGCGCACCGACCGGCGGCGCGACGCTGGGCGCGCTGACCACGGCGGAAATCACGATCTTCGATTCCGAGCCGGCGAGCGGCGCGGGCGCGGGCAGTCTCGATCGCACCTTCGGCACCGATGGCGTGTCGCGGATCGATGTCTTCGCCGGCACCGACGAGCGCTCGTATGACGTGGCGACGCTGCCCGATGGCCGCGTCCTCGCGGTCGGCGAGACCGGCGGAACGGGCGCGTCGGATTTCCTGCTCGTGCGCTACACCGCGACGGGCGCGCTCGATCCGACGTGGGGCGCGGGAGGCATCGTGACGGTCGATCTCGGCGGCTACGATGTCGCGCGTTCGGTGCTGATCACGAGCGATGGCGGCGTGCTCGTCGCGGGCTACTCGCTCGTGGAGGGCGAAGGCGATTTCGCCATCGCGAAGCTGAATGCGGACGGCACGCCCGACACGGGATTCTCGCTCGATGGCAAGCTGACGATCGACTTCGCGCAGCAGGACGACCGCGCGGTCGATATGGTTCTCCAGAGCGACGGCAAGATCGTGCTCGGCGGTTCGAGCGGCAGCGCGCTCGGGCGCGACTTCGCCGCCGCGCGGCTGAACTCCGACGGCTCGCTCGACACGGCCTTCAGCGGCGATGGACGCGCGACGGTCGATTTCGAGGGGCGCTTCGACGTGGGCTGGTCGGTCGCCGTGGACTCGAAGGGCCGCATCGTGATGACCGGCGATTCGATCGTCACGAACACCGGCCCCGGCGGCTTCACGCTCTCGCCGAGCCAGAGCAACCGCGCCGCGACGATGCGCCTGCTCGCGGACGGCACGCTCGACGTTTCGTTTTCGACCGACGGCAAAGTGCTCGACGCGACCAACGACCCAGCCAACTCGCAGATGCGCAAGGTGCTCATCCGGCCGGACGACTCGATCGTCTGCCTCGGCATCGCGAGCGCCAACTTCCTCAAGTTCGAGTATGCCGAAGCCGGTTTCGCCAATCTCGACATCGCCTACAGCCAGGGCCCGGGCGTCGTGACTGTGAATTTCCCGCGCGTCGGCGCGAGCGGCGGCAACGGCTTCGACCAGGCGCTCGACGCGCTCTTCACGCCGGACGGCTCGCTCTTCGTGGGCGGATGGTCGGGCCTCTCGAGCAGCTTCCTCGACGGCGATCTCGCGTTCGCGAAGTTCAACGACCACGGCGCGCTCGATGGGCGGTTCGCGGTGAAAGGCATCGGCTTCCTCGAATCTGCGCCGTCGGGCCAGGCGATCGCACTCACCGCGAAGGGCGACCTCGTCGCGGTCGGGCCGGGTTTTGAAATCACGCGCGTGCTCGGCAAGTCGGTCGCGCCGCTGCAGGGCGTCTTTCAGCTCAATACGCTCGGCGTCGCGGTCGAGGAGACGACACCGAGCATCACCTTCGTCGTCGATCGTCCGCGCGACGCGAGCGCCGGGCAGGTGAGCGTGAGCTACACGACCATCGGCGGCAGCGCGCTGGCGGGCGTCGATTTCGTGCCGGTCAGCGGCACGCTCGCCTTCGAGGACGGCGAGACGCAGAAGACCTTCACCGTGCCGATCATCAACGACACGCAGCGCGAGCTACTCGAGCAATTCACCGTGCTGCTCTTCGGCGCGACCGGCGGCGCGACGCTCTCGTCGTTCCGCTCCGCGACGGTGACGATCAACGCAAGCGACCCGACGGCGAGTTTTGGCAGCTTCCCGAAGACTGTCGGCGTGGGCGGCGGCACGGGCTTCGATTTCGTGAGCGAATCGAGCGGCTTCGCGTTTCTCTACGTCGAGCGCAGCAGCGGTCTCGGCACGGTGACCATCGACTACGCGACCGTGGATGGCACCGCGAAGGCCGGCGAAGATTACACGCCGGTGACGGGCACGGTGACGCTCGGCCCCGGCGTCACGACGTTCAATTTCGCGATCACGGTCCCGATCACGCAGGACTCCGACATCGAGGGAGCGGAGGATTTCTTCATCGAGTTCAGCAATCCGACCGGCGGCGCGGGACTCGAGGGGAGCTTCGGAACGCGCCGCATCGTGATCCCCGACAACGACCCGCTCGAGCATCTCAACGCGGGCCGACTCGACACGACCTTCGACACGAATGGGCGCCTCAACACGTCGTTCGACGCGACCGGGCCGGAGTCGGCCTACGCCGTGGCGCGCGACGCGGCGGGCAAGCTCGTCGTAGTCGGCCAGGCGGGGAGCAACACGGGCATCGCCATCGCGCGCTACAATGACGACGGCTCGCTCGACACGACCTTCAGCGGCGACGGCAAGGCGGTCGTCGATCTCGGCACCGCGGGCGAGCGCGCGCTGAATTTGAACATCCGGCCCGACGGAAAAATCCTCGTCTTCGCGCGCGTGTCCGCGCCGCCGGGCGTAACGAATGCGAGCGCGGCGGTCGTGCGGCTCAATGCCGACGGCACGCTCGACACGAGCTTCGATGGCGACGGAATCGCCACGCTCGCGCTCACCGCGCCGATCACGTTCGTGGATGTCGAGTCGGGCGCGGACGGGAAATTCGTCGTGACCGGCCACCAGAGCAGCGGCGTCGACCTCGACCTCGCCGTGCTGCGCTTCACCGCGGACGGCACGCTCGACACGACATTCAGCGGCGACGGGATGCGCACGTTCGATTTCGGCACGAGCACCGACGTGCCGTATGGCCTCGCGCTCCAGGCGGACGGGAAAATCCTCATCGCCGCGCAGGCGCAGGACCTCACCTTCGGCGACGACCGCGACAACGACCGCACGATCCGGCTGAACGCGAACGGCACGCTCGACACGACCTTCGCAAACGGCGGGACATTCAGCGCGCGGATCATGGAGTTCCTCTACCCCGGCGATCCCGACGCGAGCGGCTCGACTTTCTACAGCGGCGTCGCGGTGCAGCCGGATGGGAAGATCGTGCTCGCGGGGCAGCATTCCGCTCGCGACGTGCCGTCGCTCCAGTTCCCTACGAGTTTCCGCTTCGGGGAAATCGTCACGCGACTGAATGCGAACGGCACGCTCGACACGACCTTCGCCGGCACCGGCCACACCTTCATCGAAGCGCCGGCGGACCCGGTCGCGAGCTACCAGCCGCTCTCGCTATTCTCCCCCGGCATCGCCTTCGACACCGATGGGAAAATCTACGTGCGCGGCACCGCTGGAGGCTCCGGCTTGGTGGCGGTCGCGCGGCTGCTCAGCGACGGGCGCATGGACATCGGCTTCGGCAAGGGTGGCGTGCAGGCTCTCGCGACGTTTGCGGGCGAGAATTTCGCGAGCAGCCAGGACATCCTCGTGCAGCCGGATGGCCGCGTGGTGCTCGTCGGCAGCACCGATTTTGCGTCGAGCCTCGCAACGAGCGACACCGCGCTCGTGCGCTTCATAGGCGGGCCGGACTCGGGCGACTTCCGGCTGCGCTCGAGCGCCTACAAAGTCGCTGAGGACGGCGGCTCGCTCATCGTCGGCATCGAGCGCGTGACCGGCTTCGACGGCGCGGCGAGCGTGACGCTGACGCAGGAAGACGGCACCGCGCTCGCGGGCCTGGACTACACCCTCACGACGCAGACGCTCACGTGGGGCGCATTCGAGGCGGGCGTGAAGACGGTGACGATTCCGATCCTCAACGACGCGCTCGCGCAGGGCGACCTGACCTTCACCGTGAAGCTCACGAACCCGACGAACGGCTCCGAGCTGAGCCCCGTGAACAGCGCGACGGCGACGATCATCGACGACGAGAACATGGGCGAGTTCAACTTCCGCATCGGGAACTATCGTGCCGACGAAAACGGCGGCATGGCGACGATCACCGTCGATCGGTTGAAAGGAAAAGGCGGGATCGTGACGGTCGATTACGCCGCGACCGCCGGCGGCACGCCCGCGACGGGCACGGCGACCGCGGCGGACTTCACGGCGGTGAACGGCACGCTGACTTTCGGCGACGGCATCACGACGCAGTCCTTCACCGTGCCGCTGCTCGATGATGGCGTGCTCGACTTCGACAAGTCCGTGAAGCTCGCGCTCTCGGGCAACAGCGCCGGCACCGCACTCGGCGCCGCGAACGCGCGGCTCACGATCGTGGATGACGAGCGCCCGACCGGCGGCGTCTTCGACTTCAGCGCGGCGGAAACCATCGCGAGCGAAGACAGCACGGGCGTGCTCATCACGATCACGCGCACCGGCGGGATGGGCGAGGCGACGGTCGTCTTCACCGCCGCGCCGGGCACCGCGACCGCGCTCGACGACTACGGCCCGGTCAGCGGCACGTTGCTCTTCGAGGCCGGCGTCGTGTCGCAGCAAGTCTTCATCCCCATCTTCGAGGACGCGCTGGCCGAGGGCGACGAGACGATCGCGCTCACGCTCAGCGATCCCACCGGCGATCTCGTGGTGACCACGCGCGTGACGCCGACGCTCGGGCTCGCGAACGCGACGGTGCGCATCGTCGATAACGATCCGGCGCCGCTCGTCGTCGATGGCGGTTTCCTCGAGTTCGCGGTGAACTCCTTCGCCGATAGCGAGGAGAAGGGCCGCGTGCAGCTCTTCGTCACGCGCATCGGTGGCATGACGGGCGCGGCAACGGTGGACATCCAGTTCACGCCGGGCACCGCGTCGGCGGGCGATTTCACTGCGGCGACGATCGCGGTGTTGTTCGAGGACGGACAGCAGGTCGCCGTCGTGAACGTGCCCGTGCGCAACGACCTGCTGGGCGAAGGCGACCAAGGTTTCACGGCGACGCTCGCGAATCCCGGCGGCAGCGCGTTCCTGGGCGACCGGACGAACGCGAACGTTACGATCCTCGACGACGAGACGCTCCCGCTGCGCGACTTCAACAACGACGGGAAGCTCGACCTGATCGCGCAAAAAGGATCCTCGAAGCTGCTGCTGCATCTCGGGGACGGCGCGGGCGGGTTCGCGCTGGTCGGCACGCTGCTGCCGAAGGTCAAAGGCGTGAAGGGATTCGTGGTCGGCGATTTCAACGGCGACGGAAATTCCGACCTCGTGCTTGCGACGAAGAAGGCGGTCGTGCTGCTTGCGGGCAATGGCGACGGCACGTTCGACGCGCCGGTCGCGTTCGCATCGAACAAGTCCTCGAAGTCGTTGCTCGCCGCTGACTTTAACGGCGACGGGCGGCTCGATGTCGCGGCGCTCGCGAGCAAGGGTGTGAATGTGCTGCTCAACAACGGCTCGGGCTTCGACACACCGCTTTTCACGCCGGCGCTCAAGACGCTCACGATCGTCAGTGGCGACTTCAACGAGGACGGCAGCACCGACCTCGCGATCGTGAGCAAGGGGAAGTCGAACGTGTCCGCGCTGATCAATGACGGCGTGGGGAACTTCGCCGCGGCGGTGGGAACGCAGTTCTTCGGCAAGGGCGTGAAGGCGGCGTCGGTGGTCGCAGCCGACTTGAATGGCGACGGGCACATCGACATCGCGGCGATCGTCGCGAAGAACCAGCTCGCCATCGCGCCGGGCAACGGCCTCGGCGGGTTCGGTCCCGCGGCATCGACCGCCGTCGGCAAGGGCGCGAAGTTGCTCGTGCTCGCCGACGCGGACGACGATCTGGACTACGACCTCATCGCGACGAATGCGAAGAAGCTGGCCGTGCTGCTCGCGAACAACGGAGTCTCCGGCTTCTCCGCGCCCGTGCCGATCAATGTCGCTTTCAAGCCGACGTTCTTTACCGCCGTCGATCTGAATGGCGACGAGGATGCCGACCTCGTGCTCGCGACGAAGAAGGACAAGTTCCGCACCGCGCTCGGCGCGGCGGGGACGACGTTCGCCGTGTAGCGGGCGCGATTAGACGGCGCCGTCGCCGTGCTCGTCGGTGCGGATGCGGATGGCGTCCTCGACGTGGCTGACGAAGATCTTGCCGTCGCCGATCTTGCCGGTGTGCGCGGCCTTGATGATGGCGGCCACGGCGCCGTCGATGACCGAGTCGGCGAGCACGATCTCCAGCTTGAGCTTGGGCAGGAAATCGACGGTGTATTCGCTGCCGCGGTAGATCTCGGTGTGGCCTTTCTGCCGGCCGAATCCGCGGACCTCGGTCACGGTCATGCCTTCCACGCCGGCTTCCTGGAGCGCGGTTTTTACTTCCTCGAGTTTGAAGGGCTTGATGATGGCTTCGATTTTTTTCATGGCGGTTATTCGTTGTAGGCGCTCTCGCCGTGCTGGCTCACGTCGAGGCCGGAGTGCTCGGACTCGGAATCGACGCGCAGGCCGACGGTGGCATTGATGATTTTCAGGAGGATGAAAGTCGCGATGGCGCCGAGCGCGACGGTGAAACCGACGGCGATGAGCTGGTTCACGAATTGCCCGCTGCCGCCCGCGAGCGAAATGACGACGTCGCCTTTCTTGAACGTCGAGGCGATGGCGGGGTTCGCCTCGGCACTCGCGAGGAAGCCGAGCATGAGCATGCCGACCACGCTGCCGCAGCAGTGGACGCCGAAGACATCGAGCGAGTCGTCGTAGCCGAACTTCGCCTTCACGCGCGTGACGCAAAAGTAGCAGGCGACACCGCCCGCGAGGCCGATGAGCACGGCGGCCGGGACGGTGACGAAGCCGGAGGCGGGCGTGATCGTGGCGAGGCCCGCGACCATGCCGGAGGCGGCGCCGAGCACGCTCGGCTTGCCCTTGTCGAGCCACTCGACGAGCGACCACGCGAGGCCGCCCATCGCGCCTGCGAAGTGCGTGGCGGCGAAGGCGCTCGTGGCGAGCGTGCCGGCGGAGAGGGCGCTGCCGGCATTGAAGCCGAACCAGCCGACCCAAAGCAGGCCGGTGCCGATGAGGCTGAGCACGACGTTGTGCGGGAGCATGGGCTCCTTGGGGAAGCCCTTGCGCGGGCCGATCACGATCGCGCACACGAGCGCGGAGATGCCCGAGCTGATGTGGACGACGGTGCCGCCGGCGAAATCGAGCACGGGGATTTTTCCGCCGAGCGCCCAGTTGAAGAATCCACCCTTGCCCCAGACCATGTGGGCGAGCGGGAAATAGACGATCGTGACCCAGCCGATCATCAGCAGCACGTAGGCGCTGAATTTCATCCGCTCGGCGAACGCGCCGGTGATGAGCGCGGGCGTGATGATGGCGAACATCATCTGGTAGAGCATGAAGGTCTGCTGCGGGATCGTGGCCGCGTAGTCCGCGTTCGGCGTGCCGTCCACGCCGTCGAGGAAGAGGTATTGGAGCGGGTTGCCGAAGAAGGCGTTGCCCTCGCCGAAGGCCATGCTGTAGCCGAAGACGAACCAGAGGAGGCTCACGAGCGACATGAGGAAGAAGCTGTGCATCATCGTCGAGAGCACGTTCTTCGTGCGCACGAGGCCGCCGTAAAACAGCGCGAGGCCGGGGCCGGTCATCAGCAGCACGAGTGCGGTGCTCGCGAGCATCCATGCGTTGTCGCCGGTGTCGATTTTCGGCGCGGCGGCGTCTTGCGCGTGCGCGGCGAAGGTGAGTGACAGGAGCAGTGCGACAGCGAGGCCGGCGCACCGCCCGGGACGGGAGGCGTGGGTCATGGTTGGGGTCTAATAGGGTTTTGGGGCGCGCGACCGGGGAGAAGCGCGCCGCCGAGATATGAAGTTCGCCCGGCGGGGAAAAGAAAAATGTGCGGGTGATTGATGCGAATGGCTGGAACGGTTTTCCGAGAGCGCTGTTTGCGTTTCGCCGCCTGCCGCTAGACTGCACGCACCATGAGCGCATCCACCACACTCACCCGCGAAGTCGAAGCGATCCAGATCCCCGCCGGGACGCCGGTCACGTTGCCGACCGGCGCGGAGGTGATGATCACGCAGGAACTTGGCGAGAGTTTCACGGTCTATGTCACCGGGCAGGGCGGACTTTTCCGGATCCATGGCGCCGATGCGGACGCGCTCGGGCGCGAGAAGGTCGCGGTGGCGGCGGGCGACGGTCCGTTCAGCGACGAGCGTGTGTGGGCGCAATTGCGCGAGTGCTACGACCCGGAGATCCCGGTGAATATCGTCGATCTCGGCCTCATCTACGACGTGGCGGTGAGCGAAGACGACTCGGGCAAAGGCAAGCGCGTGGGCGTGAAGATGACGCTCACCGCGCCGGGCTGCGGCATGGGGCCGACGATCGCGCGTGAAGCGGAGCAGCGCATCCTCGCGGTGCCGGGCGTCGCGAGCGCGAGCGTGGAGCTGGTGTGGGAACCTGCGTGGTCGCCGGCGCTCATCTCGCAGGCGGGCAAGGAAAAGCTTGGGATGGTTTAGGGCGTCGCACGCCGGGTCGGTCTTTTCCCTTGCGGGAAATTCCTTAATCCCGTTAAGGTCCGCGCCTTCATGAGAAATTTGTTCATCTGCCTCGCGCTCCTGTTTGCCGCCATGCCCGCGGCGCGTGCGCAGTTTAGCAGCTTCGCGGATGTGCCGATCGAGATCAACGCCGAGGAGACCAGGATCGAGGGAGGCCTCGCCATCGCCGAGCACAACGTGGTCATCCGCTACGGCACGGTGCTCATCTACGCCGACTACGCCCAATACAACCCGGAAACGCGCGACGTGCTCGTGCAGGGCAATGCGCGCATTTACCGCGACGGCCAGCTCTTCACCGGCGACCGCGCACTTTACAACCTCGAGACCAAGCGGCTCGACGCGGCGGACTTTCGTGGTGAGTTCACGCCGTTCCGGTTTGCCGGCGAATCGCTCAGCTCGCTGGGGAGCAATGCCTACCTGATCAAGGACGGCATCTTCACCACCTCGGACAACTCGAAGGCGGACTACTATATCAAGGCGCGCACGATCCGCGTGTATCCGAAGGACCGCGTCGTCTTCTCGGACGTGACGCTTTACGTGGGCCGCACGCCGATCTTCTGGTTCCCGTATGTCTATCAGAGCCTGAACAAGGAGCAGGGCTTCGCGATCACGCCCGGCTATACCTCGAAATGGGGCGCCTACCTGCTGAGCACCTACACCTTCCCGCTCGGCGAAGGCTGGTCGGCCCGGCTGCGGCTGGACCTCATGGCCGACCGCGGCGTCGGTGGCGGCTTCGAGAGCGATTGGGCGAATGGCAAAGCTGGGCGCGACTGGGGGCGCTTCCGCTTCTACGGCATCAATGACCAGCAACCGGGCACGAACCGCACGGGGCTCAGCCGCGAGGAGATCGATCACGGGCGCTACCGCATGACGCTCCAGGCGCGCCAATACATCACCGAGGACATCTATGCGTCGGTGGATATCAACAAGCTCTCCGATGCGCGCGTGCTTGAGGACTTCGACGAGGGCACCTTCCGCAAGAACCCGAACCCGGATAACTCGATCGCGCTCACGTATTGGAACGAAGACTACACGGTCACGCTGCTAGGGCGGCAGAATCTCAACGACGACAACTTCGACGGCACCGAGCGGCTGCCCGAAGCCGCGCTCGACATCAAGCGCCAGCCCTTCCTCAAGCTGCCTGTCTATTACGAAGGCGAGACGAGCGCCGGCTTCCTCCGGCGCAACTACTCGGACCAGTCGCTCTTTCAGGACTACGACACTTTCCGCGCGGATAGCTTCCATCAGTTCACGCTGCCGCTTTCGATCAAGGACAAGGTCTCGATCATCCCGCGTATCGGTGTGCGTGGGACCTATTACTCGGACTCTGGCCGCTTCTTCGACGACGAGGTGACGCGGACGGTCCAGGAGGAGATGAAGAACGAAGCGACCGGGCTGACGGAGGTCACTCAGCGGGAAGTGACGACCACCGAGCGGAGATTGGAAGGCGGCGGCTCGATCTTCCGACCGGTCTTCAACGCCGGCATCGAGGCGAGCTTCAAAGTCTCGAAAGCCTACGAGCAGGTGCAGTCGCGCGCCTGGGGGCTCGACGGCCTGCGCCACGTAGTCCAGCCGTGGTTCAATCTCGGCTATACCTATTCGGGCGAAGACCCGGTCAACATCCTCCAGTTCGACCGCCTCAACCGCTCGACCGAACTGCCGCCCATCGATTACCCGCAGTTCAACTCCATCGACTCGATCGACAGCGGCACCATCCTGCGTCTCGGCACCCGCCAGCGCTGGCAGACGCGCCGCGACAACCAGACGATCAACTGGCTGGAGTGGAACACCTACTTCGACGCCTTCCTCGACCGGCCCGACTACGGCTTCAGCGCGATGTCCGACGGTGGCAGCTTCTCGAACCTCTACAACCGCGTGAGCTGGACGCCGCTGGCGTGGCTCAATGTCGCGGTCGATTCGCAACTGCCGGTGCTCGACGAAGGCTTCACCGAGGTCAACACGCGGGTGAGCTTCATGCCATATCAGGACCTGCGGCTCTCCGTCGGCAATCGCTACCTCAACGGAAATCCCCTCTTCCTCGACTCGAACCTCCTCGACTTCGGCGCCTACGTGCGCATGGGCGATCACTGGGCATTCAGCCTGCGCGAGAGCTACGAAATCGAAGACAGCACGCTCGAAAGCCAGCGCTACGAACTGCATCGCGATCTCTCGAGCTGGGTCGCCAGCCTCGGCTTCACCATCCGCGACAACCAGGGCAAGGCAGACGATTACGGCCTCCTCCTGACCTTCACCCTCAAGGACCTGCCCGGCGTGCGCCTGCCCCTGAGCGTCGATCCCGAAGGTCTCGCCGGCGGCAGCTCCGGCAAGAGCAAGTAGGGCGCATTCCCCGCGGTTTGAGGTCTCGAGTCTCGAGTTTCGGGTTGCCCGCCCTCAAGAGCCCGAGACCCGAAACCCGAAACCCGAAACCCGAAACCCAAATCCCCCTTGCCGGCGCGCCCCCTCTGGCTTTTCATCCGCGCTCTTTTCCTCAAAACTCATATGGATCTCTGCATCATCGGTTCCGGCTACGTCGGCCTCGTCTCAGGCGCCTGCTTCGCTGAAGTCGGCCACCACGTCGTCTGCGTCGATAACGACCAGCGCAAAGTGGACATGCTCCAGCGCGGCGAGATCCCGATCTACGAGCCCGGCCTCGAGGAACTCGTCCACCGCAACGTCGCCGCCAAGCGCCTGCGCTTCACCAACTCCATCGAAGACGGCGTCGATCACAGCCAGATCGTCTTCATCGCCGTCCCCACCCCGCCGCAGGCCGACGGCTCCGTCGATCTCTCCTTCATCGAGCGCGTCGCCCGCGAGATCGCCGGCGTCCTCAAGCCGGGCGAATACCGCGTCGTCGTGGACAAATCGACCGTCCCCGTGAAGACCGGCGAGAAGGTCGCCGACACCATCAAGCGCTACAACAAGGGCGCCGAGTTCGACGTCGTCTCGAACCCCGAATTCCTCCGCGAAGGCTGCGCCGTGCCGGACCTCATGAACCCCGACCGCGTCGTCATCGGCAGCGCTTCGCAAAAGGCGACCGACCTCATGAAGCGCGTCTATGAGCCCTTCCAGGCGCCCATCCTCGTCACCGACGTGAACAGCGCCGAGCTGATCAAGCACGCCGCCAACTCGTTCCTCTCGCTCAAGATCAGCTACATCAACGCCGTCTCCGCCATCTGCGAAGCCGCCGGCGCCGACGTGGAAATGGTCGCCGACGGCATCGGCACCGACAAACGAATCGGCCGCAACTTCCTCAACGCCGGCCTCGGCTACGGCGGCTCCTGCTTCCCGAAGGACGTGAAGGCCTTCATCGCCATTGCCCGCCAGCTCGGCACGCCCTTCGCGCTTCTCGAGGAAGTCGAACGCATCAACGCCACGATGCTCACCCGCTTCATCGACAAAGTCCGCGGCGCCCTCTGGGTGCTCAAGGACAAGAAGATCGCCGTCTGGGGCATGACCTTCAAACCCGACACCGACGACGTGCGCAACTCCGTCGCGATCGAGCTCATCAACACCCTCGTCGCCGAAGGCGCGCACGTGACCGCCTACGACCCGAAGGGCGCCGAGAAAGCCGTCGAGTGGAAGCTCGTCGATCCCGCCAAGGTCAAGATCGCCAGGACTCCGCTCGACGCGTGCGAAGGCGCCGAGGCGCTGTTGCTCGCGACCGAGTGGAAGGAATTCACCTGCGTCGATTTCGCCGAAGTGAAGAAGAAGATGCACACCCCGCTCGTCTTCGACGGCCGCAACCTCTTCGACCCGCAGACCATGGCCGACCTCGGCTTCGAGTATCACGCCGTGGGCCGGCCGCAGGTCAGGAAGGGCGCGTAAACACCGCACTCGCGGCTTCGTCGAAATTACCGGCTTCGCGGGCATCACTTCGAGCGAATGGCGGCTACTTCTTCTCGAACACGAACGCCTTCTTCGCCGCCTGCTCGCGCACGGCGCCGGCAACGGCCACGTCGAGGCGCTTCTCGTTGCCCTGCTCCTTTTGCTTCGAGGCGACGAACTGATCGCGGTCGTCCGTCAGCTTCCGAAGTTGCACCTGGATCTCGTCGCGCTCCTTCTGCTTCTCCGCGACGAACGCTTCGCGCTTCTCCGGCGCGAGCTTGCGCAGCGGCTCGGGCAGCTCGGCGTCCTTCGCCTTCGCGAGATCGAGCTTCTTTTCCTTTACCGCGTCGAGCAGATCCCACGCGGAGTTCGAGTAGTTTCCAGACGCCTTCGTCTTCGCGCGCTCGGCGGTCACCGACGGTGCTGCGGGCGCTAGCGCTGCATTCGCGTCCTGCTGCGCCTGTCGCGCCACGCCTGCCGCGCCGTGCACCCCGTAGGCGAGATACGTTCCGTTCAGCTTCGCGTTCAGCTCGGCGATCGTCTTGTCCTGCGGCGCGTCGATCCGCACGAGCTGCGCGTTCCCGTTGATGCTCATGAACTTCCCATCCGCGAGCTTCGCGCCGTCGAGCCACTTGCCGCCGACGCCGTCGTTCTCCGGGCCGCAGTGGATCGTGTTCACGATGATCCCGCGCTCCACCGCCGTCTTGCACGACTCGGAGTAAAGCACCGGGCCTTGCGTGAACGGCTCATTTCCCGCGATGAAGATCGCCTTATAGACTTTCGCCGAGGCATTCCACGCCAGGTCGCGCGCGGCGTCGCGGATCACCCAACCGCAGTATTCGTCGCCCCCACCGGTCTTCAGCGCGAAGAGCGACTCGCTGATCCTGTCGAGGTCGTCGGTGAGCGGCGCGACCAGGCGCACGTGGCCGCTCTGCGCGGGAAGGCCGCTGTTTCCGTATTCGTAGAGCGCCACCTGGACGCGCGGCGTTTTGCCGTCCTGTTTCGCGGCGATGAATTCATTCACGATCTGCCAGAGCTGCGTCTTCGCCTGCGCGATGAGGCCGTCCATCGAGTTCGATGTGTCGAGCAGGATGGCGAGCTGCACGAGCGGCTTCTCCTCCGCAGGCGGCGGCGCGCCTGCGCGTGATGTGGTGGTGAAGGCGAGCGCCGCGAGCGCGGCGACGATGCGGGTGAGAATTTGTGTTTTCATCGGCGCAACGGTGCATCAACGCGCAGCACGATGTGTCAGCGCCTCGTGCCGCATTCGTCAAAGAATTGTAGCCCGGCGCAAACCCTGTCACGTTCCGCCACCGCGATGCCGGTCTTCATCCTCACCTATCACCGGTTGCCTGCCGCCCCCCGGACCCCGCGGGATTTCTACGACGTGCCGCCGGCCGCGCTGCCGCTGCATCTCGATGCACTCCGCACCCGCGACATCGCCCCGCTCGATCCCGGCCAGATTCCCGACGGCACCACCGGCTACCTGCTCACGTTCGACGATGGCACACGCGATCACTTCGACACCGTCCTGCCTGTGCTGCGCGAACGCGGCGAGCGCGGCATCTTTTTCATCCCGACGGCGAAGATCGGCGGCGAGGGCCGGCTCACCCGCGACGACGTCCGCGCGCTCGCCGATGCCGGCCACGTCATCGGCTGCCACAGCCACGACCACGCCCGCCTCGACACGCTCGAGACCGCGGGCGTGCGCGCGCAGCTTGCGACCTCGCTCGGAATCCTCCGCGAGATCACCGGCCGCGAGGCGCTCTGGTTCGCACCGCCGGGTGGATTCACTAATCGAGTCGTGCTGAACGTCGCCGCCGAACTCGGTCTGCGCGCGGTGCGCACGATGCGATGGGGCCGCAACGAAACGCTCCGCCCGCACCGGCTCGAGTGCCTGCCGCTCAATCACGCCATCCCGCCCGAGCGCTTCGCGAAAATCCTCGACGCCCGCGGCCTCGCTTGGTTGAAGGCGCTCTACCTCGGCAAACAGATGATCAAGGCCCTCCTCCCGATGCGCGCATACGAAAGTGCGCGCGCGACCGTCTTTCGCCGCGGCTCTTGAAATGGATTCGCCCCCGACTTTGCAACACGAACAACTCCGCGCCCGGCCATGAAGTGGCTGGCCAAGGCGCTCGCCATCAAGACGCTCTCGTCGCTTCCGGGCGGTGCGACTCTCTACAATTGGGGACAGAAACACGTCACTCGCTCTCTCGACCCGTCGCCTCCGCGCGTGCGGCAGAAGATCGATGTCGCGATGCGCTATCTCGACGCCCTCTCGCGCCTCGGCAGCCCCCTGGACTTTTCCACGACGACGCACATCGACGTCGGCTCAGGCTGGCACCCGACCATCCCGCTGTTCTTTTTCGCGTGCGGTTGCGAACGCCAGTGGCTCTTCGACGTCGCGCCGCTGCTGGATGCCGGCCTGTTGCAAAAGACCGTCGCCGCGGTCCGCACGGTGCTCACGGACGAAGGTCATCCCGCGCACGCCCGCGTGAAGCGGCTGCCGTCGGTGCGCGACGCCGCCGCGCTGGAGGAAGCGTTGCGAGATCTCGGGATGACCTACACCACGCCCTACGACGATGTGCTCGGGGCTATGTCCGGGACGGCGGACCTCATCACCTCCACCCAGGCGCTTCAGCACGTCGATCGCGAGATCATGCGCGGCATCTTCGGGCGTGTCTTTCGTGCGCTCAAACCAGGCGGTCATTTCCTCGCGACCGTCCACTTGAAGGATCTCTACGCGCCGCTTGGCGGCAGCGGGCCATACAATCATCTGCGTTTCTCGCCGGCAATGTGGAGGGCGTGCGTCAACTCGCGCCTCATTTCCTTCAACCGGCTCAAGGCGCCGGATTTTCGCGAACTGCTCGAGGCTGCGGGGTTCGCGCTGCCACACTTTGAAGTCGAGCACGCCACCGCGGACGACCTCGCGAAGCTCGATCTGATCCCCGTCCATTCATCATTCGCGCGCTACTCGCGCGAAGACCTCGCAGCCAGGCACCTCTTCTTCGTCGCGCGCAAACCCTGATGACTTCGCTCCCCGCCATCATTCTCGGCGCCGGACTCACCGGACTCTCGTGCGCGCTCCACCTCGGGCGCGACTATCTGCTCGTGGAAAAAGAGAGCGAGCCCGGCGGCATCGTCCGCACCCGCGTGCGCGAGACTCCGGCGGGCGACTTCCACTGCGACGGCACCGGCCACTGGCTGCACTTCCGGAACGCGGAGATTCGCACGCTCGTCGAGCGACTGCTCCCCGGCGGGCTCGTCGAATACGAACGCCGCGCCGTCATCCACATGTGCGGCGCCTTCACGCTGTATCCCTTCCAGGCAAACACCTACGGCCTTCCGCGCGAAGTCGTGCTCGACTGCCTGCTCGGCCTGCTCCGCGCGCGGCATCCCGAGGACTTCAATCTCCCGCCGATCGAGGGAACGCCGCGCAACTTCCGCGAATCGCTCGAGCGCCTTTTCGGCGACGGCATCTGCCGGCACTTCATGGTGCCCTACAATGAAAAGCTGCTCGGCGTGAGCCTCGACGAAATCTCGCCCGAATACGCGGGCCGCTTCATCCCGAAGCCCTCGCTCGAAGCCGTCGTCCGCGGCGCGCTCGGCCTTTCGCCCGAGGCGCTCGGCTACAACGCAAAGTTCTCCTACCCGCGCACCGGCGGCATCGGCGCTCTGTCGAAAGCCTTCGCTGCAGCATTGCCGACCGCCCCGCGCCTCGGCGTGAGCGCCACCGCCATCGACCTGCGCGCGAAGACCGTCACCTTTTCCGACGGCACGCAGTCGCACTACGAGCGGCTGCTGAACACGATGCCGCTAGTCGAGTTCCTGCGCCTCGCAGATGCACCGGATGAAGTGCGCGCCGCCGCCGCCCGTCTGCGCGCGGCGACCGTCCACTACTTCGACATCGGCGTGCGCGGCCCCGGCGCCGAGGCGAGCCAGCACCACTGGATTTATTTTCCCGAGCCCGACTTCATCTTCTACCGCGTCGGCTCCTACTCCGCCGTCCACGCCGAAGCCGCGCCTGCGGGTTGCCGCAGTTATTACGTCGAGATGTCCGGCGGCATCGCCGACCTGCTCACGCGCCCCGACGAACTGCGCGCGCGGGTCCTCGCCGACCTGCGAAAGGCGCGCGTGCTCTCCGCCGAAGACGAAATCCTTTTCATGGATCTGCGCCGGATCCCGCACGCCTACGTCATTTTCGACGCGCACTACGAAGCCTCGCGTCAGGCCGTCATCGACTTCCTCGCCGCGCACGGCGTGCTCACTCACGGTCGATGGGGCGGCTGGAACTACGGCGGCATGGAAGACGCCATGATCGAAGGCCGCGCCGCAGCCGCTCAACTCGCCGCGCCATGAGCCAGCCGATCACCGAGCGCGCGGATTGGCTCGACGCCGCGAATGCCGCCACACGCTTCTTCTCCAACCGCGACTACAACGGCGAGCGTCTCGAGGATCGCGTCGTCTTCTATCTCCAGCTTGCCGCCGATTGCGGCCTGCTCGCGCCCGGCAAACGCCTGCTCGATCTCGGCGCCGGTATCTGCTGGTTCGATCCACTCGCGGCAAAACTCGGCGCCGACGTGATCCTCGCGGACGACTTCGGCGGCGGCGGCGGCGTCACGCAGGCCGATCGCAGCGATGCGCTCGAAATGCTCGACCGCTACCGGCGCGAGTTCGGCATCGAGATCGTCGAACAGGACATCCTCCGCGATCCGCTGCCGCTGCCCGATTCGAGCATCGACGGCGTCACCTGCTTCCACAGCCTCGAGCACTGGCACCACTCGCCCAAGGCGCTCTTCGCCGAAATCCGTCGCGTGCTTCGTCCCGGCGGCTGGCTCATCCTCGCCACGCCAAACGCGGCAAACCTCCGCAAACGCCTGCACGTCATCCTCGGCGCGAACATCTGGTCGGGGCTCGAGGAATGGTATCACGACGCGCCGGTCTTTCGTGGCCACGTGCGCGAGCCGATCGTGCGCGACCTGCGGCAGCTCTGCGAGTGGAACGGCTTCCGCGTCACCACCACGCTCGGCCGCAACTTCATCGGACGCGACAGCCACGCGCTCGCGTGGATTCCGCAGCGGCTCCGCCACGGACTCGTCGTCGCTACGCAGAGCGTCCTCCGCTTCTTCCCAACCCTCTGCTCGGACATCCACGTCGTCGCGCAGAAGCAATGAAGCCGCGCGTCGCCATGCTCGCCTACGCCTGCGACCCGGAAGGCTCGGGCGAACACTGGCTCGGCTGGGGCTGGGCCGCGGAAGCTGCGCGCCGCTTCGACGTGCAGCTCATCACCACTCCGAAAAGTCGCGGTGCGATCGAGCGTCATGCCGCGCCCGCCGGCATCACGCCGCACTTCGTCGAACCTCCCGCCACCCGTGCGTTCGGCGCGTGGTGGAGAAAATACGCGTGGCAGAAAATCGCGGCACGGCGCGTGGTTGAGCTGCACGCGATGGAGAAGATCGCGGTCGTCCACCAGACGACATTTCACACGTTCCGCGTTCCCTTCTCCGCTGCGTCGCTAGGCATTCCATCCGTGTGGGGTCCGATCGCCGGCGGCGAACGCGTGCCACCGGGCTTCGATCGCTGGCTCGGCGCCGCGCGATCCTCCGAACGCCGGCGCGCGCTGCTGAATCGCGCGTGCCTCGCGCTCCCCGCCGTCCGCCGCTCGCTGCGCGATGCATCCGCGATCTTCGTCTCGAATCGCACCACGCTCGATTTTCTCCCCGCGTCCTGCCACGCGCGCTGCGAGATCGTGGCCCCGAACGCCCTGCGCGACGAACCCGCGCCGCGCCCGCCCGCACAGGATCGCGGCGGACTCGCGCTGCTCTACGCCGGCAACTGCGTCGGCACCCGCTCGATTCCGCTCGTGCTCGCCGCGCTCAAGCGCCTGGCCGATCCGAGCTGCATGCTCACCGTCGTCGGCGACGGCCCCGCGCTCGCCGAATGGCGCGCGGA
Source organism: Chthoniobacteraceae bacterium (assembly GCA_040081625.1). Classification (GTDB taxonomy): domain Bacteria; phylum Verrucomicrobiota; class Verrucomicrobiia; order Chthoniobacterales; family Chthoniobacteraceae; genus VFJQ01. Next base: position 26,423 of record JBEBGD010000061.1, read on the forward strand.
TGCAGCCGGCGCGAACGTGCGATTCGCCGGTCGCGTCGCGCGCGAGGATCTGCCGCGCTACTACGCCGAGGCCGACGCGCTCGTCTTCCCCGCGCTGCGCGACTCTGGCGGCTCCGCATTGCTGGAGGCGATGACGCTCGGTCTGCCGGTCGTGTGTCTCGACTGGGCCGGCCCCGCGGAGATGGTGGACGTCGATTCCGGGGTGAAGATTTCCGTCGCCGATCCCGAGCGATCGATCGCGGACATGGCCACCGCTTTCGCGCGCCTGCGCGACGAACCCGCGTGGCGCCGCTCGCTCGCATCCGCCGCCATCGAGCGCGCACGCACCCTCTTCACGTGGGAAGCCAAGCGCCGCGTGCTGGAAGCGACTTACCGACGACTGATCCGATGACTCCCCGCGAGGACTTCATGGTCCGCGTCTTCCAGCATCTCGCGCAACGTGGCATCGAGTATTGCGTCGCACGCAACTTCGAGAGCGTGTTCATCGACGGACCCTCCGACGTCGATCTGCTCGCTCGCGCCAGCAGTGTCAGTGCGGTGCGCGAGGTTTGCGAGCTGGCCGCTGGAGAAAGCGGGTTCACTCCCGTGCAGGCCGCGCGCTTCGCGAATCACTCCTGGGTCTTCGCGCACACGACCGGCGTTCTCGTTCGCATCGACGTGGATACCGAGGTGCGCTGGCGCTGGTGCCACGTCCTCAGTGCCGCCGAAGTGCTGAGCGCGCGCACGCGCGAGGATCGCTTCTTCATCTGCTCGCCGGCGCACGAGGCGGACATCCTCGCCACGCAGATCGCATGGCGAAATGAGGTGCCGGAGCGCTACGCCAAAATCCTCGCGCAGGTCGGCGCGCCGCCGCCCGTCCCCAGCCGCATCCGGTGGAAACTCGTGTGTCGCACGGCGCTTCGTCCCGGCAACTGGCTCGCGTCCGTCCGTTACGCATCTTCCGACATCGCGCGGTTGTTGCAGCGTTGCTTCGGTTCGTTTCGCGCAGCTCGCGGCCCTGAACATGGCGCAAGCGTCGTGCTCGCCGGGCTCGACGGCGCGGGCAAATCGACACTCGCACGCCGCCTTATCGCTGATGCCACGCGTTCCCGCCATTTCGCCGGCGTGCGCTATTTCCATTGGATTCCGAGCCCGTTTCGAGCCGCGGAGTTTCCGTGGCCGGCAGCGGGCGACATCCCGCGCCGCGCACCCGGCAAGCACGGCGTAGCGCTTTCCGCATTCCGGCTCGTGCGGAATATCGTGCTCGCGTGGCTCGGCTTTGCGCTTGTCGTTCGGCCACTCGTGCGGCGCGGCTGGCTTGTGATTATCGATCGCTACGCGACAAACTACTGGCTCGATCCGGACTCAGTGCGCTACGGCGGCCCGGCGCGATGGCTCGCCTGGGCGCGGCGGCTTTTTCCAAAGGCAGACGTGCTGATCGCGCTCGGCGCCGACGCGGAGACACTCCGCTCGCGCAAGCGAGAGCTCTCGGTGGAGGCGATTGCCATCCAGAGCGAACGGCTGCGCGACTTGCCCGCGCTGGCCCTCAGGCGGGTGGACCTCGACGCAGCGCAGCCCATCGACACAGTCGTCCAGCAGGCACTTGCGCAGCTCCCATGAACGAGCTGCGCCGACTCCTCGCTTCCGCCGACACCGGCGACACGATCGACTTCCACCTCGTGCGCAAACGCGGTGAACCAATGCTATTGCTGCCGCTCGATGGCGCACGTTCAGCGAGAGCGCTCGAGCTTTATCCGGCGCAAACATTCCGCGCCCGCGCATGGAAGCGACTGCTCGCACTGGCCCTGCGGGTCCGCTGGCCGCTGACGACAGTTTCTCTCGCCCTTTCGGAGTCCACGCCGTTCGGACGTTTTCTCGCGCAGATCGAAGGTGCCGACTTGCGAGCGTTCGCGGTGTTGTTTGGAAATCCGCGCGCCGCAGGCCGGCGATTTGTGTTTCTGCTTTTCGGAAATGACGACCAACCGTGCGCCGTTGTGAAAGCCGGGGCGACGGAGCAGGCGAGCGCGCTCGTGCTCGCGGAGGCGGACCTGCTCGCGTCGTTGCCGACCGGAACGCCCGGCGCGCCGGGGTTGCGAGCGCGATTCGCCGACTCGACCCAAGCGGCGCTCGCGCTGGATTTCGTCCCCGGCTCGACGCCGAGCGTGGACGATCCGGCGATCGAGCCGCTCCTCACCGCGTGGGTGGACCGTTCGCGCCGCACGGCACTGGCCGAAATCCCTGCCTTCGGTCGCATCACACGCGGAGCATCGGGACTCGTCATTCATCCCGCGCTCATGCACGGCGATTTCGCGCCGTGGAATGTGCGCGTCCACGACGGCCGCTGGACTGCCCTCGATTGGGAGCGCGGCGAACTCACCGGCGTTCCCGGCTGGGACTGGCTGCACTTCGTCGTGCAGCACGCGGTGCTCGTCGAGCACCTCGACGCAGCGCAAGTGCAGCGACGCATCGCGGATCTCATCCGCTCGGCGCCGTTTTCGCGTTACGCGCAAGGGGCTGGATTTGCGGGAAGCGAGGAGACTATCGCTGCCGGATACGTCCACTACTGCGCGGAGGTGCTGCGCCCGACGGAGCGCGCGAGCGTCTTTGCGGAGCTTGCCGCGCTTATGCCGCCGCCGGCATGAGCGCTGCACGCAGGCACTCGACGTGCCGCGCCTCGGTGTAGCTGGCGAGGAAGTGCGCGCGCAGCATCGCAGCGTCGTCCAGCATGCAGACGCGCAACAGCGCGGCAGCGGCCTCGCCCGGCGCGCGCGCGGCGACGAAGCCCTGATGCTCCGGCGGCAGCAGCTCGGGGATTCCGCGCCACCGCGTCGTGACGATGGAAAGGCCGCACGCCATCGCTTCGATCAACGAGACCGGCTGGCCTTCCGCGAGGTAGTAGGTCGGAAAGCAGAACGCGTCGGACTCGCGGAGCAGCCGCGACTTCTCGTCGCCCGATACGAAGCCCGCGTAGTGGACGCTCGCACCCGCACCCGCGATTCGCTCGCGGAACTCGCGCTCCTCGTCGTCGGTGAAAAATGCGCCGGCGACCGTGAGGTGCATCCGAAGCTGCGAACCGCTCGCGCTGAGTTGCTCGTTGGCCAGCAGGACTCCGTCGAGCGCGTCGAAGACTCCCTTTTCCCGCGTGCAATGCGCGAGAAATAGGACGCGGATCGTGCGCGAATCGGGATCGGCGTCCGTGCGTCCATCAAGCCACGCCCGCCGCGCCGCGAGCCGTGCGCGGCGGCGCGGCAGCACGACTGCATCGAAGTCCGGGCACGGATCGGGGATGCCGTTGGCGACGACTTCGACGCGCTCGGTGCGAAACCACAGCGCGTCGCGCATGCTCGGGACGGCGAGAGCGATGCCGACCGCGGGGCGCTCCAGAAGCCGGTGCGTAACCCACCGTTCGAACCATGTCCCCTCCCGCCGCAGCCAGTCGCCGAGCCCCACAGCGTGCCAGTGGTGGATGAATCGCGGAAAGAACGGCCGGCACAGCAGCATTACGATCCAGTCGCGATAAAGCGCCGCGCGCTTGCCCGGAGCGGGCACGTAGTAAAAGGCGCGCACGCCGTGGCGGAACCGGCACCAGATCGCCTCGATACAATAGCGCAGGACGAGCCACGCCTTGCCGAGCCGGAAGCTGCCGATGTCCTCGAGATCCTCGGAGTAGCGCGAGTTCACGTGGTAGCACTGAATCTCCGAGCCCTCCGCGCTGAAGTGATCGAGCATGAGCTTCACCATGTAGCTCTGGCCGTGGTGGGGCGGAGGGATGTGGGCGAAGACGAGGAGCTTCATTGCGCGCTTCGTGCGTAACATCCAACCTCCGCGCGCAGCGACAATGAAGTTCACAATCATCACTCCCAGCCTCCGCCAGCTTCCGTGGCTGAAACGCTGCGTGCGATCGGTCGCGGATCAGGCGGGCGTCGAGGTCGAGCATCTCGTGCAGGACGGCGGCAGCGGGCCGGAGCTGGAGGCGTGGGCGCGGACACAGCCTTCGGTGGATCTCGCAGTCGAGCCGGATCGCGGGATGTATGACGCCATCAACACGGCGTTGAGCCGCGCGAGCGGCGACGTGTGCGGCATCCTCAACTGCGACGAGCAGTATCTGCCCGGCACGCTCGCGCGTGTCGCGGCGGTCTTCGCGCGGGAGCCGTCGGTCGATTTCGTGGCCGGCGATTATCTCGTCGTCGATCCGCAGCAGCAGTTGCTCGCCTTCCGAAAAGTCACGCCGCTTCGTCCGTCGATGATCCTTACCGATCACCTCTACGCGTTCACCTGCGCGCTCTTCTTCCGCCGCAGCGTTTTCGAGAGCGCCGGGGCGTTCGATGCTTCGCTGAAGTCGGTCGCCGATGGCGAATGGGTCGCGCGCGCGCTTGGCAAGGGACACCGCGCCGCGCTGCTGCACGAGTGGCTCGCGACGTTCACGTGGACTGGCGGAAACCTCAGCGCGCACCCGGTATCTCGAGCGGAGGAAGAGCAGTTGCGCGCGCGGTTGCCGATCGCACGGCGACTCGCCGCCCCACTGCTGCGCGCGTGGCGGCGCGTCGAGAGATGGCTGGCGGACGGCTATCGCTCCGGGCCGATCAGCTACGAGGTCTTCGTGGGCGATGGCGACGCGCGCCGCACGCGACTGGAGTGCGAGCGACCAAGCTTCCGCTATCCCGGCGTCTAGGCCCGATTCACCACGCTCGCGCGACCGCTCGTCATCTCGTCGTGGATCCAGCGGTAGGTCAGTTCCAGCCCGTCGCGGAGCCGCGTCGAAGGCTCCCAACCGAACTCTTCCTTGATGAGCGCATTGTCCGAGTTGCGTCCGTTCACGCCCTTCGGCGCGCCGAGGTTGTAGCTGCGCTTGAGCTTCACCCCGGCGATTTCCTCGACCAGATCGACGAGTTGATTGATCGAGACGAGTTCGTTGCTGCCGATGTTGATCGGCTCGATGAAGTCGCTGTTCGTCAGCATCTGCGTGCCGTGGAGACAGTCGTCGATGAACATGAAGCTGCGCGTCTGGTGGCCGTCGCCCCAGATTTCGATCTCGTGCTTTCCGCTGAGTTTCGCGGCGATGACTTTCCGGCAGATCGCCGCGGGCGCCTTCTCACGACCGCCGTCGTAGGTGCCGTGCGGGCCATAGACGTTGTGGTAGCGCGCGACACGCGTCTGGACGCCGAAGTCTTCGCGGAAATGCCGGCACATCCGCTCGCTGAAAAGCTTCTCCCATCCGTAGCCGTCTTCGGGCATCGCGGGATACGCGTCGGCTTCCGTGAGCGCGGTCACGTTCGGGTCGCGCTGCTTGTCGGCGTTATAGACGCACGCGCTCGACGAGAAGAAGAAGCGCTGCACGCCGGCTTTGCGCGCGGCCATGAGCAGGTGCGTGTTGATGAGCACGCTGAGCATGCACAGCGCCTTGTTCAGCTCGATGAAGCCCATGCCGCCCATGTCGGCGGCGAGGTTATAGACCACGTCGCAGCCCTCCGCCGCGCGCTCGCACGCATCGAGGCGCGAGAGATCGAGTTGAATGTTCTCCACGTCGTCGAAGCGCTGATACCAATCGCTGAACGGCTTCTGATCCACAGCGCGAAGGCCGGTGAATCCCTGGCGCCGAAGGTCCGCGATGAGATGCCCGCCGATGAATCCGCCGGCGCCGCAAACGACGACGCGCATTACGCCAACTTGAACCGCGGACTCTGCGAGAGAAACCGCTGCGGGTTGCCGAAGATGAGATTGTCGATCGCGGCGGCGGAATGCCCGCGCTTGCGTAGTTCGGTGGCGGCGCGTGGCACGGCGAGCGGCACCGAGTGGCCCCAGTCGCACGCGCTGTTCATCCAGATGCGATGCGCGTCGGCGTGCTCGATGATGTCCACCGCGCGCGCGGCGTTGACCTTCGACTCGGGATAAAGCGTGATGCCCGCCCAGAACCCGGCGTCGAGCACGAGATCGACGGTGTGTTCCTCGACGTGGTCGATGATCACCCGCTCGGGCTTGATGCGGCTGTCGGCCTTGATCGTGTCGAGGATGAGCTTCGTGCCCTTGAGCTTGTCCTCGAGGTGCGGCGTGTGGACGAGGATGAGCTGGTCGTGCTTCGCCGCGAGATCGATGTGGCGTTCGAGCACCTTGAGTTCGTTGCGGGTGTTCTTGTTCAGGCCGATTTCGCCGATGCCGAGCACGGTCGGGCGATCGAGGAAATACGGGATGATCGAGAGCACCTCATCGGCGAGCACCATGTCCTCGCTCTCCTTCGGGTTGATGCACAGCCAGCAGAAGTGCGGCAGCGCGTATTTCGCGGCGCGCTTCGGTTCGTAGTCGGTGAGCTGGCAGAAGTAATCGTAGAAGCCCTGCACTCCGCTGCGGTCGAAGCCGGCCCAAAATGCCGGCTCGCAAACGGCGGCGCAGCCAGCGGTGACCATCGCTTCGTAGTCGTCAGTCGTGCGACTGACCATGTGGGCGTGCGGTTCGATGTAGCGCATTATTTCGCCTCCGGGTAAGCGCCGACCGCTCCTTTGCCCGGCGATCGGTCAATCGGTTCGCTCGTCGGGTCGCTGAGGCTGAGCAGCACGTTTCTCGCACGCTGCGGCTCGCCTTTCGACAGCTCGGTGAGCGCGCGCTTGAAGGCGTCGAAGCGGAAGTCGGCGTCGCCCTCGCCGCGGTCCACGCGGTCGAGGAAAGCGGCGAGGTCGATGAGCTTCGAGCGCGCATCCATGAAATAGAGATCGAGGAGTTGCTGGCGATTCATTGTGAGAAAGAGAACGCCGCCAGAGTCGCTAGACCCTGGC
>JBEBGD010000207.1:0-2456 GCA_040081625.1 Chthoniobacteraceae bacterium
CACTAAGATCGGCGAACTCGAATCCGCAGCGACGAAGTCCACCGACAACACGAAGCGCCTCGAGGCGCTCTGCCAGGTCAAGGGCATCGACACGAACGCCGCGCCGACCGTCGTCGCGGAAAACGCCGGCGAGAAGCTCACCTACGCGCAGTGGGACGGGAAGCTCCGCGCCGCGAAGAACGACGCCGAGCGCACGACGGTCATGGCCGATCTCGAAGCCGCGGTGAAGGCCGGCAACGTCGCTCCCGAGCCCGCGAAGTAACCGCCGCCCTTTGACAGCCCGCCGAACCCGAATCCGCCACACATCGCCGAACATCCAATGAACCTCATCAAGTCCACCCTCGCCATCTTCGCCGTGCTGCTCGTCGCGTTCACCGCGATCTTCAAGTCGGTGCCGCTCGCCGCCGTCGAGACGATCGTCTTCGGCTGCGCGCTTTGCCCGTCCGCTGACTGGCTTCGCGAATACCGCCTCGGCACCCCGACGCTGATCACCAGCATCCTCACCGGCAAAATCATCGCGCCGCTGCTCACGAAGGTGCCCGAGCTCGGCTATTTCTCGACGGATTTCGGCAACGCGGGCGGTGAGTTCGCCCCGCCGGTGAAGTTCGGCCAGGAGGTCATCTCGCACTTGATCGCCGCGCCGACCGCGGAGGCGTTCACGCCCGGCGGCGGGCTCGGCAGCAACTCGCAAAACCCGAAAGACCTGCTCACCGATGCGAAGGTCAAGATCGACATGGCCGCGAAGGTGACGATCAAGCTCCCGGTCACCGACGCGATCAAGTATCTGCTCTCGCCGGCGTTTAGCGAGACGCTCAACCAGGGCACGATCGCGCTGGGCCGCTACGTGGTCGGCAAGGTCGTCAACCGGATCGATCAGCGCCGCTTCTCGCAGGAGATGGTCGTGACGAAGGCCGCGAACGAGTTCTCGAAACTCAACGCGGTGCGCGCGGCGATGAACAAGCTCGGCACCCTCACGCCGCGCTTCATCCTCGGCGAAACCGACTGGATGACTCCGCTCGCCGAAGACCCGGTCATCACCAGCGGTGATTATTTCGGCCAGCGCACCGGCGACGATCCGTATCTCACGGTCGTCAACGTCGCCGGTTTCTCGCAGGCCCGCGAGTATCCGAACATGGCGACCAACAGCGGCACGCTAGGCACGTTCACCGCGAACGCGAGCACCAACGTCATCACCGTTTCCGCCGCGCACGGCCTCGCCATCGGCGACCGCGTGCGCGTCAGCTCCGCGACCACGCTGCCCGCCGGCCTCGCCGCCGACACCGACTACTTCGTCGCCACGGTGCCGAGCACGACCACGCTCACCGTCTCCGCGACGCGGAGCGCCACGTCGGTGGACATCACCGACACCGGCACCGGCACGCACACGATCACGAAGTTCGAGGGTCTCAACGCCCTCGCTTTCGAGCGCCGCGCGATCCACGTCGCCTTCCGCCACCTCCTCGACAACAGCGAGCTGGCTCGCGCGCTCGGCATCCCCGAGACGAGCAAGAAGATGCAGTCCCGCGCCGACACCGGCGTGCCCGTCACGTGGCACTTCTGGGAAGACGCCACCGGCACGAACCCGACCGGCGACATCTTCGCCACAGGCGTCGTCGCCTTCGGCATCGCCGCGGGCCGCGAGATCGTCGATCCGACGACTGTCGCGGGCGACCAGGCCGCTGGCAGCGGCATGGATTTCGGCGCGATCCGCCTCGTCGAAGCCGCCGCCGCGTAAGCCATGCCCCACCTGCGCATCGCCATCGGTTACCGGACTGAGCACCGCTCTGCTGAGCAGGCCGTGGTGCTCGGAATCGGCACCGACAAGGCTGCACTCCAGGCGGCGATCGATGCCGCGCCCGCGGACCTCCTCCGCTTCGAGTTCGGTGTCTTCACGCCGACCGGCAAGGCGACACGAAATTCTACTCCATGCACGCCGCCAGCCCCGGCTGCCGACGAGACCCACGACAAGACGGCAGCCGGGGCACTTCCATCCGAACCTCCCTCCGCGCCGGAAGTCGCGGAGGGAGGCGACGACGATGGCGGCGGTGAAGCTCCGACCGTCGTGCGCGGAAAACATCGCCGCTGATTCCATCATGAAAAAGTCCATCCTCCTCTTCCTCGCCGGCCTCGCCCTCCCGCTGCTCTGCGCCGCGACGCTCATCAACGTCAAGGAAACCGCCGCCGGCACGGTCATCGGCCTGCGCGCCGATAAGGGCGTCGGCTTCCACGGCACCGCCGCGACCGCTCAGCGCAGCGGCTCCGCGCAAACCGCGGTCACCGCCGCGAGCACCAACGGAACCGCCGCCGCGACCGCTCCAGGCGCGGCGACCTCGACCAACGGCACGCTCGCCTCGCAGGCGCCCGACGCGCTCACGAGCACCGATGGCGTCGCCGCCGCCGCATCCGCCGATCTCGCCGCGCTCGCTGCGGAAGCCGAGAAGATCGGCGACGAGCAG
>JBEBGD010000062.1:0-32972 GCA_040081625.1 Chthoniobacteraceae bacterium
GGCAAACACGAACGAAAGGTAGGGCCGCCGAGCCTTGGTCTGCTGCGCATCCCGGGCGATGCCGACTTCGCCCGCGAGCAATTCCGCCGCGCCGTGCCGCATCTGCCGCCGGCCCGCCCACCACATCGCGATCATCGCGACCACGACTGAACCGAGCGCTCCGCCGGCCAGCGACACGACATTCGCGTCGAACACAAACTCACTCGTCCCCACCGCGCCGCGCCACACCGTCGCGAGCCCGCGCAGCACGAGCTTCGTGTAAAAGACCGCGCCCACGCAGCCGAGCAATGTGCCGAGCACAGCCAGCAGCGCGCCTTCGCCGAGCATCAGCCGGCGCACCATCCGAGGAGGCAGTCCGAGCGCGAGCAGCGTGCCGGCTTCCGCGCTCCGCTGCTCGAGAGTGAAGACGAAGAGCAGCCCCGTGAGCACGGCCGCCGCTGCGATGAGGAAGAATGAGAAGCTCACGAAGAGCTGGCCGAAATCGACGGGCGCATCGGTGGCCGCGAGCGCCTGCGCGCGCAGCGGCGTGAACTGAAACCCGAGCATTTCCAGCTTGAGCGCGGAGCGGATGTCCGACGCGAGCGCGGTGTCGGATTTCGCCGCCGGGTAGCGGATCGAAGTCACGCCGCCCCATCGATTGCTCCACATCTGCTGGCCGACGCGCAGGTTCACGAACGCCTTCGGCGTGCCGCGATGCTCCTTCCAATACGCCTCGTCCTGGTCGCGAATCTTCGTGCTGTCGATCACGAAGCCGGGCTTCCAGTCGCGGCAGTTCTCCTTGTCCGTCAGCCCCGGAAAATCGGGCATCCACGAGCTGTTCAGCGACGGCTCGGTCATCGGCAGAATCTGGATCACCTCGAAGTCGCGCGACTGCTCGACGAGCTGCCGTCGCTCGCCCATCACGTAATACTTCACGGCGATCTTCCCGTTCAGCCTCACGCCGAGGTCGTCGGCGAGCCATTGAGTGATCACGATCTCGTCGTCGCTCAGCTCCGCGGGTAGGAAGCCGCTCGCCGGCGCATCGACCGCCGTCACCATCGAGTAAGGCGTTGCCTTGGCGCCCGCACGCAGCTCGTTCACGAGATAAGTCAGCGCATCGAGACCACGCGGCACGGCGGCGACGATCGTCGAATCGAGAAACACGCCGGGACTGCGCAGCTCCCAGCCGGCTTCGTTCGGTAACGCGCGAAGCTGGAGACCCGCGTCGGCGAGGTTCCACTTCGCGCGCACGGAATCGGAGAGAGTCTGCAGCGGTTCGCGCGAGAGGATGAGGTTCGCCTTCCCGGCGAAGCCGAGCCGCTCATGCAGAAAGCCGAGCGGAACAAAAACGGTGAACGGCGGCACCTGCCCCGCCGCGAGGCTGAAGCGGCCGAACTCCGCGTCCGGCACGATCCGCTGCACCTTCGCGCGGATGGCTACGACCTCGCCCTCGTCGCCGGAGAGCGGCGCGTCGCGCGAGAAGACGCCGGGTTTCTCGACACGCAGCACGACGGTGTCGCCCGCGCGCACGCCGAGCTGTGCCGCGGCGCGTTCGTTCAACGCAAACTCCTCGCCCTTCAACGCCCCGGCGGACTGCGGCGCGAGGCTCCAAAAGCGATCGTCCGCGCCGATGAGCTGCACGGAGTTGATCCGCGCGGAGCCATCGGGAAGCGCCACGCTCCCGCGCAGGAGCAGCACCGGCGCGGCGTCGGCTCCGGTCTCGCCGGCGAGGTCGCCGCGGAAAAAGCGGTCGCCCGCCGTCAGCGCGGACTCGACCTTCCCGACACGCAACTCCGCCTGATGCCGCAGCGTGGCCTTCACCGAATCGCCGACGAGCAGCGAGCCGACGAGCACCATCGCCGCGAGCGCGGTGCCGAGCAGGACGCCGAGATGCGTGCGCCAGTAGAACGCCACACTCCGCGCGATGATCACGAACGCACTCATGCGCGGTGGTCGAAGAGTTTTCCGTCCAAGAGCTCGACGACCCGGCCCATCCGGCGCGCGAGGTCGATCGCGTGCGTGACCATGATCACCGGCAATCCGCGCGAACGGTTCAGGTCGATGAGCAGGTCGGCGAGTTTCGCGGCGTTCATGCGGTCGAGCGAGCCGGTCGGTTCGTCGGCGAGGAGCAGCTTGGGCTCATTGATCAAGGCGCGCGCGACGGCGGCGCGCTGGCGTTCGCCGCCGGAGAGTTGGCCGGGGCGATGATTCATCCGCTGCTTGAGCCCGACGGAATCGAGCAACGCCTCCGCGCGCTCGCGGGTGCCGTCGCGCCGGGGCTGCGCGAGCGTGGGCACGAGCACGTTCTCGAGGATCGTGCATTGCGGCAGCAGGTGGTGGAGTTGAAAGATGAAGCCGACGGTCTCGTTGCGAAACTTCGCCAGCGCCACGTCGTCGAGTCTGCCGAGATCCTGGCCGGCGACGCGCACGTCGCCCGAGTCGGCGCGGTCGAGCGCACCGAGGATGTTCAAGAGCGTGCTCTTGCCGCAGCCCGACGGACCGAGAATCGCGACCGTCTCGCCGGCATCGATCTTCAGGTCGAGATCGCGCAGGACTTCGACGGAGTCGGTGCCATCCGGGGCGCGGTAGTGTTTGGTGAGGTGCGAGATTTCTACGAGCATGGATTCCAAGGGTTAGTCGATGCGGACCCAGCGCTTAGCTTTCATCTCAAACTGCGGCAATGTGCCCGCCGCGACTCGCGTGACTGGGATGCGCAGGGTGAAGGCGGCGGTGAGTGCGCGGGCGAGACGCGGTGCGGCGGTATCGTCGGGCGACTCGATTTGCAGCGCGAGTTCGGTCATCTCGCTGCGACGGCTGACTTCGACGCGATACTCTCCGATCTCGGAAATCGTGCGGACGACGGCGTCGATGGCGCTCGGGTAAATGTTCACGCCGCGGACCACGACCATGTCGTCGGCGCGGCCGATGATGCCGCCTTCGAGCGCGAGTCCGTCGGCATCGCGCGACCACTTCACGAGGTCGCCGGTGCGGTAGCGAAGGAGCGGCCACGCGCTGCGGCCGAGCGGCGTGAGGACGAGTTCGCCGATGCCGCCCTCGGGCACGGGCTGGGTGCCGCCGGGATCGATGACTTCGGCGAAATACGACTCCTCGACGACGTGCAGCACGCCTTCGCGCGCCGGGTTCTCGTAAGCGACCGGGCCGACTTCGGTGAGGCCGTAGTGATCGACGACATGCGCGCCGTGCCACGCGTGGCGGATGCGCGCGCGCACGGCCGGCACGCTGCCGCCGGGTTCGCCCGCGACGATGATCGTGCGCACGCTCGACGCGCTCAGGTCGATGCCTTCCGCCCTCGCGACCTCGGCGAGCCGAAGCGCGTAGGTCGGCGTGCAGAGGAGCACTTCGGCGCGGTGTTCGATCATCGACCGCAAACGCGCGGCGCTGCTCTGGCCGCCGCCGGGGATACACAGGCAACCGTGCTGTGCCGCCGCTTCAAACGCGGTCCAGAATCCGAGGAACGGACCGAACGAAAACGCGAAATAGACGCGCGCACCGGGCGTCACGCCCGCGGCGGTGTAGCGCAGTCGCCAGTTTCGCAGGAGCCACTGCCAGCTCTCGTTCGTGTCGAGGATCGCGAGTGGGCGCGCGGTCGTGCCGCTGGTCTGGCAGAAGCGCGTGTAGTCTCCGATCGGGAACGTGAGGTTCGAGCCGTAGGGCGGGTGTGCGGCTTGATCGGCGGCGAGGTCGGCCTTGCTCGTGAAGGGCACGCGCGCGGTGAAATCGGCAAGGTCGCGCAGTTCGCCGAATTCGCCGAGCCGCTGCGCGACGAAGCGATTTCGCGGAAGGATTTCCGCGAGCAGCGCACGCAGGTCTTCGAGCTGGCCCGCCGTTTCCACGTCGCGTTAGTGCCCGGCTTTCTGCTCGACGCCCGCCGGCTTTGCCGGTGCGCCTTTGTTCGATGGCGCGAACTTCGCGACGAGGAATCCGCCGCCAGCGGCGAGCAGGATGCCGAGCACGAACGGCAGCGGCAGTGACTTCAAGCCGCCCTCGGGCGGATGCACGAGCATGGCGACGATCGCGTTCACAACCGGCGCTCCGCCGAACACGATGGGCATGACTGCGGACGGCGCCGCGCCCTTCATCGTGGCCGCCGCAGCGCCGAGCGCGAGCACGAGCGTGAACGCGCCCGCCGCACCCGCGACGCCCGCGATGAAGCTCCACGTCACGCCGGGACCGGTGAAGCTGAAACTTGAACCGCGCATCTTCAGCACGACGAGCGGCCCGACGACGGCGACGACGAAGTAGGCGATGCCGACCCAGAGGAAGGCCTTGAGGCCGGCGTGCGCGGTCTCGGGGCCCATGGGCATGGCGCCGCGGCCGACGTGGAGGATGACGCCGTAAACTCCCCAGGAGAGGACGGTGAGGTATGCGAAGATGATCCAGTTCATTGATTTGGGTTTGGTGGTTGAGGTGGACATTGGGTTTCGGAAGTAGGGGTCAGGCGTGCTGCCCGTCGTGGAGCAGTTTGACAGGCGCAGGCTGGATCGCGGCGCGCACGGCCTCGGGGATCGGCACGGCGCTGAGTTTGCCGGTGGATTTCTCGACGCTCGCGCAGACCGCGGTCACGCTGCCGCGCGCGACTTCGGTGCCGTCGGCGGCTTTGCGGAAAATGAACGCGTAGCGGATCGAGCGCGTGCGCACTTCGGCGACGAGCAGGTGAATCTCGACCTCGTCCTCGAAGCGCAGCGGCGCGCGAAAATCGCACGTCGTGCTCACACGCGGCCAGCCGGTCGTGCTGACCGGATCGTGGCCGTGGATGGAGAAGCCGAGCGAGCGGAAGAAGGCGTGTTCGGTCACCTCCATCATGCGAAAGAAATTCGCGAAGTGGACGATGCCGGCCATGTCGGTCTCGGCGAACTCGATCCGGCGTGTGAGCTTGAATTCGTAGGGCATCGGCGCGGTTGCTAACGTGCGGCGGGAATGGCGTCGATGCTTTCGCGAGTCAACGCGACGAACTCCCCGGCCATGTGCGCGATCGAGTAGTCGCGCTCGACCGCAGAGCGGCCTTTTGCACCGAGCGCGTGCGCCGCCGCCGGATCGGCGAACAGCTTCTCCCACTCCTCGACGAGCGACTCGGTATTCGCGGGCTCGAACAGCGCACCAGCGCCCGTCGCCTCGATCAACTCAGGAAACGCCGCGCAGCGTGGCTGCACGACCGGAACGCCGCTCGCCCACGCCTCGGCGATGTAGAGCCCGAACGCTTCGCCGTAGGTCGCCGGCACCGAGAGCAGCGTGCAGCGGCGGAGAAACGCGGCCTTCTCCTCGCGGCTGACGTTTGGCTGAAACTCAGCGTCAGCACCGCAGCCGGCCGCGTTCAGCTTTTCCTTCAGCGAGGAGACGTAGGACTCGTCGCTCGCCGTCACCGCGCCGGCGACGAGCAGCTTCGCTTGCGGGAAGTGTCCGCGATTTTTCAGCAGGATGAACGCATCGACGACGGTGCCGAGTCCTTTGCCGGCGATCATGCGCGCGAGGTAACCGATCGCGAGCGGAGGTGGCTGCGGCGCGGGTGTGAAATCGTCGGGTGCGATGCCGTTGGGGATCACGCGCAGTTGGACCGGCGCGAGTCTCATGCGCGCGCCCATGAGGTCCGCGTAGTAGCGGCTCGGCGCGACGTAGGCGGCGACATCGCGCGAACGCTCGGCGAGCGTCTCCCAGCAGCGCGTCCGCCACGGCTCGGCGAGCGAGTCGAGAAAGCTGTCCTCGCCCTGCAGCGAGCCAAGCACGGGGATGCCGAGCTCGCGCACGATGCGCCGCGCGAGGCCGGCGAGCAGCGCGGTCGAGAGCCACACCGCGTCGGGTTTCCCGTGCTTCCGCATCCATGCGACGACTTCGTCGAGTTCCTTCGACTGGCGGCCGTCCTCGCCGAGGAGCATCGAGTGGGTGAGTTCGCCGATGTCCGCACCGCCGGTCTGGCTCGCGGCGCTGCCGGCGACGAGCTTGAGCAGCCAGCGTTGGTTGAAGATCGCGTCGAACCAGCGCGGCGTGTGGCGGAAGAACGCGAACTTCTGCTGCAAATAAACGTTGATGCCGCCGAAGAAGATCGGCGTGTCCGGCGACGCGGGCGTCTCATCGAGCGCGAGCGGCAGATACATCGGGAGCATCACGGCGTCGTGGCCCTGCCGGTGGAGTTCCTTCGCGAGCGCGTTGTCGCGCATGCACACGCCGCAGTGGTAGCTGCCGGTGCCCGGCGTGAGCAGGAAGATCTTCATTTCCTCGCGCGCAGGTCGTAGCAAATCACGCGCGGCTTGCCTTGGTTCTGGCAGACGAAGAGCCGCCCGTCGCTGAGCACCGGCGGTGACCACGTCTCCGGTGCGTGAAAGAGCTTCGCGTGAGCCTTCACGCTCGCGCCGCGCGGCGAGAGGTCGAGCCACGCGAGGTCGCCGTTTTCGCCGAGGCAGAGGAAGGCGCCGTCCGCGCGGACCAGCGACGCGCGCTGGAATTTCCCGCCGAGATCGTCGCGCCACAGT
Source organism: Chthoniobacteraceae bacterium (assembly GCA_040081625.1). GTDB lineage: Bacteria > Verrucomicrobiota > Verrucomicrobiia > Chthoniobacterales > Chthoniobacteraceae > VFJQ01. The sequence goes on from JBEBGD010000062.1 coordinate 6,465, forward strand.
TCCTTGCCGGTCGCGACGTCGTAGCACGCGAACTCCGCATTCTGCTGGTGCATCCCGGCGGCGGCGTAGAGATGCCCGGCGTGTGGCACGGCGCTGACGAGGTAGGTGTCGAACTTCGGCGCGCGCCACGCGACCTGTGCGGAGAAGTCGGGCGCGATCTCCACGCACAAGCCGCCCTCGGTGTAGCCGTCGGCGATGAAGATGCGGTTCCCGACGACGACCGGCGACGACACGCTCACGCTCGCAAACATCGTCGCGCGATGCGGCGTGGCGCTGAGCACTTCGCCGGACTTCGCGTCGATCACGAGCAGGCCGCCCGTCGGCGGATCGTCCATGCCGCCCTGGAAGGCGAGCACGCACTCGCGCCCGTGCAGCGTGGCGGGCACGGGCGACGCGTAGCTCGAACCCCACGCGTGTTTCGCCGCCCACATCTCTTTGCCGGTCGCAGCGTCGAGCGCGACGACAGATTTGCCGTCCGCGGTGCCGAGCGGAACGATGAGCTTGTCGCCGAGCGCGAGCGGCGTTCCGCCTTGCCCGAAGAAAGTCGGCAGCAGCTTGTAATCGCTCGCGAGATCGCGCTTCCAGACGAGCGTGCCGGTCGCGAAATCCACGCAGTGCAGCGCGCCGCCCGCGCCGAGTGTGAAGACGCGTCCGCCCGCGATCGTGGGATTCGATTTCGGTCCCGGGCCGGAGCCGTATTGCGCGATCGATTTCGCCGGATAGGCGAAACGCCACGTCCGCGCGCCGGTCGCCGCGTCGAGGGCGTCGATGATTTCCTCCCCGGCCTCGGCGTGAAAGATGATCGCGCGACCGCCGCTGACCACCGGCGTGGAATGGCCGGCGCCCTTCGCGTATTCCCAGAGCTTCGGCGGGCCGTCGTTCGGCCACTCGTGGAGCAGCGCGGATTCGGTGGAAGTGTTGTTGTAGTTCGGCCCGAGAAAGTGCGGCCACTCCGCTGCGCCAGCCGTCGCGACTAGTGCGATGAGCAGAAGCCTCACGCGGCGACGTGAGCCGGGGCGCGGCCGTGAGAGAGTTCCGGAGGCAGCTCCGCGAACTCGCGCATCGCGGCGTGGAGATCGGTGAAGTCGGGATCGAACAGATCCCCGATGAGCGAGTCGGTGAGCCGGCCTTTCTCGGCAGGGAATGCCTTGATCATTTTGCCGAACGAAAAATTCTCGTCGTAGAACGCATACACGAGCTTGCGCATGTTCTCGATGCCGCGGCAAAGATGTTCGCCGTAGTCGGCGAAACGTTCGGCGCTCGTGTCGCCCGCGGCGAGCGCTGCATCGACGGCGTCGGCAGCCATCTCGCCGCTCTTGAGCGCGAGGAAGACGCCGCTCGAGAAGACCGGATCGAGAAAGGCGAACGCATCGCCGGCGAGCAACAGCCCGTCCGCGGCGCAGTGCTTCGAGCGGTAGCTGAACTCACTCGTGACCCAGTATTCGCCGAACTGCTCGCCTTGCGAGAGGTGGTCCTTGATCCACGCGTTGCGACCGATCTCGCGCGCGAGGATCGCGCCCAACATCTCCTTCTGCTTCTTCCTCTTCATCTGCTTCTCGTCCGCAGCCTCGTTCTTGGAATCGGAAGCAGATGAAGAAGCAGAAGCAGAGTTCGGCGTTCCGCCGAAGAGGTAGTCCTTCTCCGCGACGACGCCGACGCTGATGATGTCGTCCTTGAGCGGGATATACCAAAACCAGCCGCGGCCTTCGACGTAGGCGACCGTCGTGTTGCCCTCGTCGATTCCGGGATCGCGCTTTGCGCCGCGGAAATACGTCCAGATGGCGAGCTTGTTGAGCTGCGGATCGCGAACGCGCCAGCCGTCCTTCGCCGTCGCGATCTGCTCGCGGCCGGAGCAGTCGATCGTCACCGGCGCATGGACCTGAAAGACGGCGCCGTCCTTGGACTTCGCCTCGACGCCGATGACGCGATCGCCGTCCTTGAGCACGCGGAGCACGGGCGTCTCCTCGCGCACCTCCGCGCCCTTCGAGCGCGCGTGGTCGAGCATCATCATGTCGAACTCCGCGCGCTCGATCTGCCACGTCACCGCGCTCGGATGATCGTAGTGCTGGAAGAAGTAGAACGGCTGCGACTGGCGGCCGTCGGCGGTGACGAACTGGACGCTGTGCTTCTTCGTGAAGGCACGCTGGTGCATCTGTTCGACGAGGCCGAGTCGGTTCAGTGTGAACCAGCAGAACGGCATGAGCGATTCGCCGATGTGGTAGCGCGGGAACTTTTCCTTCTCCAGCACGAGCACGCGCCGGCCTTTCTCCGCGAGCAGCGCCGCGGCGGTCGAGCCGGCGGGGCCGGCGCCGATGATGATCACGTCGTAACTCATGGGCGCAGCACTTCGACGATGCGCGCGAGGACGGTGCCGTCATCGCCGATGAGCGTGTTCGAGCGGCCGAAGAAAGCAGCGGCCACATCGACGCCGAAGAGCCTGCAGAGCGTCAGGTCCGGCATGACGCGCAGGAATCCTCGCGGCTCGCTGCGGTAGTTGATCCCGGCGCGATTGAGCAGGCCGCCGAGCGGAAGGCGGCCTTCGAGGATCTCCGCGCGCAGCGGTTCGTCGAATGCGGCGAGGTTGATTTCGTTCGCGCCGTATTCGACCGGCAGGCCCGTGTCCGCGGTGCAGAGCAACACCTCACGGCGATAGGCCTCGGGCGTGCGATCGAGGTTGAGCACCCGCAGCTTCATCGGCGAGCCGTGGAAGGCTTCGAGCCGCGAGGTCATGTCGCCATTGTGCACGAGCAGGTCGCGATACGGCTGCGGCATCGCATCGCCATCGATCACCTCGATGATCGGCAGCGGGCGCTGGTCGCGCTCGCGGAAAAGCGAGAGCGGGTGGAGCAGTTCGAGGTTTCGGGCGTGATCAGCGGTCATGTTCTCGTCTCCTTCTGCTTCTTCATCTTCATCTTCTTCATTGTTGCTCCGCACGATACTCCGTCTCGTCCTCCGCAAGCCTGCACCCGTATCGGTCGAGAAGTCCGAGCATCATCTTTACGATTTCTTCCAGCGTCTCCTTGCCGGTAGCCGCCAGATCGCGGGCCACGCGCCTTTTGGCGACAAGCACGTCGAGGGCAGCCGCGCATTCCAAAGCGGAGCCGTGCGCCATTTGAAAAAAGCGTGCACGGTCGCGATTGGAGAACTTCCCGTTTCCCTCGGCGATGTTCAGCGGAACGCTCGTCGAGGCGCGGTCGAGTTGATCCTTCGCGGCGACTTTAGGGAGGGTCTCAAGTAGCGGTTCGAGCCACGCAACGAATTCGATGCTGCGCTGGTAAACGATGAGTTTTTCGTGGGCGAAGGGCATGGGAGGGAAGCAGATGAAGATGAAGAAGCAGAAGGAGAGGGAGCGCTGCGCGCTCATGTGTAGCGGGCGTTCTGGTGTTGCGGCAGGAAGAAGGCGTGCAGGATCACATCGACCTTGAGCAGCGCCTGGCGGTCGAGCACGAGCCAGTCACCCTGTTCGGCGATCATCTCGCGGCGCTTGAGTTCGGCGAACTGCTGGTTGAAGCGCTCGCACAGCTCGACGCCGAATTTATCGCGGAAGTAGCTCTGCGAAACGCGGCCGAGTTTGAGCTGGAGGATCAGCTCGCGGATCATGCGTTCTTCCGGCGTGGTCGGCAGCGCGCGTCCGATCGGGAGTTCACCGCGATGGACCGCTTCGGTGTAGCTCTCGAAGTCGGGCAGGTTTTGAAAATGAACGCCGCCGACGTGGCTGAAGCTGGCGACGCCAAGCCCGAGCAGGTCCGCGCCTTTCCACAGCTCGTCGCGATAGACGAACTTCGTCTTTTGCGGATCGCGCACCGCAGTCGTGGTGCTCGTGACGGTGTAGCCATTCTGCTCCAGCGCCGTGAACGCCTCGTCCACCCAGCGGCGTTTCGTGTGCCAGTCGGCCACGGGTGCGACGAGTTTTCCCTCGGCCTTCATCTGCTGGTAGATGGTCGTGTTATACGGGATCTCCATCTGGTAGATCGTCACCGAGTCGGGCTGGTGCTCGATGGTCTTCGCGATGTTGCGCTGCCAGTTTTCGTCCGTCTCCTCGATCATGCCGGCGATGAGGTCGATGTTGATCTGCGGGAAGCCGATGCTGCGCGCGTAGCTGTAGGCGCGGTAAATCTCGTCCTCGCGATGCGCGCGCCCGTTCACTTCGAGGATGTGCTTGTCGAAGTTCTCCACGCCGAGCGAGAGCCGCGTGACGCCGATCTCGCGAATCGCGGCGAGCTTCTGCTCGGTCAGCGTGCCCGGCTCGGCCTCGAAGGCGACCTCCTCCGCGTCGTCCCACGGGTGTAGCGCCTTCATCCGATCGGTCAGCGTCTTGAGCTGCGAGACGGAGAGATAGCTCGGCGTGCCGCCGCCGAAATAGACGAACTTCGGCCGTCGCCCCGCCATGCGCGGCGTCGCCGCGTAGCGCTCATACTCGGTCATCGCCGAGTCGATGTAGCCCTTGATCTCGTCTGCGTTCTTGTCGGTATAGACGCGGAAGTAGCAGAAGTGGCAGCGCTTCCGGCAGAACGGGATGTGGAAGTAGATACCGAGCGCGTTGTCGGCGGGCGCGGGCTTTTCGAGGATTTCGCGGACACGGGCGATCGTGGCGTCGTCCTTCTGCCAGAACGAGAAGGGCGGGTAGTTCGCGACGAAGTAATTGCCGGCGGTGGTTTCATCGCCGTCGGCGAGCAGGAGGTCGAAGTTTTCGGTGTTCATTTGGGAGCGGCGGCGACGGTTGCGCACCTCGGGACGGGTGGCAACGAAAAAGTATGCACACGTATTATCTCGGCCCGCGCAGTTTCTCTGCCTTCAGTCCCCTTCTTCATCTTCATCTGCTTCTGTTTTCGCTTTAGCTTTCTCGACCGCGGTGAAGCAGATGAAGATGAAGAAGCAGGATGAGAGGCTTGCCTCATCCCGGTTTTGGTGAATCTGACTTCGAGTCAGCGAGAGATCCTGTGCTTAGAGGACGCGCAGCTTTTCCTCGGTCCCATCGCCATGACGGAGAACCAATGCTCCGCCGGCGTCCTGATGTTCCAGGACGAGGTCGAACAGAGCCAGTGAGCGACGGATGACTTCAGTCAGCGATGTGGCGTTGCTGCGCTGCTCGAGGTCCTCGAGCAGTTCTTTCACCGTCGGATTCACTTCCAAGCTGATGCGCGCTTTTTCTTTTGCGGCTGTAGCTGGCATTTCCATGTGTTGTCCACCAGAGGCTGAACAGGTCAGCAGTGGTGAACAGGACGTATCCGAACCAAGGAGCGCGGGCGACGGCGATGATAGCGATGCCGATGGCGAGTGCGAATAGATGCCCGAGGGCTATCTTGTTCTTCCCGGTGGCGCCGCCGAGGACCACAGAAGTGATTCCGGCGTATTGCTGATTCTTCGCCGCCAGACGGTCCTGTGCGGATTGTTTTGATGTTGCTCTAGTTTCCTTCGCGGCCATTCGTCGAGTTGGGATCGACGAACAGCTGCAAAAGCAAACAGGAGGCGAACGCGATTTTTTTAGTCACGTGCGTCGTCGAGTTGCCCGAGCCGTCCAAAGCACGCGACATCGTCAACCGTCGGACGGGCGCGCAGGAGGTGGGTGGTTGGAGGTTGTTGATTCATACGCGTTGGTAGCTGGGGATTCTGGTCGCTGCTTTCATCTTGTCCGTTAATGCATCGACGGAGTTACGGAGAGGTTGCCTCCGATGTCCGCCGATCGTGTCGTGTGGCCTTGCGTTGTTCATGTTGTCAGTCCCAACCGCACGGCACGCGAGCGATCAGGCTGGTGAACAAATACACCACAATTTTCCCACAGCAACGTTTTTCATCTGGAATCAAAACGGCAGGTGCATGGCGAGCTTCACGGCGCCGGCGTAGTCGCGTTTGCGGGTGCCGCTGAAGCCGCCAAAGGAAAAGAGATCGCCCCATTTCCTGCGCAGCAGGTCCACGTCGCGGCGCTCGGTGGCGAGGGTGCGGAACGCGGACTGGCCGCCGCGGCCGGTGAAGGACTCGCGCTGGCAGAAGGTGTAGCGGCAGTCCTTCACGCAGAGGCGGTGCTTCCACGCGTTCATGGCGGCGATGTCGAAGTCGTCCTAGGCGGCGTTGCGTTCGTCGAAGCGCAGGCCGTGGCCGCGCAGGAAGCCCATGGCGCAGCCGTTCACGTAGCCGGTGAGCATGATGGGCTTGAGGCCGGTGTAGTAGCGGAGCGCGCCGTTACTGGCTTCCCAGCCGAAGTAGAACGCGCCGACGTCGCGCCGCCTACTTCGCCGGACCGCCGATCGCGTAGAGCACGCCGTCTTCCGCGCCGACGACGATGAGCCCATCCGCCGCCGCGGGCGAGGCGACGATCGCCGCGCCGATCTCGTAGGCCCAGCGCTCCTGGCCGTCCGCGATGCCCACGCAGTAGAGCCGGCCATCGCCCGATCCGAACACCACGGCATCGCCGCAGATCACCGGCGAACTGTCCACTTCCTCGCGCGTCTGGAAGACCCACGCCGTCTTTCCGCCCACGCGGTCGATGCAGTGCAGGCGCTTGTCGCGGCCGCCGATGATGACGTGGTCGTCGGTCAGCGCGGGCGAGGAGTAGTAGGGGAAACTCCGGTCGCGGTAGCGCCACAGGATCGTCCCGTCGCCGGGCGCGAAGCCGATCACTTCATTCCCGTAATGGCCGACGTAACCCATCTCGCCATCGAACGCCGCCGAGCCCGCGATGTAGGCGCCGGACTCGAATTTGCGCACCTCCTTGCGCTGCTTGAGCGACACGACGTGGATGAAGGCGTCGCATCCGCCGAAGACCACGTCGCCCGCGGCGGTGATGCCGGGCGTGCCGTTGATGTAATTGTCCGTCTCGACCGTCCACAACATACTGCCTGTCGCAGCATCGACGACGTGGAGCATCGCGTCGTAGCTGCCGATGACGATCCACATGCCGTCGCCGTCGGGGTTCTTCGCGTAGTTCGCGCCCCCGAGGATCTTGTCCATCGTCTCGTATTTCCACTTCAGCGCGCCGGTCGCGGCGTCGAGCGCGTAGAGGAAATTGTCGGACGAACCGATGAAGACGACGCCATCGAGCATGAGCGGCGCGGCTTCGATCGGCCCCTCGGTCTTGAACGTCCACAGTTCCTTGCCGTCGGCGAGGCTCAGCGCGTGGATGATGCCTGCGTCGTCGCCGACGAAGACGCGGCCTTGCGCGATCGCCGCGGGCGCCTTGATCGGCTTGCCGGCCTTGAAGCTCCAGCGCAGCTCGGGCTTCGCGGGAGCGGGCATTGCGGCGCGGCCCTGGAGTTGCGGGTTGCCGCGGTGCATGGGCCAGTCGGCGGCGAAGGCAGGCAGCGCCGCGAGGAACAGCGCGAAACGAATCACAGCGCCTCCTCGTAGAGCCGCGCGAAATCCGCGGCGGTGATCGGGCGCGGATTGAACTGCGCGGTCCATTGCTTCGCGGCCTCCTCGGCGAGCGCCGGGATCGCTTCGCGCGTGACGCCGAACTCCGAGAGCCGCACGCGCAGCCCGGCCTCGGCGAGCTCTTCGCTGAAGCCGGTGACGAGTTCGCCGACCATGTGCAGGCCGACGCTCGCGGCCAGTTCGGCGTAGATCGCGGCGGCTTCCGGCAGCACCGCGTTGAAGCGGATCACGCCCGGCAGCATGAGCCCCACGGCCTGGCCATGCACGATGTCGTGATGCGCGGTGAGCGGATTCGCGGCGGAGTGCGCAGCGCCGAGCATCGAGTTCTCGATCGCCGTGCCGGCGAAGGCCGCGCCGATTTGCATGCGCGCGCGTGCGTCGAGATCGTCGGGATCGGCGAGCACGCGCGACAGGCTCGTGAAGCAGAGCTTGAACGCCTCGCGGGAAAAGACGGCGGAGATTCCATTGCGCTTGCGCGTCACCGCGGTCTCGAGCGCGTGGGCGAGTGCATCGATGCCGGTGCAGGCGGACACTCGCGGCGGCTGCGAGAGGGTCAGGAGCGGATCGAGGATCGCGACTCGCGCGGCGACCTTCGGGTCGAGGCACGCCATTTTCTGGTGCGTCGCGGGGTCGGCGATGAGCGCGGCACTCTGGCACTCGCTGCCGGTGCCCGCGGTGGTCGGGATCGCGATGAGCGGGAGCATCGGCTGGGTCGCCTTGCCGACGCCCCAGTAGTCCTTCATCTCGCCGCCGTTGGTGAGGATGAAGTTGCAGCCCTTGGCCGTGTCCATCGAGCTGCCACCACCGAGGCCGACGAGGATGTCGCACTTCGCACTGCGCGCTGCTTCCACGCACTGCGCCACGTCGTCGGTCGTCGGGTTCTCATGCACGCGGTCATACACCTCCACCCGCAATCCAGCCGCGGCGATGAGTTCCGCCGCACGACTCGCGTGCCCGGCGGCGACGATGCCGGCATCGGTCACGAGCAGTGCGCGGCGACCGCCGAGCTCGCGCGCGACTTCGCCGACGCGATCGAGGCTGTCGGGGCCGAAGATCAGCCGGGTGCGCGGCTGCCAGTCGAAGGCGAAAGGGACGGATTGCATGGATGCGATGAGACTGGCGAGGCCAGCGCAACGTTCAAGCTGCACGAGCCCGCGAGTCTTAGCCGGCAATACCAAGTCTCGGAAAATACCGGGTCGATTCACTCCACAGCCCGCGGAAATATTTCATCAGGAGCAGCGGGTTGGTTGTGTCCTGGAGCTTCTCCACCACAGCGGTGTCCGGCGAATGAAACTCGCATGCCGTCCCCAGCGAGAGCAGCCGCACTTTGGAGTCGGCGAAGCGCCTCCTCACCTTCGCGCGCTCGCCCGCACCGAGTGTCGGCTCGACACCGTGCTTGTGCGTCGTGCGCAACGATGATCGATGGGTGGGGGCGGTAGTTCCGCGAGTTAGCCGCCTCCGCCTTCGTATGGCCATCCCGGCAAGCCCGAAATATTCGGGCAAAAATCTACTTGCCAAGGTCGCGAAGCGCGCCAGCTTGCCCGTCCATTTTTCCGCTGGAGTTCCTGACACGGCTCCACGCGCCGCACCGTCATTCCGTTGCAGCATACCGTCACCAGCCAAGATCATTTTCGCAGAGACCCCGAGACGCAGAGCTTTCCAGCAAGGCTCTGCGTCTCGGCGTCTCTGCGTGTTCGACGCGGGACGGCGGACTGACGCACGGCCAGCCAACACCATCTCAATTCCCGTCCGAATGGCTCCGTCGCGGACCGGGAAGCATCGAAATCGACGAGCGAATTGAGCGACTCACACCCTATGATTAAGCGAGAAAATTTCGGCAAAATCCACGAGGTCATCGATCCCCCGAACCTCATCGAGGTCCAGCTCAACTCCTATATTGAGTTCCTTCAGACGAACCTCACGCCGGGCAAGCGCGTCATGGCCGGGCTCCAGTCGGTCTTCAAGGAAGTCTTCCCCATCACCAGCTACGACGAGAAGTGCACGCTCGACTTCCACGCCTACGACATCGGCGACCCGAAGCTGAACCAGCGCGAGTGCATGCGCGAAGGGCAGACCTTCTCCGCGCCGCTCTACGTCACCTTCCACCTCAAGGAGGAGACGGGCACGAAGGAAGAGCGCGTCTATATGGGCGAAATTCCGCTCATGACGCCGCAGGGCACCTTCGTCATAAACGGTGCCGAGCGCGTGGTCGTCTCGCAGCTCCACCGCTCGCCGGGCATCTGCTTCGAGTCCTCTACGCACCTCAATGGCAAGGAGCTTTACAGCTTCCGAATCATCCCGGACCGCGGCTCGTGGGTCGAACTGCAGTTCGACGTGAACGACTTGCTCTACGTTTACCTCGACCGGCGCAAACGCCGCCGGAAATTCCTCGCGACCACCTTCCTGCGCGCGCTCGGGCACGGCTCGGACGAAGAGGTGCTCAAGATCTTCTACAAGGTCGAGAAGCTGAAGCTCTCCGAGAGCATCGAAGAGGAAGACATCGCCACCAAGGTGCTCACCGCTGACGTGCGCGATGGTGAAATCACCGTCGCCCGCGCCTTCGAGCCGCTGACCAAGGCGGTCATCCGGCAGGTCCTCACGCTCGGCGTCAAGGACGTGGAAGTCGTCGATATCAAGGACGACGACAGCGTCATCAAGATGCTCCGCAAGGATCCGGCGCACGATGAGGACGAGGCGCTGAAGGACATCTACCGCAAGCTTCGCCCTGGCGACCCGCCGACCATCCCGAACGCGAAAGCACTGCTCAAGCGCCTGTTCTTCGACCCGAAGAAATACGATCTCTCCCGCGTCGGTCGCCACAAGATCAACGAGAAGCTCGGCATGAAGGTCGATCTCGGACAGCGTGTCGTCACCGGCGACGACTTTGTCGCGGCGATCAAATACCTCATCAAGCTGCGCCGTGGCGAAGGCAGGCTCGATGATATCGATCACCTCGGCAGCCGCCGCGTCCGCACCGTCGGCGAACTACTGGCCAACCAGTGCCGCGTCGGCCTTGCCCGCACCGAGCGCCTCGTGAAAGAGCGCATGACGCTCTTCGACGTGAACATCGAAGGCATGACGCCGCAGAAGCTCATCAACCCGAAGGCGCTGAGCGCGGTCATCCGCGACTTCTTCGGCCGGTCCCAGCTCAGCCAGTTCATGGACCAAACCAACCCGCTCTCCGAGCTGACGCACAAGCGCCGCCTCTCCGCCCTCGGGCCGGGAGGTCTCTCTCGCGACCGTGCCGGCTTCGAGGTCCGCGACGTTCATCCGTCGCATTACGGCCGCATCTGCCCGATCGAGACACCGGAAGGCCCGAACATCGGCCTCATCAGCTCGATGAGCACTTATGCCCGCATGAACGACTTCGGCTTCATCGAGACGCCCTATCGCAAAGTCGTCGATGGTCGCGTGACCGAGAAGATCGACTACCTCACCGGCGATCGCGAGGAAGGCTTCAACGTCGCGCAGGCGAACCAGCCTATCAACGATAACGGCAAGTTCCTGACCGAGAAGGTCGCCGTCCGCTGCAAGGGCGACTTCCTCGAAGTCGCGCCCAAGGAGGTCCACTACATGGACATCTCGCCGAAACAGCTCGTCTCCGTCGCCGCCGCGCTCATTCCCTTCCTCGAGCACGACGACGCCAACCGCGCGCTCATGGGCTCGAACATGCAACGCCAGGGTGTTCCGCTCCTCGTGTCCGAGGCGCCGATCATCGGCACCGGCATGGAAGGCAAAGTCGCCCGCGACTCGCGAGCCGTCATCGTCGCCGAGTCGGAAGGCCGCATCGCGAGCGTCACCGGCGACATGATCATCGTCACCTCCGACGGCGATCTGCCCGATAGCAAGAAAGGCCCGAAGCACGACCCAGACAAAGGCGTGTATCTCTACGATCTGCGCAAATTCATGCGCTCGAACGCCGGCACGTGCATCAACCAGCGGCCTGTCGTCAAGCGCGGCCAGAAGGTCAAGAAAGGCGATGTGCTAGCCGACGGCGCGAACTGCGAAAACGGAGAAATCGCCCTCGGCAAGAACGTGCTCGTCGCGTTCATGCCGTGGAACGGCTACAACTTCGAAGACGCCATTGTCATTTCCAAGCGCGTCGCCAAGGAAGACATCTACACCTCGATCCACATCGAGGAGTTCGAGATCGGCGCTCGCGACACCAAGCTCGGCCCGGAGGAAATCACGCGCGACATCCCGAATGTCAGCGAGGAGGCGTTGCGCCACCTCGGTCAGGATGGCGTCATCCGCGTCGGCGCGGAAGTGAAGCCCGGCGACATCCTCTGCGGCAAGATCACCCCGAAATCCGAGACCGAACTCGCCCCCGAGGAGCGCCTGTTGCGCGCCATCTTCGGCGAGAAGGCCGCGGACGTTAAGGATACCTCGCTCACCGTGCCTTCCGGCACCTATGGAATCGTGATGGATGTGAAGGTTTCCTCCCGAAAGGAAGTCGCCCGCTTGAAGCTCACGCCGCAGGAAGCCAAGCGTCAGGCGAAGGAGATCGAAGACGAGAACAACAAGAAGAAGGAGGAACTCACCGAGCAACTCACCGAGGCGCTCTCGAACATCCTTCTCGGCGAAAAAATCCCGCTCGATGTCGTCAACGCGCAGACCGGCGAGATCATCATCCCGGCCAACCGCAAGATCACCAAGACGCTCCTGCGCAAGCTCGCCAGCGTCTATGATCACGTCGATATCGACCCGTCGCCGATCCGCAACAAGATCCGCGAGATCATCGCGCAGTTCGAGCACAAGTTCGCCGACCTCGAACTCGACAAGGAACGCAAGATGGACCAGGTCGAGAGCGGCGATGACGTCGACCCGGGCATCATCAAGCAGGTGAAAGTCTATGTCGCCAGCAAGCGCAAGCTCAGCGTCGGCGACAAGATGGCCGGCCGCCACGGCAACAAGGGCGTCGTCGCGAAGATCGTGCCCGAGGAGGACATGCCCTTCCTCAGCGACGGCACGCCTGTCGATATCTGCCTGAACCCTCTCGGCGTGCCTTCGCGCATGAACGTCGGCCAGGTGCTCGAAACCCACCTTGGCATCGCCGCGAAAGCGCTCGGCTTCCGCGTTGCGACACCGGTGTTCGACGGCATCAAGGAAGACCAGATCTGGAAATACGTGAAGGAAGCCCGCAAGGTGCCCGGCTACGAGTGGCTTAACGAAAACGGCAAGGCGACTGTCTATGACGGGCGCACTGGCGATCCGTTCGACCAGCAGATCGTCGTCGGCATCATCTACATCCTCAAGCTCGGCCACTTGGTTGCCGACAAGATCCACGCCCGCGCCGTCGGACCGTATTCGCTCGTCACCCAGCAACCGCTGGGCGGCAAGGCGCAGTATGGCGGACAGCGCTTCGGCGAGATGGAAGTGTGGGCGCTCGAAGCCTATGGCGCGGCCTACACGTTGCAGGAACTCCTGACCGTGAAGTCCGACGACGTCCAGGGCCGCACGCGCATCTACGAGAGCATCGTCAAGGGCGACAACTCGCTCGAAGCCGGCACCCCCGAGAGCTTCAACGTGCTCATCAAGGAAATGCAATCGCTCGGCCTCGACGTGAAAGTCGGCGGCAAAGCGCAAACCACCGCCCCGCAGCTCCCGCCGGAGCTCCTGCAGTAATCCAAACCCCTTCGCTAACCACTAACACAGACTACTTATATGAACGCTGTTGAACCCAATATCCGCGAAGTTTTCGGCGAGGAACGCGCCGTCGGCTTTGACCAGGTGGCGATCTCCGTGGCCTCTCCCGAGGCAATCCGCTCGTGGAGCCACGGTGAAGTAAAAAACCCCGAGACGATCAACTACCGCACCTTCAAGCCAGAAAAAGGCGGCTTGTTCTGCGAGCGCATCTTCGGTCCCACGCGGGACTGGGAATGCTCGTGCGGCAAATACAAGCGCATCAAGCACAAGGGCGTCATCTGCGACCGCTGCGGCGTCGAGGTCACCCTCGCCCGCGTCCGCCGCGAGCGCATGGGCCACATCGAGTTGGCCGTGCCCGTCACGCACATCTGGTTCTACAAGTGCATGCCCTCGCGCATCGGCCTGATGCTCGACATGTCGAGCCGCCAGCTCGAGCGCGTCATCTACTACGAGGATTACATCGTCGTCGATCCCGGCCAGACTCCGCTCACGCGCTGCCAGCTTCTCACCGAGGCGGAGTATCGCGAGGCGCTCGATCAATACGGCGAGGGCAACTTCGTCGCCGGCATGGGCGGTGACGCGATCAAGGCGATCCTTATGACCGCGGACCTCGCAGTCATTCAAAAGGAGCTCGAGGAAGCGATGGGTAACACCCGCTCCAAGCAAATCCGCAAGAAGCTCGCGAAGCGCCTCAAGCTTTGCCAGGGCTTCATGGGCTCGAAAAGCCGTCCCGAATGGATGGTGCTCGAAGTCCTGCCCGTCATCCCGCCGGACCTGCGCCCGCTCGTCCCGCTCGAAGGCGGCCGCTTCGCGACCAGCGATCTCAACGATCTCTATCGTCGCGTCATCAACCGCAACAACCGGCTCAAGAACCTGCTCGTGCTCAAGACGCCGGATGTCATCATCCGCAACGAGAAGCGCATGCTCCAGGAAGCTGTCGATGCGCTCTTCGACAATGGCCGTCACGGCCGCGCCGTCACCGGCGCCGGCAACCGTCCGCTCAAGTCGCTGAGTGATATGCTCAAGGGCAAGGGTGGTCGTTTCCGCCAGAACCTGCTCGGCAAGCGTGTCGATTACTCCGGCCGTTCCGTCATCGTCATCGGCCCTGAGTTGAAGCTGCATCAGTGCGGCCTGCCGAAGAAAATGGCGCTCGTCCTGTTCGAGCCCTTCATCATCCGCCGACTCAAGGAACTCGGCTATGTGCACACCGTGCGCAGCGCCAAGAAAATGATCGAGAAGCAGACGCCCGAGGTGTGGGACATTCTCGAGGAAGTCACGCGCGGACATCCCGTGCTGCTCAACCGTGCGCCCACCCTGCACCGCCTGTCGATCCAGGCCTTCGAGCCTCAGCTCATCGAGGGCGAGGCGATCCGCATTCACCCGCTCGTCTGCACCGCATACAACGCGGACTTCGACGGCGACCAGATGGCGGTCCACGTCCCGCTGTCGGTCGAGGCGCAGATGGAAGCGCGCATGCTGATGCTCGCGCCGAACAACCTCTTCTCGCCCGCGAGCGGGAAGCCGGTCACGACGCCTTCGCAGGATATCGTCCTTGGCTGTTACTACCTCACGCAGGAGCCACGCAAGGCGCGCGTCGAGGGCGAACGCTATTGCCTCTTCGCCGACGCGATCGAGGTCGAGTTCGCCTTCTCGGAGAAGGCGATCAAGGTCCACGACCGCATCCGGATCAAGAACCCGGACTTCGGCAGGCAGACCGTCTTCGGCAACCCGGAGGTCAAACATATCGAAACCACCGTCGGTCGCGTGACCTTCAACTCGATCTGGCCGCCGGAGCTTGGCTTCTTCAACAAGCCCTGCCCGAAAAAGGCGCTCTCCGACGTCATCTTTCGCACCTATCAATCCGCGGGCCACAAGGCGACGGTCGAAGCTCTCGATAAGCTCAAGGACCTCGGGTTCCAATGGGCCATGCGTGCGGGCGTCTCCATCGGCATCACGGACATGATCATTCCGAAGGAGAAGCACATCGAGGTCGAGAACGCCTACAAGCAACTCGCCATCGTCGAGAAGCAGTATCGCAACGGCATCATCACCGACGGCGAGCGCTACAACAAGGTCATCGACGTCTGGACCCACGCCGGCGAGGAAATTGCGAACGTCATGTTCCGCACCCTTCAGCACAACGAAGGGCGCGATGAACTCAACCCCGTCTATCTCATGGTGGACTCGGGTGCGCGCGGCAACCGCCAGCAGGTCAAGCAGCTCGCCGGAATGCGCGGCCTCATGGCCAAGCCCGACGGCTCCATCATCGAGCGCCCGATCACCGCGAACTTCCGCGAGGGCCTCACCGTCATGGAGTATTTCATCTCCAGCCACGGCGCCCGCAAAGGCCTCGCCGACACCGCGCTCAAGACTGCCGACTCCGGCTATCTCACCCGCAAGCTCGTCGATGCCTCGCAGGATGTCATCATCACCGAGGAAGACTGCGGCACCACGCAGGGCATCGTCGTCCGCCCGATCTATGAAGGCGACGAGGAAGTCGTCGATCTGCCCACCCGCATCATCGGCCGCGCAAGCTGCGAGACCGTCAAGGATCCCGTCGGCGGCACGACCATCCTCAAGAAGAACACGATCATCGAGGAAAAGGTCGCCAAGGCCGTCGAGAAAGTCGGCGTCGAGGCGCTCAAGATCCGCTCGGTGCTCACTTGCGAAAGCAAGCGCGGTTGCTGCGGCAAGTGCTATGGGCGCAACCTCGCCACCGGCAAGGCCGTGAAGATCGGCGAAGCGGTCGGCATCATCGCCGCGCAGTCCATCGGAGAACCCGGCACGCAGCTCACCATGCGCACCTTCCACGTCGGCGGCGTCGCCTCCGGCGTGTTCAAGCAGCCTATCGTCAAGGCGAAGAGCGAGGGCGATATCAAATACAACGACCTCAAAACCGTCGAGAACACCGACGGAAAATGGGTCGCGCTGAACAAGAACGGCAACGTCACCATTCATGACAGGAAGGACGGCCGTGAACTCGAGCGATACACCATCGTCCTCGGTTCCATCATCGCCGTCGCTGACGGTGGGCACGTGAAGAAAGGCGAAGCCTTCGCCCACTGGGATCCGCACAATGTGCCGATCATCACCGAAAAGACCGGCAAGGTCGAATTCCGCGACATGATCGCGGGCGTGACCATCAAGCAGGACCTCGACCCCGAGACGGGCGTCAAGGGCACCGTCGTCATCGAGCACAAGGAGGACCTGCACCCGCAGATCGTCATCGTGGACGACAAGACGCACGCGGTTCTCGCCAGCTATTCGATCCCGGCCGGCGCGCACGTCTCCGTGCATGAGAAGGCGAAAGTCCAGGCCGGCACATTGCTCGCCCGAACGCCGCGCAAGATCGCCAAGACCAAGGACATCACCGGCGGTCTGCCGCGCGTCGCCGAGTTGTTCGAGGCCCGCAAGCCAAAGGACGCTGCCGAGATCGCCAAGATCGACGGCGTCGTCGAAATCGGCGGCACCGTCCGCGGCAAGCGCAAAATCATCGTCACCGAGGAAGAGACCGGCGACTCCGAGGAGCATCTCGTCCCGATGAACAAGCATATCATCGTCACCAAGGGCGACCTCGTCGTCAAAGGCCAGCAGCTCACCGATGGCTCCGTGCCCCCGCACGACATCCTCGACGTGCTCGGGCCGCAGCAGCTCCAGGAGCACATGGTCAACGAAGTGCAGGAAGTCTATCGCCTCCAGGGCGTCGAGATCGCCGACAAGCACATCGAGATCATCGTCCGCCAGATGCTGCGCAAGGTGAAGGTCACCGATCCGGGCGACACGCCGATGCTATGGGGCGACCAGGTGGACAAGCTCACCTTCGAAAAGCACAACGACCGCGTCGCGGAAAAGGGCGGCAAGCCCGCCGAAGCCGTGCCGGTGCTGCTAGGCATCACCAAGGCCTCGCTCGAAACCGAGAGCTTCATCAGCGCCGCGAGCTTCCAGGACACCACACGCGTCCTCACCGAAGCCGCCACCCTCGGCCGCATCGACAACCTGCGCGGGTTCAAGGAGAACGTCATCATGGGCCATCTCATCCCCGCGGGCACCGGCTACCCCGGCCATCGCGAAATCAGGGTGATCAGCCTCTCCGAAGAGCTCGACGCGCCCGATCCTCAAGGCCAGCCGGGCCACAGCGGCCTGCCGGAAGAGCTCGTCGGCTAATCCCCGGCGTCCACGCCAACAAACCATCCGCCGCGGGCCGGGAGCGAAAGCTTCCGGCCCGTGTGCTTTCGGCGACTACACCACCGGCAGCGCGGGCAGCGCGACTTCCACGGTCGTGCCGATGCCGACCTTGCTCGTGAGCGCGATGTTGCCGCCGTGGGATTCGGCGACGCTCTTCGCGATGGACATGCCGAGGCCGCTGCCTTTGCTTTTCCCGAAGGTCACGAAGGGCTCGAAGACCTGATCGATCATCTCGGGCGCGATGCCGCAGCCGGTGTCGCCGATTTTGAAGACGACGCGGCCGCCTTCCTGCCGCAGGCCGATGCGCAGGATGCCGCCTTTCGGCATGGCTTCGATGGCGTTCTTGGCGAGGTTCATGAGCACGCGCGTGAAGCGGCCGAGATCGACGTTCACGTCGTCGGCGAAGCGGATGTCGAGCACGAGGTGGATGTGCGCCGGGAGCGTGTTGATGAATTGGTTTTGCAGCTCCTGGATGACGGCGCGCGCCGGGTGCCGCTGCATCTGGAGGCTCGACTGGCCGCGGGCGAAATCGAGGAGCTCCTGGACCATGTCGCTGAGCTGGTCCGCGGCGCGCCGCATGATGCTGGTGAACTCGGCGACGCTCGCATCGGGCACGCGCTGGTCGATCAAGTCGTTGCACGAGACGATCGCGGTGAGCGGGTTCTTCATGTCGTGGACGATGGAGTTGGCCATCGAGCCGACGAGCGAGAGGCGCTCGTTGCGCATGAGTTCGGTGATGAAGTGAGAGTTCAGCCCGCGCAGTCGCGCGACGACCGAGCGCAGGAAGTTCATGTGCAGGGTGCGCGGCGCGTTTTCGAGGATGCGGCCGAAGGTGGCGGCATCGACTTGGCCGAGCACGGTGGGTCCGGCGGCGCTGGCCTGCGCGGAACGCGGCTCGCCGTCGATGAGCGACATCTCGCCGAAGAAATTGCCGGGCTGGATGAATTGCAGCGTCTCCTGGTTTCCGCCGCGACCGAGCTTGGAAATTCGCACGCTGCCGTCGACGACGAGGTAAAGACAGTCGCCGGGGTCACCTTCGTTGAAGATGATGTCGTCGGGATCGAAGCGCAGGAGCGCCATGTCGGCGCCAAGTTCGTTGACGAGTTCGCTCGGCACGCCGGCAAAGAGGCTGTTCCCCTGGAGCTGCGAGGAGTCGGGAGCGTGGTCGAGTCTGGCGGGCATGGCGGCGCTTTGAAAAAGCAGCCGAAGTGCCCGGGGCGATGCTCGTTTTCGCTGGCAGCGTGTCGAAAAACTCGACGCCTCGGTGGTTGTCCACAGATTGCACCGATTTTCACAGAGAAGCTGAATTGATTGCCGGGACGAATCTGTGTCCATCCCTGAAATCTGTGGACGATTTCAACAGTCTCCTACGAGAGGACCGGCCCGGCGCCGGGGTCCATGTCGATGCCGATCTCCCGCACGCCCTTGAGTTGCCGGCAGCGCTCGACGTGTTCGCGGAGCTTGTCGCGCAGGTTTAGCCCGGAGGGGATGTAGCCGAGCTCGAGGTTCTCGGTCGTGATGTCGGTCGCGAGCAGTTGAATGTTTTGCAGCCCGAAAAGCCGGAGCCAGAGCGGCTCGGAGACCTGGAGGTCGCGCACGCGGTAGAGCTCGAGCGTGTCGTGGGATTTGTTCAGCACGCCGCTCTCGATGAGCAGGCGCTCGGTCGTGAGGGTATAGACGCGGCACTTCACTTTCAGCCACGCCCAGATCGCCCACGGGATGGGGATGACGAGAAGGCAGGCGACGAACCACCAGAAGTTTTTCACCTGCGAGGAGGTGCCTTTCCAAATGACGGTCTCGGTGCTCATGGGCGCGAGTGTGACGGAGTTTTCGTCCGCAGCAATCCTGCGACGCGGGTGAAATGCTCCGGGCCGAACCCCATCGCCCGCTTGAGCTGGTAGTCGCGCTCGATGACGTTGCCGATCATGCGGCAGCGCTGCCAGTCGGTATCGGAAATGAAGCGCCGCAGCCGCGCCCACGCGCCATTCACCGGCACGGGAAAATCGCTGCCGTGCATGAGCCGCTCCGCGATGAGCCCGCGCGTGGCGATGCCGGCGTGCCGTCCGCGCATCGGCACGTTCCACGCGCTCGTGTCGCCGTGGAGATTCGGCCAGCGCTCGAGCATCTCCGCCCACACGTGGAAATACTCCGGGTCACCGAGCCCGCTTTTCGTCGCCGCGTGCGCGGCGATGACGGTGACTCCGCACTCGAGCGGCAGCGTCATCGTGCGCGGGTCGGCATACGCGGGATTGACCACCTGCACGGTGTGCTCGCCGCCGGTGTGCGCGAGCAGCGGCAGGCGCGCGGCGGCCATGCGTTCCCAAAACGGTCGGTAGCGCGCGTCGTTGCAATTCACGTCGTGGCAGTTCGGCAGCAGCTTGAGCATGACCGCGCCGGCAGCGAGGCAGCGGTCGAGTTCGTCGAGCGCGTCGGGCCGCGCGGGGTGGATGCTCACGACGGGCAGAAACTCCGCGTGCTCGCGTGCGAGCCGCAGCACGTAGTCGTTCGGCACGTAAAAGGTGCCGAGGTCCGGGCGCTTTCTGCCGTCGGCGGAATAGACTTCGTCCTGCGCAAAGATGCAGGCCGTGCCGATCGACGACTCGCGCACGAGCCGGAGCAAGTGCGCGACGAAGCGTTCGTCGAAGTCTCCCGCATCGAGCGCCGTGTCCGTCAGCCCGATGTGCCGCAGCATGAAAGCCGTGAGCGGCTTCTGCCACCACGTGCCGCCGATGCGCAGCCAGCAGCCCGAGCCGCGCCGGCCATTGCCGACGACGTGGACGTGGCAATCGATCGGCATCTCAACCACGGATCGCACGGAAGGAACGACCACGGATTACACGGATTACACGGATAAACGCTTCTGCTGCGCCGCAACAGCCGCGCCCGTTCCCCATCCGTGTTATCCGTGTAATCCGTGGTTCAAACATCCGCGCCATCAGTGGTCACGCGACCGTCTCGCGCAGGCGCCGCGCTACATCGAGGAAAGCGGTCGCCACCGCGGACTTCGGCTCCGCGAGCGAGATCGGGCAGCCGCGGTCGCCCGCTTCGCGTGTCGGGATGTCGATCGGGATCTGGCCGAGCAGCGGCACGTTGAGCCGCTGCGCTTCGCGCTCGCCGCCGCCATTTCCAAAGATGTCGTAACGCTGCCCATCGCTCGGGCAGACGAAGTAGCTCATGTTCTCGACGAGTCCGAGCACGGGCACGTTGACCTTTGTGAACATCGCCGACGCCTTGCGCGCATCGATGAGCGCGACTTCCTGCGGCGTGGTGACGATGAGCGCGCCGGAGAGCGCGACGGTCTGCACGATGGTGAGTTGGATGTCGCCGGTGCCCGGCGGCAGATCGAGGATGAGGTAGTCGAGTTCGCCCCACTCGACCTGTCGGAGGAATTGCTGCGTGTATTTGGTGACCATCGGCCCGCGCAGGATCGCCGGCGACGCGTCGTCGAGCAGGAAACCCATGCTCATGAGCTTCAAGCCGTAGCGCTCGATCGGGATGATGCGGTTCTCCTCCGTCGCCATCGGGCGCTCGGTGGTGCCGAACATCAGCGCGATGCTCGGCCCGTAGAGATCGCAATCGCACAGCCCCACTTCCGCGCCGAGTTCGTGCAAGGCGATCGCGAGATTCGCGGCGACCGTCGATTTGCCGACGCCGCCCTTTCCGCTGGCGACGGCGATGACGTGCTTCACTCCCGCGATCTGCGTCTGCGCCGCCGCAGCCGCGCCGGTCGTGGCTTGGGCCGGCGCGTGAATGTCGATCTTCACATTGATCTTCCCGATGCCCGGCACGGCGGCGAGCGCCTGCTCGCTCTCGGCCTTGATCTGCTGCGGCACCTTCGGGTCGGCGGTCGTGAGCGCGAGTTGCAAAGTCACGTCCGCGCCATCGATCAGCACGGCTTTGACGAGGCCGAACGAGACGATGTCGCGGCTGAAGCCGGGATACTTCACGCTCTGGAGCGCGGTGCGGATTTGGTCTTCGGTCAATTCGGACATAAAGCGGGCCGGCTCTGTAACGGCGCGCGCCGCCGCCCGCAACTACTCGCGCGCCTTCGCTTCGCCGGTGCGGAAAAGCAAATCGACGACGTTGCGGACGAATTGCTCGTCGGGCATCGCCTCGAGCAGCTCGGGCGGGAATTGCGCGAGTGACTTGAAGTGCGCGGCCATCTCCGCAAACAGCTCGACGCGCGCTCCTGGCTCGAACTCCTCGCGCCGCACGAGCGCCTGGAGCGCGAGCCGCGCCTGCGCGGGCGAGGTGCGCTGGCGCAGGCGCCCGCAGAGATGCGGGTGCGCACGCAGGCTGTTGAACTTCGTGCCGAGGAGTTGCTCGAGGTCCGGCTCGCGCGTCTTGCGGTGATGCACCACGATCGTGCCCGCGGCGAGATCGCCGAGGCGCTGGGCCTTGCGCGAGAGCAGGCACGACACGCCGCCGACGAGGTAAAAGCCCGGCAGCAGATCGGCGAAGCGGATGAGATTGCGCATGAGCACCTGGTGAAACTGCAGGCGCAGCCCGTCGGCATCCATCACGCGAAGGCGCAGCAGTTTTTTCCCGAGCGTCTGCCCGCGGCAGAGCCACTCGAAGGCGATACCGTAGGCGACCGGCACGACGAAGAACACGATGGCCATCGACGCCTGCGCGAGGTCCGGCGAGATCATCCCGGCGAAGCCGAGCACCATCGAGATCACCGAGCAGAGCGTGAGGATGGCGAGCATGTCGATGCCCCACGCAAGGCAGCGCGTGACTGGTCCCGCCAGCGGGTAGGCGAAAGTGATGCCCTCGGGCGTGCGGATGCGCAGCTCGCCGTTCATCGCGTCGCTCCCATCTTTCGCCACCACGCGGAACTCAGGAATGCCGCGAGCAGCACCGTCTCCGCGATGCCAAACGCGATCTTCAGCGAGTAGGGAATGCGCGGCTGGTGATGCTGCGAAAAGTAGCTCTCGACGATCCCCGCCCACACGAGCAGCACCGCCACGCCGCCGACGAGCGTCGCCACATCGCGCGCGACCGCGCGCAGCCGCGCGGCGAGCGGCGAGCGATCGCCGCGCCCGATGAGCGCGCGCGCGAGGACGAAGCCCGCCTGGCCCGCGATGATGATGGCCGGAATCTCGAACGAGCCGTGCGGCAGCAGCCAGCCAACGAGAAACGCCGTCTGCCCCGCGGCGATGAAGTCGGCGCCGACGAGGCCGAGGATCACGCCGTTGTAGAAGAGCATGAGCACGGTGCCGATGCCCCAGGTCATGCCGAGCGCGAGCGTCTTGATCGATACGCCGATGTTGTTCGCCATGAGTTGCGCGGCGAAGGTCGCGTGCGCGCCGCTCGTCGGGTTGACGGCTTCGGCTTCCTCCTCCGCCACGCGCTGAGCCGGGTCCTTCAGGACGTGGGCGAACTGCGCGGGCACGATCGCCGCCTTCGCCTCGTCGTCGAGCAGCAGCGCGAAGGCGCCGAACGCCGTGCCGAGCAGCGTGACAAGCATCGACATCCAGAATGCGCCGACCTGTCTGCGAAAGACCGTCGGGAACTCGATCAGCAGCCATCGCAGCGGATGCCAGCGCACGCCGCGCTCGCGCGTCTCGTGGATGTCCGCGTAGGCGCGGGCAACGAGCGACTCGAGGTAACGCAGCAGCTCCGGCTCCGACGCAAAGGTCGCCACGCGTCCGAGATCGGCGGAGGTCTTCTGGTAGAGAAAATGGAAGCGCCGCGCCTCCTCGAGCGTGAGGCGGCGGCCGGGGTTCAGCGCGAGATCGTCGAGTATCGCCTCCAGCTCCGTCCACGCCGGGCGCTCGGCGGCGATGAAGCGTGGAAGGTCGATGATCATGCCGGCAACATGTGCGGAGCGCGCGGCAGGGGACAAGGCGGGAGTTTCCAACCGCGCACGGGTGCGGTAGTGCATCGGCGCCATGCGCCCCTTCCTCCTCCTCTTCCTCTTCGTCATCGTCGCCCGCGCTGCCGAGCGTCCGCCGAATCTCATCTTCATCCTCGCCGACGATCTCGGCTACGGGCAGCTCGGCAGTTTCGGCGCGAAGAAGATCGCGACGCCGAACCTCGATCGCCTCGCGGCGGAGGGGATGAAGTTCACGCAGTTCTATGCCGGCTCGACCGTGTGCGCGCCGAGCCGGAGCGTGCTGATGACCGGGCTGCACACCGGCCACACGCGTGTGCGAGGCAACGCGGGCAAGCAGAACCGCACGCCGCAGAATCTGCGCGCCGAGGACGTGACGGTCGCTGAGGTCTTGAAGAAAGCCGGCTATGCCACGGCGCTCATCGGCAAGTGGGGCATCGGGCATGAGGGGAGCGACGGGCTGCCGAACAAGAAGGGCTTCGATTATTTCTACGGCTACCTCGACCAGCACCACGCGCACAATCCGTATCCGGAGTTCATCGTGCGCAACGCTTCGCACGTGCCGCTGCGCAACAAAACGATCCCCGGCAGCGGCGGCGCGGGCGAGGCCGAGGGCGCGGGAATCGCGGAGAAGCCGCTCGATTTCGTGCCGGACCTCATGACCGGCGAGGCACTCGCGTGGGTCGAGCAGCAGAAGGCGAAACCGTTCTTTCTCTACTGGTCGCTCATCTGCCCGCACGCGAACAACGAAGGCACCAAGCACGGTCGCGGGCAGGAGATCCCGGACCTCGGCCCATACGCTGAGAAGGACTGGCCGCTGCCGGAGAAGCAGCTCGCGGCGACGATCACGCGGCTCGACGCGGATGTCGGCAGTCTCCTCGCGCTGCTGAAAAAGCTCGGGCTCGACGAGAACACGCTCGTGATGTTTTCCAGCGACAACGGACCGCACAAGGAAGGCGGGAACGATCCGGAGTTCTTCGACGCGAATGGCCCGCTCGCGGGGCTCAAGCGCAGCCTCACCGATGGCGGCATCCGCGTGCCGACGGTCGCGCGCTGGCCGGGGCGCGTCGCGGCGGGGATGGAGATCAAGACGCCGCTTTGGTTCGCGGACATCCTGCCGACGTTCGCGGAACTCGCGGGCGCACCGATCCCCGCAAAGCTTGACGGCGTCAGCTTCGCCGCGGCGCTGCGCGGGAAGAGCGACGCGTGGCCGAAAGCGCGCACGCTCTATTGGGAATTTCACGAGAACGGATTCAGCCAGGCTGTGCTGATGGACGGACGCTGGAAGGCGATCCGGCTCAAGCGCCCCGACGCGCCGATCGCGCTCTACGATCTCGCGGGCGACATCGGAGAGTCGAAGGACCTCGCCGCCGGGAAGCCCGATCTCGTCGAGCGTGCGCGCGCGCTTTTCACCAGCGAGCGCACGGAGTCGGAAGACTGGCCGATCAAGCCGGGGCGGTGAGTGGGAGCTGTCTGGTTAATCCGTCGCGGAGCGGCGAATGATCAGCCGTCGCGCCGCGACGAATCCGAACCCTGATCGGTCTCCCGGCACTGAAGTGCCGGGCTATTTTCATGGCGTCGCTCCGCGACGGCGTTTCCGGCGGAAGCGTCGGATTGGTTCTAAGCCTTCGGCGTGAGCTTCGGGCCGTCCTTGGTGTCTTTCACGATCCAGCCGGCGGCGGCGATCGCGTCGCGCAGGCGGTCGCTCTCGGTCCAGTCCTTCGCTGCGCGCGCGGACTGGCGCTGCTCGACCAGCGCGTGGACTTCGGCGGGGATGCTCACGGCTTCGCGTTCGATGGCGAGGACGCTGTTGATGCGCTGCCAGCCGGCGAGGAGCGCGGCTGCTTGCCCGGGCGACAAGTCGCCGCGGTCGAGTGCGGCGTTGCTTTCGCGGACGAGATCGAAGAGCTGGCCCATCGCGCCGGAGATGTTCAGGTCGTCGTCGAGGCACGCGAAGAACTTCTCGACTCGATCGTCTGCGGCGGATGCGCCGCTGGCGTGCCCGGCGAGTCGCGCGGTCCATTCGTCGATGCGCTGGAGCGCGCTGCGGGCGGCGGCGAGGCCGTCGAAGGTGAAGTTGAGCGGGAGGCGGTAGTTGACCGTGAGCAGGACGTAGCGGACTTCGCGACCGGTCCAGCCTTTGGCGATGAGGTCGCGCAGGGTGAAGAAATTGCCGGCGCTCTTGGCCATCTTCTCGCCCTCGACCATGAGGTGCGCGTTGTGCAGCCACGTGCGGACGAACTTCTTCCCCGTGCAGCATTCGCTCTGCGCGATCTCGGCTTCGTGGTGCGGGAAGATGTTATCCACGCCGCCGCAGTGGATGTCCAATTCGTCGCCGAGTAACGCGATGGCCATGGCGCTGCACTCGATGTGCCAGCCGGGGCGGCCGGGGCCCCAGGGGCTGTCCCAGCGCACGTCGCCGTCGGCTTCGTCCCACGCTTTCCAGAGCGCGAAGTCGCCGACGCTTTCCTTTTCGTATTCGTCGCTGCTCACGCGTCCGCTTGGGCGCAGTTCGTCGAGGTTGAGGTGCGCGAGTTTTCCGTAAGCGAGAAATTTGCTCAGCCGGAAATAGACGGACTTGTCGTCGGCTTGATACGCGATGCCTTTCGCCTCGAGGTCGCGGATCATCTCGATCATCTGCGGCACGTAATCGGTCGCGGCGGGGAAGTGCTGCGCCCGCTTGATGCGCAGGATGTCGAGGTCCTCGAAGAAGGCCTGCTTGTAGATGGCGGTGAAGTCGTGGAGTCGCTGGCCGCTCGCGATCGAGTTGCGGATCGTCTTGTCGTCCACGTCGGTGAGATTCATCACGCGCAGCACGTCGAAGCCGCGCGCTTCGAGATGCCGCTGGAGCAGGTCCTCGAAGACGTAGGCGCGGAAGTTTCCGATGTGCGCGAAGTTATAGACCGTCGGCCCGCACGTGTAGAGGCGGACGAGCGGCGGGGAGAGCGGCGCGAAGTCTTCGAGCTGGCGCGTGTAGGTGTCGGTGAAGCGGATGGGCATCGGGCGCGGCGGAGCGCTGTGAGTTAGGCGGGCGCGCGCCGCGTGCAATCGAGAAAGCTCAGGGCTTCTTCGCCGGCTTCGGCAGCAGGCGCGCCTCGGCTTCGGCGGCGGCGTCGGGTTCGGTGTCGCGCCACTCGCGGAGCACGTCGCCGATGGCGATGGTGCGGGAGACGGTGTCCTTGATTCGCATCGCGGTCTTGAGCGCCCTCTCCGGGCTCTCGTCGAAAAGCGCCTCGATCGCGCCACCAAGCGCGGCGTCGGCGGCGGCGGGATCGGTGAGCGATGCGATCCAGCGCTCGGCGACTTCGGGCTCGGCGTCGGTGAGCGCGGTGCTGAAATCGCGGAAGGAGAGCATGCGCGCGTCGTCGGAGGTGAAGGTCTGCGCGGCGAACCAGCGGATCGCTTCGTCGGGGGCGGTGCCGGTCCAGAGCTGGCCGACGACGGTGAGGGCGTCGTCGCGCGCGGTGGTGGGC